>NZ_SMKZ01000018.1 GCF_004349065.1 Jiangella asiatica
GGCCGCCTCGACGAGGTGGTAGCCGCCCGCCGCCGCGGTCTCGAACGTGGCGAGCGCGGCTGCAAGCCACGGGCCCGTCGGCACCGCCGCGAGAGGTGTCGCCGCGACCGAGGCCGGCTCGGGCGCCAGCGCGTCGGCCGGCGCGCCGGCGATGTCGAGCAGGCCGTCGGGCAGGACCCCGCAGGCGCTCACCTCGCCGTCGGGAAGCTCCCACGGGTCATAGCTGACCCACGCGCCGGTCCGCGGGTCACGAGCGACCAGCGGACCAGCATCCAAGACGGCTTCTTCGAACATGTGAACGACTCTACCCGACCCCACCGACAACGTCGATCTCGCACCGAGCAGCCGCCCGAGCAGCCGCCTCGGCACACCCTCATCCCGCCTCGGCGTCACCGGATGCGTGCGCTGCCGCGGCGGCGTAGCGCTCGGACAGGTCGCGCAGGTGGGTGCGCAGCTCCGGCGGGTCGAGGACCTCGAAGCCGACGCCCAGGCTGCCCAGGTAGCCGGCGAGGTCGTGCCAGGAGTCGCCGCCGGTTTGCAGCAGGCAGCTGCCGTCGTCGAGGACGGTGACCAGCCCGCCCATCGCGGTGATCTTGTCGGTGACGGCATCGATCGGCGCGTCCAGCCGGACCCGGGCCTGGTGGCGGTAGGCCTGCGAGCCGACGCCGCGCAGCACGTGGGCGACGGCGTCCCCGCCGGGCGGCTCGCGCGGGGCGAAGCGCGGCCCGGTCGGGATCCGGGGGCGGATGCGGTCCGCGCGGAACGTGCGCCAGTCGCCGCGGTCGACGTCCCAGGCCAGCAGGTACCACCGGCGGCCCGTGTAGACGAGCTGATGCGGCTCCACCGTGCGGACCGACGACGCGCCGTCGTGGCCGGCGTAGTCGAAGCGCAACTGCTCGTGACGGTGCGCCGCGGCGGCGACCTCCGTCAGCGTCGAGGCGTCCACCCGGGCACCGACGCTCGCGGCGGACGCCGTCGCAGATCGCAGCGCGTCGACCCGGTGCCGCAGCCGTGACGGGAGCGTCCGTTCCAGCTTCGCCAGCGCACGCAGCGACGTCTCCTCGATACCGGTGACCGAGCCTGCTGCGGCGGCCCGCAGTCCGAGGACGACGGCGACCGCCTCGTCGTCGTCGAGAAGCAGCGGCGGCAACGTGGAGCCGGCACCGAGCCGGTAGCCGCCGGCCGGTCCCGTCGCGGAGTCGACCTCGTAGCCCATGATGCGCAACCGCTCGATGTCGTTGCGGACCGTGCGGGTGCTGACCTCGAGCCGGTCGGCCAGCTCCGCTCCCGACCACTCCCGTCTGACCTGCAACAGCGACAGCAGCCTCAGCAGGCGCACCGACGTCTCCAACATTCTCCCGAGTCTGCCAGCAATTGAGGAACCGTACGTTCCACAACCCTCGATAGCGTCGTTCTCATCAGCACGAACACGGCGCACCACGGAGAAGGGACCGGAACGATGACGATCGAGCTGCGGGGCTTCTGCGCCCTGTACTACGCCAACGCCTCAGTCGTCGCCCCGTTCGGCAACGTCCTCGGGCTCATGTACGACCCGCACCGGAAGGCGATGGCCGACGGCGAGGCGGCCGCATGACCACGCCCGACTTCCTCGTGGTCGACGCCGCCGGTTGGGAGCACTGGCTGGCCGAGCACCATGCCACCAGCACCGGCGTCTTCGTGCGGATCGCCAAGAAGGGCGCGCCGGAGCCGTCGTTGACCATCCGGGAGGCACTGGAGGCGGCGCTGTGCTTCGGCTGGATCGACAGCGTCCGGCGCTCGCTCGACGAGCACCACTACCTGCAGCGGTACTCGCCGCGCCGGCGGGGCAGCGCGTGGTCGCGGGTCAACGTCGAGATGGTTCAGGCGCTGACCGCCGCCGGCCGGATGCGTCCGACCGGGCTCGCCCAGGTCGAGGCGGCCCGCGCCGACGGCCGCTGGGAAGCCGCGTACGCCCCCCAGCGCGAGGCCACCGTCCCATCGGACCTGGCCGCGGCGCTGGCCGCCGACCCGGCCGCCGCGGCGGCGTTCGAGGCATTGGGCCGAACCGACCGGTACGCGGTCATGCTGCCAGTGCTGAAGGCCCGCACACCGGCGGCCCGGGCCACTCGGGTGGCGCAGGCGGTGGCGGCACTGCGTGGCGGCGGCTCGACAGGACCATAATCGAGGCACGCGCTGCACGGCCGGCGCGGTAGGGTCAGACGCTTGAGACCACCGCACCCGTAGAGAGGCTGCTCCACCCATGTCCGTAGGCGAGATCGCAGGGCTGCTGGCCGCCGCTGCCTTCGTGGCACTGGTCGGTTTCCTCGCCGTGCCGATCCTGAAGCTGGGCCGGACGGTGGACGAGTTCACCCGCGTCGTCCAGGACATCCGCGCCGAGCACGTCGCCAAGACCTCCACCACCGTCGACGAAACCAACGAGCTGCTGGCCTCCACGAACGCGCAGCTGCAGCGGATCGATGCCATCACCTCGAACGCGCAGACCGTCACCACCAACGTCGCGGCCATGTCGTCGCTGTTCGCCGCCACCCTGGGCGGCCCGCTGGTGCGCACGGCCGCGTTCACCTACGGCGTGCGCCGGGCACTGGCCGCCCGCCGCGACGGAGACGGTCGCCACGGCCGCCGGGGGAGCCGGGCATGAGGCGGCTGTTCTGGGTGGCGCTGGGCGCCACCGCCGGTGTCATGGTGGTGCGCAAGCTCACCAAGGCGGCCGACAGCCTCACCCCGGAGGGCGCGGCCGACCGCGTCGCCAGCGGGGTGCGCGACGTCGGCGCGGCCATTCGCGACTTCGCCGACGAGGTCCGCGCCGGCATGGCCGTGCGCGACGCCGAGCTGCGGCACGCGCTGGGCATCGCACCGGACGGCGCCGGCACGGCCCAGCGCGGCGAGCCCGACCTGGCCGCCGTCGACGACCTCCTCGATGCGCCGTCGGCCGCAGGCCCGGTGTCACGTCATCCCCGCACCAACCCGAGAGGCACGTACTGACCATGGAGACCGCCGAGATCCGGCGTCGGTTCCTCGACCACTTCGAGAAGAACGGTCACACCGTCGTCCCCAGCGCCTCGCTGATCTCCCCGGATCCGTCGCTGCTGTTCACCGTCGCCGGCATGGTGCCGTTCATCCCGTACCTGACCGGGCAGCAGGCCGCGCCCTGGCAGCGAGCCACCAGCGTGCAGAAGTGCATCCGGACCGGCGACATCGAAGAGGTCGGCAAGACCACCCGGCACGGCACGTTCTTCCAGATGAACGGCAACTTCTCCTTCGGCGACTACTTCAAGGAAGGCGCCATCGCCTACGCCTGGGAGCTCATTACCAACCCGCAGGCCCAGGGCGGCTACGGCTTCGACCCGGAGAAGATCTGGGTCACCGTCTACCACGATGACGACGAGGCCGCCGGGCTGTGGAAG
This sequence comes from Jiangella asiatica, assembly GCF_004349065.1. Classification (GTDB taxonomy): domain Bacteria; phylum Actinomycetota; class Actinomycetes; order Jiangellales; family Jiangellaceae; genus Jiangella; species Jiangella asiatica. The sequence continues at coordinate 3,405 of NZ_SMKZ01000018.1, forward strand.
AAGGTCGCCGGGCTGCCGGAGGAGCGCATCCAGCGGCGCGGGCTCAAGGACAACTACTGGCACACCGGCCAGCCCGGCCCCGGCGGTCCGTCCAGCGAGATCTACGTCGACCGTGGCTCCAAGCACGGCCCGGACGGTGGCCCCGTCGTCGACGAGGACCGCTTCCTGGAGATCTGGAACCTCGTCTTCATGCAGGAGCAGATCACCGACGTCACGGCGAAGGACCAGTTCGTCGTCGTCGGCGACCTGCCATCGAAGAACATCGACACCGGCATGGGCCTGGAGCGGGTCGCGTACCTGCTGCAGGGCGTCGACAACCTGTACGAGATCGACCAGGTGCGGCCGACGCTGCAGCGCGCGGCCGACCTGTCCGGGCGGCGCTACGGCGCCGACCACGGCGACGACGTCCGCATGCGCGTCGTGGCCGACCACGTCCGGAGCTCGCTGATGCTCATCGGCGACGGCGTCACCCCGTCCAACGAGGGCCGCGGCTACGTGCTGCGCCGCCTGCTGCGCCGCAGCGTCCGCGCGATGCGGCTGCTCGGCGTCGACGATCGCACCATGCCGGAGCTGCTGCCGGTCGCCAAGGACAGCATGAAGGCCGCGTACCCGGAGCTCGAGTCCGACTTCGCGCGCATCTCGTCGGTCGCGTACGCGGAGGAGGACGCGTTCCGCAGGACGCTGCAGACCGGCACGCAGATCTTCGATCTGGCCGCCGAGGACGTGAAGTCCGGCGAGGCCGCGAAGGTGCTGTCCGGCGACACCGCGTTCAAGTTGCACGACACCTACGGGTTCCCGATCGACCTGACCCTGGAGATGGCGGGCGAGCAGGGCCTGACCGTCGACGAGGACGGGTTTCGCCGGCTCATGGCCGAGCAGCGGGAACGCGCCAAGGCCGACGCGAAAAGCAGAAAGGGCGGGCACACGATTTCCGCTGGCCTCGGTGCCTACCGGCAGCTGCGCGAGGTCGGCCCGACGCCGTTCACCGGCTACGAGGAGCTGGAGACCGACAGCCGCATCCGCGGGCTGCTGCTCGACGGCATCGCCGTGCCAGGTGCCAGCGAGGGCGAGACGCTCGAGGTTGTCCTCGACCGGACTCCGTTCTACGCCGAGTCCGGCGGCCAGGACAGCGACGCCGGCGTCATCAGCGGCGACGGTTTCGAGCTGGAGGTCCTCGACGTCCAGCGCCCGGTCAAGGGCCTGGTCGTGCACAAGGTCCGGGTGCTCAAGGGCGAGGTCATCAGCGGTCAGGACGTCGCGGCGAAGGTCGACCGCGAGTGGCGCATCGGTGCCTGCCAGGCGCACTCGGGCACCCACATCGTGCACGCGGCGCTGCGCCAGGTGCTGGGGCCGCAGGCGCTGCAGAGCGGTTCCTACAACAAGCCCGGCTACCTGCGGCTGGACTTCGCGTGGGGGCAGGCGCTGGGCGCTGCGACCCGCAGCGAGGTCGAGGAAGTCGCCAACCTGGCGATCCGCCGCGATCACGCGGTCAGCGCCACCTACATGCCGCTGGAACGGGCCCGCGAGATCGGCGCGCTGGCGCTGTTCGGCGAGACGTACGACGAGGAGGTTCGCGTCGTCGAGATGGCCGGATCCTGGTCGCGCGAGCTGTGCGGTGGCACCCACGTGGCGCACTCGTCCCAGGTCGGCCTCGTCACGCTGACCGGGGAGAGCTCCGTCGGCGCCGGCAGCCGCCGGGTCGAGGCGTTCGTCGGCATCGAGGGCTTCCGGCACCTGGCGAAGGAGCGTGCGCTGGTCAGCCGGCTCGCCGACCTGTTGAAGGTGCAGCCGGAGCAGGTGCCCGAGCGGGTCGAGCGGCTGGTCGTCCAGGTGCGCGACGCCGAGAAGGAGCTGGCCCGGGCCCGGGCGTCGGCGCTGGGCGCCCGCGCGGGCGAGCTGGCCGACTCCGCCCGCGACGTGTACGGCGTGTCGTTCGTCGGCCACGAAGCCCCTGCCGGCACGTCCGCCGACGACCTCCGCTCGCTCGCGCTCGACGTGCGTGGCCGGCTCGGCAACGAGCGCCCGGTGGTCGTCGCCGCCGCCGCTGCCGGCGACTCCGGCCGGCCCAGCGTCGTCGTCACGGTCAACGAGGCGGGTCGCGAGTGGGGCGTCAAGGCCGGCTCGCTGGTCCGGCTGGCCGCCCAGACGCTCGGTGGCGGCGGTGGCGGCAAGGACGACGTCGCCCAGGGCGGCGGCGCCGACGCGACCAAGATCGCCGACGCTCTCACCCGGGTCGAGCACGCCATCGGCGAGACCGTCACCCGCGGTTCGTGACGGTGCGCCGAGGCGTCAGACTGGGCGTCGATGTCGGCTCCGTCCGCATCGGGGTCGCCTCCTGCGACTCCGACGGACTGATCGCGACACCCGTCGAGACGGTCCGGCGTGGCCCCGGTGACCTGCGGCGACTCGCCGAGCTGGTCGCCGAGCGCGAACCCATCGAGGTGGTCGTGGGTTTGCCGCGTAGTCTCGATGGGAAGGAACATGCGGCGGCCCAGCACGTCCGGGCGTTTGGTGCGGAATTGGTCCGATTTGTGGCACCATGCCCGGTGCGGCTGATCGACGAGCGGTTGACCACCGCCGTCGCGACGCGCGGGATGCGAGCCAGCGGTGTCTCGTCCCGAGCGGCACGGCCGGCCATCGACCAGGCCGCGGCGATGGTCATCTTGCAAGACGCGCTGGACGCCGAGCGTAGTGGCGGCGAGCCGCCTGGAGAGGTGCTGACGGTAACCGATGACTGACCTCGACACGTCGGAGGAGCTCGTGCGCCCCCGACGGCATCGGCGGCGCCGGCGGCGCCGAAGCCGGTTCGGATCGTTCGTCGCGGTCGTGCTCTCCCTCGCCGTCGTCGGCAGCCTGCTCGCAGGAATCTATTACGGCGGCAGCGCCCTGCTGAACAGCATCAACGATGTGTTCGGCGAGGCCGAGGACTATCCCGGCCCTGGTTCTGGCGAGGTCTCGGTCACCATCGAGGAAGGCGCCACCATCCGCGCGATGGGTGCCACCCTGTTCGAGGCCGGCGTCGTGGCCAGCGAGGACGCCTTCATCGAGGCCGCGGACGACAACCCGCAGGCCACCTCCATCCAGCCGGGCAACTACGTGCTCGCCCTCGAGATGCGCGCGTCCGACGCCGTCGCGGCCCTGGTCAGCGGCGAAGGCGGACAACGGGTGTCGCTGCCGGAGGGCTACCGGGTGCGCCAGGTGCTCGCCCGGCTGGCCGAGGAGTCCGGATTCGCCGAGGCGGACCTCCAGGCCGCGCTCGACGCGGCGACCCTGCCCGAGTACGCCGAGGGCGACCCGGAAGGGTTCCTGTTCCCCGCCACGTACGAGCTCGGCGGCGAGACGACGCCGGAGTCACTGGTCGCCTCAATGCTCGAGCGCTTCGACCAGACCGCGCAACAGGTGAGCCTTTCCGATGGCGCCGCCGCGCTCGACCTGACCGCGCGCCAAGTGGTCACCGTCGCCAGCATCATCCAGCGCGAGGTCAGCCGCGAGGAGGACATGCCTCGGGTGGCCGAGGTCATCTACAACCGGCTCTCCGGGGCGTGCGAGGCAAACGGCGTACCCGAGCAGCGGCTGCAGATGGACTCCACCGTCCACTACGCCGTCGACGACTACTCCAGTGTCTACACCACGCCGGAGATGCGCCAGGTCGACTCGCCGTACAACACCTACGTCGTGTCCGGGCTGCCGCCGGGGCCGATCGCCTCGCCCGGTGAGGCCGCGCTGAGCGCCGCGCTCAACCCGACCAGGGAGGGCAACTGCTACTTCGTCGCGGTCGACCTCGAGACCGGCGAGACGGCGTTCGCGGTCACCTCCGACGACCACGCCGCCAACGAGGCGCGGCTGGAGGAGTACTGCCGGGAGAGCGACCGTTGCTGAACCAGCACTGCGCCGTCCTCGGCAAGCCCATCGCCCACTCCCTCTCGCCGGTCATTCACCGTGCCGCCTACCGGCACCTGGGCCTGAACTGGGAATACACCGCGCACGAGGTCGACGAGGCCGGGCTGGTGGGATTCCTCGCGTCGCTGGACGCGACGTGGCGCGGGCTGTCACTGACGATGCCACTCAAGCGGGTGGCGCTCGACCTGTCGACGACTGCGTCCGACGTCGCCCGGACCGTGGGTGCGGCCAACACCCTGGTCCGGCTCGACGACGACGGCTCGGCCGCGGGCTGGGCAGCGGACAACACCGACGTGCCCGGCGTGGTCGCCACCCTGGCCGAGGCCGGCGCCGAGGACACCGCGCCGGTCTGTCTCTGGGGCGGCGGCGCGACCGCGGCCAGCGTCCTCGCGGCGCTGGCCTTCCGCGGCAGCGGCCCCGTGCACGTCCATGCCCGCTCCGCGACGCGCGCGCACGCCGCGCTGGCCGTGGCCGCGGCGCTCGGACACCCGGCCAAGGTGGTGGAGTGGGCCGTGCTGCCCGCGTGCGCCGAGGCCGGGCTGGTGGTGTCGACGGCACCCAAAGGCGCGGTCGATCCGCTGGCCAGCTCGCTCACCCGCGGTCCCGCCGCGGCACGGGTTTTGTTCGATGTCGTCTACGACCCGTGGCCGACGCCGCTGGCCGCCGCGTGGCTCGAGGCCGGGGGAGCGGTGGCGAGCGGCCTCGACCTCCTGGTTCACCAGGCCGTCGGTCAGGTGCGGCTGATGACCGGCGCAGACGTGCCGGTGTCGGTGCTGCGTTCCGCCGCGCACGCGGCGACGGGGTCGCGCGCGTGACCGTCGTCCTCGTGCTGGCGCTGGCCGGAATGCTGGCGGGCGGCGCGCTGCCGCAGGCGATCGCCCGCATCCCGGACCGGCCGCCGGTGGAGGAACCGGCCGACGACGACCCGCCCACCCCGTACCGGGTGCTCGCCGCCGCGCCCCGGCTGGCGCTGTGGCTGGCGCTGGCGACCGCAGCGGTGTGGGCGCTGCTCGCGGTGGCACGGAGGGACTCCGCGGCCGACCTGCCGGCCTACCTCACCGTTGGCGCTCTAGGCGTCGCCATGGCCTACGTCGACCTGCGCGAGCACCTGCTGCCGGACTGGCTCACGTACTCCGCCCTGGCCGCCGGAGCGGCCCTGCTCACCGTCGCCGCCGTCGCGACGCAGGAGTGGGGCGCGTACGGCCGGGCCTGGGCCGGTGCCGCAGCGTGTCTGGCGTTCTACCTGTTCCTGGCCCTGCTCCGCCCGGCCGATCTCGGCCTCGGCGACGTCAAGCTGGCAGCGGTCGTGGGGCTGCTGCTGGGCTGGGCCGGCTGGTCCACGCTCGTCCTGGGCGTCTTCCTCGGCTTCCTCGTCGGAGGCGTGATCGGTATCGTCCTGATGACGGCCGGCCGCGCCGGGCGCCGCACGAGCCTGCCCTTCGGCCCGCCGATGCTCATCGGCGCCCTGCTCGCCGTCCTGCTGACCTGACAGCTCCTCAGCCTCCGGTCAGGTAGCCGGCGAGGGTTCCGCGGCCAGGACGTCGCGGATCACCGCCGTCGAGAGTCCGGCGTCGAGCAGCGCACGCACCTGCCGCACCGTGAGCACCGTGTCGTCGTCGTACTCGCGGTAGCCGTTCTTGCCGCGACGCGCCTCTATCAGCCCTTGCTCTTCGTAGTAGCGCAGCAGCCGCCGGCTGACGCCGGTGCGCCGGGACAGCTCCCGATCAGCATATGACCCGCCTCATTCACCAGCACCGGGGACGGCGCGGAGCTCGACGTGCTGGTGCGAACCGCCCCGCCGGCGTCGGGCCCGGCCGGGCCGCTGTCGATGGCGACCGTCGAGTACGAGCGGGTCCTGCCGGCGGTGAAGCACGTCGGCGAGGTCGCCAAGACCCTGTACCTGCGCCGAGCCGCCGCCGAGGGGCACGACGACGCGGCGTTCGTGGACCGCCGAGGCCGGCTCGGCGAGGCGACCATCTGGAACCTCGCGTTCTGGGACGGCGCCGCGGTCGTGTGGCCGCGCGCGGACGTGCTGCGCGGCATCACGATGGGCATCGTGCGCCGGCGTTCGTCGAGCTCCTGCACCAGGCCTACCGGGCCGAGCCGCCGGCGTCACCGTGACGGGCGCCCGACGGTGTCAGGTGCGGCCGTCGCGCTCCTGGGCGGCGAACAGTGTCTGGTCGGGCCGGCTCCACTCGACCTCGTAGACGGCGAAGCCGGCGGCGCGCGCGGCGGCACACACGGCGGGGTCGTCGTCGACGAGGATCGCGACCTTCCGATGCGCGGACAGCCGCTTCAACACGCCGATCTTGAACAGCCGGGCCGGCCGGCGGTCGTCGTCGGGGCGGAGCATCACCCGGCCGGTCGGGGCGTCGTGCGCGGCCAGCCACGACTGGGTGACCGCGCGCGTACGCTCCGGGCGGCCGCTGAGGTAGATGATGTCGTGCTCCTCGGCCAGCTTGCCGGCCAGCGCGAAGCCCTCCGGGTAGGGCGGGTCGTCGCCCATGCCGGCGAAGAAGGCAGCCCAGTTCTTCGGACGGCCCTGCAGGTGGTGGAGTCGGTGGTCGACGTCGGCGAGTACGCCGTCGAGGTCGACGACGGCGACAGGACGGGGGGTCATGAGTCTCCCGGCAGAACGGTGCGATAGCCGGCCGCGTCGAGCCCGGCGAGGATCTGCTCGAGCGCCGCAACGGTCTGGGACCGGTCACCACCGCCGTCGTGCAGCAGTATGACCGCACCGGGACGGATCTGGCCGAGCACGTCCTGAACAATAGACATCGTCCCGGGTCGTGACCAGTCGCGGGGGTCGACCGTCCAGTCCAGCGGCTCCAGCCCGAACTCGTCGAGCACCTCCTCGACCTCCGGCTGGACCGCGGTGTTGGGCTGCCGGAAGTACCGGACCGCGACGTCGTCGCCCACAGCCGTGTCGATGGCCTCGTCGGCTTCGGCGATCTGCTGCTCGATCTCGTCGCGGTCGCGTTCGGAGAGCTGGTCGTCGTGGGTGTCGGTGTGGTTGCACAGCGCGTGGCCGGCGTCGACGATTTGCCGCACCACCTCCGGGTGCTCGCGCAGGCGCTGACCGACGACGCAGAAGACGGCGGTCGCGTCGTACTGGTCCAGCAGCTCCAGCACCTGCGGAGTGTAGACGGGGTGAGGGCCGTCGTCGAAGGTCAGCGTGACGGAGTAGTCCAACGGCTCGCCGCCGGTGTCCGGGCTGGTCTCACCGTCGGAATCGGCGGATGAGTCACCGGAGGATTCGCCGGAGCCGGAGCCGGAGTCCGGACCGTCGCCGCCGTCACTCGACGCCGTGGGAGAGGCCGTCGCTCCGCCCGCAGCCGCCGCGCCCTCGTCGTCGGCCGACCGTTCGGCACCGACCGCGGCCAGTCCCAGCAGGATTCCCAGCAGGATGGTCGCGGGCCACGACAGCTGGTTCATCGCTACCTCCTGCCCGCGCTAACGGACCCATGATCATATGAACCGGGTCCGGAATCGGACAGGCGCGCCCGAACTGTATGCCGCGTGGTCAGCAGTTCGGGCGGCATTGCCGCTCGATCATGGCCTGCACGAACACGCTTTGGATGTCGCGCGGATCCTCGGCCTGGTACGCCTGGGTGCCGGTCGCGGCGGAGATCTGTTGCAGCGCGTCCATGTCGGCCTCGGGGCCCATCCCGATGGTGATGACGGGGACCGGGTTGGCCGGGTCGAACTGCGCGGTCAGCGTGGTGAGCAGGGTCTCCAGGTCGATGCCCTCGGGGTCGTCCTCGTTGCGCCCGTCGGTCAGCAGCACCACCGAGTTGACGCTGCCGGCCTGGTAGCTGCCGCGGACCTCTTGGAACGCGGCGAGGACGGTGTCGTAGAGGCCGGTGCCGCCCTCGGCGCGGGACGGCAGCGACTCCAGCGCGCCGACCAGCGCGTCGAGCCGGGTGCCGTCGCCGGCTTCCTCGTCCATCGGACCGATGTCCACCAGCTCGACGTGGTCGTTCGGCGGGTCCTGCAGGATCGAGAAGGCCCAGAGCCCGATCGACGAGCTCGGCGGGAACAGCCCCAGGGCTTCCAGTGCCGCGTCACGCGTGAGCTCGATGCGGGTGGCGCCTCCCTCGACCTGTTCGTTCATCGAGCCGGAGACATCGATGACGGCGAGCATCCGCATTTCGAGCGATAGCGCGGCCCACTGCCGGGTCAGCTCGGTGACGGCCGCCGGGTCGGGGTCGGGCAGCAGCTCGGGCATGGCCGGGCGAATGCCGTCGACGACACCGGCATCGTCGTCCGCGGTGCCGTCGGGGGAGCGGAACCCGGCGGCGCGGATCGCCTCCTGCGCGTCGATCGAGCCGAGGTAGGTGACGAAGTCCGCGGCGGCGGAGGCCGCGTCCGGGTCATCCTCGACGCCCTGGACCGCGAGCGCGGGGTAGTCGAACGCGAACGTGCCCTCGGACGGGTACAGCGCGTTGGCGGGCACCTCGGGGGCGGTGCGGTTGAAGGCGACGACGGACTGCTCGGTCGCGGTGAACGCCGCCGGGGTAGCGCCCGCGAGCGTCGCGAACGCGTCGTCGACGGTCGCGACGGCCGCCCGCGACACCTCGGTCATCAATGCCACGAGCTCGCTCTGCTCGAGCGTCTCGTCGAGGGCCGCGCGCACGGCGAGCAGGCTGGCCAGGCCTTCGTCGTTGACGGCGGGGTCGGCCAGCACGGCGGTCGCATCGCCCTGCACCACGGCCGCCCATGACACCTCTGCCTCCGCACCGCCCGCGGCCTGCGCCGCCTGCCGCGGCAGTACCACGACCAGTGGTGATAGTGCGACGTTGGCCAGCTCGTGGACCTGTGCCGCGTCGACGGCCGGGCCGTAGGCGAGGCTCTTGGGTATCCACAGGTGCGGGGCCTCGGCGGCGCCGACCGTGGCCGCCACCGTCGCGGCCGGCGCAGCGGTGACGTCGATCTCGACGCATCGGTCGCCGGCCGCTGGCTCGGTGTGCGCGTACTGGTCGGCCAGCTCGGTGAGCACGGGCGCGATGCCGGGGTCGGCCGCCACGGCGACCGGCAGCGAGCCGGAGCACTCGCCGCCGGCGGGGTCCAGCACCGAGGCGGTGCCCAGGCCGGCGGCGCCGAGGACGGCCACGGCCGCGACGGACAGGCCCAGCCTGCGCAACCAAGGGGACGGCGTCGTCGTCCGCGACGAGGCGTGGCGTCCTGTCATCGTGGGCAGCTCCGGGCAGGTCAGGGGATTGCAGACTAACCGGGAGCAATCCGACTCTGGTAGACCCCTGCCCCGCGTGTCACAGGCGATGCATCGGACTCACCGGCTCAGCCGCTGATAGCGCCGCACTGACAGCGGCACGAAGATCGCCAGCAGCACCAGCGGCCAGATCACGGCCATCAACAGGCTGTGCTCGACGATCCAGGAGTCGCCGCCGAGCCCGGGGTTGCCGAACAGGTCACGCGCGGCGGCCACTGTCGACGACAGCGGGTTCCACTGCGCCACGGCGCCCATCCAGTCCGGCATCAGGTCCGGCGCGACGAACACGTTGGACAGCGCGGTCAGCGGGAACGCCGCCGGAAAGACGATGACGCCCACGAGGTCGGCGTTCTTCACGATCAGCCCCAGGTAGATGCCGATCCAGGTGATGGCGAACCGGAGCAGCAGGATGAGCGCGATGGCCGCGACGGCTCCACCGACGCCCTCACGCCACTGCCAGCCGACCAGCAGCCCGCAGACGATCAGTGTCGCCATCTCCAGCAGTGCGCGCATCAGGTCGGCTGTGCTGCGCCCGACGACCAGCGCGGAGCGGGCCACCGGCATCGAACGGAACCGGTCGATGACTCCGCGATCGACGTCGAAGGCGACCGCCGTCGCCGTGGCGCCCAGCCCGTAGATCATGGTCATGACGAACACCCCCGGCAGCAGGAACTCGCGGTAGCTGCCGCCGTCGGGAACGGCCATGCCGCTGCCGAACACGTACCCGAAGACCAGCACCATCATGATCGGGAGCGTGAAGTAGATGATGACCTCTTCCGGCGCCCGCACCACGTGCGCCATGTAGCGGCGGGTCATCACCCAGCCGTCGGCGGCGGCCCACCGCAGCCGCGCCAGTGTGGTGCGGGCGGGTGCGGGCGGGACGGCGCTGGGCGGTGCGGTCAGGGTGGCGCTCATGCGGCACTCTCCTCGGTGTCGGCGGTGTCGGTGGTCTCGGCGGGGCGGTGGCCGGTGAGCTGGAGGAACGCCTCGTCGAGGGTCGGCCGGCGCAGGCCGACGTCCTCCGCGTCGATGCCGGCGCGCTGCAGCTCGCCGACGACGGCGGTGAGCGCGGCCATCCGGTCGGCGACCGGTGCGCTGACCCGCCTGGTGTCGCGGTCGACCTCCGGCTGCGCCGACGCTGCCCGGCCGACGACCGCGGCCGCGACGGCCAGCTGCTCGGCGTCGCGCACGACGACCTCGATGCGGTCGCCACCGATGGCCGCCTTGAGCTGGTCGGGCGTCCCCTCGGCAACGGCCCGGCCGGCGTCGATGACGGAGATGCGCGCGGCCAGCTGGTCCGCCTCCTCCAGGTACTGGGTGGTCAGCAGCACGGTCGTGCCGCCCTCGACCAGCGCGCGCACGGCTTCCCACACGCCGTTGCGGCTTCGCGGGTCAAGACCGGTGGTGGGCTCGTCGAGGAACAGCACCTCCGGGGCGAGGACGAGGCTGGCGGCGAGGTCGAGCCGGCGGCGCATGCCGCCGGAGTAGGCGCCGGCGGAGCGGTCGGCGGCGTCGGTGAGCGCGAACCGCTCCAGCAGCTCCTCGGCCCGCTGCCGGGCGGCCCGGGCGCCGAGATGGTAGAGGCGGCCGAACATGACGAGGTTCTGCCGCCCGGACAGCGTCTCGTCGACGGCGGCGTACTGACCGGTCAGCCCGATGCGGGCGCGCACCTCGCCCGCATCGCGGACCACGTCGTACCCGGCGACCCGGGCGCTGCCGGAGTCGAACCGGAGCAGGGTGGCGAGGCTGCGCACGGCCGTGGTCTTGCCGGCGCCGTTCGGGCCGAGCAGCCCGTAGACGATCCCGCGCGGCACGGTCAGGTCGAGCCCGTCGAGGGCGTGGTTGTCGCCGTACCGCTTGCGCAGTCCCTCGGCGACGATGGCCGGATCGGTGGAGGTCACGACCGTCTCCCATCAAAAGTGTGTACGGCGTATACTTCGCTATACGTTGTACACAGTTCTAGGATGAGCGTCAAGCGGAGAGCTAGGGGAGTAGATGCCGACGGAGAACCAGCGGGCCGATCCGAATCGCACACTCGACCTGCTCTGGGGTGCCCAGCCGCAGCCGACCCGTGGCCCGAAGCCAGGGCTGAGCGTGCAGCGGATCGTCGGTACGGGCATCGAGGTCGCCGACGCCGAGGGGCTGGCGGCGGTGTCCATGCGCCGGATCGCCGATGAGCTCGGCGTCACCACGATGTCGCTGTACCGGTACGTGCCGAGCAAGACCGACCTGCTCGAGCTGATGGTCGAAGCGGCCAGCCGGACCCAGCCGTCGCCACCGGAGCTCACCGGCTGGCGCGACAAGCTGCGCTGGCAGTCGCAGGGCATCGTCGACGCCTACCGACGGCGGCCGTGGACCCTCGACGTCCCGCTGAACGCCCCACCGATGGGGCCGAGCCAGATCCGCCGCATGGAGCACCTGTTGGAGGCTCTCGACGACACCGGCCTCAGTGGGCCGGAGATGCTCGGCATCCTGGTGATGCTCAGCGGTTACGTCCGCGGGCACGCCCAGCTGGCGTTCACCATGGCCCAGGTCGAGGCCCGCACCGGGGCGCCGGAGAAGGAGTGGGACGCCGCCTACGGCCGCATGCTGCAGTCGTTCGTCAACCCCGACGACCACCCGGTGCTGGCCCGCATCGTCTCCGAGGACAGCTTCGTCGGCTACGCCGAGCCCGATGACCCGTGGCTGGGCGAGGACTTCGCGTTCGGGCTCGAGATCGTGCTCGACGGCATCGGCGCCTACATCGAGCGCCGGACGGGGGCGCGCTGACCGGCCGCCGGGGGAGCGGCGATACTGGGATGTCGGCGGCAGCCGGCGCCCACCCCCAGGTCCCCGACAGGAGCGGCAGATGGCTGGAACGGCACAGATCGGCGTCACCGGACTCGCGGTGATGGGCCGCAACCTGGCGCGCAACTTCGCCCGGAACGGCTACTCGGTCGCGGTGCACAACCGCACCGCCAGCCGCACCCGCGAGCTCGTCGAGCGGTTCGGCGACGAGGGCACGTTCGTGCCGGCCGAGTCCGCCGAGGAGTTCGTCGCCGCGCTGGAGCGTCCGCGCCGGCTGATCATCATGGTCAAGGCGGGCGCGCCCACCGACGCCGTCATCGACGAGTTCGCCGCGCTGCTCGAGCCCGGCGACATCATCGTCGACGGCGGCAACGCGCACTTCGCCGACACCCGCCGGCGCGAGGCGGCGCTGCGCGAGCGCGGGCTGCACTTCGTCGGCAGCGGCATCTCCGGGGGAGAGGAGGGCGCGCTGCTCGGGCCCAGCATCATGCCCGGCGGCTCGACGGAGTCCTACACCCAGCTCGGCCCGATGCTGGAGGCCATCGCGGCCAAGGCACCGGACGGGTCGCCCTGCTGCACGCACATCGGGTCCGACGGCGCCGGGCACTTCGTCAAGATGGTGCACAACGGCATCGAGTACGCCGACATGCAGCTCATCGCCGAGGCCTACGACCTGCTGCGCCGTGCCGCCGGGTTCGAGCCGGCCGAGATCGCCGACACGTTCCGCGGCTGGAACACCGGGCGCCTGGACTCCTACCTCATCGAGATCACCGCCGAGGTCCTGGCACATGTCGACGCCGCCACCGGCAGGCCGTTCATCGACATCGTCGCCGACCAGGCCGAGCAGAAGGGCACCGGCCGCTGGACCGTGCAGCTCGCGCTCGACCTCGGGGTGCCGGTCAACGGCATCGCCGAGGCGGTGTTCGCGCGGTCGTTGTCCGGCCACGCCGAGCTGCGCGCCGTCGGACAGGGCCTCGCCGGGCCGGCACCGGCCACGCTAGCGCCGGACGAGGCCGAGCGGTTCGCCGTCCAGGTCGAGCAGGCGCTGTACGCCTCGAAGGTCGTCTCGTACACGCAGGGCTTCCACCAGATGCAGGCGGCCGCCGCCGAGTACGGGTGGAGCCTCGACCTCGGCGCCATCGCCGGCATCTGGCGCGGCGGCTGCATCATCCGGGCCGCGTTCCTCGACCGCATCACCACCGCCTACGCCAAGGACCCGCAGCTGCCCAGCCTGCTGGCCGACGACCGGTTCGCCGACGAGGTGGGCGGGGCCCAAGAGGCCTGGCGGGCGGTCGTCGCGACGGCGACCCGGCTGGGCATCCCGGCGCCGGGCTTCGCCACCGCGTTGTCGTACTACGACGCGCTGCGGGCCGAGCGGCTCCCGGCGGCGTTGACGCAGGGCCAGCGCGACTTCTTCGGCGCGCACACCTACCGTCGCGTCGACCGCGAGGGCGTCTTCCACACCCGCTGGTCCGAGGACCGCGCCGAGGTCCAGAACGACTGACCGACAGGTCACGCCGGGGCGTCTGTCGACAGGGGTTGACAGACGATGGCGCGTCTCCGACAGCTACTTGACATAATGTGCATTATCGGCGATGCGTTCTAACCTCGCCCACCCCCTCATGATCATCAACGATTTGGTGTGCCATCACACCTGAGATCGTTGTTGATCACGAGCACCGTGGGCGCGACCCGCGCCGCCAAGGTCTTACCTGACCTGCGCGGGAATGGTGATCTGTCGCTTGCTCGTCACGGTCGACGTCGGCATGACCCAACCTCCTCCTTACCTGGAGTAAGGCAAGCAACCCCGGTACGCGACGTTCGGCGTTTCCGTCCGGTTTCCATGCGAGTGGCATCGATGACATCTGGTCGGCTGTCATCGATGCCATGCTGGGCGAGGTCGGTGGTCTGGCAGCATATGCGCGGACTTCCCCGGAACAACCGAGGAACTCCCCGATTGGAGGGGTTGACGATGCGGTCGGACGGACAGCGCAACCGCGCCGCGATCCTGGCGGCGGCCACGGCGTTGTTCGCCGAGAAGGGCGTTGGCGCGCCCTTGGACGAGGTCGCCCGCCGGGCCGGCGTGGGCAACGCCACGCTGTACCGCCACTTCCCCACCCGCCGCGACCTGCAGGTGGCTGTCGCCGCCGACGAGGCCACCGCACTGCGCGAATACGCCGAGGTCCTGGCCGCACAGGACAGCCCGGCGGAGGCGTTGTTCGGCTGGCTGCACGCTTACGTGCGCCACGTCGCGGCCTGGCCGGCCTTGATCGCCTCGGCCACCGACTCCGGCAGTGCACGCAGCGTCGACGGTGCCGTTCCAATCGGGACGGGGCCGTACTGGCGCTGGCGGGCGGAGACCGTGAGTGTCGCCGCCGAGCTGCTGGAGCGCGCACACGGCGGCGGCGCCGTTCGAACCGACCTCGAAGCCTGCGACCTGATCGCGCTCGCCGACGGCATCGCGCTCACCGCGCCCGCACCCGGACGGATGGACCGCCTGCTCGGAATGCTCCGCCATGCCGCCGTACCCGTGCCCGTTCCGGCTTGACCGATCGCGACTACTCTGGATGTGATGACCAGCGCGCCTGACCCCGATGTCGCCGTCCGCAGGATGGCGGCGGAGTCGCTGGCCGGTGACGACCCGACCGGCTGGTTCGAGCGGCTCTACGCCGCCGCCGACGACGGTGCCGCCGTCGTGCCCTGGGACCGCGGCGCGCCGCACCCGCTGCTGATCGACTGGCTCGGCCGGCCCGACGATGCCCGCGGCCAGCCACGACCGGCCGGCACCGCCGTCGTCGTCGGCTGCGGCCCGGGCTTCGACGCCGAGCTGCTGGCCGGCCACGGCTGGACCACCACCGCGTTCGACGTCTCCGCCAGCGCCGTCGCCGCCGCCCGGCGCCGTTTCCCGGACACCACGGTCCGCTATGTCGCTGCCGACTTGTTCGACCCGCCGCGCGCGTGGCGCCAGGCGTTCGACCTGGTCGTGGAGATCATGACGGTGCAGTCGCTGCCGGTGCGCCTGCACCAGCGCGCCACCGAGGCCGTCGCCGGCTTCGTCGCACCTAACGGCACCCTGCTCGTCGTCGCCACGGCACGCACCGGGTCCACCGAGCCGGCCGGCCCCACCGAGGGCCCGCCGTGGCCGCTCACCCGCGAGGAGGTCGAGGCCTTCGCCGTCGGCGGCCTCACCCCGGTCAGCGTCGAGCAGCACGACGGCACGCCGCCGTTCCAACATTGGCGCGCGGAGTTCCGGCGGTGACAGGCGACCTCGGGCTGTTCGGCCCGGACAGCGTCAGCTGGCGGGTGCACCGCGAGCCAGTGCTATGGCTGGCCGGCCTGCGCGCGCTGTACCTGCAGGCGCTGCACCCGCGTGCCGTTGCCGGCGTCGTACAGAACTCCGACATCCGCCGCGACTGCTGGGCCCGGCTGATGCGCACCGCCGAGTACGTCGGCACCGTCGTCTATGGCACCACCGAGCAGGCCGAACGTGCCGGTCGGCGGGTGCGCGGCATCCACGCCCGGTTGCGCGGCCGCGACCCGCGAACCGGCGAGGAGTTCCGCGTCGACGACCCCGACCTGCTGCGCTGGGTGCATGTCACCGAGGTCGAGTCGTTCGTCTCGACCGCCCGGCGCGCCCGCCTGGGTCTCACCGACGACGACGTCGACCAGTACTACGCCGAGCAGGTCCGTGCCGCGGAGCTGGTCGGTCTCGATCCCGCGAGCGTGCCGTCCAGTGCCGCGGACGTCGCAGCCTTCTACGACGACGTGCGGCCGCGGCTCGCACTGACCGCCGAAGCCCGCGACGTCGCCAAGTTCCTGACGGTGCCGCCCATCCCGAACCGTTTGATCCTCCCGATCGGCCGCACCGCGTGGCTCGGCGTCGCGACGACGGCGTTCGCCCTGCTCCCCCGCTGGGCGCGGCGGCTGTACCGCCTGCCCGGGTTCCCGACGACGGATCTCGCGGCATCGCTCGCGGTAGTCAGCCTGCGCCGGGTCAGCAACGCGCTGCCGGTCCGTGAAGGCCCCATCTACCGCGACGCCATGCGCCGCGCCGAGCAGCTCGGGACGGCGCCTCAGCCGGCCGCCCGGTAGTCCAGGTACACCTCGGCCCGGACCTCCGAAGGAAGGTGTCAGCCGTGCTCGAGGACGGCCATCGCGGCCGCCCGGCCGGGGATGCCGCTCACTCCACCGCCCCGCCGCGCCCCGGCGCCGCACAGCACCACCTTCGGGTGGGCGGTCTCGACACCCCAGTGCCCGACCTCGGCATCGGTCTCCGCGAACGGCCAGGACAGGTCGCGGTGGAAGATGTGCCCGCCGGGCAGGCCGACGTCGATCTCCAGGTCGACCGGGGTGCGCGCCTCCAGGCACGGCTGGCCGTCGGCGTCGACGGCCAGGCAGTCCTCGATCGGCTCGGCGAGCACGGAGTTCAGCGACGCGAGTGTGGCCTTGACGGCGCAGTCGCGGGCGCCGTCGTTGTCGTAGCGGAACAGCCGCGCCGGCATGTGCAGGCCGAACAGCGTGATGGTATGTGCGCCACCCGCGCGCAGCTCCGGGCCGAGGATGGACGGGTCGGTCAGCGAATGACAGTAGATCTCGCACGGCGGCAGCTCCGGAATCTCGCCAGCCGCGGCCTGGGCATGGGCCGCCCGCAGCTGCGTCAACGCCTCGTTGACGTGGAACGTCCCGCTGAACGCGGCGGCCGGGTCCACGTCAGAGCGCAGCCGTGGGAGCCTGGTCAGCAGCATGTTGATCTTGAGTTGGGCGCCCTCCGGCGCCTGCTCGGTGTCCGCCGCGGCACCCAGCAGGTGGTCCAGCGTCAACGGCGAGCACCCGGCCAGCACGTGCCCGGCGCCAACCTGCCGCACGTGCCCGTCGTCGTCGACGAACGTCACCTCGCCGGCTGGGTCGACCGCCGTGACCTCGGCGTTCGTCACCAGGGTCGTCCCAGCGGCCAGCGCCGCGTCGCGCAGTGCCTCCGTGACCGCGCCCATGCCGCCCACCGGGACGTCCCAGTCGCCGGTTCCGTTGCCGATGAGGTGGTAGAGCAGGCAGCGGTTCTGCCGCAGCGAGTCGTCGTCGACGTCGGCGAACGTGCCGATCAGCGCGTCGGTGAGCACCACGCCGCGCACCGCGTCGTCACCGAACCGCGCGCGCACCGCTCGCCCGGCCGGCTCCTCGAACAGCTCGCGCCATGCCTCGTCGTCACCGACGACGGCGCGCATCCGGTTGCGTGACAGCAGCGGAGCCGTGAGGGTCGGGAACACCCGGCGGGCCACCCGGGCGGTCAGGTCGTAGAAGCTCTCCCAGGCATCGTGGTCGGCCGTGCCGCCGGTGACGGTTTCGAACGACGCCCGCGTCCGGGCCCGGTCCGCGGTGTCGACCAGCAGCCCGCCGTCGCCCACCGGCGTGTACGACGAGTACCGGCGCCGCCGCAGCGTGACGTCCAGCCCGAGCTCGTCGACGATCAACCGGGGCAACAGCGACACCAGGTAGGAGTAGCGCGACAACCGGGCATCGACACCCGCGAACAGACGCGCCGACACCGCCGCTCCCCCGACGTGCCCGAGGCGCTCCAGGACCAGCACGCTCCGCCCGGCCCGGGCCAGGTACGCCGCGGCGGTCAGGCCGTTGTGCCCGCCCCCCACGACGACGGCGTCATACCGGGCGGCGAGCTGCGGGACGTTGATCGACATTCAGACATCGTCACCCGAGCCGCCCCTCCGGCGCCAGCCGTTGGACTGCCGCTCGGGAAAGTCGGATCCAGCCGACAACCTGGCGCCGTCGAATTCCGTCGAGAGAATGACAGTTGAGCGGCTGCGAGGAGAGCGACGTGGCGATCGGACAGGCACGGGCCGACGAGTTCGCCGCTACGCTCCGGTGTGCTATTGGGAGGCCGCGTCGACGTCGGACGGTCCCTAGTCTTCCCAGGCCCCGCTCATGGAGCCCACGGCCCAGGCCGGGTCGCCCATCTGGGTGCCGCCGCCGATCTGGAGGATCTGGTTGCCGTCGCGCTCGATCGGCCGAACCAGCCAACTGTGGTTCTGTGCGTTCCAGGTCAACACGTACTCCGTGTCCCGGCGCAACATCGTCATCCTCCGTGAGTTCTCGTCGCGTGTCCCAGCGGCCCGTCGACATCCCGGTCAGCTCGCCCAGAGCCAGTGGCATCGATGATCCCCCCATGGTGACGGAC
This sequence comes from Jiangella asiatica, assembly GCF_004349065.1. Lineage (GTDB taxonomy): Bacteria > Actinomycetota > Actinomycetes > Jiangellales > Jiangellaceae > Jiangella > Jiangella asiatica. The sequence continues at coordinate 21,512 of NZ_SMKZ01000018.1, forward strand.
CCGCAACGCGAACGACGCCCGACACGCGGCGTTTCGCCTGGTCGCGAGGGCTCCGCGGCTCGCCGGAGGCAAATTTCGTCCGTTCGGTCGTAACGGGTACTGGCCGAACGGACGAGGTCCGCGGGTGAGGTCGGCAGATGGAGGCCAGTTTGCCCAATCCCGCGGGCGCCGTCCGTCGTATACGCAACGGGCGGTCCGTCCGGCCCGTCCCTGGTTCCGGTCGAAGGAGACATCATGCGTAGGTGGTTGACCCGTTCGATGATCCCGATCGTGATCGCGTCGTCCGCTCTGGCGCTCAGCGCCGGCCCGGCGAGCTCGAGCGGCGACTCTCGCTCCACTCCCCTCGTCACCGTGCTCACCGGCGCTCAGGAGGCCCCGGGTCCGGGCGACACCGACGGCCGCGGGGTGTTCGCCGGCGTCGTCAAGGGCGACACACTCTGCTACGTGCTGGTGGCCAACCGGATCGAGCCGGCGGCCGCGGCGCACATCCACGTCGCTCCCGCCGGCGAGCCCGGCCCGATCGTGGTGGGCCTCACGCCGCCCAACCGGGTCAGCGCCGACTGCATCACCGCCGTCCCGGACGCGCAGAACACCCAGGACACCCTGTCGGAGTCCGAACTGGCGGCGATCCTTGCCACCCCGAGCGACTACTACGTCAACGTCCACAACGAGCCGTTCCCGGCCGGCGCGATCCGCGGCCAGTTCCGCTGACGGCGGGGTCATTTCACCGGACGCGTCCTGGGCCTGGGTGGCTCACTCTCCCAACCGGCCCCGCGGTGTCCCCCGGGCCCAGGACGTCAGGCCGAGCCGTCGGCCAGCATATGCCCTTGCAGTTATATAGCTGAGCGGCTATCTTCGAGGTGTGCCCGAACCGTTCAGCGTGCTTGCCGAGCCGGCCAGGCGGCGCATTCTCGACCTGCTCTTGAAGCGCCCTCGCCTGGTCGGTGAGCTCACCGACGCCCTCGGCATCTCACAGCCCGGCACCTCCAAGCACCTGCGGGTGCTGCGCGAGGCCGGGCTGGTGACCGTGCGGCGTGACGGTCAGCGACGGTGGTACGAGCTGCGCGCCGAGCCGCTCACCGAGCTCGACGCCTGGCTCACCCCGTACCGGTGGATGTGGGCCGACCGCTTCGATGCCCTCGAGCGGCAGCTGGAATCCGAGTAGCTGGAGACATCATGACCGAGACCCTGCGCACCGAGGGCGACCGGAGCGTCCTGCGCATCGAGCGTCGCTTCGGCCACCCCAGGCACCAGGTCTGGCTCGCCATCACCGAGCCGGCCCGGCTCAGCGGCTGGTTCCCCGCCTCCGTGGACCTGGAGCTCCGCGTCGGCAGCGAGGTCCGCTTCGACTGGGGCGACGGCAAGGGCCCCAGCGCCGACGGCCACGTCACCGAGGTCGACGACGGCCGGATCCTGGCGTTCACCTGGTCCGGCGAGCTGCTCCGGTTCGAGCTGCGCGACGACGGCGACGGCTGCCTGATGATCTTCGAGCACACGTTCTCCGACCACTACGGCGCCGCCAGCTTCGCCTCCGGTTGGGTGGCGTGCCTCGATGCTCTGGAGGAGGTGGCCGACGGCGTCGCCGTCTCGCACCATCACCCGTCGGCCGAGCAGCACGACCACTACGTCACGCTGTTCGGCCTCGATGCCGGGGTCGCCGACATCGACGCCGAGCGCTGGCTGGTGCGCTTCGAGCGCCAGCTGACCCGGCCTGCCGAGGTGGCATGGCCGCTGATCGAGGCGGCGGCGCGCGACGACGGCCGCCGTGTCGTCGAGTCCGACCCGCCACACGTGCTGGAGTACGCCTCCGGCGCCACGACCGGCGACGGGCGGGTGCGCTGGGAGCTGCGCGAAGGCACCGGGCACGGCGCCCGGCTGGTGCTCACCGAGACAGGCCCGGCCATCCGGGCCGGCGACGGCGACGCCGCGCTGACCGGCTGGCGCTCACGACTGGAACGGTTCGCCGCCGAGCTGCGCGCGCTCCCTCAGCCGTGATCCGGCGGGCGTCACCGGGCTACGCCGGGACCTGCTCGGGTTCGGGCGCGCCGCCGCCGGCGGTCGGCTGGTCGAACTGGGTGCGGTAGAGCTCCTCGTACCGCCCCCCGGCGGCCAGCAGCTCGGTGTGGGTGCCGCGCTCGACGACCCGGCCGGCTTCGATGACCAGGATGAGGTCGGCGGAGCGGATGGTCGACAGCCGGTGCGCGATGACCACCGCCGTCCGGCCCTCCAGCGCCTCGGTCAGCGCCTCCTGCACCGCGGCCTCGGAGGTGGAGTCCAGGTGCGCGGTGGCCTCGTCGAGGATGACCACCCGCGGCCGGGCCAGCAGCAGGCGGGCGATGGTGAGCCGCTGCCGCTCACCGCCGGACAGGCGGTAGCCCCGCTCTCCCACGACGGTGTCGAGCTGGTCGGGAAGCCCGGCGACCAGGTCGTCCAGCCGGGCCCGGCGCAGCACCGCCCAGAGGTCGTCGTCGGTCGCGGCCGGCCGTGCCAGCAGCAGGTTGGCCCTGATCGTCTCGTGAAACAAATGACCGTCCTGCGTCACCATGCCCAGGGCCTGGCGCACCGAGGCCATGGTGAGGTCGCGAACGTCGACACCGGAGAGGCGGACGCTGCCTGCGTCGACGTCGTACAGCCGCGGCAGCAGCTGCGCGATGGTGGACTTGCCGGCGCCGGACGAGCCGACCAGCGCCACCATCTGCCCCGGCGCGACGGAGAAGGAGACGCCGTGCAGCACCTGGTCGCCGCCGCGGGTATCGAGCGTTGCGACCTCCTCCAGTGAGGCCAGCGACACCTTGTCCGCCGAGGGGTAGCTGAAGTGGACGTCGTCGAACTCCACCGACACCGGGCCGTCGGGCACCGGCCGGGCGCCGGGCCGTTCCTGGATCAGCGGCTTCAGGTCGAGCACCTCGAACACCCGGGCGAAGCTGACCAGGGCGCTCATGACCTCGACACGTGCGCTGGCCAGCGACGTCAGCGGCGCGTAGAGCCGGGTGAGCAGCAGCGCCATGGAGACGACGGCGCCGGCGTCGAGCTGGCCGCGCAGCGCATAGAAGCCGCCCAGCCCGTAGACCAGCGCCAGGGCCAGGGCGCCGACCAGGGTGAGCGCGGTGATGAACACCCACTGCACCATGGCGGTGCGCAGGCCGATGTCGCGGACGCGGTGGGCGCGCACGGCGAACTCCGTGGACTCCCGCGCCGGCTGACTGAACAGCTTGACCAGGGTGGCGCCCGGCGCGGAGAAGCGCTCGGTCATCTGGGTGCTCATGACGGCGTTGTGGTTGGCCGCCTCGCGCTCCAGCCGGGCCAGCTTCCGCCCCATCCGGCGCGCCGGCAGCACGAACACCGGAAGCAGCACGAGCGCGAGCACGGTGATCTGCCAGGAGATGTTCAGCATCACGGCCAGGGCCAGCACCAGCATGACGAGGTTGCTGACCACACCGGACAGCAGGTCGCTGAACGCCCGCTGTGCGCCGATGACGTCGTTGTTGAGGCGGCTGACCAGGGCGCCGGTGCGGGTGCGGGTGAAGAACGCGATGGGCATCCGCTGGACGTGGTCGAACACGGCCTGGCGAAGGTCGAGGATCAGCCCTTCACCGATGCTGGCCGACAGCCAGCGTTGCACCAGCCCGACACCGGCCTCGGCCAGCGCGATGACGGCGATGACGATGGCCAGGCCGACGACGGTGGATTGCGCCTCGCCCTGGATGATGGCGTCGACGACCCGCCCGGCGAGCACCGGAGTGGCCACCGCGAGGACCGCCGTCACCACGCTCAGCGTCACGAACGCAACGAGGTAGGGGCGGTGCGGACGGGCGAAGCTCAGGATGCGCCGCAGCGTGGCCCGGGAGAACGGCCGCCGGTCCTCCTGCGTGTGCATCGCGTTGTACAGCGCGTTCCACGCGGTGACTTCCATGCTCATCGGTGGTGGTCCTCCTAAATGGCGACGGTGGCCGGCGCGACCTCGCCGGCCGGTGCGTCGTCGTTCGATGGTGCGTCGTCCCCGGCCCGGACCCGGCGCAGCAAGATGGCAGCGAGCACGGCTCCGACCAGTGCGATGGACGCGCTGACGGCGGCCGTGGCCTGCAGGCCGTCGGTGAACGCCGCCCTGGCCAGCTCGACCAGGGTGGTGCCAGCACCGGAGGGTAGCTCACCGCCGACGGCGACGGCACCGGCCAGCGTGTCGCGGGCGGCGTCGGCCGCGGCCGGGTCGAGCCCGGCAGGCAGGTCGGAGTCCATGCCTGAACGGTAGACGGCGGTACCGACACTGCCGAGGATCGCGAGGCCGAGGGCGCCGCCGAACTCGTTGCTCGTCTCCGAGACCGCCGAGGCCGCGCCGGCCCGTTCCGGCGGCGCCGCGCTGATCACCAGGTCGGTTCCGAGCGCCGCGGCCGGGGTGAAGCCGACCGCCATGACGCACGTACCGGTGATCAGGACGGCGAACCCGGACGACCCGTCGACCTGCGTGATGATCGCGATGCCGGCGGCGCTGACGAACATGCCCCCGGCGATGAGGTAGCCCGGCCGGAACCGGCCCGCCAGGACGGGGACCAAGGTCATCCCGACCATCATCGCACCGGTCATCGGCAGCACCCACAGCCCGGCCCGGAACGGCGAGAGCCCTTGCACCAGCTGCAGGTACTGCATGACGAACAGGTTGAGGCCCATCATCGCGAACGTGGCCGTCGTCATGATGCCGAGCGTCGCGCCGAACGCCCGGTTGCGGAAAAGCTTCAGGTCGATCAGCGGGTCGTCCAGCGACCGCTGCCGGCGAACGAACAGCCCGGCGAAGGCCAGGCCGATCGCCACCGCACCGACCAGCAGCCAGCCGAACCCGTCCTCGGCCAGCTTCTTGATCCCGTAGATCACCGGCAGCACCGCGGCGAGCAGCAGGAACGCGCTGACTAGGTCGAGCCGGGCGGAGCCGGGGTCGCGGTACTCCGGCAACAGCAACGGCCCGACGACCAGCAACAGCACCATCACCGGCACGCCGACGAGGAATACCGACCCCCACCAGAACGCCTCGAGCAGGGCGCCGCCGACCAGTGGCCCGATTGAGCCGCCCACCATGAAGCTCATCATCCACAGCGAGATCGCGGTGGTTCGCTGGCGGTCGTCGTGGAACATGTTGCGGATCAGCGACAGCGTCGACGGCATCAGCGTCGCGCCGGCGACCCCCATCAGCGCCCGGGCGCCGATGAGCATCTCCGCACTCGTCGAGTACGCCGCCAACACGGACGCCAGGCCGAACGCCGTCGCGCCGGCCAGCAGCAGCTTCCGCCGGCCGATCCGGTCGCCGAGCGAGCCCATGGTGATGAGGAAGCCGGCGATCAGGAATCCGTAGATGTCGGTGATCCAGAGCAGTTGCGAGCTGGTCGGGGTCAGCTCGGCGCTGAGGTGCGGCACGGCCAGATGCAGTACCGTCAGGTCCATCATCACGAGCATTGCCGGGAGGCTGAGGACGGTGAGCGCGATCCACTCCTTGGCGCCCGCCCGCTGCGGAGGCACCGTCACGGTGTCGGTGGAGGTCATGCCCCCACCTTCATACCTCAACCATTGTTGAGGTCAAGCGATCGCCCGCCGAAGCGCCCGCGTCAGGCCGGGTTCCGCGCAGAGCGAACGCCAGCACCACCGCCCCGGCGGTGATCGCCGCCGCGACCAGCCCGGCCGTACGCAGTCCCTCGACGACGGGGTCCGCGTTGGCGATCGCGACGAGGACGGCCAGCCCGACCGCACCACCGATCTGCTGGGCCGTCGATCCCATCGCCGACGCGACACCCTGCTCGTCGCCGGGGACCTCGGACCCGACCGCCGCGAAGACGGCCGGATACGCCGTCCCGGCGAACAGCCCGAACATCATCAGCCCGGGCAGCAGGTACCAGTACGTCCCGTCCGTGCGCATCCCGACGGCGACGGCGGCAATCGCGACGGCGATGCCGACCATCCCGACCACGAGGGTCGCGCGGACACCCCACCGGCGCAGCAGCGGCGGCAGGAGCAGCCACGACCCGGCCATCGCCAGCGCGCTCTGCGGCAGGAAGCCCAGGCCGGCGGCGAGTGCGTCGTAGCCGAGGACGTCTTGCAGGTAGGTCGTGTAGAGGTAGTGGACGGCGGCGACCGGCCCCATGAGGACGAAGATCAGGCCGGTCGCCGCGACGAGGTTGCGGTTGGCCAGCATCCGAGGCGGCATCAGCGGCGCCTTGCCGCGACGCTCGATCGCGACGAACAGACCGAGCAGCACGATGCCCGCGGCCACCGCACCGCCCGCCCGCGCCGAGGTCCAGCCCGCCTCCGGACCGCTGACCAGGCCGAACACGATCAGCAGCGACGCGGCGGTGACGGTGACGGCGCCCGGGACGTCGAAGCCCGCGGCCCTGGTGGCGCGGCGCCGGACGGCGTCCGGGGCGAGCAGCCGGGGCGCGGCCAGCGTGGCGGCGGCCGCCAGCGGGATCATCGCACCGAAGACCGACTCCCAGCCCAGAGCGCTGGTGAGCACACCGCCCGCTCCCCCGCCGGCCAGCGCGCCGGACGCGCCGGCGACACCCCAGACGGCCAGCGCCCGGTTGCGCTCGGGTCCGGCCTCGAACCGGGTATTGACCAGCGCGAGCGTGGCCGGGAACAGCAGGGCCGAGCCGATCCCCTGGCCCGCGCGGGCGGCGACCAGCACCCCGGGCGTCGTCGCGACCAGGCCAGCCACCGACGCTACCGCGAACCAGGCGGAGCCCGCGACGAACACCCGCCGGGCGCCGACCCGGTCGACCAGCCGACCGCCGAGCAGCAAGAAGCCGCCGAAGCCCAGCGCGTAGGCGCTGACGACCCACTGCAGCGACTGGGGGCCGAAGCCGACCTCGCGCCCGATCTCCGGCAGCGCGATGTAGACGATGTTGAAGTCGACGGAGACGATGAAGTGGGCGAGCGCCAGCAGGCCCAGCACGAGCCCGGAGCGCGTCGGCGAGTTGCTCATCATGACCTCTGTTCCAGATCGTCCTCTTGGGTAGCGTCTTGTTACTGAAGCCATGATGTGTGACCATCGGCGGTACGGGAAGGAGGCACTGTGATGTCCCAGAGGAACATGGATGTGACCCGCCAGCTCATCGAGCAGGAGGCCTGCCCGGTCTCCGAGGTGATCGATCACGTCGCCGGCAAGTGGAGCGTCGGCGTGATCGTGGCAGCGGCTCACGGCCCGGTGCGCTTCACCGAGCTCGAGCGCGCCGTGAACGGCGTCAGCCGGCGGATGCTCACGCTCACCCTACGCAAGCTCGAGCGCGACGGGCTCCTTGTGCGGACCGTCTACCCCACGGTGCCGCCCAAGGTCGAGTACGAGCTCACCGACGTCGCGCGGGAGCTCCTGGACACCCTTCGCCAGCTGACCGACTGGGCCGAGCGTCACCGCATGACGATCACCCAGGCCCGGGCGACCTACGACCTGGAGAACGAGTCCGCCGCCGGCTGAACCGGATGACCTACTTGAGGACGCCCGCGGTGAGGCCGGCCTGGACCTGCTTCTGGAAGATGATGTACACGATCAGCACCGGCAGCAGCGCGATCACCAGGCCAGCGAACAGGGCGGTGTAGTCCGCGCGGAACCCGGTGTTGGCGGCCAGGGTGCCCAGGCCCTGGGCCAGCACCCGCTTGTCGCCCTCCTGCATGATCACCAGCGGCAGGACGTACTGGTTCCAGTGGCCGAGGAAGTTGAACAGCGCCAGGCTGATCATGCCGGGCCGGGCCATCGGCAGCATGACCCTGAAGAACAGCGAGAAGTGCGAGCAGCCGTCCATGATGCCGGCCTCGGCGACGGAGTTCGGCAGGGTGCGGAAGAACGCTGTCAGGAAGAAGACCGTGAACGGCAGCGAGAAGGCCACGTACACCAGTGCCAGGCTGAAGTAGCTGTTCAGGCCGAGGAACTGTCCGACGACCGGCAGCGAGCCGAGGTTGCGCACCACGAAGAACATCGGCACCAGCGCCAGGAAAACCGGCAGCACCAGGCCGCCGAGGAACAGGTAGTAGATGAACCGGTTCCCCGGGAAGTCGTACCGGGCCAGCACGTACGCGCCCATCGCCCCGAACAGCATGGTCATGGTGAGCGACATCGCGACGACGATGACGCTGTTCGTGAAGTACTGGCCGATGTTCGCCGCGTTCCAGGCGCGGGCGAAGTTGTCCCACTCCAGGCCGCCGGGCAGGCCCATCGGGTCGGTGCGGAACTCGCCGTTGGTCTTGAACGACGACACGATCGCCCACACCAGCGGCAACGTCGTGATCAGGCCCCACAGCAGCAGGAACCCGCCGTTGAGGAGCGAGAGCGCGCGCTCGCCGGCACCGACGCCCGGCTGGTGCTGGCGGCGAGCGTGGGCCCGGACCTCCGCGGACGGGCCGGCCGGTTCGGTCTGCGTCGTCGACATCACGCCAGCTCCACCCTCTCGCGCCGCAGGCCCCGCATGAACAGCATGGCCACCGCCATGGTCAGGACGAGCATGAGCACGCCGATCGCGGCTGCGTAGCCGAAGTCGTTGCTCGAGAACGCCTCGCGGTACATCATCACGCCGAGGACGTCGCCGGCGCCTTCGACGCCGCCGTTGATGCCCAGCATGATGTGCACCGTCGCGAAGGCGTCCATCGCCTGGATCGCCATGTACACCCAGCCGACCTGGACGGTGTCCCAGACCAGCGGGACGGTGACCTTGCGGAACGTCGTGAACCGGCTGGAGCCGTCCAGCAAGGCGGCCTCGTAGATGTCGCGCGGGATCGACTGCATGGCCGCGGAGAACAGCACGACGTAGAACCCGACGAACGACCACGTCATGACGATGACGACGATCCAGATGAGCCAGTTCTGCTCGGCCAGCCACAGCTGTTGCAGTGAGTCCAGGCCGACCGCGCCGAGCAGCCGGTTCAGGATGCCGCCGGCGTTCTCCGGCGCGAACACGTAGCTGAAGACGATGCCGATGATCGGCGCCGACACCACCAGCGGGAAGAAGTACACGACCTGGTAGATCGACGATCCCCGCACGCCGGTGACCGCCGCGCCTCGGCGGCGGCCACCGACGTTGAGCATCGATGCGAAGAACAACCCGAGCAGGAGCGTGAGGATGGGCACGACGAGCACGAGGATCGCGTTGTTGCGCAGCGCGGTCCGCAGCTGGTCGTCGTTCCACATCTCCACGTAGTTGTCGAACCCGATGAAGGTCTGGGTGGCCGAGAGGCCGCTCCAGTCGGTCAGCGAGATGTAGATGGCCTGGACATAGGGCGACAGCATGTAGATCGCGTAGATCCCGACCGGGGGCAGCAGGAAGGCCAGGATGAAGGGATACTTGCCGTGCCGCATGTCCGCTCGATCCTCAGCTCTCGCGGTTCTGCTTGTCGATGGAGTCGTCCTCGCGGACCTCGGTGGCGACGGCCTCGCACCGGTCCGCCCACTCGTCGACGGTGATCTCCGCCCGCAGCAGCGCGCCGGTCGCCTGGTCGATGCCGGGGTTCTCCATGTCGCCGTACCAGCTCGGGTAGTACCAGTTGATGACGTTGTCGCCGGCGGCCTGCAGCGCCGCCTGGGCCGATGCCAGACCCGGCGCCTCGATGGTCACGCCCTCGCTGGCGCCTGCCACCGAGGTCAGGCTGGTGACCGCTTCGCTGAAGCCGCGGGCGCCCTCCAGCGACAGCATCGCCCGCATGTACTCCATGGCCGCGCGCGGGTTCTCCGCGTCCGCGGGGACGACGTACGGCTCACCGGCGGTGGCCCGCACCGTCTCCAGCGGCATGACCGAGTCCGGCGACAACAGCGGGTCGGGCATCATGGCCAGCTGGAACGTCGGGTTCTCCGCGATCGCGTCCGCTTCCTCGTTCTCCAGCCACGAGCCGGACGGGCAGAACACCGCCTCGCCGCGGGCCCACAGGCCCTGGGCGTCGCGGAACTCCATGGCCTCCACACCGGGCAGGAAGTAGTTGTTCTCGCGCAGCGACAGGATGGCCGCGGCCGACTCCTTGATGGCCTCGTGGCCCCAGGCGCCCGGCTCGAGGTTGTCGATGGCGACCAGGATCTCCGGGCCGGCCAGTTTGGTGGCCATGGACAGCAGCGGCCAGTTCATGTACCGCGGCGCCGTCACACCCTGGTAGACCCACGGCGCGATGCCGGCGGCGGCGATGTCGGCGCAGACGTCCATCATCTCCTGCCAGGTGGTCGGCACCGGCCAGCCGTTCTCGTCGAGCAGCGTCTGGTTGAACCAGATGCCGAAGACGGTGAACGCGTAGTTGAGGACGTACGGGGTGCCGTTGCGCGTGCCGGCCTCGATGGCGCCTGGCAGCAGGGTGTCGCGGACCGTCACGTTCGGGTCGTCCCAGCTGGGCGCGTCGAACAGCTCGCTCAGGTCGTAGAGCAGCCCGTCGGAGATGAGCTGGCCGGGGTCCATCTGGCCGTCGCCTGAGTTGTTGACGAAGTCCGGCGGGTCGCCGGCGACGAACCGCGCTTGCAGCTCGCCGGCGATGTCGACGGCGGCATGGTGCTCGATCGTGACGTTCGGCCACCGCTCGCTGAAGATCGGCTGGTGGATCTCGGTGGCGTACTCGTCGCCGAACCCGCCGTCGAAGATGTAGATCTCCAGTGGCTGGTCCTCCGGGATGCCGAGCGGGTTGTCCTCGCTGACGTCGCCGGACGGAGCCTCCTCCGCCTCGTCGTCGTCATCCCCGCCGCCGGTCGCGCACGAGGCCAGGAAGGCCCCACCGGGCCCGAGCGCCACGCCGGTGAGGGCGACCCGCTGCAGGAAGGTCCGGCGGTCGCTGCCCGCCGGGGTGGTGCGTTCGATGCTGCTGGTCATAGCAGAACCCCTTCGTACTGGAGTGTGCCGTCAGGTGATGGCGCCGGGGTGGCAGCCAGGCGGTCCGAGGACACTAGCCCCCTCGCCGGATCCGGCCCGCGTACCGCCTGAGCAGGCCGTCGTTGTGGGTGTCTCCCCCGGGCACGTTCGCCGAGAGATAGACAGGCGGGGTCTCGCCGGCTTCGATGAGCCGGCGGACCACCTCTGCCGTGAGCAATTGCGCGAGCAGCGCCGCGGTGATGGAGGACACGGCGCACACCGCTCCGCCGCCGGGCAGCGGCAGGACCGCGTCACCGAATGGCCCGCCGTTGTCGAGGACCACGTCGGCCAGGTCGGTGAGCTTCTGGCCAGACGGGTGCCTGGACTCCACCTGGGCGCTGTGGTCGAGTGAGGTGATGGCGATGACGGGGTGACCGTTCTTCTTCGCCACCTGGGCCATGCCGACGATGCTGCCGTTGATGCCGGAGTTCGACGCGATGACGAACACGTCCGCCGGCTCGACCGGCGTGTTGTCGTAGAGCCGCTGCGCTAGCGACGGGTCCCGCTCGGTCTTCGGGTCGATGAGCGACTCCGGGTCCTCGCCGCCGTAGGTGACCAGGTCGAACAGCGCGATGCGGTTGGTCGGGATCAAGCCGCCCGCACGCCCGGCGATCTCCATCGCGGTGGCCTGCGAGTGCCCCGTCCCGAACGCCTGCACGACACCGCCGGCCAGCACCGCCCGGGCCACCAGCTCGGCGGCCCGCTCGACGGCCTCGGCCTGGGTGTCGGCCACCTGCTCGACAAGCTCGGTGATGCGGGCGAGGTACGCGGCCGCGCTGACGTCGGTCACCGCTGCTCCTTCTTCTGGGTGCGACTGGCATCCGGGCGTGGTGCCCGGTGCGAGCTGACGGCCTGGGCGGTCAGGTTGAGCGCGACGCCGGTGGTCTCGTACCGGCGCTGCGCCACGGCGACGTAGATGAGGTCGAGGACGATGAGCTGCGGGTGCCGAGCGGCCAGCGCGTCGGGCCGGAACGTCGTCTCGTGGATGGCGGTGGTGAGGACGATGTCGGCGACCTCGGCCAGCGCCGAGTTGCGATAGCTGGTGAGCGCGACGGTGGTGGCGCCGCGGCTGCCCGCCGCCGAGAGCATCTCGACCGTTTCGTAGGTGGCACCGGAGTGCGAGACGGCGATGGCGACGTCCTCCGGCCCGAGCAACGCCGCACTGGTCAGGCCCACGTGCACGTCGCTCCACGACCAGGTGGGGATGCCGATGCGGTGCAGGCACAGCTGCATCTCCCCCGCGACCAGCGCGCTGCCGCCGATGCCGTAGACCTCGACCCGGCCGGCCTTGGCGATGGCGTCGGCGGCCAGCTCCACCTCGGCGAGGTCGAGCTGGGCGGCCGTCTCCTGGATGGCTCGCAGGTCCGCCGTCGTGATCAGGTCGAGCATCTCCTGCAGGGAGTCGGTCGGCTTGATCTCGCGGCCGATGTCGATCTCCCAGCCGGCGACGGCGGAGGACCGGCCGGTCTCCTCGGCCATGGCCAGCCGCAGGTCGGCATAGCCGGGCAGGTCCAGGGCGCGGCAGAACCGGGTGACGGTGGCCGCGGAGGTGCCGCTGCGCTCGGCCGTCTCGAGGATGGTCGCGCGGGCCACGACGGCGGGCGCGGACAGCACCTGCTCCCCCACCCGCTGCAGCGCGGCGGGCAGTTCGGGCAGCAGGGCGCGGATCCGCATCAGCACCGAGTCGCCGGGTGGCCCAGACTCGGCCACCGGGTCACTCGGTAGTGTCCCTTCCGCCACGCAACCTCCTGGCTCGTCGTGGTAGTGAATTTTCGTCTGACAACTCTTAGCGTGCGGTGGTGAGAATTCTTTCTACCCTCAGCCGGATGTCAAGGGTTTGCCGAGAGTTTGTGCAAGCGTGATGTTTCCGCAGCCAGCGCGAGACCGGGGCGCTGCACGGCGCCGGGCCTGCCGGCCGCAGAGAGGACGGGTATGACCAACACCGACGGGCCGCTCGCCCTGGGCCTCGACATCGGAGGCACGTCCACGCGTGCCGTCGTCGTCGACGCCTCGGGGCGCCGGCTGGGGTCCGGGCGTTCCCACGGGGCGAACGTGACGTCGCACGCGCTGGAGCGGGCGCTCGACGCGGTCTCCGCGGCGCTGGAGCAGGCGCTCGCGACGGTGGACCCGGCCGCCGTGCGGGACGCCGTCGTCGGAGCCGCGGGCGACCGCAACCTGGTCGTCCCCGCGGTCGCGTCGGCCTTCGCCGAGCGATGGCGTCGCGCGGGGCTGACCTGCCCGTACACCGTCGTCGCCGACGCGCTCGTAGCGTTCGTGGCGGGCACGCCGTCGCCGGAGGGCACGCTGGTCCTGTCCGGCACCGGAGCCCTGGTGTGCCGCGCCGAGGACCGCCGCCTGGTGCGGCTGGTCGACGGGCACGGCTGGCTGCTCGGTGATCTGGGCTCGGGGTTCTGGATCGGCCGTGAGGCGGTCCGGTCCACCTTGGCGACCCTCGATCGCTACGTCGCGCCCGGACCCCTGGGCGTCGCGGTCATACAGACACTGCTGGGCGGCGAGGCCGACGTGTCGCGGCTGGGCCGGCCGCTGGTCGCCGACCTGATCCTGGCGGTGCACGCGAAGCCGCCGGTCGGGTTGGCCGCGCTGGCCCCGCTGGTCACCGGCAACGCCGGCGCCGACCCGGAGGCCGACCGGATCCTGCGCGCGGCGGCGGACCACTTGCTCGCCGCGGTCGCCCAGGTCCGCTCCGACGGTGATGCGACGCCGATCGTGCTGGCGGGGTCGCTGCTGACGACGGCGACGCCGCTGGCCACATTGGTCCGCGACGCCCTGGCGGCGCGCTGGCCGAGCGCCGCCGTGTCCGACGCGACCGACGGCGCGGCCGGCGCGGCGTGGCTGGCGGCGGTGTCAGCCACGCCGGCCGACACCACCAGCGACTGGCCAAGGAAGCTTCACGTCGCCCTGTTCGGCCCTTAGCAGGTGTCGGGGCGCAAGGCCACGTCCACGACGGACGGCCCGTCGCCGGGCGGCCGGACCCGCTGCGACCAGGTCTCGTACCCATCGGCCGAGACGGTGACGGTGAGCGGCATCTCGGCGCGATCCACCCAGCGCTGAACGTAGCCGTTGCGGTCCGCGGTCAGCTCGACCTCCAGGCTGCGTCCGTCGACGAGCACCGTCGCGCCCGGCAGCGCGCCGGCGTCGGCACCGTCGCAGGTCACGGTGGTCACGGTGCCGGCGAGCGCGCCCCAGCGGCGAGGCACCTCGACGTCCATCGTGACCTCGACCGGGGCGACGGCGTACGGTGTGTCCTCGCGCACCCAGACGCCGCCGCGGTACGTGCCCGGCTGGCCGACGGTCGCCTCGACCCGCACCGTCACCTCGACCTGCTCCCCCGGATCCAGCTCGACCGACGGCGACGAGACCGACAGCCACGACACGTCCGCCGGCTGGCAATCGCCGTAGGTGGGCAGCTGGTCGACCGTGGTCACGGGGTTGAATCCGGTCCGGTTCGACCCGCCGACCCGGTTCAGCCCACACGCGCTGCCGCTGCGGTACAGCACGTTGCTCGTGGCCGGCATGTCCAGCCACACGTCTGCGACGGGATCGTAGGCGAAGCTCTCGTTCGTGATGGCGCTGCCGTCATAGCCGCCGGCGACGATCAGCTCGCCCGAGGCGCCGGTGTAGGCGCTGCCCCACCGTGCTGTCGGCAGGTCCGCCACCCGGGTCCAGGTGTCGGTGGCCGGGTCGTAGGCATAGGTGTGGTTGGTGATGGTGCCGGCGCGGGTCATGCCGCCCGCGCAGACCACCCGGCCGTCGATCCCCGCGCACGCTTGCCGGGACGTGTTGATCGGGTAGTCCGCCAGCGTCGTCCAGGTATCCGTCGCCGGATCGTAGCGGAACGCGTCGCTGCGGCCGCAGTTCTGGGGGTCGCAGCCGCCGACGACGTAGAGCTGGCCGTCGAGCACCGCGGCACCGGCTCCGTAGAACCCTCTGGGCGACGGGGTGAGCTCGGTCCACCGGTCGGTGTGCGGGTCGTAGGCCCAGGTGGTGTTCCTCGTCCGCTGGTCGTTCGCGTTGCCGCCGGTGACATAGAACAGGTCACCGATGCCGGCGCCCACGGCGGCTTCGCGGGCCTCGGGCAGGTCCGCGATGGGCTCCCACACCTGGGTGGCCGGGTCGTACACCCAGCCGGCACTGACCCAGTCCAGCTGACCCACGCCGCCGATGCCGCCGACGGAGTAGATGCGGCCGCCGACCTCGCCGACGGCATTGTCCTGCACCGGGATCGGGTAGTCGGTGAGATCTGTCCAGGGCCCGTCGGCCGGCTGGTCCGCGACATCGTCGGCGGCGACGGTGTCCGACGCCGGGTCGAAGCCCAGCGGCGACGCCTCGCCCTCGACCCGCCGCACCGGCGCTCCGGCGCTGGCCGCGATCTCCTCCTGGGTCGCCGTGGTGCCGTCCGGGCGCAGGATCTCGCTGCTCCCCCGGCGCTCGGTGAGGTCCACGGTCAGCGGTGCGGT
Organism: Jiangella asiatica; assembly: GCF_004349065.1. Classification (GTDB taxonomy): domain Bacteria; phylum Actinomycetota; class Actinomycetes; order Jiangellales; family Jiangellaceae; genus Jiangella; species Jiangella asiatica. Next base: position 36,834 of record NZ_SMKZ01000018.1, read on the forward strand.
GCCGGTGTTGCTCAGCGTCACGGTCTGCTCCGCGAACTCGCCGAGCTCGAGCGTCGCCGACGGGTCGCCGTCGACCTCCAACCGCCCGGCCGCCAGCTCGATGTCGTGACCGGTGACGTCACCGTCGCCGACGGTGAGCGTCGCGGTGCCGGCGGCGTACCGGTCCCCCTCGAACCCGAGCTCCTGGTCGCCGTCACCGGACATGAACAGTGCGTAGAACCCGTCGTCAAGGCCCGGATCGTCCGGCGTCGCGATCGACTCGACACCGTCCAGGGGCGCGGCCCGTGCCGCCAGCCGCGCGCCGTTCACGGGTTCGCCGGTGTTGGCGTCGGTGACGTTCCCGATCACCAGGCCGCCTTCGACCGGGTCACAGCTGCGGCTGCCGACGTACACGTCGTCGAGCTGCCAGAAGTACGAGCTGTACCGGGCGTTGTGGTAGTGGAACCGGACGACGACCTCGGACTGGCCGGCGGCCTGCGGCACCGGGATGCTCACGTCGGCCGCGCCCTTGGTGTTCACGCGGGTCTGGTTCAGCACCGTCTCCCAGGTCCGGCCGCCGTCGACGCTGAGGTCCACGTCAGCCACGTCGCCCAGCTGCATCAGCGCCTGCCGGAACCCGATCACCGGCGCGTCGTCGTCACTGAGGTCCAAGACCGGTGTGGTCAGCGTCGTGTCGATGTAGAGCGCGCCACCGGGGCTCTGCGCGCTGGCCCAGCCTTCCGTGCCGCCGGTGAGGTTGCTCAGGTCGTACGGGTCGTCGAAGGACCAGGTGTGTCCGCTGCCGTTGTCGTCGGTGACGGTCCAGCCCTCCGGCAGGCCGTGGTCGAAGTCGGTGCCGGCTCCGGTGTAGCTGTAGCCGTAGCCCGGCGTGGTGCAGCGGTCGGTGACCCGCTCCAGCTCGACGTCCTCGGCCAGGTCGTCGTCGCCGACGGTGACCGTCGCGGCCCCGGCCTGGTAGCCGTCGTACTCGGGCTCGATAGACAGCTCGTACGTGGCACCGACCGGGACTTCGATGCTGTAGGCGCCGTCCTCGGGGTCGGTGTACACGGTTCCGCCGGGCATGCCGTCGACGGTGACCCGGGCGTACAACGGCCAACCCTGGCCGGAGCCGTCGACGACCCGGCCGCTCAGCGTCACGGTCTCCTGCCGCTCCAGTGCCACCACGAGCTCGGCCGTCTCGTCCTGGGCGACGCTCACCTCCGCCGTCCCCCCGACATAGCCGAACGCGGTCGCCGTCACCTGGTAGTCCCCGACTCGCAGCGGCACGGTGTAGGTGCCGTCGTCGCCGGTGACGCGCTCCCGGTCGACCGGGCCGTCGATGGCTATGCGGGCGCCCGGGATCGGGTCGCCGCTCGCCGCGTCGGTCACCGTCGTCACCAGGGTGCCGGTGTCACCGACCGGCGCGGAGTCCAGCAGGGCCAGCGCGTCGAGGCGGCCCTCGCCGAAGACGTTGTTGTCGTCGCCGTGGTCGCCGGCGGCACCGCCGCACTCGTCGTTCGGCGTGTCCACCGCGGACCCGTCCAGCAGGTCCCTCGTGGCCTCGACGTCGCCGACGAGCGCCGGCGCGGCCGACCACATCAGCGCCACCGCGCCGCTGACATGCGGTGCGGCCATGGACGTGCCGCTCAGCAGTTCGTAGCCGCCGTCCTTCCAGGCCGAGCGGACCGCGACGCCGGGCGCGGCGATGTTCGGCTTGATCTCCCCGTCCTGGCCGGCACCGCGGCTGGAGTCGGAGTAGACGACGTCGTCGACGTCGTACGCGCCGACGGAGTAGTTGACGATGCGGCTGCCCGGCGATCCGGAGGTCTGGCAGCGCGGGCCCTCGTTGCCGTTCGCCCACGTCGCGAAGATGCCCGCGGCCTCCCAGGCCAGGCTGATGTCCTCCATGAACGGGTCGTTCGAGGGCACCAAGCTGCCCCAGGAGTTGTTGATGACGTGCGGGCGGCGGCTGGGGTCGGGGTTCTGCCCGTTCAGGTCGGTGGGCTCGAGCATCCACTGGCCCGACGCGATCAGCCCGGCGTCGGTGCAGCAGCCGTTGGCCGCGATCCAGGTGGCGCCCGGTGCCACGCCGATCCGGTCCGCATCGCCGTCGGCTCCCACGATGATGCCGGTCACGTGGCTGCCGTGGCCGTGGTCGTCACAGGGCGCACCGGCGCACAGGCCGCTGGCGTCGAACCAGTTGTGGTCGTGGTCGAAGGTGCCGTCGGCGTTCGCGCCGCGGTAGTGGTCCACCAGCGCCGGGTGGTCGAGCAGCGCGCCGGAGTCGATGGTCGCGACGGTGATCCCCTCGCCGGTGACGCCGTACTGCTCCCACACGTCGTCGGCGCGGACGTTGGCGACGCCCCACTCGACCTCGCCGGCGGCCAGGGTGCTCGGCGCGTCCACCGGTTCGGTCTCAGGCAGCTCGTAGCTCTGGGTCGCGTGCAGGGAGTCGACCTCCGGCCGGGCGGACAGCTGCGCCGCCAGCTCCGCCGTGCCGTCCTCGATCCGGATCGCGTTGGTCGCCCAGAACGCCTCGTACGTGACGCCGGCGGCGTCCAACTGGGCGCGGACCTCGGCCTGGCTGGTCTCCGCGGTCGCCTTGAGCGCCGCCGCGACGGCGGTGCCGCGTTCGGCCCAGTCGTCGATCGCGCTGGCCGCGGCCAGGTCCGCCTGGTCGGTGAACCGCACCCACAGCGGCGCGGTCTGCTCCGCGTCGAGCGTCCTCTGCAAGGACGGCTCGATCTTCTCCTCCGGCGTGTCCGACGGCGGCACCGATTCAGTCACCGGTGGCGTCACCGGTTGTGTCACCGGGGAGGACGCCGGCGCCGACGATCCCGCCGTCGCCGGCGTCACCATCACGACCGCCGCCAGCAGGATCGCCGCTGCCCCGCCGGCCGCCCGCCTGCCCCAGTCCGATCCTGCCCGCATGCCCATCGCGTGTCCTCCAACGGCGCTTCCCGGCGGGATCGCCGCCGGCTGTCGCGCTGACAGTGGCAGTGACCATAAGCGTCGATATCGGCAACTTCCGGACCAGGATCGGGGCAGTTCGCAGGCAACTGGAGGATGTCGTCCAAACCTTGTACGACGTGTTTGACGCGGCCGGGCCGGGCGTGGACCATGACGACGTGCAGACCGAGACCCTGCTCGAAGACCTGGGCCTGTCCAAGACCGAGGCGCGGGTCTACCTGTGCCTGCTCGAGCAGTCGCCGCTGGCCGCCGGCACCATCGCCGACCTCACCGGCACCTCGCGCAGCAGCGTGTACCTGATCCTGCGCTCGCTGGTCGACAAGGGCCTCGTCGATGCCGGCGCCGGCTACAACAGCCGATACCAGCCGGCCGCGCCGGACCGGGCCCTCGCGGGCCTGCTCGCCAGAGGCCGCGACGAACTGCGCGAGCGCGAAAAACGGGTCGAGACCGCGCTGCCGGACCTCATGAAGCTCTTCCAGGACAACGCCGGCAGCGACGGGGAGATCGTCGAGATCCTCCGCACGCCCAAGCTCGTCGGCGAACGCTTCGACCGGCTGCACGCGGCCGCCGAGCACACCGTCGACTTCGTGGTCCGCGAGCCGGTGCAACTGGGCGGCACCAACCAGGCCGAGCTGGACGCCCTGGGCCGCGGCGTGCGGGCCCGCGCCGTCTACGACCGCGCCGTCATGGGCAACGCCTCGATCGCCCGCAACATCGACGCCTGGGTCGAGGCCGGCGAGCAGGCGCGCGTCTACGACGGCGAGCTGCCCATGAAGTTCGCCGTGTTCGACTCGCACACCGTCGTCATGCCGCTGTTCACGCCGGGCGTCAGCGGCGTCGTCGCCATCATCGTGCGCAGCCGCGAGCTCGCGGGCGCGCTGGGGTTCCTGTTTCAGACCCTGTGGGAGCGCTCCTCGCCGCTGGGCCGGGGCGGCCCGCCATGACGGCCGAGACACCCGCGGGCGCCGGCGCACCGGTCGTCGTCTGCATCAGCGACTCCCCCGCCGAGCGGGCCCGGCTGGCCGGGCAGTTCGACGGCAGCGGCATCCTCGTGCTCGCCCCCGACGCCGACAGCGCGAGCACCTTCCTGCGCCGGCTCGACGCCGACCTTACCGGCGGCCGGGCCGAGGACGTGCGAACCGCCGTCGTCCCGGCCGACGAGGTCGTCCGGGCCGCAGGGCTGCGGGTCGACCTCGCCCACCACGAAGCCAGCTGGCGCGGGCAGGCGCTCGCGCTCACGCCGTACGAGCTCAAGGTGCTGGGCTGCCTGGCAGGCCAGCCCGGCCGGGTCTGGACCTACCGCCAGCTGCACGAGCGGGCGTGGGAGGGCAAGTACTTCGCCGGCCCGGCCGCGCTGCAGTCGGTGATCAAGCGGCTACGTGCGAAGCTGCGCTCCGCCGGCGCGACGGTGCACATCCACGCCACCCGCGGTGTCGGATTCCGCCTGGATCCCGCCCCGCGGCCGTGATCATCAACGATTTCGGGTGCTATCACACCGGAAATCGTTGATGATCATGGGCGCGTCAGGCCGGGCGTTGCGAACCGGCCGGTCAGCTCCGTCACCTCGCCGCGGACCCGGGCGATCACGGCCTCCAGCGCGTCCTCGTCGTCGCCGGCGGCCGCGGTGACGACCTCGTCCATCCAGCGGCCGACCTCGCGCATCTCGGCATCGCCCATGCCCCGGCTGGTCAGCGCCGGAGTGCCGATGCGCAGACCCGACGGGTCGAAGGGCTTGCGCGGGTCGAACGGGACGGTGTTGTAGTTGGTCTCCACGCCGGCGCGGTCCAGCGCCTTCGCCGCCGGCTTGCCCGCCACGCCCTTCGACGTCAGGTCGATGAGGATGAGGTGGTTGTCAGTGCCACCGGAGACCAGGTCGAAACCGCGGGCCAGCAGCTCGTCGGCGAGTGTGGCGGCATTGGCCACCACCTGATGGGCGTAGTCCTTGAACGCCGGCTGGGCGGCCTCGCCCAGAGCGACGGCGATGCCTGCGGTGGTGTGGTTGTGCGGGCCGCCCTGCAGGCCGGGGAACACGGCCTTGTCGACGGGCTTGGCGTACTCCTCGGTGGTGAGGATCATCGCTCCGCGCGGGCCCCGCAGCGTCTTGTGCGTCGTCGTCGTGACGATGTCGGCGTGCCCGACGGGGGTCGGGTGCGCGCCGCCGACGACCAGCCCGGCGATGTGCGCGATGTCGGCCACGAGCACCGCGCCGACCTCGTGTGCGATCGCGGCGAAGCCGGCGAAGTCGATGGTGCGCGGGATCGCCGTCCCGCCACAGAAGATCAGCTTGGGCCGCTCGGCCAGCGCCAGCTCGCGGACCTCGTCGAGGTCGATGCGGCCGGTGTCGCGGCGCACGTCGTACTGGACGGCGCGGAACCAGGTGCCGGTGGCCGAGACCTTCCAGCCGTGAGTGAGGTGCCCGCCCATCGGCAACGACATGCCCATGACGGTGTCGCCCGGGCTGGCCGTGGCCAGGTAGACGGCGAGGTTGGCCGGCGACCCCGAGTACGGCTGGACGTTCGCGTGGTCGGCGCCGAACAGCGCCTTCGCCCGCTCCACCGCCAGCGTCTCGATCTGGTCGATGACCTGCTGGCCCTCGTAGTAGCGCCGGCCCGGGTAGCCCTCGGAGTACTTGTTGGTCAGCACCGTGCCGGAGGCTTCGAGGACCGCGGCGGACACGTAGTTCTCGGACGGGATGAGCTTGAGCGTCTCGCGCTGGCGCCGCTCCTCGGCGTCGATGAGGCCGGCCAGCTCGGGGTCGGCGGCGTGCAGCGCGGCGCGGGCGTTCGTGGTGGTCATGGCGAGAGCCACATCCTCTCGATGTGTCGGTGTGTCCGGGACACCCAGGCGCGCGGTGCCTCGGCCGTCCGCTCCCCGGTGGTCGGTTCCACCCCTGGCCCGTGTGCGGGCCGGTTGCGCCAGTCGCGACGGGCATCACTCTAGTGGGTCCGCGTCACCGGTCCAGTGCGCCACCACCATCTCCGTCTCGACCCGCCAGCCCAGCCGTTCGTAGAGCCGGCGCCCCTCGCCCGACGCGACCAGCAGGCCGGTCCGCGCCCCGCGTTGCGCCGCCGCCGCGGTCAGCGCGCCCATGACCACGCTGCCCAGGCCACGGCGCCGGTGCCGCGGCAGGGTGAAGATGCGGTCGGCGACGGCGTCCTGGCCCGCGTCGCCGCTGATAGCCAGGTGACCCTTGGCCGCCAACCCGTCGGCCACACCGTCGTCGGTGACGACCTCCGCCACCAGGACCGAATCACGGCCGCTGAGCGCGACGTCGTACCCGGCGGGCGGTTCGGGTGCGGGATGGCCGGCCAGCGGGCGCGACATCAGCCACTCCGGGTCGTGCACCGTGAACCCGGCGGCGGTAGCGGTGGCCGCGGTGCGCTCGGGGTCGGTGGTCGGGGCGGTGAGCCAGCGGCTCGGCCCGGCGACGCGGTCGGCGAGCCCGGCGTACAGCTCCGGGTCGGTCGACAGGACGATGGTCTCGACGAACCGGTCGGGCAGCCCGATGCGGACGGCGACGGTGTCACCGTCGGGCGCGGACCGGTAGTCGCGCACCGTCACCCAGCCGGCCTGCCACCGCAGCAGGACCTCACGCAGCCGCCCGTCCTGTGTCACCGCAGGTCTCCCGTCACCCGTAGCCTGGCCTGGTGGCCAGCATGCATCCGTACCTCGACCATCCCGGCCCGCTCGCGCTGGCGCACCGCGGGTTCTCGCCGGACGGCCTCGAGAACAGCATGGCCGCCTTCGCCGCGGCGGTCGAACTCGGGTACGCCTACATCGAGACCGACGTGCACGCCACGGCCGACGGCGTCGCCGTCGCCCTGCACGACCACACCCTCGACCGGGTCACCGACCGCACCGGCGCGGTGTCGTCGCTGCCGTGGTCGCAGGTACGGCAGGCTCTGATCGGCGGGGTCGAGCCGGTGCCCGCGCTCGAGGACCTGCTGGGGGCGTGGCCGCGGCTGCGGGTCAACCTCGACGTGAAGTCGCCGTCCGCGGTCGGGCCGCTGGCCCGCGCGATCGACCGCACCCGCGCACACGACCGGGTCTGCGTCGCGTCGTTCTCCGACGCCCGGCGCCGCGCGGTGCTGCGCCGGGTGGCCGCGCCGGTGGCGACGTCGCCGGGCATCCCGCTCATGACGGCGTTCCGTGCCGCGGCCACGACCCCCGGGGCGGGCGCGTTCGCCCGCGCGCTGCTGCGCGGCGTCGACTGCCTGCAGGTGCCGGTGCGCTTCCGCGGCGTCGAGGTGGTGACGACGGCAATGCTGCGCGCCGCACACGCGGCCGGGCGTCAGGTGCACGTCTGGACGGTGAACGACCCGGACCAGATGCGGCGCCTGCTCGACCTCGGCGTCGACGGCATCATCACCGACCGCGCGGACCTGCTCCGCGACGTCCTGGAGTCACGGTCGCAATGGCACCCCGCCGCGTCGTCGTGACGCTGCCTCCGTCACGACGCGAACCAGGCGCTGCGGCGGATAGCCCGCATCGCTCCGCGCCGGGTCGATGGCTCCAGCCGGTGGATGTAGACGATGCCCTCCAGGTGGTCCACCTCGTGCTGCAGGCAGCGGGCCAGCTCGCCCTCGCCCTCGACCCGCACCGCCTCGCCGTCGGCGTCCTGGCCCTCCACCGCCGCGAAGCTGGCGCGGTGCGTCGGGTACCACAGGCCCGGCACCGACAGGCAGCCCTCCTCGCCGTCCTGGTCGCCCTCGGTGGCCACCAGGACCGGGTTGAACACCACGCCGCGCTGGCCCTCCAGGTCGTAGGAGAACGCCCGCAGCGGAACCCCGATCTGTGGCGCGGCCACTCCGGCGCGGCCCGGCAGGTCCAGCGTGTCCAGCAGGTCCTGCGCCAGGGCGCGGCTGGTCTCGCCGAACTCCTTGACCGGGTCCGCCACCGTGCGCAGCACCGGGTCTCCGTACAGCCGGATCTCGCGAACAGCCACCGTCGTCCTTTCGTCGTCTCACGTTCATCGCCGCGCCCCCTCCGGCGGCAGGCGCCAGTCTCCCACCTCGTGTCGTCTGGTCACGTGCACCCCTCACCCGATAACGTCCGCCCGTGACCGCCGCTCTCGTCCCGTCCGGCCCGCTGGCCGATCCCACGCAACGGGCCCGGGAGCACCGCGCGTGGTACTTCTACGACTGGGCCAACTCGGCGTTCGTGACCACGACGGCGACGGTGTTGTTCGGCCCGTACCTGACGGCCGTCGCCGAGACCGCCGCCTGCGGCGAGGCCGGCACCACCGACGATCCCTGCCACGGCGACCTGTCCGTGCTGAGCGTCCCGATCGCCGCCGGCTCGGTGGCCGCGTACACGGTGACGTTCGCGACCATCCTCTCGGCCATCGTGCTGCCCATCGTGGGCGCGATCGCCGACCGGACGTCGCGCAAGCGGCACATGATGGCCGGCTTCGCCTGGACCGGCGCCGCCGCCGCGTCCTCGATGGTCTTCGTCGCCGGCTCCAACTGGGGTCTGGGCGTGTTCCTGCTCATCGTGGCCGCGATCTGCCTCGGCTGTTCGATGGTCGTCTACGACGCCATCCTCGTGCAGATCGCCCACGAGGAGGACCGCGACCGAGTGTCCAGCCGCGGCTGGGCGCTCGGGTACCTCGGCGGTGGCCTGCTGCTCGCCCTCAACCTCGCGCTGGTGACGTTGGAGCCGTTCGGCTTGAGCCGGTCGGACACGGTGCGCATCAGCCTGCTCTCGGCCGGCCTGTGGTGGGCGTTCTGGACCATCGTGCCCTTCCGTGGCCTGCGCGACCGGCCACCCACCGGGGTCGAGCGCATCGGCGGCAGCCCGGCCCGGCGGGCCTTCGGGCAGCTGCGCGAGACGCTGCGCCATGCCCGCGGCTACCCACAAACGCTGCTGTTCCTGGTGGCGTACATGCTCTACAACGACGGCGTCCAGACGGTCATCTCCGCGTCCTCCATCTACGGCAACCGCGAGCTGGGCCTGGGTGAGGACGTCCTCATCGTCGCGATCCTCATCGTGCAGTTCGTCGCCTTCGGTGGGGCGCTGCTGCTCGGGCGGCTCGCCGGACGGTTCGGCGCCAAGAACATCGTCATGACCAGCCTGGTGATGTGGACCGTCGTGGTCGCGGCCAGCTTCTACCTGCCCGAGAACGAGGCGCTGCCGTTCATCGTGCTGGCCGTCGCCATCGGGTTCGTGCTCGGCGGCAGCCAGGCGCTTTCACGCTCGCTGTTCAGCCTGCTCATCCCCCGCGGCAAGGAGGCGGAGTACTTCAGCCTCTACCAGGCGGCCGAACGCGGCACGAGCTGGTTCGGAACACTGGCGTTCGGGCTGGCGTTCCAGCTGACAGACTCCTACAGATGGTCGGTGTTGGTCCTGGTCACGTTCTTCATCGCCGGGCTGGTCGTGCTGTCGCGGGTGGACCTGCGTGCCGGGATAGTCGCCGCCGGGAACGAGGTGCCGCGGTCCGTGATCGGGCGTCGGTGAGTAACATCACGTGGCCCAGATTGCATTATCACAAGGAACGCGGAACATTACTCTCCGGCCGTCCGTTGTCATCATGTCGTTGTGTTGCGACAGATCGCGGCACGACGGTGAGGTAAGCCGACGTCTCGTCCCAGGGGCAACCGCCCCGGAAGGGTTTCACACATGTCCGAGCGTTCTACCCTGCGCGGCTCGCGCCTAGGCGCCACGAGCTACGAGGACGAGCGCGGCGTCGAGTTCGCCGAGCGCCAGACGGTCGCTTACAGCTGCACCTCCGGCCACCGCTTCGAGATGACGTTCTCCACCGAGGCTGAGATCCCGCCGCTGTGGGACTGCCCCCGGTGCGGGGCGGAGTCCCTGCGCGTGGCCACCGACCGCCCGGATGAGGCGCCGGCCAAGCCCGCGCGCACCCACTGGGACATGCTGCTCGAGCGCCGGTCCATCGAGGACCTCGAGGCGCTGCTCGACGAGCGGCTGGAGCTGCTCCGGTCCGGCCTCATCCCCGGCGCCGCCCACCTGGCCGAGCGGTCGCGCGGCCGTAAGAAGACCGCCTGACCCCGGCGACGCTCGCGCCGCCACCACCAGCACGACACCGGAACCGCACCCGGCCCGCCCTGGGCCGGGTGCGGTTCCGCGTTTGCACCGCCGCCGGCCCCGAATGATCACGTTCAGCACGAGATCTCGTGTCGCACCATGCCTGCACGCCTGGTGACGCGCGGGTGATCCTGGTGATGCGCCGCAGCTCCGCCGAAAGCAACCGCCCGACGGGCGACCCCGGCTCAGGTGGAGTCGCGGCGGTCGCGGACACCGTCGGAGTCGACGATCTCGCCCTCGATGACGACGCCGTGCTGGACGCCGCCGGGACCGGCCTGACCACCGGGCCCCGCTTGACTACCAGTAGCGGGGCGCCGCCCGGGGAAGGTGCGGAACGCCGCCGCCGACAGGCGCCGGCCCATGCTGCGGCGGATCGGTGGGATCAGCAGGACGAGGCCGACCAGGTCGGTGACGAAGCCGGGGATGACCAGCAGCACGCCGGACAGCACCCGCACGCCGGTGTCGGCCATCCGGGTCGACCGGTGGGCCGCCGCCTCGTCGTCGTCGCCGTCGAAACGGCCGTCCGCGGCGGCCTGGCGCAGCGACGCCCAGGCGCGCAGGCCCTCGATGCGCAGCAGCGCGAGGCCCAGCACGCTGGTGGCCAGCAGCAACAGCAGCGCCCAGCCCAGGCCGATCCAACCGGCGACGATGACCAGCGCGACGAACTCGACGACGCCGACGACGAACGGACCGAAACGCCTCATGGTTGTCCACCGTTACGCCTGCCGACGAGCGCTCGCAGCTGGCGCACCCGGTGCGCGGCTCCCCACTGGGTGAGCCGCAGGAACGCCTCGCGCACGATCGTGCCGTCCATCTTCGACTCTCCCTGCTCCCTTTCGACGAACGTGATGGGAACCTCGATCACCCGCAGCCCGGCCCGGACCGCCCGCCAGGCGAGGTCGACCTGGAAGCAGTAGCCTTGCGACGCAACGGTGTCGACGTCGAGCTGGCGCAACGCGTCGCCGCGGAACACCCGGAAGCCGCCCGTGGCGTCGCGCAACGTGGTGCCCAGCGCCAGCCGGGTGTAGGTGTTGCCCAGCCGCGACAGCGCCTCGCGCCGCCACGGCCAGTTCACCACCCGGCCGCCGGGCACGTAGCGCGAGCCGAGCACGAGGTCGGCCTGTTCGGCGGCGTGCAGCAGCCGCGGCAGCTCCTCCGGCTGGTGCGAGCCGTCGGCGTCCATCTCGACCAAGAGCTCGTAGTCGCGGCCCAGACCCCAGCCGAAGCCGGCGACGTACGCCGCGCCGAGGCCCTGCTTGCCGGCCCGGTGCAGGACGTGCACGTGGTCGTCCAGCTCGGCGATCTCGTCGACGATGGCGCCAGTGCCGTCTGGAGAGGCGTCGTCGACGACCAGGACGTGCGCGTGCGGCACGGCGCTGCGGGTGCGGTCGATCGCCTTGGCGATCGTGAGTGCCTCGTTGTACGTCGGAATGACCACCAGCACCGAGGTCACGACACACCCGCCTCCACCGTGGGCCGCGGCTCGTCGGGTGTGCCGGCGCCGTCGCCGCGGCGGCTGGCTCGGCGCTCACTGACGATGACGAAGGCGACGACGCCCAGGGCCATGGCCGTCAGCGCCCACTCCGGCCAGGCGCCGAGGGTCGTCGCGAGAGTGGTGCCGCCGGCCAGCGGCACCTCGGTGACGATGACGTCCTGGGTGAAGAGCTCGGCGCGGTCGAGGACCTCACCGTTCGGCGCGACGACGGCGCTCACGCCGGCCAGGGCGGAGACCAGCACCGTCCGGCCGTGCTCGAACGCCCGCACGCGCGACTGGGCGAGCTGCTGCTCGGTCATCTCGGTGCGGCCGAACGTGGCGTTGTTGGTCTGCACCGAGAGGAACTGCCCGCCCTCGCGGACGGCGTCGCGCACGACGCCGTCGAAGGCGACCTCGAAGCAGATGACGTTGCCGATGACCGCGTCGCCGATCTGGAAGATGCCGACGGACTCGCCGGGCAGGTGGTCGCGGGGCTGCTGTGCCACCGCTTCGGTGATGCGCTCGGCGATGCTCCGGAACGGGATGTACTCACCGAACGGCATCGGGTGGCGCTTGACGTAGGTGTCACCGGGGCCGGTCTCGGGGTCCCAGAGGATCGAGGTGTTGCGCACGTTGCGCTCGTCCTCGGTCGGGACGATGGCACTGACCAGCACCGGCACGCCCACGGCCCGGACCGCTTCGTCGATGGCCCGGTAGGTCTCGGCGTCGTGGTAGGGGCTGATGTCGGAGGAGTTCTCCGGCCACAGCACGACGTCGGGCCGCTCCACCCGGCCGGCCTCGATGTCGGCGGCCAGGCGCTCGGTGGCCTCGACGTGGTTGTTGGTGATGGCGCGGGCGCGGTTGTTGTAGTCCAGCCCTTCCGACGGCACGTTCCCCTGCACGATGGCGACGGTGAGGGTGTCGCCGTCGCTCTCCATCGGCTGGACGAGCAGTGGCGCCACGACGACGCCGACGGCGACGGCGACGGCGGCGACCCGCAACCACAGGCGCCGTTCGACGACGACCCACGCCAGCAGGCCGCCGGTCAGCGCCACCGCGAAGGACAGCCCCGGCGAGCCGCCGAGCGACGCCAGGCTCAGCATCGGGCTGTCCGCCTGTGAGAACGCCAACTTGCCCCAGGTGAATCCGCCGTACGGGATGCGGCCGCGCATGGCCTCGTCGGCCACCCAGATCGCCGCGGTCCAGACCGGCCACCCGGGTAGCCGCTGCACCAGCGTAAGACCCATGGCCAGCGGGATGAAGAACAACGCCTCGAACAGGGCCAGGATGAGCCACGGCACCGGACCGACCTCGAGGCCGGTCCAGTCCAGCAGCGGCACGAAGAACCCGGCGCCGAACAGGTAGCCCATCAGCGCCGAGCGCTTCATGGACTGCCCGCGCACCAAAAGCGCGAACGCGGCTGGCACCAGGATCGCCACGAACCACAGGTCGTACGGAGGGAAGGCGCCGATCAGCGCACCGCCCAGGAGCAACGCTCCCGCGTAGCGCCCGAAGTGACTCACGTGTCGTGCTCCGTCCGACGTCCAGCTCGCTTCGCGACCGCCCGGTGGTGGTGCGGTCCCACCTGACCAAGTGTGATGCTGATCGCGCGACGGTACAACGTGCGTCCCGAGGACAGAGTGCCCGGGAGTGGAACGACGCCCAGCAATGTGACAAAGGACGCAGCCCGGCCCCACCCTTCGGACCGGGCCGCGGGCGCCGCTGGATGCGGCTCGCGGACCGTTGTCTACTGGGCGGGCCGGGCCCGACCTCGTCTCACCCCGTGCCGCAACGGGTGACGCACAGGCGGGTCATGCGAGTGAGGGCCTGGCTCACGAAGGATGCCCGGCCTCGGATGGTGCTCGAGACCGCCCCTCGACCCCTCTCACAACGCCCGCCCGGGCCGTCGACCCGAGCGGTTTCGTCCGCTGGTGGACTGTGGCGACTTTGCTGCACGAGTCCCCAAGGTGTCAAGCTCGCTGTCGACCTGCGAAAACGCGGTGTCCGCGCTGGTCAGGAGCGCGGACGGCGACGAAAGTCGATCTCGAAATCGATGGTCGCGCCGGCGTGTCGGCGGTCTGCGGCGCGCGAAATGGTCGGTGCGTCCGGATGCCGGACGCCGTCGTCGCGCGGTCAGTCGACGGCGAGATATGCGACCACGCCCACCACGACGATGATCGCCAGGACCACCGGGATGACCCGCTTCGCGATCGAGCCGCCGGCGAGGCCCATGAGATCAAGCGGTTCCGCCTCATCCGAGCCCACCGACCGACCGGCCGCTCCGGCCGGTCCAGGCGGTCCGGGCGAGGCCGGCTCGACGTCGGGCTCGGGTGCTTCCGGTTCCCGGCTGGGCGGTCCGGGCGAGGCCGGCTCGACGTCGGGCTCGGGCGTCTCCGGTTCCCGGCTGGGCGGTCCGGGCGAGCCCGGCTCGACGTCGGGCTCGGGCGTCTCCGGTTCCCGGCTCGGCGGTCCGGGCGAGCCCGGCTCCGGCTCGGATGCTCCCACTGCTCCCACTGCTCCCACCGCGGCGGCGCCGGCTGCCACCGTCGTCGTGAGCTTGGCTTCCAGGCAGTCCACGAACTGGCCGAGCAGTTTGGTGGAGACCTCCTTGATCATGCCGTGCCCGAGCTGGGCGATCCGACCGCTGATGCGCAGGTCGGTATCGACGTTCACGACGGTGCGCGGCCCGTCCTCGCGCAGCTGGGCGAGGATCTCGGCAGACGCGGTGCCGGCGCCCCGCGCGTCGCGGCCAGAGGCGCTGATGACGGCGCGGTGCGTGGCCTCGTCCCGTGACAAGAACCGGGCGGTGCCCGCGTACTCGGCGACGATCGGCCCGACCTTGACCTTGACCCGGCCCGAGTAGACGTCGCCGTCGACCCCGGTGAGCTGGGCGCCGGGCATACACGGGGCGATGCCCTCGAGGTCGGTCAGGACCGTCCAGGCGCGGTCGACCGGCATCCCGACCGTGAACTCGTTGTCGATCTTCATGGATCCTCCCCTGTCCGGGGGACGTGTCACGACACTCCCAGCCTACGAGAAGCAGGGCCGGTCGGCGCTGAAGCGCCTCACCCGGTGTAGACGGTCCGGCCGCGAACGACCGTCCGGAGACAGCGCGGCAGGCCGGCGCCCGGCGATAGATCGGGCAGCCCTGGCACGCCGGCGCGCGGGTCGGTGGACCAGGCCGCGATCCGCTCGTCCGGTGCCTGGACCACGAGCTCGCCCGGCACCTCCCAGATCGCGAACGTCGCGCGCATCCCCGGCGCCAGCACCCCGGCGTCCTCGACGCGCGCCGCCCGCCAGCCGCCGCGGGTGGCCGCAGAGAACGCCGCCCGAGCACTGAGCCGCTCCGACGGCGTCCGGTGGTAGGCGGCGGCGCGGACGGTCTCCCAGCCGGCCAGCGGGGTCACCGGGGAGTCGGACCCGAAGGCGAGCAGCACCCCGGCGCGCGCCATGGACGCGAACGGGTTCAGCGACACGCCCCGCTCCGGTCCCAGCCTGTCGACGTAGAGCCCCGAGTCGCCGCCCCACAGCTGGTCGAACGCGGGCTGCACGCTGGCGACGACGCCCAGCCGGGCGAGCTCGGCCATGACACCGTCGTCGACCATCTCGACGTGCTCCAGTCGGTGCCGGGAGCCGACGACGGCCGCCAGCCCGCACTGTGCCGCCGCGGCCGAGAGCGCCTGGACCGCGACCTTGATGGCTTCGTCGCCGATGCAGTGGAAACCGGCCTGGATGCCCGCCCGCGTGCACGCGACCACGTGCTCGGTCGCGGCGTCCACGTCCAGGTCGAGCCGGCCGCGTTCGCCCGGCGCGTCGGCATAGGGTGAGGTCAGCCTGGCGCTGCGGGAGCCGATCGAACCGTCGAGGTTGAGGTCGCCGGCAGCACCGACCGCGCCGAGTGCCTGTGCCTCCCCCGCGCCGAGCGCGCCCCAGTAGCCGATGACGTCCGGCAGGCCGGGGTCGGAGCCCAGCGCCCGCACGGCCGCGAAGTCCGCGGCGTCGCTGATCTGCGGCGTGCCCATCTCGTGGACGGCGCCGATGCCCACCGCTGCCGCATGGCGCAGCGAGTCGACGCGCAGCGCCTGGAGCCGGTCGGCGGCGACGGCGGACCGGGCGGTCCGCCGGGCCCGGCGATGGGCGTCGCGCCGCACCAGGCCGTCGTCGTACCCGTCGGCGGCCTTCACGGACGGGTCGCCGGCCAGCAGTGCGGTAGACACGGCGGCAGTGTGGACGTCGCGGCGGGCGAGGTACACGACCGCTCCGGACGCGGCCCGGTCCAGCTCCGCCGGCGACGGCGCGCGTCGCTCCGGCCAGGCGTCCTCCTCCCAGCCGAAGCCAAGGATCGCCTCGCCCGGACGCTGCCTGGCCCGTTCCGCGACCCGGTCCAGCAGGGCCGTCAGGCTCTCCACACCGGCGACGTCGAGGCCGTCGCGGGCCAGCCCGGTCTCGGTCAGGTGCACGTGGGCGTCGACGAAGGCCGGTGCGACGAGCGCGTCCTCGAGGTCGACGACCTCCGCCGCGGAGTCGACGTGCACCTCCGCCGCGCCTTCGGCACCCACCCAGGCGACGGTGTCGTCGACCACCAGCATCGCGGTGGCGAACGGGTCGGCGGGGCTGTGGATGCGGCCGTGGCGGTAGAGGGTCGTCGTCACCCCGTCGATTCTCCATGACGAACCTGAGGACCTCGGCGGCCCTCTCCCACGCTCGGTTGATCGTGGAGTTTCCGCGGAGTCGCCGGGCGAAATGTCGGATGGATTCCGCGATTACTTTACGATCAACGCCGGGGTGGGTCAGGGCGCGAGCCGGCGACGGCGCGCATGTATCGTCTGGCCAGGTCCGCGATGTGGTCGACGAGCTCGGGTGGCGACAGGACGTCGAACTCGACGCCGGTCGAGCCGAGTCGCACCGCGAGCGTGTCCAGGGAGTCCGCACCGGTCTCCAGGACGCAGGTGTCGTCGCCGTCGGGTGCCACCGACCCGGCCGCCACCGGCAGGTGCGCGGCCATCCGCTCCGCCGGAGCGTGCAGCCGGACCCGGGCGTGGTGGCGCCACGCCGCCGCCGAGGCCCGGCGGGACACGTAGGCGGCCAGGTCCTCCGCGGGCGGCTCGCGCGGCTCGAACCGGGCGCCCAGCGGGGTGCAGTCCGAGATGCGGTCGACCCGGAAGGTCCGCCAGTCCACGCGGTCGACGTCCCAGGCGACGAGGTACCAGCGGCGACCCCAGCGCACCAGCCGCAACGGCTCGGCGGCCCGCAGGCTCACGCCGTCGTCGTGGGCGCGGTAGCCGAAGCGGACCCGCTCCCGGTCGCGGCAGGCCAGCGACAGCGTCGCCAGCAGCCCGGCGTCGACGAGCGGCGCGGGCGCGTCGTACGGGACGGTGACGGTGGCCAGCCGCAACGCGTCGACCCGCCGGCGCAGGCGCGAAGGCAGCACCTGCTCGAGCTTGGCAAGCGCACGCACCGACGTCTCCTCGATCCCGTCGACGGCGCCCGCGGCGGCTCCGCGCAACCCGACGGCGACCGCGACCGCTTCGTCGTCGTCGAGCAGCAGCGGCGGGAGCTCCGCGCCGGCACCGAGCCGGTATCCGCCGGTGGCGCCGGGCGCGGCCTGAACCGGGTACCCGAGCGAGCGCAGCTTGTCGATGTCATTGCGGACGGTCCGGGTGCTGACGGCGAGCCGCTCGGCCAGCTCCGGCCCCGTCCACGACCGCCGGACCTGCAACAACGACAACAGGCGCAGCAGCCGCGCCGAGGTCTCCAACATCCCCGAAGTCTGCCATGCAATGCGGAACGAAGTCTTCCGCATAGACGCGTAGCGTCACGGTTATGACGAACACGGCGGACCTCACCCCGTTCACCATCGACGTACCGCAGGCCGACCTCGACGACCTGCGCGAGCGACTCGCCCGCACCCGGTTCACGCAAGAGCTGCCCGGCGCCGGCTGGGACCACGGCGTTCCCGTCGGCTTCGTGCAGCGGCTGGTGAAACGCTGGCGCGACGAGTACGACTGGCGCGAGTGGGAGGAGAAGCTCAACGCGTACCCGCAGTTCACCACCGAGATCGACGGCCAGAACGTCCACTTCCTGCACGTGCGCTCCCCCGAGCCCGACGCCTTCGCGCTGCTGCTCACGCACGGCTGGCCGGGCTCGATCGTGGAGTTCCTGGACGTCATCGGCCCGCTGTCGGACCCGCGCGCGCACGGCGGCGACCCGGCGGCCGCGTTCCACCTGGTCATCCCGTCCATCCCGGGCTTCGGGTTCTCCGGGCCCACCACCCAGGCTGGCTGGGGCAAGCAGCGGATCGCCCGGGCCTGGGCGGAGCTGATGCGGCGGCTCGGGTACGAGCGCTACGGCCTGCACGGCAACGACGGCGGATCGCTCATCTCGCCGGAGGTCGGCCGGACCGACCCGGACCACGTCGCCGGCGTCCACGTCACGCAGATCTTCTCCTTCCCCTCCGGTGACCCGGCGGAGACGGAAGGCTTGTCCGAGCAGGACCAGGCCGGGCTCGCGCACCTGACGTGGTTCTGGGAGAAGCTGGGCGCCTTCAACCAGTTGCAGGCCAGCCAGCCGCAGACGCTCGCGCACGCCCTCGCCGACTCCCCCGCCGGCCAGCTCGCCTGGAGCTCGCAGCTGTTCGGCGACGGCGCCGTGAGCGACGACTTCATCCTCACCAACGTCACCATCTACTGGCTGACGAACACCGCGGCGTCGTCCGCGCGGTTCTACTACGAGGGCAACCGCGACGAGGCGCCGACGCAGCCGACGACCGTGCCGCTCGGCCTGGCCGGATTCAAGGACGACTTCATCTCGATGCGCCGCTTCGCCGAGCGCGACCACGCGAACATCGTCCAGTGGCACACCTACGGCAGCGGCGGGCACTACTCCGCGCACCAGGTGCCCGACGTGCTCGTCGAGGACCTGCGCGGGTTCTTCCGCGAGCTGCGGTGACGTGGGGCGGGACCTTGTCGGTGCTCCGCGAGAGAGTGGCCGCATGACCGACGTCCTGACGCGGCGAGAGCTGGGCCGGGCCACCCTGGCGCGGCAGCTCCTCCTCGACCGCGCCGACCGGCCGGTGCTCGACACCGTCGAGCACCTGGCCGGGTTGCAGGCGCAGCAGCCGTTCTCGCCGTACTACCAGCTCTGGTCCCGGCTACGCGGCTTCGTGCCCGCCGCGCTCTGCGAGCCGCTGCTCGACCGGTCACTGGTGCGCATCGCGGCACAGCGCGGCACCATCCACCTGCTCACCGCCGCCGACGCACTGGCCTTGCGGCCCTGGATCCAGCCGATCTACCTCGCCGACCTGAGCACCAACACCGAGCACGCCAAGGCGCTGGTTGGCGTCGACCTCGACGCGGTGCGCGAGGCCGCGCGCTCGTTCCTGGACGAGGAACCCCGTACGGTCGCCGAGCTGGGCCGGCTGCTCGCGCCGCGCTGGCCCGACGTGGGCCCGTCCCATCTGGCGCACGCCGCGCGCAACCTGCTGGTGCTGGTGCAGGTGCCGCCGCGGGCGCTCTGGGGACGCAGCGGCCAGACCCGGCTGACGACGGTGGAGTCGTGGCTGGGCCGCTCGGTGGAGGGCTCGACCGCGCCGGCGCGGTTCGTGCTGCGCTACCTCGCGGCGTTCGGCCCAGCGTCGGTGCTCGACGTGCAGACCTGGTCCGGGCTGACCCGGTTGCGCGAGGTGGTCGACGAGCTGCGGCCCGAGCTGCGGGTCTTCCGCGACGAGTCCGGCCGCGAGCTGTTCGACCTGCCCGACGCGCCCCGTCCGCCCGCCGACACGCCGGCCCCGGTCCGGTTCCTGCCCGACTTCGACAACGTGCTGCGCTCGCACGCCGACCGCACCCGCGTCGTCGACGACGTGAACCGCCGCCGGATGAACCGGCGCAACGGCGTCGTGCCGCACGCCCTGCTCGTCGACGGCGAGGTCGCCGGCTGCTGGCGTCTGGAGGGTGCGGAGCTGACGGTGACCCCGTTCCGGCCGTTGACGCCCGCTGAGCGGGACTCGGTCGTCGACGAGGGCCGCGCGCTGGTGGTGTTCGCAACCGCCGACGAAGACGGAGCCGGCGGCGACGACCCGGACGTGCGGGTGGCGCCGCCGGAGTGATCAGCGGCCGCGAGGGCGCATGATCAGCGCGGCGACGTGGTACGCGCACGGCACCGCGCCGGGGTTGGCGTAGCCGTGCGCCACGTCCGCAGCGAAGTAGGCCGAGTCGCCCGCGGTCAGGTCGTAGGGCGGTCGGTCGCCCAGCGTGAGCTGGAGCCGCCCGGACTCCACCACCACGTACTCGTGCGAGCCGGGCGCGTAGGCCGGGAACGTGCCGGCGTCGCAACCGGGCGGCAGCTCGGTGCGGATCCACTCGAAGTTCACCCCGGGCACGACCGGGGTCAGGATGGTTCGCCGCCAGCCGCCCGGCTCGTCCACCACGTCCTGCTCCCCCGCCCGACGGACGACGACCCGTGGGCCCTCGTCGGCGACGAGCTCGGCCAGCGGAACGCCCAGGCCGCCGGCGATCCGGTCCAGGACGACGACGGTTGGCGCTTTCCGGCCGCGCTCGACGGACCAGAGCATGCTCGCGCTGATGGACGCGCGGTCGGCCATGGCCTGCAGCGTCAGGCGCCGCCGCTGCCGGGCGTCCTGGATGCGCCGGCCCAGCTCGTCGAGGTCCATGGTTCGCTATAATAACGTCTATTGTGACTATAGAGAATTCGCCGGAAGGCCTCGTGCGCACTGCGACCGTCCGGGCCGCCGGCGTCAGCGACCTGGACGCCGTTGCCGCGATCTTCACCCACTACGTCCTGCACAGCGTCGCGACGTTCGAGAACGTGCCGCCGACCGTGGCGGACTGGGAGCGAAAGCTCTCCGACCTCGCCGCGCGCGGCCTGCCCTTCCTCGTCGCCGACCTCGACGACACCGTGGCCGGCTACGCCTACGCCGCGCCGTGGCGACCCAAGCCGGCGTACCAGCACACCGTCGAGAACACGATCTACCTGGATCCGCGGTTCACCGGCCGGGGCGTGGGCCGGACGCTGCTGACCGCATTGCTGGAACGATGCGCGGACGCCGGGGTCCGCCAAGTCGTCGCGGTGATCGCCGACAGCGGCTCCGCCGCGTCCGAGCGCCTGCACCGCGCCCTCGGCTTCGACGACGCCGGCCGCCTCACCGACGTCGGCCACAAGCACGGCCGCTGGATCGACACCCTCCTCCTCCAGCGCCCCCTGATGCTTCCCGAATGATCACGTTCAGCACGAAATCTCGTGTCGCACCATGCTCACAAGCCTCGTGACGCACGGGGAACCCTGGTGATTCCAACGGGTGATCGCCCACCCGACCGATCCCAGGCGCCCCGAGGGATCCGGGCCGCTACGCCACATCACCAGGAGATCTCGCGCATCAACAGGGTTGCAGGCATGGTGCGACACGAGATTTCGTGCTGAACGTGATCATTTCCAGTCCGGCGGAAGGTCTTCTTGCCATTGGGGGGTGTTGACGCAAGAATTACGTTGAGGCGGGCCTCACGAGGGACGTCTTCTGCCTTGATGCGCCCATGCATCCCGTTCGAGGAGGTTCACCGACGTGGCCGAACAGCTCACCATCCGCGCCGACGAAGTCCACGCCGTCCTCGGCAGGCATCTGCTCACCGACGGGTTCAAGCTCGTCCTCGACACTGACGCGAGCAGGGGCAGCTGGTTGGTCGACGCCCGTGACGGTCGGCGCTACCTGGACATGTACACGTTCTTCGCCTCCGCGCCGCTGGGCTGCAATCCGGCTGGGCTGGTCGACGACCCCGCGTTCATGGACCTGCTGGCCCGGGTCGCGGCCAACAAGCCGGCCAACTCCGACGTCTACTCCGTGCACCTGGCCGAGTTCACCGAGACGTTCGCGCGGGTCCTCGGCGATCCCGCGCTGCCGCACCTGTTCTTCGTCGAAGGTGGCGCGCTCGCGGTCGAGAACGCGCTGAAGACCGCGTTCGACTGGAAGAGCCGGCACAACGAAGCGCACGGGCGTGACCCCCGCCTGGGCACCCGCGTCATGCACCTGACCAAGGCGTTCCACGGCCGCAGCGGCTACACCATGTCGCTCACGAACACCGAGCCGAACAAGACCGCACGGTTCCCGCGGTTCGACTGGCCGCGCATCGACGTCCCCGCCATCCGGTTCCCGCTGGCCGACCACCTCGACGAGGTCGTCGGCGCGGAGGAGCACGCGCTCGCCCAGGCCCGGGCTGCCTTCGAGCAGCACCGGCACGACATCGCCGCGTTCATCTGCGAGCCCATCCAGGGCGAGGGCGGCGACAACCACATGCGCCCGGAGTTCCTGCAGGCCATGCAGCGCCTGGTGCACCGGAACGACGCCCTGTTCATCGTCGACGAGGTCCAGACCGGCACTGGCACCACCGGCACCGCCTGGGCGTACCAGCAGCTCGGCCTCACCCCCGACATCGTCGCCTTCTCCAAGAAGGTGCAGGTCGGCGGCATCATGGCCGGCGGGCGCATCGACGAGGTCGCCGACAACGTGTTCGCGGTGTCGGGCCGCATCAACTCCACGTGGGGAGGCGGGCTGGTCGACATGGTCCGGTCCCGCCGGTTGCTGGAGCTCATCGAGCAGGACGGGCTGATCGACGCCGCCGGCCGCAAGGGCGAACGCTTCGTCGCCGGGCTGAGCGCCGTCGCCGCCGAGACCGGCCTGGTGACCAACGTGCGCGGGCGCGGCCTCATGGTGGCCGCCGACCTGCCCGACGGCGCCACCCGCGACTCCGTCCTCACCGACCTGCGCGAGACCGAGCACGTCATCGCGCTCTCGAGCGGCGAGCGGGCGATCCGCTTCCGCCCGGCCCTGTCGGTGTCCGATGATGAGATCGACCTGGCCGTCACCGCGTTCGGTCGCGCGGTCGCCCGCCGGGCCGCCTGACGCGGTCCCCGGCCGCCACCGTCGCCGAGCCGACCACACGAGAGCGACCTGATACAGAACCACCGTCGAGGAGCACACCACCGTGACCCGCATCATCAGCTCTGTCATCGACGGCGCCGCCGTCTTTGATGAAACACAGGCGAGTCTCCAATCTCTCAACCCGGCCCACCTGGACGAGGTCGTCGGCGAGGTGCGGCTGGCGCCGGCCCGCGTCTTCGTCTCCGCCGCGGTGGTCGCCAAGAACGCACAGCCGGCCTGGGCCGACGTCCCGGCGCCGGTCCGCGGCCGGGCCATCGCGCACATCGGCCGCGTGGTCGAGCAGAACTCCGAGAGACTGGCGAAGCTCGTCGTCAGGGAGATCGGCAAGCCCTACGCCGAGGCGCTCGGCGAGGTCCGCGAGATCGTCGACACCTGCGACTTCTTCCTCGGCGAGGGCCGGCGCCTCTACGGGCAGACCGTGCCCAGCGAGATGCCCGACAAGCAGCTGTTCACGTTCCGCAATCCGGTCGGCACGGTCGCGATCATCACGGCCGGCAACTTCCCGGTCGCGGTTCCGTCCTGGTACATCGTCCCGGCCCTGCTCACCGGCAACACCATCGTGTGGAAGCCGGCCGAGTACTCCGCCGTCGTCTCCGAGGCCTTCCACGAGCTGTTCGTGCACGGCGGCGGCCTGCCCGACGGCGTGTTCAACATCGTGCAGGCCGACGGCGCCGCCACCTACGACGGCCTCGAGCAGTCGCTGCAGCTCGGGTACGTCGACAAGGTGGGCTTCACCGGGTCGTCGGAGGTCGGCCGCGAGATCGGCGCGCTCACCGGCCGGCACCTGCAGACCGCGTGCCTGGAGCTGGGTGGCAAGAACCCGCTGGTCGTCACGCCCAGCGCCGACCTCGACCTCGCCGTCGAGGGCGCGCTGTTCTCCGGCTTCGGCACCGCTGGCCAGCGGTGCACGTCGCTGGGCACCGTCATCGTGCACGAGTCGCTGCACGAGGAGTTCCTGCGCCGGTTCACCGCGGCCGTCGACTCCGCCGTCGTCGGCGACCCGGCCCAGGACGTGCTCATGGGCCCACTGCTCGACGCGAAATTCGCCGAGCGGTACGAGAAGTACCTCGGCTGGGTGCAGCCGCAGCACCGGGTGCACGGCCGCACCGGCCGCATCACCGCCGGCAACCCGCGTGCCGGCTTCGTCGGCGACCCCGCCGAGGGCCTCTACTACCACCCGGTGGTGGTCGACGGAGTCCGGCCCGGCGACGAGCTGTTCGACCACGAGACCTTCGGGCCCATCGTCGGCGTCACCACGTACTCCACCCTCGAGCAGGCGATCGACCTGGCCAACGTGCCCGGCTACGGACTGTCCAGCTCGATCTACACCACCGACCCGGCCGACGCGTTCGCGTTCCGGCGCGGCATCGGTGCGGGCATGGTCAGCATCAACAACTCCACGTCCGGCGCGGAGGCGCACCTGCCCTTCGGCGGCAACGGCAAGTCCGGCAACGGGTCGCGCCAGTCCGGCATGTGGGTGCTCGACCAGTTCACCCGCTGGCAGTCGGTCAACTGGGACTACTCCGGCCGGCTGCAGAAGGCGCAGATGGATGTGGCCGAGCTCGAGCCCGACACCGGGTTCCAGCTCGGCGACTGAGGACCCCCGTGACGGCTGAGATCGGCCCCGCGGCGCTCGAGCAGGCCTTGCTGGGCGCCATCCAGGCGCTGCCCGGGGCGACGCGGCAGGCGTCGACGGCGCCCGGCCCGGCCTCGCCTGAGGTGCTGCGCGGCATCTTCGATGCCCAGGTGACCAGCCGGCACCTCGACGTGGTGGCCCGCGAGCTGCAGGCGGCGGGCCGGGGCTTCTACACGATCGGCTCGGCCGGGCACGAGAGCAACGCCGTCGTGGCGGCGGCGCTGCGCCCGTCGGACCCGGCGCTGCTGCACTACCGCTCCGGCGGGTTCTACGCCGCCCGCGCCGCCCAGGTGCCCGGCTCCACACCCGTCCGCGACGTCCTGCAGAGCCTCATGGGCGCCGCCGACGAGCCGATCGCGGGCGGCCGGCACAAGGTGTTCGGCAACGCCCGGCTGTCGATCATCCCGCAGACCTCGACCATCGCCTCGCACCTGCCGCGAGCGGTCGGGCTGGCGGTCGCGCTGCACCGGGCGCACCGGCTCGGCGTCGACGTGCCCTGGCCGGCCGACGCCGTCGTCGTGTGTTCCTTCGGCGACGCCTCGGCCAACCACTCGACCGCGGCCGGCGCCGTCAACACCGCCCTGAACACCGCCTACCGCGGCCTGCCGGTGCCGATCCTGTTCGTGTGCGAGGACAACGGGCTGGGCATCTCGGTGCCCACTCCGGCCGGGTGGGTGGCGACGGCGTACGGCGCGCGGCCCGGGCTCGCCTACCTGGCCGCGGACGGCTCCGACCCGGCCGCCGCTCTGAGCACGGCCGAGCAGGCGGTCGCTCACGTCCGCGACCAGCGGCGCCCGGCGTTCCTGCACCTGTCCACCGTCCGCTATCTCGGCCACGCCGGCAGCGATGCGGAGATCAGCTACCGCACGCACACCGAGATCGCCGCCGACCACGCCCGCGACCCCATCCTCGGCACCGCCCGCGCGCTGGTCGCCGCCGGGGCCGCGACTCCGTCCGCCCTGGTGGACCGGTACCGCGAGCTGCGGGCCGAGGTCGACGCCGTCGCGGAGTCGCTGCGCGGCGCCCGCACGCTCGGCTCGGCCGCCGAGATCGTCGCCCCGCTCGCGCCGCGTACGCCCGACGCCGTCGCCCGCGCCGCCGGGGAGCTCTACGACGAGGGACGCGCCGCCGTCCCGGCGACGCTCGCCGAGTCCGTCAACGCCACCCTCGCCGCGGCCCTGGAGCGCGACCGCCGCGTCGTCGTCTTCGGCGAGGACACCGGCCGCAAGGGCGGGGTCTACGGCGTCACCCGGGGCCTGACCCGGCGGTTCGGGCAGGCGCGAGTCTTCGACACCCTGCTGGACGAGCAGTCCGTCCTCGGGCTCGGGCTCGGCGCGGGACTGGCCGGGCTCCTCCCCGTCCCCGAGATCCAGTACCTGGCCTACCTGCACAACGCCGAGGACCAGCTGCGCGGCGAGGCGGCATCGCTGTCGTTCTTCTCCACCGCCCAGTACCGCAACCCGCTGGTCGTGCGCATCGCCGGGCTGGCGTACCAGCGCGGCTTCGGCGGGCACTTTCACAACGACAACGGCGTCGCGGTGCTGCGCGACATTCCCGGCCTGGTGGTCGCCTGCCCGTCCCGCGGCGACGACGCCGCCGCGATGCTGCGCACCTGCCTGGCCGCTGCCGCCGTCGACGGCACCGTGTCGGCGTTCCTCGAGCCCATCGCGCTCTACCACACCCGTGACCTGTACTCCGACGGCGACGGCGGATGGCTCGCCGCCGACTCCGGCGAGCACGTGCCGGTGGGCCGCGCCCGGGTGCACGGGGCAGGCGCCGACCTGACCATCGTGACGTTCGGCAACGGCGTCCCGATGAGCCTGCGCGTCGCCCGGCGCCTGGCCGAGCGCGACGTCGGCGCCCTGGTCCTCGACCTGCGCTGGCTGGCTCCGCTGCCGGTCGAAGACATCGTCCGTGAGGCCAACCTCACCGGCCGCGTCCTGGTGGCCGACGAGACGCGCCACGCCGGCGGCGTCGGCGAAGGCGTGGTGGCCGCGCTGGTCGAGTCGGGTTACACCGGCCGGGTCGCGCGGGTCGCCAGCCATGACAGCTTCGTCCCTTTGGGCACCGCCGCGGGCCACGTCCTGCTCGGGGAGCACGACATCGAGAAGGCCGCCGTCGAGCTGGCCGAGAAGGAGTGACCATGCCATCGCCGCTGGAGCTGCTGAGTGTGGAGCACCTGCTCAGCGATGAGGAGCGCGACCTGCGCGACGCCGTCCGGCGGTTCGTCGACGACCGCGTCCGCCCCGGCATCGCCGACTGGTACGAGGTCGGCCTGGACGAGGCGTCGGCCCGGTCGCTGGCGTCGGACGCCGGAAAGCTCGGCCTGCTCGGCATGCACCTGAGCGGGTACGGCTGCGCCGGCACCAACGCCGTCTCGTACGGGCTGGCCTGCATGGAGCTGGAGGCCGGCGACTCCGGCGTCCGGTCGCTGGTGTCCGTGCAGGGGTCGCTGGCGATGTTCGCCATCTGGAAGTTCGGCTCCGAGGAGCAGAAGCAGCGCTGGCTGCCCGGCATGGCGGCCGGCGAACTGATCGGCTGCTTCGGCTTGACCGAGCCCGACTTCGGCTCCAACCCGGCCGGCATGCGCACCCGCGCCCGCCCCGACGGCGACGCGTGGGTGCTCGACGGCACGAAGATGTGGATCACCAACGGCAGCATCGCCGACGTCGCCGTCGTGTGGGCACGCTGCGACGACGGCGAGGTGCGCGGGTTCCTGGTGCCCGCCGGGACGCCCGGCTTCTCCGCGCCGAAGATCGGCAAGAAGCTGTCGCTGCGCGCGTCCATCACCAGCGAGCTGGTGCTCGAGGGCGTCCGGCTGCCGGCGGACGCGGTGCTGCCCGAGGTCACCGGCCTGCGCGGGCCGTTGTCGTGCCTCAACGAGGCCCGGTTCGGCATCGTCTTCGGCGCGCTCGGCGCGGCCCGCGACTGCCTGCACGCCGCACTCGACTACGCCGCCACCCGCCAGGTGTTCGACCGGCCCTTGGCGGCGTTCCAGCTCACCCAGGCCAAGCTGGCCGACATGGCGCTGGAGCTGCAGAAGGGGTTCCTGCTGGCGCTGCACCTGGGCCGGCTCAAGGACGCGGGCGAGCTCGAGCCGGCACAGATCAGCCTCGGCAAGCTCAACAACGTCCGCGAGGCGCTGGCCATCGCCCACGAGTGCCGCACGATCCTCGGGGCCAACGGCATCACGCTGGAGTACCCAGTGCTGCGCCACGCCAACAACCTGGAGTCGGTGCTCACGTACGAGGGCACCAGCGAGGTCCACCAGCTCGTCATCGGCCAGGCCCTCACCGGTACGTCGGCATTCAGCTGACCAGTCACCGCTTCCGTCGGTCCGGTTCGACCGCCTTCGGTCCGGCTGGACCGGTCTACCTGGTCGTCCGCGGTGCCACCGGCCCGGGGCGAACACACCGCGCTCCTCCAGCATCGCCGGTGCCGCGGCCAGCCGCCTCGTACGAACAAGTCCCGCGAGCATCACCGCGACCGCGCGGCACCCCGACCTGACCCGCCGAAGCAGCAGGAGGGAAGCTCGAAATGATCACGTTCAGCACGAGATCTCGTGTCGCACCATGCTCACGATCATGGTGATCCTCGGGTGATCCTGCTGAACGTGATCATTTCCGGCGGCGGCCGAAGGCCGGGCGGGCGTCATCCCGTCATCGGGCGGTTCTCGTACGCCGTCGACAGCACGATGGTGGTGCGGGTGGAGACGTTCGCCGACGACCGGATGCGGGCCAGCAGGTCCTCGAGGTCCAGCGGCCGGGCCACCCGCACCTTGAGGATGTAGTTCTCCTCGCCGGCGACTGAGTAGCACGCCTCGATCTCGGGGATGCCGGCCAGCCGGTCCGGCGAGTCGTCGGGTTGGCTGGGATCGATCGGCTTGATGGAGATGAACGCCGTCAGAGGGAAGCCGACGGCCTCGTGGTCCACGACGGCGGAGTAGCCGCGGATGACCCCGCGCTCCTCCAGCCGGCGTACGCGCTGGTGCACCGCCGACGTCGACAGGCCGGTGGCCTTGCCGAGGTCGGTGTAGCTCATCCGGCCGTCCTGCATCAACAGCGCGACGATCTTCCTGTCGATCTCCTCCACGGGTGCACTCTAGCGGCGCGCCTGGTCCGGCGCCCTTTCGCCGCGCTGGAGGCGGCCCTGGCACGATGGCGGGGTGGATCTGGACACCGCACGCCCGCTCTTCGTCCCCGAGCCCGGCTGGCTCAACACCGCCAGCTACGGCCTGCCGCCGGCGCCGGCGTGGGAGGCGCTGCAATCGGCCCTGGACGAGTGGCGCCACGGCCGGGTCTCGTGGGAGGGGTGGGGCGAGTCCACCCACCGCGCCCGCGCCGCGTTCGCCCGGCTCGTCGGGGTCGAGGTGTCCGACGTCTCCGCGGGCGCGCAGGTGTCGCAGCTGGTCGGCCAGCTCGCCGCTTCGATACCGGACGGCGCTACGGTGCTCGCCCCCGCCGAGGAGTTCACCTCCAACCTGTTCCCGTGGCTGGCCCAGCAGCACCGCGGCGTCACCGTCCGGACCGTTCCCGCGCGCGACCTGGCCGCCGCCGTCGACGGCGCCACCGACGTGGTCGCGTTCAGCCTGGTGCAGTCCGCGACCGGTGAGGTGGCCGACGCCGACGAGGTCACCGCCGCCGCCCGCGCGGCCGGCGCGATCACCGTCGTCGACGCCACCCAGGCGTGCGGTTGGCTCCCGGTCGACGCGGCGGCCTTCGACGCCGTCGTCGTCGGGACGTACAAATGGCTGCTGTCACCGCGCGGCAGCGCCTTCCTGGTGACGAGGCCGGAGCTGCGGGCGCGCATCGTACCGTCGCAGGCGGGCTGGTGGGCCGGCGACGACCCACACGACTCCTACTACGGGCCGCCGTTGCGGCTGGCCGCCGACGCGCGCCGGCTCGACCTCTCCCCCGCGTGGTTCAGCTGGGTCGGCACCGCGCCGGCGCTGGAACTGGTCGCCGACGTCGGGGTCGACGCCATCCACGCCTGGGACCTGGCGCTGGCCGACCGGTTCCGCGCCGGGCTGGGCCTGCCGCCCGGCGACTCCGCAATCGTCTCCGTCGACGTGCCAGGCGCCGCGGACCGGCTGGCAGCCGCGGGCATCCGGGCCGCCGTGCGCGACGGCCGGCTGCGAGCGTCGTTCCACCTCTACACCACCACCGACGACGTCGACCGCGCGGTGGCCGCACTGACCGCCTGACCCGCCAGTGTCACGTTCCGCCGCCGCGGCGCGTCACCATCTCGGACACCGCGGTCGCTCGACCCTGTCAGTGCGCGACGGCAGACTGGACTCGCGCGACCGATCTCAGGACGGATGGAGAACCCCATGAACCACTTCGACGGCTTCCGTGCGGCTCTGACCGGGGAGGCCTTCGGTCCCGGCGACGACGGCTACGAGGCCGTGCGGCTGCCGTGGAACCTGCTCATCGAGCAGCGCCCGGCGCTGGTCGTGCTCGCGGAGTCGGTCGCCGACGTTCAGGCCACGGTGCGGCTCGCGGCCGAGCAAGGGCTGCCCCTGGCGGTCCAGTCGTCGGGCCACGGCGCCGTGCACCCGTGTGACGACGGTGTCGTGCTCAACGTGTCCCGCCTCACCGGCGTGGACATCGACGCCGAGTCGAAGATCGCCAGCCTCGACGCCGGTGCGCGCTGGCGGGCGGTCCTCGAGGCAGCGGCACCGTACGAGCTGGCCGGCCTGTCCGGCACCGCCCCGACCATCGGCGCCGTCGGCTACACGCTGGGCGGGGGGCTCGGGCTGATGCTGCGGCGGTTCGGCTTCGCCGCCGACAGCGTGGTCGCCGCCGACGTCGTCACCGCCGACGGCTCTCTGGTGCATGCCAGCCAGACGGAGAACCCGGAGCTGCTGTGGGCGCTCAAGGGCGGCAGCGGCAACTTCGGCGTCGTCACCCGGCTGCAGGTGCGGCTGTACCACGTGCCCGCCGTGCACCACGGCATGGCCGTCTACCCCGGCGCCCGGGCCGCTGAGGTGCTGGGCGCCTGGGCCGAGTGGAACGGCGGCGTCTCCGACGCCGTCACCTCCGCGGTCAACGTCATGTCCGTCCCGCCGCTGCCGACGGTGCCCGAGCCGATGCGCGGCCAGCACGTCGCCATGGTCCGGGCCACCATCGCCGGCGGCGACGGCGCCGAGCTCGACGGGCTGCGCTCGGCCCTCGGCGTCCCGCTGATGGACGGGTTCCGCACCTGCACCTACCTGGAGGCGGCACTGTCGGGCATGGAGCCCACCGACCCGATGCCGGCCACGGGCTCCAGCGCCCTGCTGAGCGAGCTGTCCGCCGGCGCCGTCGACACCCTGCTGGCGATGTCCGCGCCCGGTTCCCCGGTGCCCAGCATCGAGATCCGGCACCTCGGCGGCGCGGCGGCGAAGGAGCCGGACCAGCCCAGCGCCGTCTCCCACCGCGACGCCGGCTACAGCGCGGCCGCGAACGCGATCGCCCCGACGCCGGAGCAGCTCGCCGCCGTCCAGGAGCGGCTCGCCGAAGGTTTCGGCGCCCTGTCCGGCTACACCCACCCGGGTGCGCTGGTGAACTTCATGCCCGCACGCAGCACACCGGAGAAGGTCAGGACCGCGTTCTCGCCCGAGTCCTACCAGCGGCTGCGTGAGATCAAGCGCACCTACGACCCCTCCAACCTGTTCCGGTTCAACCACAACATCCCGCCCGCGTCCTGACGGGCCGGTGATCGCCAGGGAGTCGCTGTCCCCAGGGGC
Organism: Jiangella asiatica; assembly: GCF_004349065.1. Taxonomy (GTDB): domain Bacteria; phylum Actinomycetota; class Actinomycetes; order Jiangellales; family Jiangellaceae; genus Jiangella; species Jiangella asiatica. Next base: position 67,615 of record NZ_SMKZ01000018.1, read on the forward strand.
GGCAACTTCCTGGTGATCACAGGATCACGAGCTCGCGCGGGCGGTGGTTCAGTCGTTCGGCGCCCGTGGCCGTGACGACGACGATGTCCTCGATGCGCGCGCCGTAGCGTCCGGGCAGGTAGAACCCGGGCTCGATGGAGAACGCCATGCCCGTCTCGAGCGGGGTGACGTTGCCGGCCACTATGTACGGCTCCTCGTGCGTTTCCATGCCGATGCCGTGGCCGGTGCGGTGGATGAAGTACTCCCCCAGGCCGGCCGCGGCGAGGACGTCCCGCGCGGCCGCGTCCACCGACTCCGCGCTCACGCCCGGCGCGACGTGACCGACCGCTGCCGCCTGCGCGCGCACCAGCGCCTCGTATGCGGCGACGAACTGCGCCGGCGGCTCGCCGGTGGCGTAGGTGCGGGTGGAGTCCGAACAGTAGCCCGCCGCGGTGGTGCCGCCGATGTCCACGACCACCGGCTCGCCCCGCTCGATGACGCGGTCGCTGGTCTCGTGGTGCGGGCTGGCGCTGTGGAGCCCGGAGGCGACGATGACGAAGTCGACCCGGGCGTGCCCCTCGGCGACGATGGCCGCGGCGATGTCGCGGGCCACCTCGGCCTCGGTCCGCTCCGGTCGCAGCCACTCGCCCATGCGGGCGTGGACACGGTCGGTGGCGGCGCCCGCCTCGCGCAGCGCCTCGAGCTCCTCCGGTGACTTGCGCACCCGCAGCTCGGAGATGATCGGGCCGGCCAGCCGCTGATCCACGGCCGGCATGGCGGCGCGCAGGCGCAGCACCTTCTCCGCCCACATCTGGTCGTCGAGCCCGACCCGCCGGGCGCCCGGGATTAGTCCCGCGACCACCTCGACCGGGTCGTCGGTCTCCGCCCACGGCCGCAGGTCGACGCCGAGGTCGCCGACTGCGCTGGCGAGGGCTGCCGGCGCCTCCAGCTCGGGCACCACCAGTGTCGCCTGCCCCGTGACCGGCAGCACCAGGCAGGTCAGCCGCTCCAGCGGTATGGCGTCGTAGCCGATCAGGTAGCGCAGCGCCGCGCCCGGCGTGATGAGCAAGGCGTCCAGGCCCGCCCTCGCGGCGGTGGCGCGGGCGCGGTCGAGGCGGTCGAGTGCTCCGGTCACGGTCCGACACTCTAGTCAGTTGTTTTCGATACATTGACGATATATCGTCGTCATGTCGTCAACGTAGCGACAACGAAAGGACGCGACGATGACCGCAGATGCATTGCCCTTCGGGGCCTTCGATGACCGAGGTGGACGCGGTGGCCGCGGTGCCACCCGGCGCGGCCGCGCCGGGTCCCGCTCCATGCGTGGCGCCGCCGGCCGTAGGCGTCGCCTCGCCGAGGTGGCGTGGCTGGCCGGCATGAATGAGGAGCGCGACCGCGGCCGTGGACACGCCCACGGCCGGCGGCACCGTCCTCCGTTCGATCCTGCCGCCTTCGGGCCTGGTTTCGGCCCCGGTGGCTTCGGCCCGTGGGAACGGCGCTCTGGCGGCCGGGGTCCCCGGCGCGGGCCGCGGCGCCGTCGCGGCGACGTCCGCACCGCGGTGCTGGTGCTGCTGGCCGACGGGCCCAAGCACGGCTACCAGCTGATCCAGGAGATCACCGAGCGCAGCGACGGGCTCTGGAAGCCCAGCGCCGGCTCCATCTATCCCGTCCTGCAGCTGCTGGAGGACGAGGGCATGGTGCGCTTCGAGGAGCACGACGGGCGCCGCGTCGTCCACCTCACCGAGACCGGTACAACGTTCGTCAGCGAGAACCGCGCCGAGCTCGACCGGGTGTGGGAGCCGTTCGACGGCGAGCACACCGCTTCGTTCCACGACCTGCGCGAGACGTTCGCCCAGCTCGGGATGGCTGGCATGCAGGTACTGCGCGCCGGGACACCGGAACAGGTCGAAGCCGCCCGGCGGATCCTGCGCACGGCCACCCGCGACCTGTACGCGCTGCTCGCCGAGGGCCCGCCGAACCCACGCGACGGCGACCGGTCCTGAGCCTGGGAGTTCAGATCCCGCCGCCCGCGGCGCCGGTCGTCCCGGCCACGACGATGGCGGACGCGACAGCCGCGTTCACCTCCTGGACGGCAGCCCGCACGGCGGCGGCCGCCCAGGCACCGTCGGCCACCTGCTTGGCGCGCCGCTTCGTCGTACGGCGGTCGTCGGAGGGCACCACCTGCGTCACCGCGTCCACCGCCAGCAACAGTGACACCAGCGCCGCCGTGCGCGCGTCCGGCTCGGCGCCGGCCACCAGTACCGCGTGCAGGCGGTCGCGGACGACGGCCTCGTGCTCGGCGTCGCTCGCCGGCCATCGGGTGGTCGGGAACAACCCCAGGATGCGGCCCTCCTCCTGACGCACCAGCCCGCGATCGGTCAACGTCTCCAGCAGCCGCTGCCGCAGCCCCTTGCGCAGCGCGCCGAGGACGTTCTTGGGCTTCTTGCCCTCGTCGTCGGACAGCTCCGTGAGCCCGTCGTCGAGCACCTCGTCGCCGGTGGCCGCGGGATCCAGCAGGACCAGCCGCCCCTCGCGCACCCGCTCCCCCGGGCCGGCGACACCGACCTTGCCGAGCATGGCCAGCTCCAGCAGGACCGCACCGGCCAGCGCGTTGTCGAGCTTCGTCGCGTCGACCGAGGGCTTGCCCGACTCATCGTCATAGAGCAGCAGCAGGAGATCCTCCGCGATCAGCATGCCGCCGACTCTAGGCGGTCACACCAGCACTCCGCCCGCGTCTCCATCCAGCCGGCGGTGCGACCACACCACCGGGATATTAAGGTCAAGGCATGCCACGACACGCGCAACGGCGCGTCCGCCGCGCACCCCGTCGCAGTGCGTTCGCCGTCGCGGTCGGGGCGCTCGGCGAGCTCATGCTCACCGCCGGCGCCCTCGTCCTGCTCTTCGTCGTATACATGCTCTGGGGTACCGGCCTGCAGACCGCTCAGGCGCAGGACGACCTCGAGGACGAGCTCAGTAGCCGCTGGGGGCAGCTGGCCCCTGAGGCCCCGCCTCCGGATCCGTCCGAGCTCGCCGATGGCGACGCGTACGGCACGCTGCGCATCCCCCGGTTCGGCGACGACTGGGAGTTCACCGTCGTGCAGGGTGTCCTCGACGAGGACCTGGACCGCGGGCCCGGCCACTACCCCGACTCCGCCGACCCCGGCGAACTGGGCAACTTCGCCATCGCCGCGCACCGTTCTGGCCACCTCGAGCCGTTCGCCGACTTCCCCGAGCTACTGGTCGGTGACGTCATCGAGATCGAGATGGCCGACGGCGTGTACGTCTACGAGCTCGACGACGCCCCGGACGGCGACAGCGACGGCAACCGCATCAACATCGACGACGGGTGGGTCGTCAACCCGGTGCCCGGCGAGCCGCTGGACACCGAGCCGACGCAGCGGCGCATCACGCTGACCACGTGCTGGCCGAGGTTCGGCTCGTCGCACCGCATGTACGCCACCGGCCTCCTGGTCAGCGGCCCCACCAGCTAGGCCCGGGCGGCCGGCACCCCACCGCGCGCGGGCGGCGGTCCCGGCTCGGGCTCCAGGTGCGGCAGCAACCGGTCCAGCCAGCGCGGCAGCCACCAGCTCGCGCGGCCGAGCAGGAACATCGTCGACGGCACGATCAGCAGCCGGATGATCGTGGCGTCGATGAGCACGCTGAACCCCAGCCCGACCGCCAGCATCTTGATCACCACGTTGTCCGATGCGACGAACGCGAAGAAGACGCACATCATGATCAGCGCCGCGGACGTGATGACCCGAGCGGTCACCGTCAGCCCGGTGGCCACGCTGCCGCGGGTGTCGCCGGTGGCCAGCCACGCCTCGCGGATCCGCGACAGCAGGAACACCTCGTAGTCCATGGATAGCCCGAACACGATCGCGAACATGACCATCGGCACGTAGGACTCGATCGGCACCTGCTGGTCGACACCCAGCCACGACGACCCCCAGCCCCACTGGAAGACCGCGACGATGACGCCGTACGCAGCGGCGATCGACAGGAGGTTCATCACCGCCGCCTTCAACGCCAGCACGGGGCTGCGGAACGTCAGCAGCAGGACGATGAAGGCCGCCGCGACGACGATCGCGATGATCTCCGGCAGCCGGTCGGCGACGATGTCGCGGAAGTCCAGCTGGGCCGCGGTCATGCCGGTCACGTAGGAGGTCGTGTCCGTTCCGTCGAGGGCCTGCGGGATCGTCTCCTGGCGCAGCGTGTGCAGCAGGTCGTCGGTCGCGGAGTCCTGCGGCCGCGTGCTCGGCGTCACCGTCGAGAACAGGATCGTGCCGTCCTGGCTGGCCGCGAACGGCGTCGCTGACTCCACCCCGTCGGCACCGGCCATCGCCTCCTGCAGTGTCGAGCCGACGTCGGCGGCCTGATCCGCGCTGTCCGAGGAGGGCGGCTCGATGACGACGGTGAACTGGCCGTTCAGGCCAGGACCGAACCCGTCGGAGAGGGCGTCGTACGCGGTGCGCGTCGTGCTGCCCTGCGCCGACGCGCCGTCGTCGACGTGGCCCAGCTCCATCGCCTGCGTGGGAATCGCGAGGACCCCGGCGACGACCACGCCCACGATCAGGTAACGCCACGGATGACGCTCCAGGGCCAGCGCGTACCGGCGCCAGGTCGACGCGCTGTCACTCTCGTCGTCCGTCTCGCCGTCTTTCGGCACCGTCGCAGACTCCTCGGCCACCGGCCGGCGCACGTGCCACGCGTCGATGCGGCGGCCGATCAACCCGAGCAGTGCCGGGACCAGCGTGATCGCGGCGACGCCGGCGACGACGACACCGACGGCGGCCGCGAGACCCAGCAGACCGATGAAGTCGATCCGCGTGGCCCACAGCCCGGACAGCGCGATCACCACGGTCGACGCCGCGACCAGCACCGACCGGCCGCTGGTGGCCACCGTCCGGCCGGCCGCGGTGACGGGGTCGACCCCGTCCATGAGCTGTTGGCGGTGCCGCGTGGTCAGGAACAGCGCGTAGTCGATGCCGACGCCCAGCCCGATCATGACGGTGAGCGTGGGCGCCGCCGTCGCGATGTCGATCCGACTTGCCAGCAGCCCGAGAAGGCTCATGCTGGTCAGCACGCCCACCAGCGACGACGCGATCGGTAGGACGGCCGCGATCACGCTGCCGAACGCGGTCAGCAGAACGATGATCGCGACGCCGATGCCGATGGCTTCGGACCGGCGGTCGTCGGCGACCGGCTCGGCCGCCTGGCCCAGTGCCCCGGTGTAGTCGACGGAGACGCCCGCCGCGCGCGCGGCGTCCGTGGCGTCGTCGATGTCGTCGACGAAGTCCGGCCCGAAGCCGCCCGGGTTGCCGTCGAACTGCACGGTGGCGTACGAGACTGTGCCGTCCTGCGACGTGGTCGCCCCCATCAGGGGATCGGAAACCGCGAGCACGTGGTCGACCGCCTCCACCTGATCGATGGCCTGGTCGATCGGGGTCTCCTGGTCGACGAGTGACCCGTCGCTGTGGAAGACCAGCCGGGCGGAGTACGAGCTCTCAGTGACACCACGGTCGGTCAACAGGTCGCTGCCCTGGCCGGACTCGGTGCTGGGCAGCGTGAAGTCGTCGCTGTAGGTGCCGCCCCACACCCGGTCGGCCACGACCGCGCCGGCCAGCACGACCAGCCAGACCACGATGATGGGCCATGGATGTCGGGCGCAGCCACGCCCCAGGCTGGCCAGCCGGCCCGGTGCATCGTCAACGCGCGGACGCGGCGCGGTGGTGGGTGGGAACTTGTCGTTGTGGTCGCCGATCGAGGCGGGCCGCGAGTCGGTCATGTCATCCCCCGGCTCCGGCGCCACCGGCAAGCGAAGGAGCAGAGACCCGATCCGCGGTGGCGAGCGACCGTGCGCCGGTCGGCCACAGCCCCGCGCCAGGTCAACGCTCGCCGGGCCACCCCTCAGGCCCGGAGCTGAGGCTCGTGAACCTAGTACCGCCACCAGCACCTGTCAACGACGGCGATCGTCGCTGACTGCCGCGCGCGGGAGTGACGCGGCCTGTGTCGGCGCCCGTCGCTAAGCTGCCCGCATGCCAGGGTCCGAGAACCGCCTGATGCTCCTCGACACCGCCTCGCTGTACTTCCGCGCCTTCTTCGGTGTCCCCGACTCCATCACCGCGCCCGACGGCACACCGGTCAACGCCGTGCGTGGGCTGCTGGACTTCATCGCTCGGCTCACCGCCGACCGCCGCCCGGCCCGGCTGGTGGCCTGCCTCGACGCCGACTGGCGCCCGGCGTTCCGGGTGGCGCTGCTGCCGTCGTACAAGGCGCACCGGCTGGCCAACGCGGCCAGGAACATCGAGGAGGTGCCGGCCGCGCTCGAGGCGCAGATCCCCGTCATTCTCGAGGTGCTGACGGCGCTGGGCATCGCCCACATCGGCGTTCCGGGCTTCGAGGCCGACGACGTCATCGGCACCCTCGCCGGTCGCGACCCGGGCCCCGTCGACGTCGTCACCGGCGACCGCGACTTGTTCCAGCTGGTCGACGACTCCCGCAGGGTGCGCATCCTCTACACCGCCCGCGGCGTCGGCCGGCACGAGGTCGTCGACGAGTCCGTCGTCGCCGCCAAGTACGGCATCCCCGGCCGTTCGTACGCCGACTTCGCGACCCTGCGCGGCGACCCCAGCGACGGCCTGCCCGGCGTGTCCGGCGTCGGCGACAAGACGGCCGGCACGCTGATCACGCGGTTCGGCAGCATCGAAGGCCTGCTGGCCGCCGTCGACGACCCCGGCGCCGACCTCTCCCCCACACTCCGCCGCAAGATCGCCGACGCCCGCGGCTACCTGGCGGTCGCGCCCGAGGTGGTCCGCGTCCGCGGCGACGTGCCGTTGCCGGACTACGACGACACGCGGCCGACCGCCCCGGCCGACCCCGAGGCTCTGGTCGAGCTGGCCGGCCGGTGGGGGCTCGATTCGTCGCTGAACCGGGTGCTCAACGCGTTCAGCCCGGCACCCGCCGACGCCTGAGGTCGTCCTAGGCGCCGGCGCCCGGTCGTTGCGGAGGCCGGGACGAGCCGGTCACCATCCGCCCTTCGTGAACCGTCTCACATCCGGCACCGTACGGTCGAAGAGGTGTTCGGATTGAATGGCGCCTGCCGGCGTGTGGTCTAGCGTCCAGAGCGGATGGCGAGACCGATGAAGATCCCGACGACGAATCCGGCCCCGCCTGCGACCATCGTCGCCATATTCCCGGCCTGCATCGCCGCCATTGTTGCGCTGGAACCGGCCTGGGCCGCCGCTTGGGTCGTCTGAGCACCTGCCAACGTCGCGGCGCCCGCGGCCTGGGCGCTCTCCAACGCGCGCAGGCGGTCTTCGATCTGCTTGTCGTCCATGGTGACTCCTTCTTTTTCGATTTGAGTGGACATGTGAATGCGGCCTTTCTGTCTGGACGGGACGAGTCCACGACTGGCGAACGTCGGCCGATCGGGGCAGCGGGCGCCACGCCTACTGGGAGATGGCAGCCATGTCGGGACTGGTCAACCCCTGATACGGCCAACTACCCCAGCGCCAACTTCTGACGAGCGTTCCTGCTCACCCGCGAAAGAGCTCACGACGACGAGCGCGCCCGTGAGCGCCGGCACGTCCCACTGCAGGACCGACAGTCGCGCCGGCCGCGGGCGCAGGTGGATTCAGCGCTATCGAGTTCGCGAATGTCCCACCGAACCAGGCCGCCAAGCCGCGATCGTGCATGGCCCGAGAAATCGTGTTGCGTACCATGATTGCCCCCCTCGCTCCAAGATTGAGGCGGTACCCACGCACGCGTGAATCACACGTTCGTCCGGCAGCCGCCGGCGATTGATCCGACGATCGTCGCGGTCAGGGGCAGCCCGAGAGCACAGTCCGGCCTGGATTTCGCATCAGATCAGGTCCTGCTCGGGGCCGAACGGCTGACCGAGCGTGACGCCGTCGGAGGTGATCTCGAACTGGTGCAGCCGATGATCGTGGGCGCTGCCACGCGTCTTGAGCACCGTGATCGCGCGCTTCAGTTTGGAGTTCCCGTGCAAGAACTGCAGGAGAACGACATTGTCGGACATGTGCGAGATGCCGTACTCCGACAGTCGCCTGATGCCGAACAGTTCCGGGACTTCCTGCGTCATGGTGACGCTGACCTGCGCACGCGCGCATCGCTGGAGGAGCGAGTAGATGTACTCGCGGAACCTCAGTTCGTCTCTGCACGCGGCCCTGAGGTCGCCAAGGCTGTCGATCGCGACCCTCCTGGCGCCGGTGCGCTCCACCGTGTCGAGGAAGTCATAGACCCACTCGTCGAGATACATGTCAACCGGCGACCGGTACATGAGCTCGATCTTGGGATTCTCCAGGGACCAAGAAAAGCCCCGAAGTATTCGCTCCAGTTGAACTGGGTTCTCCTGGAACGTCGCAACCACGCCGGGCTCGCCGCGTTCGGCACCGGCGAAGACGAAGTGCAGGGCGAGCAGGGTTTTCCCCACCCCTGACGGTCCGGCGAGCAGCGTGGAAGCGCCGCGCTGATACCCGTCGGCCAGCATGTCGTCCAGCGCCGCTACTCCGGACGACATGCGCTCGGGAACCTCGTCGTACGCCGACGTGTCGATGGGATCGGCCAGTCGAGGGAACAGTTCCAGGCCACCGCGCGACAGCCGGTAGCTGTGCTTGCCGCTGGAGAACCCGCTGCCTCGGATCTTCAGGACCTGAAGGACCCGGGTCTCACGCTCGGCCTCCCGCTCTGTGCTCAGCGACACGATCGCGTCGGAGACGGCGAACTCGGGAGCCTCGCTGGTCTCCACGCCTTGGTACTCGCCGACCCAGAAAGAGCTGACGGGCATCGCCGAGAGCCGCCCAGCCAGCTCGTGGAGGAAGCGGCGGAAAGCACCAGCGTCAGTCGCGAATGCCTGGAGTGCCTTGAAGCTGTCGATCACCATGAATCCGGGTTGCAGACGTTTGAGCAGCTCGGTAATGCGTTCCAGCGCGCCGGTCAGTCCGGCGTCGTGCATGTGCTGTCCGATGTCCTCGTAGATCACCCTGGCGCCGAGCGCGGAGGTGTCGAAGTAGTCGAGGGACTGGCTGTAGCGCAGGATCTTCTCGAGCGGTTCGGAGACGGTCGAGAGGTAGAGCCCTGGCCGATCAACGGTCGCATTGTGGAAGAGGTACTGCTGCGCGAGGATCGTCTTCCCCGACCCCGGCCTCCCGATGAGCAGCGTGATGCCGTTGAGCGGCAAGCCGCCACCGAGGACGGCATCCAGACGCTCGGAACCGCTGAGCAGTCGATCAGTCATCGCACATGACTCCCACGTCGAAGGTAGGCGCTGGTTCCCAGGAGGTCGCGCACAGTGGAGACGAACTGCAGCGGATCGAGCGGCTTCTGGAGAAAGGCGTCGGCACCGGCTTCCAGGGCGACGTCACCGGAGTCGATCGCCGATACCGCCAGGATCGGGATGGCACTGCGGTCACGGGTACCACTGCACAGCTTCAAACCTGCGCCACCGGAGATCATCAAATCGACGACGACGAGATCCGGCGGCCTGCGCTCGAGGATCCGCCCGGCTTCCGAAGCGTCGAGGACGATATGCACCGCGTACCCCTCCGTCCGCAGGAAGTAGTCTGCGAAGTCCGCGGCGTAAGTGTCGCGCTCAGCGAGCAGGATGACAAGCCGTGCCGAGTCGTCGTTCTGCGTGGAGGAGTCGGCTGGAGTCACCACACGCTCCGTCCCGGGCGACATCGGCTTCTGCCGTCGCTCGGCCAGGAGGCGATGGGCATCTGCCGGCTGCAGGCCAGAGTCTAGCTGCTCGCGGACGAACCGAAGCTGATCGACTTGGTCGCGGCTGTAGAGTCGCTGACCGCCCGCACTCCGAGCGGGCACGATCTGACCGTAGCGGTCCTCCCATGCGCGCAAGGTCTGAGCAGGGACGCCGAGCATCCGGGCCACGGCGCCGATGCTGTAGACGCCCTTGCTATCGCCTTTCACTCGGTCCACGTTACGCCATGCGCGCAAGACCTACGCAGTACTAATACAGAACATCCCTAGCTTCGCGCGAATATCTGGGTTAGCTCTTGCATAAGCTCTTCAAGACTTCTACATTCCTTCTATGAACACCGCCCGTGGCCAGTCCCCGACCCGCACATGCCGCACCTGCGCCGCACCGTCCGCCGTCGCTCGAGCCCTTCGCTGCTGTGTCCGGGACAGCCGCCGATTCAGGTGTTACCCACGGTGAGCGTCGATCACAGCAGTCCGGACCGCTTCCTGGACGGATCGGCGCCAGCGAATCCGGAGGCCGCAGCTCGCTACCTTGCCGTGGTCGCGGCTCAGCTCTATGTCCAGGATGGCGTCGTCGCGACGATGGATGCAGCGGCTCGCCGCGCGGTCGAGGCTGTGGAAGGGTCGGCGGCCACCGGGGTCCTCTCGACTTCGCGCCGATTCCGGCGTGACGTCGCCGTGTCGACCACGCAGGAGGCCGAGAGACTGGACGCCCTCCAGTTCCGGCTGGGCGATGGACCGAGTCTCAGGGCCGTTCAGGAGCGTACTGCCGTCTTCGTCCGGGACACGCGTGGGGAATGTCGATGGCCGCTATGGGCTTCGGTGGCGAGCGAGGCCGGCTTTCAAAGCATGCTGGTCGTGCCGATGGTAATCGAGCCGTACCGGGCTGCCCTGGGAATCTACTGGGATTGCCACGGTCGGCCAGGCCATGAGGAGTTGGCCATGGTGTCCCTCATAGCCCGCCACGCTGCCATCGCCGTCGCGAACGCGCACCAGGTATCGACGCTGCGAGAGGCGGTGGAAGCTCGGCATCGAATCGGGCTGGCACAGGGAATCCTCATGGAGCGGTTCGGCCTCGACGCTGAGCAATCGTTCAGTATTCTGCGCCGCTACTCCAGGGACAACAACATCAAGGTGAACGACATTGCCCGAGCAGTCGTCACGACGGGGTACCTACCTGGTTGGTCGGCCGCCGAGCCGCCGCCGGACACGCGCTGAGCGCCCACTCGACGCGAGGGGAGACTGACCGAGCGACGCGGAGCACGGCGAAAGCCTGTCACGTCCGAAGCCGTGGCGACGAGATCATGATCACGACCCTGTCGCCGCCGGTGCCTTGTGCTGCCGTCAGGCGGCGCCGGCCGTCTCCAGGATGCGAGCCTCGACCTCCGGGTCCAAGCCGACAGTGGGACGGTCGCCGCGGTGAGGTGGCTGGCCACCGATCGAGCGCAGCCACGCCCAGGTGTCCGCCACCGTCTCGTCGACCGGCCGCGGCCGCAACCCCGCCGCCGTCGCGCGGGACACGTCGCCGCTGTGCAGGCCGAACTCCGTGTACGGGTGCCCCGGCGGGATCCACACCGGCAGGTCGTTCCACGGCTCGACGCCGGCGGCGAGGATCGCCTCCGGGTCCACCCAACGCAGCGACGCCACGCCGCCGGTGGTGGCCACAACCGACGCCAGCAGCTCACCCATCGTGGTGTGGCCGGGCGGGCTCACCACGTTGAAGACTCCGCTGGTGCCGCGTTCGGCACCGTCGAGGATCCAGGTGGCCAGGTCGCGCGCGTCGATGTACTGCAGTTCAAGGTCCGCGGGCCCCGGCGCCAACATCGGCCCACCCCGGGCGGCGCGGGTCAGCCACCACGGCAGCCGCCCGACGTTCTCGTACGGTCCGAGCACCAGGCCGGCCCGGGCGATCAGTGCGCGGTCGCCGAACGCCCTTCGCGCGGCCAGCTCGCCGCCGGCCTTCACCTCGCCGTAGGTGCCGTCCTCGGCATCCGGCGACGACGCCAGCGTGGGCGCGGCCTCGTCGGCGCCGACGGCCACCGGTGGCTGATAGACCGAGCGGCTGGAGACGTAGGTGTACTGGCCGGCCCGGTCGGCCAGGGCGGCGGCGCTGTCGCGGACCGCTCGCGGGATGCCCGTCCACGTGTCGACGACGACGTCCCAGTCGCGCTCGCGCAGCGGGGCGAGCGTCGCCGGGTCCAGCCGGTCGCCGAGAACGACCTCGACGCCGTCGCGCCCGTTGCCGCTCTGTCCACGGTTGAACGTCGTGACGTCCCAGCCTCGCTCCACCGCGGCGTCGACCACACACCGTCCCACGAACGCCGACCCGCCCAGCACCAGAAGTCGCATCGCGCCAGCCTCGCACGGCCGGCCAGCCGGGTCACGCGAGGTCTGCTCTTGGCAGAACTCAAAGCCGCGACAGCGGTCGCCGTCCATGGGGCCCCGTACGCTGCGAACCCGCCCGGAGTCACCGGCACTCACCCCTCTCCTCCGGCGGCGGCCCGGGCCGGGTTGACGCACCTCAGACGGTCGCAGGGCCCGTGCCGCGACGGGGTCGACCCCGATGTCCGGCGCCCGCCCAACACCTCCCTTCCCCACCCCCGCGACGGGGTCGGAGCGCCCCGAAATGATCACGTTCAGCAGGATCCCCCGAGCCTCACCACGATTGCGAGCATGGTGTGACACGAGATCTCGTGCTGAACGTGATCATTTCGGGGCGGGGTCAGGACAGCGTGGCGTAGGCGACGACGCCGCGGCGCAAGGCGCCGGCGGCCAGCCGAGCGGTCTCGCGCAGCGGTGTGCCGGAGGCGGCGTCGGCGACCTGGTCGAGCAGGTCCAGCAGCTGCCGCACGGCGCGGACGAAGTCGCCGGCGGCGAGGTCGGCCTCACGCAGCACCACGTCGAGGCGGTGCCCGCTGGCCCACCGCCAGGCGGCGTAGCTGAAGCCGAGGTCCGGCTCGCGCAGGAAGTCCAGCCGGTGGGTGGTTTCCAGGTGGTCGAGCTCGCCCCACAGCCGCACCATGTCGCCCAGGACGTCGCGGACCCGGCCGGGTGGCAGGCGCGGCGGCACGGCGTCGTCGGGCTGCCTGGACTCGTAGGTCAGCGCGGCGACGCTGGCGGCCAGCTCGGCGGGGTCGAGGTCGTCCCACCTGCCGGTGCGCAGGCACTCGGCGGCCAGCAGGTCGAGCTCGCCGTAGAGCCGGGCCAGCCGACGCCCGGACGGCGTGACGTCGTCGCCCGACAGGTAGTCGAGGTCCTCCAGCACCCGGCAGACCCGGTCGAACTGCCGGGCGACGGTGTTGGTGCGCGACTCGACCCGCCGCTGCAGCTGGTCGGCCTCGCGCCGTAGCCGGAACCACCGCTCGGCCCACCGGGCGTGATCCTCGCGGTCCGGGCAGCGATGGCACGGGTGTGCCCGCAGTTGCCGGCGCAGCTCGGCCAGCTCGTCGTCGTCGGCCGCGGCGGAGCGCCCGCGCCGGCCGTGATGCCGCCGCCCATCACCGTCGTCGTCGGGTGCCTTGGCGCGCAGCGTCGCCGCCAGGTCGCGCCGTGCGGCGGGGACCTTCGGGTTGAACGAGCGCGGGATGCGCAGCCGGGTCAGCGGCTCGACCGCCATCGGGAAGTCGACCAGCGACAGTCGCCGCACCTGCCGGCTCTCGGTCAGCACGGTCGGGCGCGGACCCTCGGCACCGACCGGGCCGGTGCGTGGTGTGCCGGCGTCGAGCACGACGGCGAGCCCGGCGAACTTGCCGGCCGGAACCCGGATGACGTCGCCGGGGCGCAGCTTCTCCAGTGCCGCCGAGGCCGCCGCCCGCCGCTGCGCGGTGCCCTCGCGGGCCAGTGCGTTCTCGCGGTCGCGGATGGCCTGCCGCAGCGCGGCATACTCGGCGAAGTCGCCCTTGTCGCAGGTCATCGCCTCGCGGTAGCCATCGAGGGCTTCCTCGCTGCGGCGCAGCTGTCGGGCCAGCCCGACGACGGCGCGGTCGGCCTGGAACTGCGCGAACGACGACTCCAGGATCTCACGGGCGGCGGCCCGGCCCACCCGGTCGACGAGGTTGACCGCCATGTTGTACGACGGCCGGAAGGACGAGCGCAGCGGGAACGTCCGCGTCGAGGCGAGCCCGGCCACGGCCGTGGGGTCGAACGCGGGCTGCCACAGGACCACGGCGTGGCCCTCGATGTCGATGCCGCGGCGCCCGGCCCGACCGGTGAGCTGGGTGTACTCACCCGGCGTGATCTCGGCGTGGGTCTCGCCGTTCCATTTGACCAGGCGCTCCAGGACGACGGACCGGGCCGGCATGTTGATGCCGAGCGCGAGCGTCTCGGTGGCGAACACGGCACGAACCAGCCCGCGGACGAACAGCTCTTCGACCACTTCCTTGAAAGTGGGCAGCATGCCCGCGTGGTGGGCGGCGATGCCCCGTTCCAGCCCTTCGGACCATTCGTGGAAGCCGAGGACGTGCAGGTCCTCGTCCGGGATGCCGGCGCAGCGCTCGTCGACGAGGGCACGGATCTCGGTCCGTTCCTCCGGGGTCGTGAGCCGGACGCCGGCGCTGAGGCACTGCTGGACGGCGGCCTCGCAGCCGGCCCGGCTGAACACGAAGACGATGGCGGGCAGCAGGCTGGCCGCCTCGAGCCGCTCCAGCACCTCGACCCGGCCCGGCGTGTAGGTGCCGCGCGGGCGTCGCGGACCGCGCCCGCCCCGTCCGGAGCGCCGGTCCCCCGGTCGCGGCGCCCTGAAGTCGTCGCGGGCCACCCGGGTGAGCTGCGGGTTGACGACGCGCTCAGCCCGCTGCGACCGCTCCGGCGGGCCGTCCGGCCGCTCGCCGCCGGACTGGGCGAACAGGTCGTAGAGCCGCGACCCGACCATGACGTGCTGCCACAGCGGCACCGGCCGCTTCTCCTCGACGACGACGTCGGTGTCGCCGCGGACGGTGGTCAGCCAGTCGCCGAACTCCTCGGCGTTGGAGACGGTGGCCGAGAGCGAGATGACGCTCACCGACTCGGGGAGGTTGATGATGACCTCCTCCCACACCGCGCCGCGAAACCGGTCGGCGAGGTAGTGCACCTCGTCCATGACCACGTAGCTCAGCCCGGTCAGCGTCGTCGAGCCGGCGTAGAGCATGTTGCGCAGCACCTCGGTGGTCATGACGACCACCGGCGCCTCGCCGTTCACGGTGTTGTCGCCGGTCAACAGGCCGACGGTGGCCTCGCCGTAGCGGGCGACGAGGTCGTGGTACTTCTGGTTCGACAGCGCCTTGATGGGCGTGGTGTAGAAGCATTTGCGGCCCTGCTCCAGCGCTAGGTGCACGGCGAACTCGCCCACGAGGGTCTTGCCGGCGCCGGTGGGCGCTGCCACCAGGACGCCACGGCCGGCTTCCACGCTCTGGCAGGCCCGCACCTGAAAATCGTCGAACTCGAAGCCGTACTGGCCTTGGAAGTGCCGCAGGTGCGGCGACGGATCGCGCTGCCGGTCGTGTGCTGCCGCGTACCGCTCCGCCGGCGAACTCATGCTCCTTACGCTATCCCGCCCCCGCGGGCCGTGCGAGCACGCCGCGACGGCGCGCCCGGCGGACCGTCCTCGTGCCGCTCGGCGATTCGTCGACAGTGATCCACTGAGGGGTATTGACAACCCCCGGGCCCGGGAGGACGTTGTGAACAACGCGTGGGTCACAACCGCGTTGGGGGGGGTATTTCCAGATGCTTCACGTGTCTCGCCCGCAGTAGCCGCCGACGAACACGTCACCACCACGCGCTTCCCGCAGAGCCGTGTCGTCCGCGGCGCACGGCGTGGCGGATCATCGCGTTCTCCTTGGCCGGCACCGGCACTGGCGCCGACCATCGCTTGCCACGGGGGGCACAGTGCACACCACGGGTACATCACCAGCGGGCTTCACCGCGACCACCGACCGCGCCGGGTGGGCGCACTCCGACCTCGTCATGGACGAGCTGGAGGAGACGATGCTGCGCGACTACCTCAACGCGCAATGCCGCGTGCTCACGCGGCGCCATCCGTACGAGGACTTCCTGCTCGTTCGCACGCTGGCCGACCAGCACCAGCACGCAGCCTGGGAGGCCAAGCGCGGCCAGCCGGCCCGGGCGCGGGTCATCCTCAGCACGCTGGAGCGGTTCCACCCGCGCACGCCGGAACTGTCACTCGTCTTCCGGGTCACCGCCGACCCGGCGTGGGCGCTGGTCGACTGGACCGAGGGCCAGCACCGCCGGGCGGTGGAGCGGCTGCGCTCGGCCATGTCGGCTTGCGCATTCCTCGCCGATGCCTACGAGCACGACTACCTGACCGCGAGGCGGATCTACCTGGCGTCGCACATCGCCCGGGTCGACCTGTCGCGCGGCGCGCCCGGCCGGGCCGCCGCGCTGGCCGGCGCGCTCGCCGCGGTCATGGCCGGCGCGGCCGACCAGTGGCCGTTCGAGTGCCCGGAGACGCTCGACGTCCCGGTGGGCGGGAATGAGCGGCTGATGCTCGAGGCACAGCTGGCCAAGCTGCGCTCGATCGCCGAACCCCGATGAGCGGGCCCGACGTCATCCAGGCGGCCGCGGCCGGCAGAGCGGGCCCGTTCGCCGGGTGGCAGGTCGGCGCGGACGGTGGCGACGGGCCCTGGGCGGTGTACCGCCCCACGGAACGGCACGACGCGGACGTGGGCTTCAAGATCCACGTGTCGGCCGGGCTGGGCTCGGCGGCCGAGGTGCTCGCCCGGGTACTGCCGGTCCTGGCCGGGCCAGATGAAGCAGTCGTAGCCAGCCCGGGAAGCTACGCCGACGGCGTACCGGGCGGCGCCGGCGCGTACACCCGCAGCGCCCGCGGCACGAGGTCGAACGTGCGGGGCAGCGGGCCGAGCCGTTCGCCGTCGACGTAGGCCGTGATGCCGGGCGCGTCGAGCTTGACCCGTCGCGCCCGGTGCACAGACACGAACGGGTAGACGGTGTGCGTGCCCCGCTTGACCCGGCGGAACGCGCGCACCAGCGTCATCCGACCCACCGGGGCGACCACCACCACGTCGAACATCCCGTTGTCCAGCTCCGCGCCGGGCGTCATGCGCAGGCCGCCGCCGTATGACGGCAGGTTGCCTACGGCGACGAGCATGGCGTCGACGTCGAGCACCTCCGCGTCAAGCTCGACGTGGTACGAGATTGGCCGGAACACGCCCAGCTCGGCGAAGGTCGCCATGTCGTAGCGGCGCGGCCCTTTCGGCCAGCGCATGCGGTTGACCCGGTCGTTGACCTTGGCGTCGAAGCCGGTGGCCACCACGCCGGCGAACCACTGCCCCTCGGTGCGGCCCAGGTCGATCTCGCGCTGGTGACCGGCGGCGACGACGTCAGCGGCGGCGTGCGCGTCGCGCAACGGCAGACCCAGGGTCCTGGCGAAGTCGTTGCCGGTGCCGGCCGGGACGACCCCGAGCGGGGTGTCGGTGCCGGCGACGGCCTGCAGGCCAAGGTGGACCATGCCGTCGCCGCCGACCACCACCAGCGCGCGGGCGCCGTCCTGGACGCTCTCGCGGGCGAGGTCGGCGGCCTCACGGACGTCGCGGCCGGCCAGCTCCCGGACCTCGAGGCCGGCCCCGCTCAGCCGGCTCGCCGCGCGCCGTCCCGCGCGCGCACCGCGTCCACGGCCCGCGGCCGGATTGACCAGGAGCGCGATCTCGCCAACCATGCGTCACCGGTCGTCGTCGTACCGACCCAGCCGGTCGAGCTCGTCGTCAGGGGTGGCCTCGTCGTCGGCCAGCTCGGCCCCGCTGGTGCGATCGCGGCGCTTGTCCATGACCCGGCAGACCAGCACCGCGATCTCGAACAGCAGCCACATCGGCGTGGAGAGTACGAGTAGCGACAGGGGGTCACCGGTAGGCGTGGCCACCGCGCCGAAGGCGAAGATGCCAACGATGACCCAGCGCCGGGCCGCGCCCAGCGTCTCGTGCCGTAGCACGCCGACGGCGTTGAGCAGTACCACGAAGATCGGCAGCAGGAAGCCGATGCCGAAGACCAGCACCAGCCGGATGGCGAAGCTGAGGTAACTGCCGAAGTCGACGATCATGCTGACGTCGTCGGGGGCGAAGTTCTGCATGAACACCATCGCCCGCGGCATCAGCCACATGGCCAGCAGTACGCCGAGGCCGAACATCGGCACGGCGGCGCCGACCACGTACAGCGCCCAGCGCTTCTCGTTGCGGTACAGCGCCGGGGTGACGAACGCCCACAGCTGGTAAATCCACACCGGCGCGCCGAACACCAGGCCGGTCAGCATGGCGATGCGCAGCGGCACCACCAGCGGGTCCATCATCTCGCGGAAGTTCAGGTCGGCGTTCATGCCGGTCTGTTCTCGCGCGTCCTCGAACGGCCCGACGAGGAAGTCGAATATGTAGTCGCGGAAGATGAATCCGACGATGCCGAAGGCCAGCACGGCCAAGGCTGACTTGAGCACCCGCGAACGCAGCTCGCGCAGGTGCTCGGTCAGTGTCATACGGCCTTCGGGGTCGCGTTCGGGCTTGGAGCCCTTGCCCCGGCGGCCTATCACGGTCGCCACGTCGGTCGGCTACTGGTGTCAGGCGTCGCGACGTGTCTGATCGTTCACCGGCTGTGCCGGCTGCTGCGGCTGGGCCGGGGGCTCGACCGCGCGCTGCTGCGGCTGGGCCGGCTGCTGCTGGGGGGTGCCTTCACCCGTGACGTCGGAGGCCTTGTCGTCGTTCATCAGGCCCTGCGTCTCGGTCTTGAAGATCTTCAGCGACCGGCCAATCCCACGGGCCGCCTCCGGCAGCCGCTTGGCGCCGAAGAGCAGCAGCACGATGGCCAAGACGATGATGAGTTGCCAAGTGCCAATGCTACCCATGGTCGACCTCTTCCTGACGGGGGACGTCCCGTCGATGGTACCTGTTAGGCACGATGCGCTCCGCATGCCGGCCTGCGCCGTCACACGTGCGGGTCATACTCCACCCTCGATCCTATGGCGGAGTCAAGGTCACCGTGGAGTCCAGCGAACTCGTCGTTCAAACGACCGACCTTGCGCACCAGCACCACGACGGCACGCACCACCCACGCAACGGCCCCGGCAAGGGCCACTGCGAGGAGCACGAACAGCAACACGGCGAGGGTCGACACGTAGCCGACCCTACTGTACGTCGTAGGCGGACAGGGCGGCCCGAGCTGCGGCCGTGACCTCGGCGGCGAGGTCCGCGGGCTCCACCACCCGGCCGGTCTCGCCCAGCCGCAGCGCCAGCCGTCGCACCCACTCGCGGTCACGCGCCCGCAGCCGCAGCCGCAGCCCGCCGCCGGGCAACTCGTCGGCGCTCTCGTGCGGGTAGTAGTCGGCCACCCAGCGGCCGGGCGGCGTCAGCTCGAATGTCACCAACTCGTCACTCGGCGACGGCTGGAACAGCCCGGCGTCGAGGTCGCGGGGGCGGGCCTGGCTGGGCACCTCGGCCGGCACGTCGAGCACCTTGACGTCGAGCACCCGGTCCAGGCGGAACAGCCGCACCGACTCCGCCCGGTGACACCATCCCTCCAGGTAGAGCCGGCCGTCGACGACGACGAGCCGCATGGGGTCGACGTCGCGCTCGGTGGCCTCGTCGCGGGCGGGCACCCAGTACGACAGGTGCAGCCGGTTCTTGCTGTCCAGCGCCGCACGGACCGTGCCGGCGACGTCGGCCACGGCGTCCGCGTCGACCTGTACCTGCACCGACGCGGCGCGCTGGGCGGCCTCGCCGGCGGCGTCCTCGAGCTTGGCGATGGCCCGCTCCACGGCTCCGCGCTCGAACGACCCGGGGACGGCGGCGAGCGTGCGCAGGGCGACGATCAGCGCCACCGCCTCGTCGGCGTGCAGCCGCAGCGGGCGGGCGAGGTAGTCGGCGTTGGAGATGCTGATGATGCCCTCGCCCTCGACCGCCTCCATGTCGACCTCGATGTAGTCGCCCATCTGCAAGCCGGGCAGCCCGGAGAACCAGAGGACCTGCAGGTCGCGGACGACCTGTCGTTCGCTGACGCCGAACAGCGCCGCCACCTCCGACACCCGGGCGCTGGGGTGTGAGCGCAGGTACGGCAGCATCGAGAGCAGCCGCGTCACCTGGGCCTGTGCGCTGTCGGGGCGGCGCGTAGGTGCCCGGCCGGCAGGTGCCTTGCGAGTGGTCGTCTTGCGGGCCGTCGCCTTGCGGCCGGTGCGCTTCGCGGGCGGGCGCTCGTCGGCGGCGCTCACGCCGGCACCGCCACGATGGCGCGCAGCCGTTCGACGACGGCGTCGCGCAGCTCCGTCGGCTCCAGCGCGACGACGTCGGCACCGTGGCTGACCAGCTCCTCGGCCAGCGCCTGGTTGCTCGTGTAGGGCACGGTCAGCTCATCCCATCCGGTCGTGACGTCGGACGAGACGAACGTAGCGCGCCGGCGCAGCCCGTGCCCGCTGCCGAACCGGGCCCGGATCTTCGCGTGCAGCACCGGCGAGCGCTCCGGCGGGGCCAGCGAGGCGGCCGCCTCCCGGACCGTCTCCGGCGCCGGGACCTCGTAGCTGCCGTCCGGGCCGTCGGGCCGGACCTCGTCGACGATGCGCGACATCCGGAACATCCGGGCGGCGCCACGGTCGGTGTCGAGGCCGACGACGTACCAGCGGCCATGCCAGGACAGCACGCTCCACGGCTGCAGGTGCCGCAGCATGGGCTCCGACGTCGAGCTCTTGCGGTGGCCGAAGACCACCGGGCGGCGGTCGCGCACGGCCTCCCAGAGCGGCCAGAACGCCGGCTCCTCTCCCCCGACCCGCGGCTCGACGGCGCCCAGCGACCGCGTGTCGGCCTCCACGCCCACCGCCTGCAGCTTCAGCACGGCGTTGCTGGACGCCTCGGACAGGTACGTGTGCTGCCAGACCCGGGCGGCCAGCCCGACGACGGCGGCCTCGTCCGGCTCCAGGCGGATCTCGGGCAGCTCGAACTCATGCCGCTGGATGCGGTACCCCGGCTCTTCGTCACCCAGCGGGTCGAACGAGCCGGTCTCGATGGGGATGCCGACCTCGCGCAGCTCCTCCTTGTCGCGCTCGAACATCCGCTCGAAGGCATCGTCGTTCTGGTCGCCGTAACCGCCGACAACCTCGCGAATCCGGCTCTTCGGAACATATCCGCGCGCAACGAGCAAACAGATGACGAGGTTCATCAAACGCTCACTCTTGGCCGCCTGCGACACGCCTACCCCCAATCCCCTGCCAGCGCGAGATTATCCGGTGGCTAGTCTCTGCGCGTGATCCGCTGGCGAAACGGTGTGGTGAAAACAGTAGACGGCTCGTGGCCGGGAGCCATGGAGCTGAGGGTGGATGTCGACGGCGAGATGCTGCGCGCCCTGGCGTACGTGGACCTAGTCGGACGGCCGCAGCCGGGCGACATCGTCGTCCTGAACACCACCGCGCTCGCGATGGGCCTCGGCACGGGGGGCTACGCACATGTGGTCGCCGTACCCAACCGGCTCCCTCCCGACCCCCCGGCGGGCCCTGGCCACCTGGTGAAGGCCAGGTACACCCCGCTGCAGGCCACCGTCCTGGGCGTGGACGAGCAGGACTCGGAGTGGCACGAGGAGCTGCGCGACGCCGACGACCTGGATGGCATGCCCGTCGTGATCGCCGACCTGCACTCGGCCCTCCCGGCGATCCTGGCAGGGCTGAGCACCGAGGCCGCGTTCCCGGCCGAGCTCCGGGTGGCGTACGTGATGACCGACGGCGGCGCGCTCCCGGTCTGGTTCAGCCGGACCGTGGCGGCACTCAAGGAGGCTGGCTGGCTGGCCGGCTCCGTCACCGTCGGACAGGCCTTCGGTGGCGATCTGGAGGCCGTGACGCTGCACACCGGCCTGTTGGCCGCCCGGCACGTCCTGGGCGCCGACATCGCCGTCGTGGCACAAGGGCCGGGCAACCTCGGCACCGGCACCCGCTGGGGCTTCTCGGGGGTCGCGTGCGGCGAGGCCGTGAACGCCGCCGTCGTCCTCGGCGGCCGGCCGGTGGCGTCGCTGCGGGTCAGCTCGGCCGATCCGCGGGCGCGCCACCACGGCGTGTCACATCACAGCCTCACCGCGTACGGCAAGGTCGCCCTGGCGCCCGCCGACGTCGTGGTGCCCGACCTGCCCGGCGAGTTCGGCGAGAAGGTCCGCGGCCAGGCCACCCGGTTGGGGTCGCGACACAACGTCGTCACGGTGCCGGTCGACGGGCTGGCCGCGGCGCTCGCGGAGGTGCCGGTGCGCCTGTCGACCATGGGCCGCGGCCTGGACGACGACACCGCCTATTTCCTCGCCGCTGCCGCCGCAGGCCGTCACGCCGCCGCCTTGCTCCACCACGACGGCTGACCTCCGCACCGCCATCGCCCGGCTCAAATGATCACGTTCAGCACGAAATCTCGTGCTGAACCACCCTTGTGAGCATGGTGTGGCGCGCAGAATGCTCGTGGTGGCCCCGTCCACCGCGGCCGGCCGCCCGCAGTGGCAGGACGGGTGCGTGGCGCGTGTGGGGAGTGTGACCTACGAGGCGTGCGACCGCCGTGCCTCCGGGGGCTGTCATCCGCCCGCAGCGTTGCCGCAATGATCATCAACGATCTGTGACATCACCAGGCGTTCTCGCGCCACACCAGGCTTACGAGCATGGTGAAGCACACAGCATCCTGGCGATGTCAGCGATCGTTGATGATCCAGCATGCGTCCCGGGCGCGTCGATCCTGGGCGTCGTGCCCCTTTCCTCGGCCGAGACGGGACACAACGGCCATGATCAACGAGGTAGACCGGCGGCGGCTACTTCACGGCGAGGAGGTCGATCACGAAGATCAGGGTCTTGCCGGACAGGCGGTGGCCGCCGCCGGCCGGGCCGTAGGCCTGGTCCGGCGGAACGACCAGCTGCCGGCGCCCACCGACCTTCATTCCGGGGATGCCGTCCTGCCAGCCCTTGATCAGCCCACGCAGCGGGAACTCGATGGGCGCGCCGCGGTTCCACGACGCGTCGAACTCCTCGCCGGACTCGAACTCCACGCCGACGTAGTGCACCAGGACCGTGGCGCCGGGCGCCGCCTCGGCGCCGTCGCCCACGGTGAGGTCGTCGATCTGCAGCGTGGTGGGTGCCTCGCCGCCGACGAAGTCGATCTCAGGTCGCTCCATCAGAACGTCCCGATGATGTCGATGACCAGCACGAGCGGCGTGCCCTCGGTGCCCTCCGCGGTCGGGTTGTCCGCAGCGGAGATGCGGCTGATGACCCGCGTGCCCACGGCCTGTCCGGTGATCGCCTCGGCGAGCCCAGGGATGCCGGCCAGCTGGTCAGGGGCGAGCACGATGGGTGCCTGGCCCTCGTCCCAGGTGCTGATGGCGTCCGCGCCGTCCGGGTAGGACGCCTGCACCATGTTGACGACGATGTTCTCGCTGAGCTCCTCCCCGTCGCCGGTGACGAGGAGGGTGGTGTCCGACGCCTCGGGCGGGGTGGCGGCGCTGAAGTCGACGGTGGGCGCCGCGCCCTCCTCGCCGTCGGTCACGACCGGCATGCCCTCGGGCAGGTCGGCGACCGGCTCGCCGGACGCGGCGGCAGTCGGTTCGATCGAGTCGATGATGTCGACGACGAAGACCAGCGTGTCGTTCTGCAGGTCGTGGCCATCGGACGTGCCGTAACCCTGATCCGGCGGGATGGACAGCAGGACGCGCGAGCCGACGGCCTGGCCGGCCAGGCCGTCCTTCCAGCCCGGGATGACCTGGTTGAGCGAGAAGCCTGCCGCCATGCCGCGGTCGTAGGAGTTGTCGAAGATGTACGGCTCGGCGTCGGCCGGGGCTTCGGTCTCGCTCGGCGTCTCGGTGGCGCTCGGGTCGGTCGCGCCGCCGGCCGAGCCCTCGGTCGCCGCCGGGTCCTCCGTCGCCGCCGGGTCCTCCGTGGCGGCCGGGTCCTCCGCGGCCGAGCGCGGCTCCCAGGTCTGGCCCAGGTAATCGGCCACGACGACGTCGTTCTCGCCGACCTCCGGACCGTCGCCCTCGGAGAGCACCTGGACTTGCAGCTCCGCCGGCGGGTCCTCCTCCGGGATGGTCAGCGTGGGCTTCTCGCCAGCCTCACCGGCCACCTCAATGCCCATGTCGGTCGTGGTGACGGGGCCGTCGGATTCGCCGCCGTCACCGGAGTCGTCGGAGCCGCAGGCCGTCAGTGCCAGGGCGGACGACACGAACAATGCGGCCAGAGCCTGCTTTGTGCGCACGGTGAACAAGTCCTTCATCTCTTCGCGGGCTGGGGTCTTCGGTTGGAAACGGCAACCTTATGCACGGCACCTGAGAACTACCTGAACGGGTCGCGGCTGGCAGCTTACGCCTACATCCCCTCGATCAGCCGAGCCACCCGCTCGTCGACGGACCGGAACGGGTCCTTGCACAGAACTGTCCGCTGGGCCTGGTCGTTGAGCTTGAGGTGCACCCAGTCGACGGTGAAGTCGCGCCGGCGTTCTTGTGCTCGCTTGATGAACTCGCCACGCAGCTTCGCCCGGGTGGTCTGCGGCGGCACCGACTTGGCCTCGAAGATCTCCACGTCGCGGGCCACCCGGGACACCTGCCCGCGCCGCTCCAGCAGGTAGTAGAGGCCGCGGCCGCGGTGGATGTCGTGGTAGGCGAGGTCGAGCTGCGCCACACGCGGGTGGGTCAGCGTCATGTTGTGCTTCGCGCGGTACCGCTCGATCAGCCGGTACTTGGTGACCCAGTCGATCTCGCCCTCGACCAGCGCGAGGTCGGCGGAGTCGATGGCCTTGATGGTGCGCTCCCACAGCTCCAGGACCCGGCGGATGGCCGGCGTGGCGATCTCGCGCCGCTCCACGAAGTCACGTGCCTTCGTGAAGTACTCCTCCTGGATCTCCAGCGCCGACGCCTCGCGGCCACCGGCCAGGCGCACCTTGCGTCGTCCGGTGAGGTCGTGGCTGATCTCGCGGATAGCGCGGATCGGGTTCTCCAGCGTGAGGTCGCGCAGCCCGACGCCCGCCTCGATCATGCGCAGCACGAGGTCGGTGGAGCCCACCTTGAGCAGCGTGCTGCACTCGTTCATGTTGGAGTCGCCGACGATGACGTGCAGGCGCCGGTAGCGCTCGGCGTCGGCGTGTGGCTCGTCGCGGGTGTTGATGATGGGCCGGCTGCGGGTGGTGGCGCTGGAGACGCCCTCCCAGATGTGCTCGGCCCGCTGGCTGACGGCGAACACCGCGCCCCGCGGGGTCTGCAGCACCTTGCCGGCACCGCAGATGATCTGCCGGGTGACCAGGAACGGGATGAGCACGTCGGCCAGCCGGGAGAACTCGCCGTGCCGGCCGACCAGGTAGTTCTCGTGGCAGCCGTAGGAGTTGCCGGCGGAGTCGGTGTTGTTCTTGAACAGGTAGACGTCGCCGGCGATGCCTTCCTCGGCCAGTCGCTTCTCGGCGTCGACCAGCAGGCCCTCCAGGACCCGCTCGCCGGCCTTGTCGTGCGTCACCAGGTCGGTGATGGAGTCGCACTCGGGCGTGGCGTATTCGGGGTGGCTGCCCACGTCGAGGTAGAGACGGGCGCCGTTGGACAGGAACACGTTGCTGCTGCGGCCCCACGTGACGACCCGGCGGAACAGGTAGCGCGCCACCTCGTCCGGCGACAGGCGCCGCTGTCCGCGGAACGTGCACGTGACACCGTACTCGTTCTCGAGCCCGAAGATGCGGCGATCCATGCTGTCGACCTTAGTCGCCCGTGCCGTCGGAACCCGCCTCCGAAGCACCTCGGTCCAGCAACGAATCGAGCATCGGCTGCGTGATGCGCCGGAACGTGCGCCGCGGCCGCTCCCGGTCGAGCACGGCCACCTCCAGCGAAGCCGTCGCCAGCTGGCGCGGCTCGTCGGTGTCGCGGCCCAGCGCGTCGACGGCCAGTCGCAGCGACCCGTCCAGCGACGCGCCCGAGGTGAAGTGCTCGCTGACATACCGGCCGACCTGCTCGGCGGCGCCGCCCATGACCGAGAAGCCACTGTCGGCGGCGACGGAGCCGTCGTAGGTGATGCGGTAGATCTGGTCCTCGTCGAGCGTCTGCCCGACCTCGGCGACCACCAGCTCGACCTCGTACGGCTTGGGGTCCTGGGTGAAGATGGTGCCCAGGGTCTGTGCGTAGACGTTGGCCAGGGCCCGGCCGGACACGTCCACCCGGTCGAAGGAGTATCCGCGCAGGTCGGCCAAGCGCACGCCGGCCTGGCGGAGGTTCTCGAACTCGTTGTACTTGCCGACGGCGGCGAAGGCGATCCGGTCGTAGATCTCGCTGATCTTGTGCAGCGACGGCGACGGGCTCTCGGCGGCGAACAGGATCCCGCCCGCGTACTGGATGACGATGACCGACCGGCCGCGAGCGATGCCCTTGCGGGCGTAGTCGGCCCGGTCCTTCATGATCTGCTCGGGCGAGACGTAACCGAACTGCATCGACACCGATGGTCCTCTCGACGGACGTTGTTCTCAGGAGTGCTGGATGGGCCGGCCCGTCACCGCAACGGGGCGACCGGGCCGTCGGGACGGGTGTTGCGCGAGCTCACGACCGACTCGACGATCTCGGCCACCGCGGCCTCGTCGCGCTTGCGGAAGCCGTCGCCGTCGACCACGGCCACGATCGGGTAGATGTGACGCTGCAGGTCGGGGCCGCCGGTGGCGGAGTCGTCGTCGGCGGCGTCGTAGAGCGCCTGGATGGTGACCGCGATGGCGTCGTCGACAGTGAGGTCGTCGCGGTAGAGCTTCTTCAGCGCGCCGCGGGCGAAGTACGAGCCGGAGCCGACCGAGTAGAACTGGTGCTCCTCGTACCGGCCGCCGGTGGCGTCGTAGGAGAAGATGCGGCCGCCCTCAAAGCCGCGGTCGAAGCCGGCGAACAGCGGCACCACGACGAAGCCCTGCATGGCCAGGCCCAGGTTGCCACGGATCATGTGCGACAGCCGGTTCGCCTTGCCCTCCAGGGACAGGACGGTGCCCTCGATCTTCTCGTAGTGCTCCAGCTCCAGCTGGAACAGCCGCACGATCTCCGTTGCGATGCCGGCACTGCCGGCGATGCCCACGGCCGAGTACTCGTCAGCCTGGAAGACCTTCTCGATGTCACGCTGGGCGATGACGTTGCCGCTGGTGGCGCGCCGGTCGCCGGACATGACGACGCCGCCGGTGAACGTCGTGGCCACGATGGTGGTGCCGTGCGGCGCCAGGCCGCCCGGATCGGCGCCCGCCGGCAGGCGGTTCCCGGGCAGCAGCTCGGGCGAGTACTGCCGGAGGAACTCCGTGAACGACGACGTCCCCGGGTTCAGGAACGCCGCCGGCAGGCTGCCGATGCGGGACACGTCCACTTACTCTCCACCCTTCTGCACGAACGACCGGACGAAGTCCTCGGCGTTCTCCTCCAGCACCTCGTCGATCTCGTCGAGGATGGTGTCGACGTCGTCGTCGAGCTTGTCCTGCCGCTCCTTGAGCTCCTCGCTCGCCTCGGTCGTCTCGGTGTCCTCGACGTCCTCGTTCTTCCGCGGCTGCTTGTGGCCGCCGGTTGTCTCACGCGCCATCGCCAACCTCCACCTCGGTCGCCTACACACGACCCTATCCAGGAGTGGTGACATCATGCCGCCCCCGGGCCGGGTCCGGTCGAGCGGGATCGCGGTGTTACGCCGACAGCGAAGCGCCCGCCGGCCGCGGCGGTGCCGCCGTGGACCCGCCGTCAGCGCGACGTCAGCGCGCTGACCAGGTCGACCGCGGTGTCGCAGCGGTCGAGCAGGTCACCCACGTGGGCACGGGTGCCGCGGTTGGGGTCCAGCGTCGGCACGCGCTGCAGCGCCTCGCGTCCGGGCAGGTCGAAGATGACGGAGTCCCAGGACGCCGCCGCGATGGACTCGGCGTACTTGTCCAGGCAACGGCCGCGGAAGTACGCGCGGGTGTCTTCCGGCGGCTGGTGCACGGCGTCGTCGATGTCCCGGTCGGTGACCAGCCGGCGCATCCGGCCGTTGGCGACCAGCCGCCGGTACAGACCGCGTTCGGGCCGGATGTCGGCGTACTGCAGGTCGACGAGGTGCAGCTTCGGGTGCGACCAGTCCATGCCGTCGCGCTCGCGGTAGGACTCCAACAGCGCCAGCTTGGCCACCCAGTCCAACTGGTCCGAGAGCGACATCGGCTCGGTGGCCAGGGCCTGCAGCGTGGCCTCCCAGCGCGCCAGCACGTCGGCGGTGACCGGGTCGACGTCGGAGCCGTAGCGGTCCTCGACGAACTTGCGGGCCTGTTCGGCGTACTCGGTCTGCAGCTGGACGGCGGTGATACGGCGCCCATCGGCGAGCTCGACCACGTGCCGCAGCGATGGATCGTGCGAGATCTCGTGCAGCGCGCCGACGGGTCGCGAGACCGAGAGGTCGCCGCCGAGGAAGCCCTCCTCGATCATGGCCAGCACCAGCGCCGTCGTGCCGAGCTTGAGGTAGGTGGAGATCTCGGACAGGTTGGCGTCGCCGATGATGACGTGCAGCCGCCGGTACCGCTCAGGGTCGGCGTGCGGCTCGTCGCGGGTGTTGATGATCGGCCGCTTCAGCGTGGTCTCGAGGCCCACCTCGACCTCGAAGTAGTCCGCACGCTGGGAGATCTGGAAGCCGTCGCCGCTGCCGTCCTGACCGATGCCGACCCGCCCGGCGCCGCAGACCACCTGCCGTGAGATGAAGAACGGGATGAGGTGGCGGACGATGTCGGCGAACGGCGTCGCCCGGTTCATCAGGTAGTTCTCGTGGCAGCCGTAGGAGGCGCCCTTGTTGTCGACGTTGTTCTTGTACAGCTGAATCGGCTGCGCCCCGGGCAGCCGGCCGGCCCAGCTGGCGGCGACGCCCATGATGGCCTCGCCGGCCTTGTCCCAGACGACGGCGTCGCGCGGCGAGGTGACCTCGGGCGAGGAGTACTCCGGATGGGCGTGGTCGACGTAGAGCCGGGCGCCGTTGGTGAGGATGAGGTTGGCCAGCCCGATCTCCTCGTCGGTCAGCTGGCTGGGGTCGGCGCCGCCGCGGGACAGCTCGAAGCCCCGCGCGTCGCGCAGAGGATTCTCCTCCTCGAAGTCCCACCGGGCCCGCCGGGCGTGCGCGCGCTGCGCGGCGTAGCCGTTGACCACCTGTGACGAAGCCAGCATGGAGTTGGCCGCCGGGTTGCTCGGCACCGAGATGCCGTACTCGGTCTCGATTCCCATGATGCGCCGGGCACTCATGCACCGAGCCTACGGCAGCACCTGCGACGCACCACGCCACAACTGTGCCAAACAGACCGCATGAGCGACCTGGACGACCGCCGCCCCGCGACCATCCGGGCGCCGCGTGCGTGCGGGCGTGCCGGTCGGCCCGCTCCACCAGTTTCGTTGATCATGTAGTCGGTCATGATCCGCCGGTGTCGGAACCCGCCAACTCCGTGATCGACGGGCGAAGGCTCAGCGCGGCCAACAGGTCAGTACACCGCGCCCAGCGGCGCCGGCTCCGGGTACTCCACGCCCAGGGCCACGAGGGCCTCGTCGAGGATCGCGGCGATCTCCACGGTGTCCGACAGCGGCATCTCCGGGCACTCGGTGCGGCCCTCTCGGACCGCCTGCGCCACCGCGCGCAGCATCGGGACGTAGCCGCGGCCCTCGCGTTCCAGCGTGAACTCCTCGGGAACCTGGACCCCGCGCTCGGGCGTGTCGACGTGCCGGAGCACGGACGCGTTGTGGAAGCGCGGCGGGACCTCCAGCCGGCCCTGGGTGCCCAGAACCAGAGCCGACCCGGGCACCGGCGACAGTAGCGACGCCTCCAGGTGCGCGCGCACCCCGCCCGGCCAGCGCAGCAGCATCCCGGCCTCGGCGTCGACACCCTGCTCGTTGAGGGACCCGGCGATGGCCATGCTCTCGGGCCGGCCGAGCAGCATCTGCGCGAACGCGACCGGATAGATGCCGACGTCGAGCAGGACGCCTCCGCCCTGCACCGGGTCCCACAGCCGGTGGGCACGGTCCGACGGCGCCACGAACCCCAGGTCGGCGGTGACCGCGCGGACCTCGCCGATGACCCCGTCGGCCACCAGCTGCCTCAGCCGCACGATGAGGGGATTGAACCGCGTCCACATCGCTTCCATGCAGAACACGCCGCGCTCACGGGCGAGACCGACCAGGCGGGTGGTCTCTGCCAGCGATGTGGTGAACGCCTTCTCGCACAGCACGGCCTTGCCGGCCTCGAGCGCCAGCTCGACGACGGGCGGGTGCTGGGCGTGTGGGGTGGCGACGTAGACGACGTCGACGGCGGGGTCGTCGACAAGGGCGCGGACGTCGTCGTAGGCACGGTCGATGCCGTACTCGCCCGCGAAGGCCTCGGCGCGGTCCAGCAGCCGGGAGCTGACCGCGGCCAGCCGGCAGTTCTCGAGCAGCCGGAGGTCGCCGGCGACGTTGTGGGCGATGGCCCCGGTGGCGACGACGCCCCACCCGATCA
The DNA here is from genome assembly GCF_004349065.1 of Jiangella asiatica. Classification (GTDB taxonomy): domain Bacteria; phylum Actinomycetota; class Actinomycetes; order Jiangellales; family Jiangellaceae; genus Jiangella; species Jiangella asiatica. Next base: position 97,733 of record NZ_SMKZ01000018.1, read on the forward strand.
CGCGTTCGGAGGTCACCCGCCGAACCTACCGCCCGCCCGTGATCATCAACGATCACGGGTGTCATAGGCCCGGCAATCGTTGATGATCATGGGGTGAGGTCTCGTATGATCGTCCGCGATGAGGACGTCGCTGCGCTGGGCCATTGCCACCGGGACGATGGCCGCCGCGGGTGTCGGCGCCATCGCCGCGGCCGGCGGCTTCGGTGCCGCCGCTCCCCCGCCAGTCCAGACGGCCGCCGCAGGCGAGCCCGTCGACGTCGGCCCGGCCGATCTGGCGGTGCGGGCCTGGACCGTCCGCGACGACGTCGCCACCCGGGCGCTGGAAGGCATCGACGGCGCCCAAGCCTGGCTGGTGCTCGCCGCCGAGGTCACCGCGGCCACCGAGCTGACGACGAGGTTCCCGGCCGAGGCGCTCGCGCTGCCCGCCGACCTGGGCCTGGACGAGCCGGAGCAGGTCGTCCTGCTCCCGGACCTGCTGTCCGGCCCGGACCTGCAGCCCGGACTGCCGAGCCAGGTCCTGCTCCTGTGGCCGCTGCCCGCCGACGAGCTGCCCGCCGACGACACCAGTGACGAGCTCTCGCTCGACTACATCCGGCTGCGGCTGGACGACAGCACCATCGACGCCAGCCAGGTCTGGCGGGCCGACGGTGTCGCGGCCACCGCCGCCGTGCCCCGCGACGACGCCGTCGGCGACGAGTTGGTCGAGGACTGGTGATGGCGCGGCACGCCCGGCGCCGCCGGCCCTCCACGATCGGCCTGGTCGCGATGACCCTGCTCGCCGTCGCGGCCGGCGCGCTGGCCTCCGAGGCCGAGTCCCGCTGGCCGGTGAACGGGCCGTTCGTCCGCGCCGGCGCGGTGGGCACGGCGCTCGACGTCGAGCCGGTCCGGGTCACGGTGCACGGCGTCCGCGCCGCGACGGTGCTCTCAGACGGCCTCGACGACCTGGACTCCGCCGGTATCTGGATCGCCGTCGACGTGTCGGCCGCCGCCCTCACCGAGCCGGCCACCATCGCGGAGATGGCGCTGCGCGCGGCGGACGGCCGGGAGTTCCGGCAGACCGACCGCGCGCCCAACCCGATGGTCGGCGGCGAGTTCGACCCGCTGATCACCGAGCGCGGCGAGGTGGTCTTCGAGGTGCCCGGCGACGTGGTCGGCGAGGTCGTCCTCGTGATCAGTCCGGACGCGCCGCGCCGTACCGTACCTCGGGCGGCGGCCGAGGTCCCGCTGACGGTCGAGGCGCCTGGCCCGGACCCGCTGGTGCCACGTGCCCGCGAGCTGGCGACGGAGGACCCATGAGCCATGGCTGGTGGCGGCGCAACCGGCTGGCCCTTCCCGCCATGGTGCTCGCCCTCGGGGCGCTGGCCTGGCCGGCGTCGGAGCCCGCCCGCGAGCAGTGGTGGCCGAACGGCGAGCACGTCGTCCACTCCCCCGGCGCCGACGGCTGGGCCGCCGTCGACGGCATCGAGCTGCGGCTGGCCGAATTCGGCCCGGCTGAGGCACCCGGCCCCGACGACCCCCTTCCGGCTGGGCACACCGTCTGGCGGGCGGAGATCGAGGGAACGCCCGCGACGCAGAGCGTGGACTGCGACACCGAACTGGAGGACACCGAGGGATCCAGATACGGCGACGACAGCCGACATCTGCCGTTGTTCGACGACGACACCTTCGGCCTCACCTGCGGCGGACCCGAGCCGGGCGGCGTCGTCTACTTCATGCTGCCAGACGATCGCGAGCCGTCCGCGGTTCGGGTGCGGTCGATCGGCACGCTGCCGGACTACTGGCTGCTGCCCACCGGCTGACCGGCGGACCGGACCTTTGCGGGGGCATCGCCCGGGCTGGCCCGCCCGCCCGAGCCAGACGGTACCGCCGCGACCACCGTCAGCCGCCCCACCAGCGCGTCGGCCGCCGCGGCCAGCAGGGCCGCCGACAGCACCTGGACGACGATGGTCGTCACCATGTCCACCGGTCGGGCGAGGGCCAGCCAGTCGATGACCGGGGCCGGGCCGACGGCGAGCCGGGCGGCACCCCAGACGAGGTACCCGGCCTGACCCACCGCGACGTAGGCCAGGCAGAACAACAGGGCCGAGTTCCACCCGGACCGCCAGATCATGGCCACGCCACCGATCAGCGGACCGAACCGCCGCTCGGAGTCGAGGCTCGCCTGCCAGGCGCGTTCGACCGTGCGGTCGCCCACCCGCGCCGACACCCGTCCGACCAGCCGTGACGTCCGCGACGTGCCGTCACCGGACACCGACACGACGGCCGCGGGTTGGGTGCCGTACACGACGGTGCCGAACGCCAGCCACGAGATGGGCACGACGAGGCCGACGAAGAGTCCGGCGACCAACAGGTCCGCGACCGGTCCGGCCACGTTCGACAGCGAGTCCAGCAGCTGGAGATCCTCGGTGAGGCCCGTCCACCAGTCGTCGACCCGGTGGGCCACCACCCGGCCGGCCAGCCAGTCCCGGCCGGTCGACGTGGCCAGCGCGATCACGAAGACGCCGAGGACGATCCACACCACGTCGCAGTACCCGCCGAGCACCTGCAGCACGCCGCGGCGCAGCGACGTGGGCTCGTGCCGGCGGGCCAGCCGGCCGGTCAGCGAGCGCACCGCCAGGGCGCCGAGCGCGGTGCCGAGCACCACCGCGGACGCCGCCTGCGGCACCCGGGAGCCCACCTCCACACCGCTGCTCACCAGTTCGACGGCGTCGTGGGCGGACTCGTGGTAATACTGCCGCTGGTCCTGCTCGAGAGTCCCGTAGTGCTCGTAGACGACGAGGAACGGCACGATCATGCTGCCCAGGACGGCAAAGACGGTGCGCACCCGCCGCGACGCCGCCACCGTCGACGGACGCATGACCAGCAGCATCGCGACGATGACCAGCATGGCGCCGAGCGGCACCAGCGCCAGCACGAGCAGCCCCAGCACCGCGGAATGCCGGCCGGCCCACACCGCGGCGTCGAGGATGAGCTCGCGCGCGACCAGGCCGGCCGCGGCCAGGGCCACCAGCGCGGGCCAGCGACGGCGGAGGCGCCGCCATGCGTCGAGCAGGACGGCGCCTCTCACCGCGAGCGGCTCCTTACAGGTACTGGCCGGTGTTGGCCACGGTGTCGATGGACCGACCGGCCTCGCTGCCCTGCTTGCCGGAGATGAGCGTGCGGATGTAGACGATCCGCTCGCCTTTCTTGCCCGAGATCCGCGCCCAGTCGTCGGGGTTGGTGGTGTTCGGGAGGTCCTCGTTCTCCTTGAACTCGTCGAAGCACGCGGTGAGCAGGTGCTGCACCCGGATGCCCTTCGAGCCGCTGTCGAGCAGGTCCTTGATGGCCATCTTCTTCGCCCGGTCGACGATGTTCTGGATCATCGCGCCGGAGTTGAAGTCACGGAAGTACAGGACTTCCTTGTCGCCGTTGGCGTAGGTGACCTCGAGGAAGCGGTTCTCCTCCGTCTCGGAGTACATCTTCTCGACCGACCGCTGGATCATGGCCACCGTCGTCGCCACTGGGTCACCACCGTGCTCGGCGACGTCGTCGGGGTGCAGCGGCAGCGTCGGCGTCAGGTACTTGCTGAAGATGTCGCGGGCGGCTTCTGCGTCCGGACGCTCAATCTTGATCTTCACGTCCAGCCGGCCGGGGCGGAGGATCGCCGGGTCGATCATGTCCTCGCGGTTGGAGGCGCCGATGACGATGACGTTCTCGAGGCTCTCCACACCGTCGATCTCGCTCAGCAGCTGCGGGACGATCGTGTTCTCGACGTCGGAGGAGACACCCGAGCCGCGGGTGCGGAACAGGGAGTCCATCTCGTCGAAGAACACGATGACCGGCGTGCCCTCGCTGGCCTTCTCGCGGGCCCGCTGGAACACCAGCCGGATGTGCCGCTCGGTCTCGCCGACGTACTTGTTCAGCAGCTCCGGGCCCTTGATGTTGAGGAAGTACGACTTGTGCTCGGACTTCCCCTTCAGCTTGGCCACCTGCCTGGCCAGCGAGTTGGCCACCGCCTTCGCGATCAGCGTCTTGCCGCAGCCGGGCGGGCCGTACAGCAGGACGCCCTTCGGCGGGCGCAGCTCGTGCTCGCGGAACAGGTCGGCGTGCAGGAACGGCATCTCGACCGCGTCGCGGATCTGGTCGATCTGCCGCGACAGGCCGCCGATGTCCATGTAGTCGATGTCGGGGACCTCTTCGAGGATGAGCTCCTCGACCTCGGACTTGGGGATGCGCTCGTAGACGAACCCCGCGCGCGGCTCCAGCAGCAGGGAGTCGCCCACGCGCAGGCCGGTGTCGTGCAGCGGGGAGGCGATGCGGACCACGCGCTCCTCGTCGGTGTGCCCGATGACCAGCGCGCGGTCGCCGTCAGCCAGCAGCTCCTTGAGCATGACGACCTCGCCGACCCGCTCGTACTCCAAGGCGCGTACGACGTTGAGAGCCTCGTTGAGCATGACCTCCTGGCCGGGCCGCAGCTCGTCGAGCTCGACCTCGGGGCTGACGGCGACGCGGAGCTTGCGGCCGCCGGTGAACACGTCAACGGTCCCGTCGTCGTGGCGCACCAGGAACGTGCCGAAGCCGGACGGCGGCTGGGCGAGCCTGTCGATCTCTTCCTTGAGAGCGACGATCTGGTCGCGCGCTTCGCGAAGCGTGGCGGCCAGCCGCTCGTTCTGGGCGTTCACCGACGCCAGTCGTGCCTCGAGGAAAGCCACTTCCCCGGCCATGTCGGACGGCTCCCTTCCGGAGCCCCGCCGGCCGTGGTCGAAGCCATCGTCGTACGAAGCCATCTCGCACCTCCTCGTAAGGGGGTCGTCTATAGCCAGACCCTACAGTCGCGGCGCCCGAACGCCACGCAGGAGATCAGGTAGTGACCAGATGTTGACGTCCGGTGTCTTCCGGCGGTGATTTTCCTAGCCCCAACTCGCGAACCGCGCCTGGGGTTCCACCCGTCTCCGACCTGCGCCGAAGGCCCTGGGCGGCCTACTCGGTCGGCTCGGTGTTGCCGGGCGCCGGCCGTCGACGGCGTGGCGGCGGGGTCACGCCCGGCGCCATCCGGCGCGCCGTCACCAGGAACCCGGTGTGCCCGATCATGCGGTGGTCCGGCCGGACGGCCAGGCCCTCCACGTGCCAGGTGCGCAGCAGCGTCTCCCAGGGCACCGGCTCGGTGAACCGCTCACTCTCGCGGATCGTCTCGACCGTCCGGGACAGCTGCGTCGTCGTCGCGACGTAGCAGCACAGCACCCCGCCGGGCACGAGCACGCGGGCGGCGGCGTCGACGCACTCCCACGGGGCCAGCATGTCGAGGATCACGCGGTCGGCCTCGGCGTCGTCCAGGCTCTCGACCAGGTCGCCGACGGTGAGCCGCCAGGCCGGGTGCTCGCCGCCGAAGAACCGCTCGACGTTCTCAGCGGCGATCTTCGCGAACTCCGCGCGCCGCTCGAACGAGTGCACCGTCCCGTCCGGGCCGACCGCGCGCAGCAGCGACATCGTCAGCGCGCCGGACCCGACCCCCGCCTCCACGACCCGCGCGCCCGGGAACACGTCGGCCATCGCGACGATCTGCCCGGCGTCCTTCGGATAGACGACGGCGGCGCCGCGCGGCATCGACAGCACGTAGTCCGACAGCAGCGGCCGCAGCGCCAGGTACGCCGTCCCGCCGGTGGACACCACGACCGAGCCCTCCGGCTCGCCGATCAGCGCGTCGTGGCGGAACGACCCCTTGTGGGTGTGGAACTCCTTGCCCTCCTCGAGCGTGATGGTGTGGTGGCGGCCCTTGGGGTCGGTCAGTTGCACCTGGTCACCGACCCGGAACGGGCCGGTTCGGCGGGACGATTCGGTCGCGGACATGCCGTGCAGGCTATCCGGGGCGGCGAGTCAGCGGGCGGCGAGGGCGGCGTCGACGTCGGTGGTGGCGAGCACGCCGTAGACCCGGCCGTGCTCGTCGACCACGAGGTACTCCGACGCCGGCGTCTCGCGCATGGCCCGCAGCAGCGAGTCGCCGGAGACGTCCAGCGACAGCACCATGCCCGTCTCCAGCGAGCGGGCGGCCTGCGCGACGCTGACCCAGGGCCGCCGCTGCTCCGGAATGGCCGCCACCGCGGCCTCCATGACCAGCCCGGTCGGGCGGCCGGCGCTGTCGACCACGACCAGGGAGGTGACGCCGGCCTGGTTGGCCTGCTTGAGCGCCTCGGACACCGGGAGGTCCGGTGCGACCGGTGCCGCCCGCCGAGCCAACCTGCGGGTGTCCAGCCGCGGCAGCCGCGCGCGCATCCGCCCGACCGCGAGCGCCTGGGTGGCCCCGCTCCACATCAGCGCGGCCACCAGCCCGGCCCAGATGACGCCGAACAGTGTCGGGCGGCCACCGCTGAGCACGAACGGCATCACCAGCACGAGCCCGGCGAGGACCTGCCCGGCCCGGGCCGCGACCACGGTGCCGCGATTCTCGTCGCCGCCGAAGCGCCACACCGCGGCGCGCAGCATGTGCCCGCCGTCCAGCGGCAGCGCCGGCAGCAGGTTGAAGACGCCGACGACGACATTGGCGACGGCCAGCTCCCACACCAGGAACCGCAGGACGTCGCCGTCGACGGCCTCGGTGGCCAGCAGGCCCAGCCCGCCCAGGGCGAGCGACAGGATCGGCCCGGCGGCGGACACGACGAGGTCGCGGCCCGGGGTGGGCGACTCGCGCTCGATCTCGGTGTAGCCGCCGAGGAAGTGCAGGGTGATGCCGCGAACCGGCAGGCCGAAGGCGCGTGCGGTCAGCGCGTGGCCGAACTCGTGCACCAGGACCGACAGGTAGAGCAGCACCGCGAAGCCGAACGCGACCACGTAGGCGCCGTTGCCGAGGTCGGGCAGATAGTCGGTGACCAGCGGCTCGCCCCAGTAGGTGATCACCGCCGCCACGATGAACCACGTCGGGCTGACGTGCACGGGAATGCCCGCGATCCGCCCGAGGCTCAGCTTTCGCCCGTCACCATTCGCCACAGGACAAGGCTACGGCGTGTGCCGGCCACTCTGTCGGTGGTGTGTTCTACGCTCGCGAACATGACCATCCGCATCCGCTCCGCCGCCGGGGACGCCCCCGGTGCCGGCGCGCCCGCGGACGGCGCCGACGCCGACGAGCGGGCCCTCAGCCTGTCGCCGTCGCGGGCATCGGACTTCATGACCTGCCCGCTGCTGTACCGGTTCCGCACCATCGACCGGCTGCCGGAGCCGCCCAGTGCCGACGCCACCCGCGGCACCGTCGTACACAGCGTGCTGGAGCGCCTGTTCGACCTGCCGGCCGCCGAGCGCACGCCCGACCGCGCGCGCACCATGGTGAGGCCGGCGTGGGACGCCCTGCTCGAGCTGGAGCCGGCGGTGGCCGACCTGTTCGCCGACGACGGCGACGGCTCGGCCCTCGCGGGCTGGCTCGGCAGCGCCGAGGATCTCATCCAGCGGTACTTCACGCTGGAGGATCCGCAGCATCTCGAGCCGGCCGAGCGGGAGCTGTACGTCGAGACGAGGCTGGACTCCGGGCTGCGGCTGCGCGGCTACGTCGACCGGCTCGACCGCGCCGTCCACAGCGGCGACCTGCGCGTCGTCGACTACAAGACCGGCAAGGCGCCGCGGGCCGGCTTCGAGCAGCGGGCGATGTTCCAGATGCGCTTCTACGCCCTGGTCCTGTGGCGGCTGCACGGGCGGGTCCCGCGGCTGCTGCAGCTCATCTACCTGGGCAGCGGCGAGATCCTGCGCTACGAGCCCGACGAGGCAGACCTGCGCGCCACCGAGCGCAAGGTGGCCGCGTTGTGGCAGGCCATCGAGCGGGCCACCGTCAACGGCGACTGGCGGCCCAGCCCGAGCCGGCTGTGCGACTGGTGCAACCACAAGGCCCTGTGCCCGGCCTACGGCGGCACCCCGCCGCCGCTCCCGGCCGCCGTCGTGGCCGGTGACGACGACGAGGCCCCGTCGCCGCGCACGTCGCCGGTCGACGCGTGACTGGATCGCGATGAGTCATCCTGCCGGTGGAGGCCAGAGCTCGCCGTAACGGACGAGTTGCGGCCGCGCCCCGGCGGCCTACCGTTGATCAGGTGACGGCCCGTTCGCGACTGTTCCCCCGCATCCAGCCCTGGCTGCTGGACGCAAGCCTCACCGGGGTGCTCGCGGTCACCGCCGCCGTCGCGCTGTTCGTCTACACCGACCCCAGCGGCATCGAGTTCGACGACCCCGACGCGCTGGGCCTGGTCCTCGTCGTCGGCATCACGCTGCCGCTGCTGGTGCGCCGGCGCTGGCCAGTCGCCGTCGGCCTGCTCACCGCGGCCGGGCTGATGGCCTTCACCGTCGTCGACTACGCCATGCCAACCGCGGCCGCGGTTCTGCTCATCGCCGTCTACAGCGCCGCGAACTACGCCGCGCTGCTGCCGTCGCTGGCGGTGCTGGCTTGTCACGTGACCGCGTCCGTCGCCTACACGATGGCCAGCTCGTCGCGACATCCCGAGCAGTCCATGTACGACGCGGCCAGCATCCTCATCAGCGTCCTGCTGATCCTCGGCGCGTGGGGACTGGGCCGGGCCGTGCGCAACCGGCGGCTGTACACCGCCGAGCTGGAGGACCGTGCCCGGCGCCTGGAGCGGGCCAACGACGTCGAGGTCCGGGCGGCCATCGCCGAGGAGCGCTCACGCATCGCCCGCGAGCTGCACGACGTCGTCGCCCACCACGTGTCGGTCATGACGGTGCAGGCCGCCGGCGCGCGCCGGTCGCTGCACCGCGACGTCGAGCGGACCGCCGACGCGCTGCAGTCCATCGAGGAGACCGGCCGGGCCGCCCTGGCCGAGATGCGCCGCGTCGTCGGCGTGTTGCGGACCCCCGACGCCGACAGCCGCGAAACCCCGCAGCTGGCCACGCTGACCCCGCAGCCCGGCCTCGCGGACCTGACCGAGTTGGCCGACCACATGCGTGCCGCCGGGCTGCCGGTTCGGGTCGAGATCGAGGGCGAGCCGGGCGCCGTCCCTGTCGGTGTCGAGCTGGCGGCGTACCGGGTCATCCAGGAAGCCCTCACCAACACCATCAAGCACGCCGGACCGTCCGCCGCCACCGTCCAGGTCCGCTATCTGCCCACCGAGCTGCACATCCAGATCGACGACGACGGCAACGGCGTCGCCGCCGCACTGGAGAGCGGCCGGCCCGGACACGGCCTGCTGGGCATGCGCGAGCGGGTCGCGCTCTATGGTGGAACCCTCGCTGTCGGTCCGCGGCGGGGCGGAGGGTTCGAGGTCAGGGCCAAGATCCCCTACGAGAACTCGGGAACGGTGTGACGATGACGGCCCAGCCCATCCGGGTCCTGCTGGTCGACGACCAGCCGCTGCTGCGCACCGGTTTCCGCATGATCCTGGAGGCCGAGGCCGACATCGCGGTCGTCGGCGAGTCCGGCGACGGCGAGGCGGCCGTCGCCGACACCCGCGCGCTGCAGCCCGACGTGGTGCTCATGGACATCCGGATGCCGCGCATGGACGGCGTGCAGGCGACGAGGCTGATCACCGGCGCCGAACGGGCCAGCGCGCCGCGGGTGCTCGTGCTCACGACCTTCGACCTCGACGAGTACGTGGTCGAGGCGCTGCGGGCCGGCGCCAGCGGATTCCTTCTCAAGGACGTCCCGGCCGAGGACCTGGTCGCGGCCATCCGCACCGTCTCCCGGGGCGACGCCGTCGTGGCGCCGAGCATCACCCGCCGGCTCCTGGACATGTTCGCCAGCCGCTTCCCCGCCGCCGACTCTCCCACCCCGGCCAACCTCAAGCACCTCACCGACCGGGAGCGCGAGGTGCTGACGCTGGTGGCCCGCGGGTACTCCAACGCCGAGATCGCCGCCGAGCTCGTGGTCTCGGAGACGACGGTGAAGACCCACGTCGGCAACGTCCTCACCAAGCTCGGACTGCGCGACCGCGTCCAGGCCGCCGTGTACGCCTACGAGAGCGGCCTGGTCCAGCCCGGCGCCCTCTGAGCGTCACCCCCGCCGCCCGACGCGAAGCAGCAGGCGGGACGCGGTGGCCGTAGCGGGTCAGGGGTCGTCCGGCTGACCAGCCGAGGTGGGGCGTACTCCTCGCGGACGACCCTTGAGCCCGGGTCGTCCCCACGGCGGAGCCCGCACACCGTGCCGTTCGCCGATCATCCGGCCTGGCGGTGGCCATAGCGTTGAAGACGATCGAACGACCAGCTGACGAGGAGCACATCGGTGACGACGGATACCAGCTCGCCGCGCACGGCGGCCCGCGCCGTTGACCTGGCCAAGATCTACGGAACGGGTGACACCAAGGTGGTCGCGCTCGGTGGCGTGACGGTCGAGTTCACCGCCGGGCGGTACACCGCGATCATGGGGCCGTCAGGATCGGGCAAGTCCACGCTCATGCACTGCATGGCCGCGCTCGACTCGTCGACGTCGGGCCAGGTGTTCATCGGTGACACCGAGCTGAGCGAGCTGGACGACCGGGAGCTCACCCGGCTGCGCCGCGACAAGATCGGCTTCATCTTCCAGGCGTTCAACCTGGTGCCCACGCTGACGGCGCGCGAGAACATCACGCTCCCGCTCGATATCGCCGGGCGCGACATCGACAAGGACTGGTTCGACACCGTCATCGCCACCGTCGGTCTCGCCGACCGGCTGGGCCACAAGCCGAACCAGCTCTCCGGCGGCCAGCAGCAGCGGGTGGCGTGCGCCCGCGCCCTGGTCAGCCAGCCGGAGATCATCTTCGCCGACGAGCCCACCGGCAACCTCGACTCCCGGTCCGGCACCGAGGTGCTGTCGTTCCTGCGCCGGTCGGTGCGCGAATTCGGCCAGACCATCGTCATGGTCACGCACGACCCCAACGCCGCCGCGTACTCCGACCGGGTGCTGTTCCTCGCCGACGGCCGCATCGTCGACGAGATGACCGACCCCACCGCCGAGAAGGTCCTCGAGCGGATGAAGGGCTTCGACGCCGTGGGGCAGCACCCATGATCCGCGCGACCCTCAAGAGCCTGGCCGCGCGCAAGCTGCGGCTGGCCATGAGCGCGTTCGCCATCGTGCTCGGCGTGGCGTTCGTGGCCGGCTCCTATGTCTTCACCGACACCATCGACCGCACGTTCGACGACATTTTCGGCGGCCTGTCCTCCGACGTCGTCGTCCGGCCGGACCTCCCCGGCGAGGTCGACCTCATGTCCGGCTTCAACGCCGGCACCACCACGACCATCCCGGCCGACCTGGTCGACGAGGTCGCCGCGCTGCCCGATGTCGACCGTGCCGACGGCGAGATCGAGAGCCAGAGCATGTTCGTCCTGGACACCGACGGCGACGTCATGACCACCCAGGGCGCCCCCGGCATCGCCGTCAACTGGCACGACGGCCCCAACGCCGAGGGCGACCCGGTGCTCGAGCTGGTCGACGGCGAGCTGCCGGAAGGCGCGGGCGAGGTCGCGCTCGACGACCGCACGTTCGAGGACTCCGGCTACCAGATCGGCGACGAGGTCCAGTTCGTCAGCACCGGCGACGAGCCCCGCGTCAGCGCCGAGCTTGTCGGTGTGGTCCGGTTCGGCGAGTCCGGCAGCCTGGCCGGTGCCAGCCTGTCCGTCTTCGAGACCGGCGCCGCCCAGGACCTGTTCCTCGACGGCGAGGACGCCTACTCGCGCATCTCGGTGACCGCGGCCGGCGGCGCCAGCGCCGAGGACGTCCGCGACGAGATCTCAGCCATCCTGCCGGGCGACTTCGAGGCCCTCACCGGTGCCGAGGTCGACGACGAGACCGCGTCGGCCATCGAGGAGGGCCTCGGCTTCTTCACCACGTTCCTGCTGGTGTTCGCCGCGATCGCGCTGTTCGTCGGCATCTTCCTGATCCTGAACACGTTCTCCATCCTGGTCGCTCAGCGCTCGCAGGAGATGGCGCTCTACCGGGCGCTGGGCGCGGGACGCCAGCAGGTCACGCGGTCGGTGATGCTCGAGGCCGCCGTGGTCGGTGTGGTCGGCTCCACGCTCGGGTTGCTGCTCGGGCTGGGGGTGGCGCAGCTGCTCAAGGTGGTCTTCGGGGCGTTCGGCCTCGAGCTCGGCGGCGGGCTGGTGCTCGCGCCGCGCACCGTCATCGTGTCCTACGTGGTCGGCATCGTCGTCACCATGGTCGCGGCCTACGTGCCCGCCCGGCGGGCGGCGAAGGTGCCGCCGGTGGCCGCGATGCGCGACGACGTCGTCATGCCCGACTCGTCCCGGCGAGTGCACGGCTGGGCCGGCGGCGGCCTCCTGGTGATCGGCGCCGGCGTCATGGCGGTCGGCCTGTTCGGCAGCGTGGACGACGCGGCACTGCTGGTGGGCGGCGGCATCCTCGGGGTGTTCGTCGGGGTGGCGCTGCTCGCCCCGGTCCTGGCGCCGCCGCTGCTGCGGGTGCTGGCCGGGTGGTACCCGTCGGCGTTCGGCACCGTGGGCCGGCTGGCCCGCGAGAACGCGCTGCGCAACCCGCGGCGGACGGCGGCCACGTCGTCGGCGCTGATGATCGGGATGGCGCTGGTGACGGCCATCTCCATCGTCGGCGCGTCGGCCAACGCCACGGTCGACCGCGCTCTCGACGACGGCGTCCGCGCCCAGTTCGTCGTCTCCAACGCCGTGGGCCAGCCGTTCTCGCCGGCAATCGCGCAGTCCGTCGGCCAGGTCGACGAGGTCGACGAGGTCGTGTCGGTGCGGGCGGCGCCGGGGCTCGTCGACGGCGACCAGACGGCGCTGCAGGCCTTCGACCCGGTGGCTTACAGCCGGGCCGCGGACCTGGAGATCGTGGACGGCAGCGACGACCTCAGCGACGGGGGCTTCCTCATCGGCGAGGACCAGGCCGAGTCCGAGGGCCTCTCCGTCGGCGACACCGTCCGGTTGACGTTGCCCGGCTCCGACGAGGAGATCGAGCTGACCGGCATCTACGCGGAGTCCCCGCTGCTGTCCGGCGGCATGATCGTCAACCAGCAGACGCTGGAGGACGGCGCCGTCCCGGCGGTCGACTCCCTGCTCTATGTCGTGGTCGAGGACGGCGCGGACCTCACCGCACTGCACGACAGCCTCGATGAGGCGACCGCGGACCTTCCCACGGTCACCGTCCAGGACCAGGAGGAGTTCAAGCAGCAGTCCCGCGACCAGGTCAACCAACTGCTGTTCCTGGTCTACGCCCTGCTCGGGCTGGCGGTCCTGATCGCGGTGCTCGGCATCGTCAACACGCTGGCGCTGTCGGTCATGGAGCGTACCCGCGAGGTCGGCCTGCTGCGAGCGGTCGGCCTGAGCCGGCGCCAGCTGCGCCGCACCATCCGGCTGGAGTCCATCGCGATCGCGGTGCTCGGTGCCGTCCTCGGCGTCGCGCTGGGGGTCCTGTTCGGCGTGTCGCTGCAGCGGGCCATCGCCGACGACGGGCTGGAGGTGCTGTCCATCCCGGGTGGCCAGCTGCTGGTGTTCGTGCTGCTCGCAGCCGTCATCGGGGTGCTGGCCGCGGTGTGGCCGGCGCGCCGGGCCGCCAAGCTCGACGTGCTCCGGGCGATCACCACGGAGTGACTCGCCTCGCCTCATCGGCATCGGCGGTCGGCCTCGTCGTCATACCGGGGCCGATCCCCGATGATGACGGGGCGAGGCCGCGGCCCGAGACGTCACGCCGCGGGCGCGTCTGGCTCCACGACGGCCGATGCCACGGGCTGGATGCGTCCGGCCTCGATGTCCTCGGCCCAGTGGCAGGCCACCCGGTGCGCCTGCGGATGCCCGGCCACCGTCCGCAGCACCGGTCGCTCGTCGTCGCAGCGGGTCGGCTGGCGGAACGGGCAACGGGTGTGGAAGCGGCAGCCGGACGGCGGGTTCGCCGGCGAGGGCAGGTCGCCGCTGAGCAGGATCCGCTCGCGGGTGTCCTCGACGACGGGGTCCGGGATCGGCACCGCCGACATCAGTGCCCTCGTGTAGGGATGCAGCGGCCGGGCGTAGAGGTCGTCGGACGGGGCCTGCTCGACCAGGGTGCCGAGGTACATGACCGCCACGACGTCGGCGATGTGCCGGACGACGGCCAGGTCGTGCGCGATCACCAGATAGGTCAGTCCGAGCCGGTCCTGCAGCTCCTCCAGCAGGTTCACCACCTGCGCCTGGATCGACACGTCGAGCGCGGACACCGGCTCGTCGGCGACGATCAGCTGCGGCTCCAGCGCGATCGCACGAGCGATCCCGATGCGCTGACGCTGGCCGCCGGAGAACTCGTGCGGGTACCGCGACGCCGCCGAGGCAGGCAGCCCGACCAGGCCGAGCAGCTCGCGCACCCGAGCCTTGTGGTCGCCGCCGATGCCGTGCGCCCGCAGCGGCTCGGTGAGGACCGACTGCACGTTCTGCCGGGGGTCGAGGCTGGCCATGGGGTCCTGGAACACCATCTGCATCTGCCGCCGCATCCGGCGCAGCTCCTCGCCTTCCAGCGGACGCAGGTCGACGCCGTCGAAGGACACCCGTCCGCCGGTCGGCTCGACCAGCCGCAGGATCGCCCGGCCGAGCGTGGACTTGCCGCAGCCGGACTCCCCCACGAGGCCGACGGTCGCACCGCGCGGTATGTCGAGGTCGACGCCGTCCACGGCCCGGACCGCGCCGACCTGGCGCTCGAAGACGATGCCGGACCTGATCGGGAAGTGCACCTCGAGTCCGCGCACCGACAGCAGGGGGTCGGTCGGCTCCGGGGCCGGCGCGTTTGCGGCCTCGCTCGTCATGCCGGGACCTCCTCGGACTCCGTCAGCGGGTTCAGGCAGCGCAGCGACCGGCCGCCGATCGACTCCAGCGGCGGCGGGCCGCCGGTACAGGGCTCGATGCGGTTCGGACAGCGCGGCGCGAACGCGCACCCGTCGGACCATTGCAGCACGTCGGTCGGCGAGCCCGGGATCGGGTGCAGCGGCGCGCCGCGTGGCGCGTCCAGCCTGGGCACGGACGCGAGCAGCCCGCCTGTGTACGGGTGGTGGGGCTCGGCGAACAGCTCCCGCCGTCCGGCCGACTCCACGACCCGGCCGGAGTACATGACGTGCACGGTGTCGCACAGCCCGGCGACGATGCCGAGGTCGTGCGTGATCATCACGAGCGAGGCCCCGGTGTCCTGCACCAGCTCCTTGAGCAGCTCGATGATCTGCGCCTGGATGGTGACGTCAAGCGCCGTCGTCGGCTCGTCGGCGATGAGCAGCCGGGGCTTGCAGGCCAGCGCCATGGCGATCAGCGCGCGCTGACGCATCCCGCCGGAGAGCTGGTGCGGGTACTCCTTGAGCCGGCGCCGCGGGTCCGGGATGCCGACCCGGGCCAGCAGGTCCTCGGCCCCCCGGCGCGCCGGCTCGCCCTTGAGGTCCTGGTGCCGCTCCAGCACCTCGGCGACCTGAACGCCGATCGGCACGACCGGGTTCAGCGACGACATCGGGTCCTGGAACACCATCGCGATGTCGCGGCCGCGGATGTCGCGCATGCGGTCGCGCGGCAGCGTCAGCAGGTCGTCACTGTCGAACAGGACCTGACCGCCGACCCGCACCCCCCGGGGCGGCAGCAGGCCCATGACGGCCAGCGACGTGACGCTCTTGCCGCTGCCGGACTCTCCGACCAGCCCGACGGTCTCCCCCGGGCTGACGGTGAACGTGACCCCGTCGACGGCGCGTACGTCGGGGCTGCCCTTCCGGGTGAACGCGACGGACAGGTCGCGGACGTCCAGGAGCGGCCCGCGGGCTTCGGAGATCGACACGCTCACCGCCGGTACTTGGGATCGATGGCCTCGCGCAGTCGCTCGCCGAGCATGGTGAACCCGAGCGCGGCGACGACGATGGCGAGGCCGGGGAACAGCGCCAAGTGCGGCGCGGAGGCCAGGTACCGCTGGGTGTCGGCGAGCATCCGGCCCCACTCCGGGACTCGTGGGTCGGCGCTACCCAGGCCGAGGAACGACAGCGCCGCGGCCTCGATGATGGCCGTCGCCAGCGTGAGGGTCGCCTGGACGATCACCGGCGAGATCGAGTTGGGGAGGATGTGCCCGAACACGATGGACCGCCGCCGCACCCCGAGCGACCGCGCGGCCAGCACGTAGTCGCTCCCGCGTTGGGCCAGCATCTGTCCGCGTAGGAGCCGCGCGAACACCGGCACGTTGACGATCGCGATCGCGATCATCACCGACGTGAGGCTGGCGCCCAGGAGCGCCGCGATGGCGATCGCCATCAGCAGGCCCGGGATGGACAGCATGACGTCGACGATCCGCATGACGACGGAGTCGACCGTCCCGCCGAACGCGCCGGCCAGCACCCCGAGCGTCAGGCCGCCGATCATGCCCAGCAGCATCGAGACGACACCGACGAGCAGCGACTGCCGGGCGCCGTGGATGACGCGGCTGAGCTCGTCGCGGCCGGAGGCGTCCAGCCCGAACCAGTGCTGCGCGGACGGCCCGGGGATGTTGGTCGGGGTGATCATCCCTCGCCCGGGTTGGGCATCGGGCGCGTACGGCGCCAGCAGCGGCGCCAGGAGGGCGACCAGCACGAAGAAGGCGATCAGGCAGAACCCGACGATGGCGACGGGGTCGCGGCGCAGCCGCCGCCACGCCTCGCGGCGCAGGTTGCCGGCGGC
This sequence comes from Jiangella asiatica, assembly GCF_004349065.1. Classification (GTDB taxonomy): domain Bacteria; phylum Actinomycetota; class Actinomycetes; order Jiangellales; family Jiangellaceae; genus Jiangella; species Jiangella asiatica. Next base: position 114,278 of record NZ_SMKZ01000018.1, read on the forward strand.
CTGTTCGACCTGTTCGGACTCGGTCGCGGCCTCGATCTCGGAGAGGCTCACGGTGTCACCTCACCCTCACCCTCGGGTCGATCAGCCCGTACGAGACGTCGACGAGGAGGTTGACCACGACGTACATGGCGGCGATCACCAGGATGAACCCCTGCAGGACGGCGTAGTCGCGCGTACTGATGGCCTCGTAGATGAACTGGCCGACGCCGTCGAACGCGAACACCGTCTCGGTCAGGATGGCGCCGGAGAACAGGAGCCCGGCCTGCAAGCCGATGACAGTCACCACCGGCAGCAGCGCGTTGCGCAACACGTGCCGGCGGGTGATGGTGCGCTCCCACAGGCCCTTGGCCTCCGCGGTGCGCACGTAGTCCTCGTGTACCACGTCGAGCACGCTGGCCCGGGTGATGCGCACGATGATGGCCAGTGGTATCGAACCGAGCGCGACGGCCGGGAGCACCAGGTGGACCAGTGCGTCCCAACTGGCCTCGAGATTGCCGGTCAGTATCCCGTCCAGCACGTACAGGCCGGTGGGATGCTCCGCGTCCATGCGCGGGTCGTCTCGCCCGTGGGTGGGGAACCAGCCCAGCCGGACCGAGAACACGTACTTGAGGATGTAGGCCAGGAAGAACACCGGCACCGCGACGCCCAGCAGCGAGCCGGACACTGACAAGTTGTCCAGCCAGCTCCCGTACTTGCGGGCGGCGAAGTAGCCCAGCGGGATGCCGATGCCGATGGCGAACACCAGCGCGGCGACGGCCAGCTCGATCGTCGCCGGGAAGGTGCGCAGCATCTCCTCGGTGACCGGCCGGTTGGTGTGGGCGCTGTTGCCGAAGTCGAGTTGTACCGCCGCGGACACGAACTTCCAGTACTGCACGTACCACGGTTCGTTCAGCCCGTAGAGCTCCTCGATCCGGGCGACGCTGTCGGCGGTGGCGCGCTCCCCAAGGAGGGCCTGGGCAGGCCCTCCCGGGAGCGCGCGCAACCACACGAACAGCAGCACCGACAGCCCGAACAGGATCGGGACGAGCAGCAGCAGCCGCCGTATGACGAACTTGAGCATCAGTCGACGGTGACAGTAGCGAAGCTCTCGTTCGACAGCGGGTCGGGGACGAACCCGTCGACGCCCTCGCGGAAGGCGATCGCCGGCTCGCTGTGCACGTACGGGATGCCCGGCAGGAAGTCCATGATCATGCGGTTGGCCTCCTGGTAGAGCGCCGTGCGGGCGTCCTCGTCGGTCTCCTGCTCGGCCTCGTCCAGCTTCGCGAAGATCTCAGGGTTGTTGAAGCTGCCGAACTGCGGGTTGACGTCCTGGAAGAACGTGCCGATGAAGTTGTCCGGGTCACCGAAGTCGCCGTTCCAACCGAGCAGGAACATCGGGGTCCCGCCGGTCTGGGTGGCATCGAGGTAGTCCGGGTTCCACGGCGCCGTGTTCGGCTCGATGGTGAAGCCGACGGCCTCCAGGTCCGCGGCCATGAGCTCCCAGTTGGCCTGAGCGTCGGGCATGTACGGCCGCGAGACGTCGGTCGGGTACCAGAACGGCAGCGTCAGGTCCGTGACGCCGGACTCGGCGATGAGCTCGCGGGCCCGGTCGGGGTCGTAGTCGTAGGTGGTGACGTCCTCGGCCCAGCCGAACAGCTCCGGCGGCATGAACTGCGTCGCCCGGACCGCGCCCTCCGGGTAGTTGGTGCGGATCAGGTTGTCGAAGTCGATCGCGTGCGCGATGGCCTGCCGGATCTGCAGGTTGTCGAACGGCGGGTAGTTCTGCTGGAACCCGATGTAGGCGACGTTGAACGCCGGGCGGCGCAGCATCTGGAAGCCCGCGGACTCCAGCAGGTCGACGTCGGCCGGGTCGACCAGGTCGTAGCCGTCGATCTCGCCGCTTTCCAGGGCCTGCCGGCGGGCCGGGCCGTCCGGGATGACCGTGAAGATCAGCTCGTCGACCTGCGCGGGCTCGTCCCAGTACTCCTCGTACTTGGACAAGCGGACTTCACTGCCACGCTCCCACGACTCGAACTGGAACGGGCCGGTGCCGACCGGGTGCTCGTAGCCGAACGTCCCGTCGAAGGACGGCGACTCGCCGGTGCCGCTCACGGCGTCGGCCTGGAACTCCGTCAGCGCGGCCGGGCTGGCCATGGTGAACGCCGGCATGGCCAGGGCGGACAGGAATGCCGAGGACGGCCGCGACAGGGTGATGACCGCGGTGTGCTCGTCGCTGGCCTCGCAGCCGGTGTAGAGGCTCTGGCCCATGGCCGGGTCCTCGTTGGCGGCGAACCCGCCCATCACCGTGCCCCAGTAGTAGGACACCGCGGGGCTTTGCAGCACGCCGGTGAAGTTGTACCAGCGCTCGAAGTTGAAGCAGACGGCCTCGGCGTCGAACGGCTCGCCGTCGTGGAACGTCACGCCTTCGCGCAGGGTGAACGTCCACTGCAGGCCGTCGGGGCTGGCCTCCCACGACTCGGCCAGGGCCGGCTCGATCTCGGTGCCGCCCTCTTCACTGCGGACCAGACCCTCGAAGATCTGGTTGATCACCCGAGTGGACTCACCGTCGCTGACAAGGGAGCCGTCCAGGATCACCGGATCGGCCGACCCGGCGAAGACGAGCGTGCCGCCGCCCTCCCCACCGGAGGCGGCGCCATCGTCATCGTCACCGCCACACGCCGTGAGCCCCAGGGCCAGCGCACCGGCCAGGGCTCCCGCGGCCAGCCTGCGGTTCAGGCTCGTGCCACGCATGTCACACCTCACACAGCTCGACTGCCGGGCGGTGATCCGACCGGCTGGCCTGTGACAGTACTTGGTCTTTGCATGAACAGCAGTCACCGCGGAGTCAGGATGACATCGCGATTTCGCAACAGTCCTTCCAGGGCCTGGCTCTGCACAATTGCACGTGTTACATCACACTGGATCGAGGCGATAGTCGTCGAACAGCGCCAGCAGGTCGGCCGCTCGGACTCCCGCCAGCGAGTCGACGACGATCAGCCCCGGCTCCGGCTCGGCGGCGACGGCGTTCGGCACGGACAACACGCGGGCGCCGGCCGCCAGGCCAGCGGCGGCGCCGCGCGGGGAGTCCTCGATGACCACGCATCCGGCTGGGTCGACACCCAGCCGGTGCGCCGCGGTCAGGTACGGCTCGGGGTGCGGCTTGCCGTTGGTGACCTCGTCGCCGACGACGACCGCCTCGAACGTCCCGGGCGGCAGCTGAGCGACGACGGCGTCGGCGAGCACTCGGTACGACATGGTCACCAACGCCGACGGCACCCCCAGCCCGCGCAGCTCCGCCAGCAGCTCGGCCACGCCGGGCTGCCAGGAGATGCCGTCGCCGAGGCCGCGCAGCACCTCGCCGATCATGTGCTCCACGATCTGCGCCGGTGTCATGGGGATGCGGCCCTTGTCGCGGATGTAGGCAGCGGCCTCCAGCAGGTCGCTGCCCACGAGCGCGAGACTGTCGGCGTCGGTCCAGGTGCCGCCGTGCCCGGTGACGAGCGCCTCCTCGGCGCCCATCCACAGCGGTTCGGTGTCGATGATGGTGCCGTCCATGTCCCACAGGACGGCGGCGGGTAGGTGCGATGTCACACACACCATCGTCGCATGCTGGGCAATCCGCCCCACCGCCGGTGTAGTGCACCGCAAGGGGTTGACGGATGGAGCGAGAGCCGGAAGCGTGGACAGTGCGAACGGCTTGCCAACCGGCTCGTGCGCCGGGAGAGGATCGATACCCAGCCGTACGTCATAGCGGGCCGTCAAGCCCATGCGGCCATATCACGGGCATCCACGACGAGATGCCGACGCCACAACCGATGCGGGGCGCCGTTGGTGCGCGCTCCGTCGGAGGTCACCATGCTCACACTCACCGAGAACGCCGCTGCGGTCATCCGCAACATCGCCGGGCAGCAGGACATGCCGGAAGGCACCGGCATGCGTATCGTCGCCGCCGTCGACGGCGGCCTCAACCTGAACATGTCCCCCGGGCCGGAGGAAGGCGACCAGGTCGTCGACCAGGGCGGAGCCCGGTTGTTCCTCGATGCCCAGGCCGCACAGATGCTCGACGACAAGGCGCTCGACGCCGCCGTCGACCCCGACGGAGCCGTCCAGTTCGCCCTGGCCGAGCAGGACTGGAATGCCTGACGCGCCGCGGCAACTCTAGGTCGCGTTGAAGTACTTGGCCTCAGGGTGGTGGACGACCAACGCGTCGGTCGACTGTTCCGGATGGAGCTGTAGCTCCTCGGAGAGGTTCACCCCGATCCGCTCCGGCCGCAGCAGCCGCACGAGCTTGACCCGGTCGGCGAGGTCGGGGCAGGCGGGGTAGCCGAAGGAGTATCGCGATCCCCGGTACTCCTGCTTGAGGATGCCGCCGAGCTCGGCGTCGTCCTCAGCACCGAACCCGAGCTCGTCGCGCACCCGCGCGTGCCAGTACTCCGCCAGCGCCTCGGTGAGCTGGACGGACAGGCCGTGCAGCTCGAGGTAGTCGCGGTAGGAGTTGCTCTCGAACAGCTTCGCCGTCGCCTCGGCCACCCCGGAGCCCATGGTCACCAGCTGGAACGCCACCACGTCCACGTCTCCGGACGAGCGCGACCGGAAGAAGTCGGACAGGCACAGCCGGCGGTCGCGGCGCTGGCGCGGGAACGTGAACCGCTCCAGCTCCTTGCGGTGGTCGTCGGGGTCCAGGACGACGAGGTCGCGGCCCTCGGCGACGGCCGGAAAGTACCCGTAGACCACGGCGGCCTCGAGGATGCCCTCGGTGTGCAGGCGTTCCAGCCACAGGCGCAGCCGCGGCCGGCCCTCCGTCTCGACCAGCTCCTCGTAGGACCGGCCGTCGCGGGTGCCCTTGAGCCCCCACTGGCCCATGAACGTCGCCCGCTCGTCGAGGTAGGCGGCGTAGTCGGCCAGGTGCAGGCCGCGCACGACTCGGGTGCCCCAGAACGGCGGCACCGGGACGGTGTTGTCCGCGGCCACGTCGGAGCGCACGTCGTCGCCGTCGTCGGCGGGGGTCGTGACGGTGGTGCGCGCGACCCGCCGCTTGCGCAGCGCCGGCAGGACGTCGGCGAGCTCCTTGTCCGGGTCGGTGCGGACGCTGGCGACGGCGTCCATGAGCCGCAACCCTTCGAACGCGTCACGGGCGTAGCGGACCTCGCCGGCGTAGAGCTCGGCGAGGTCGTCCTCGACGAACGCCCGGGTCAGGGCCGCGCCGCCCAGGATGACCGGCCAGCGCGCCGACACGCCGCGCTGGTTCATCTCCTCGAGGTTCTCCTTCATGACGACCGTGCTCTTCACCAGCAGCCCGGACATGCCGATGACGTCGGCATCGTGCTCAGCGGCCGCGTCGAGGATCGCGCTGATCGGCTGCTTGATCCCGAGGTTGACGACGCTGTAGCCGTTGTTCGACAGGATGATGTCGACGAGGTTCTTGCCGATGTCGTGGACGTCGCCCTTGACAGTAGCGAGGACGATGGTGCCTTTCTGGGAGGATGCGCCGTCGTCGAGCTTTTCCATGTGCGGTTCGAGGTAGGCAACGGCGGCCTTCATGACCTCCGCGCTCTGCAGCACGAACGGCAGCTGCATCTGGCCGCTGCCGAACAGGTCGCCGACCGTGCGCATCCCGTCGAGGAGGGTGTCGTTGACGATCTCGAGGGCAGGACGCCTCGACAGTGCTTCATCCAGGTCCGCCTCCAGGCCCTTGCGCTCGCCGTCGACGATGCGCCGCTCGAGCCGCTCGAACAGCGGCAACCCGGCCAGCGCGGCCGCGCGGTCCTCCGTCGTCGACGTCACGCCCTCGAACAGCTCCAGGAAGCGGGTGAGCGGGTCGTAGGCAGGCTCGTCGCCGGCCGCGGGGCGGCGGCGGTCGTAGACGAGATCCAGCGCAACCTGGTACTGCTCCTCCGGGATGCGCGAGACCGGCAGGATGCGCGCGGAGTGCACGATCGCGGAGTCCAGCCCGGCGGCCACGCACTCGTGCAGGAACACCGAGTTCAGCACCGCCCGGGCGGCAGGGTTCAGCCCGAACGACACGTTCGACACGCCCAGCGTCGTCTGGACGCCCGGGTGCCGGCGCTTGATCTCGCGGATCGCCTCGATGGTCTCGATGCCGTCGCGGCGGGTCTCCTCCTGGCCGGTGGCGATCGGGAAGGTCAGGCAGTCGACGATGATGTCCTCGACGCGCATGCCCCACTCGCCGGTCAGCTGGGCGATGAGGCGCTCGGCGACCCGGACCTTCCACTCGGCGGTGCGGGCCTGCCCCTCCTCGTCGATGGTGAGCGCGACGACCGCGGCACCGTGCTCCCTGATGATGGGCATGAGCCGGCGGATGCGCGAGCCGGCGCCGTCGCCGTCCTCGTAGTTGACGGAGTTGACCACGCTGCGCCCGCCCAGGCACTCCAGGCCTGCTTCGATGACCGCCGGCTCAGTGGAGTCCAGCACCAGCGGCAACGTGCTCGCCGTGGCCAGCCGGGCCGCCAGCTCACGCATGTCCGCGGCGCCGTCTCGTCCCACGTAGTCCACGCACAGGTCCAGCAGGTGCGAGCCGTCGCGAGTCTGCGCTCGGGCGATCTCGACGCAGTCGTCGAGCCGGCCCTCGAGCATCGCCTCACGGAACGCCTTGGAACCGTTGGCGTTGGTGCGCTCCCCGATGGCCAGGTACGAGGTGTCCTGCCGGAACGGCACGTGCTGGTAGAGGCTCGCCGCACCAGGCTCGACCTGCGGCCGGCGCGCCGCCACCTCGCGGCCGCCGACCCGCTCGACCACGTGGCGCAGGTGCTCCGGTGTCGTGCCACAACATCCGCCCACCAACGCCAGCCCGTACTCGGCGGTGAACAGGTCGTGCGCGTCGGCCAGCTGCTGCGGCGTCAGCGGGTAGTGCGCGCCGTCGGACGTCAGCTCCGGCAGGCCGGCGTTGGGCATGCAAGCCAGCCCCGTCGTGGCGTAGCGGGCCAGGTGGCGCAGGTGCTCGCTCATCTCGGCCGGGCCAGTGGCGCAGTTGAGCCCGATGTGATCGACGCCGAGCGGTTCGAGTGCCGTCAGCGCGGCGCCGATCTCCGAACCCAGCAGCATGGTGCCGGTGGTCTCGACGGTGACGTTCACCATCAGCGGAACGTCCGTGCCGTCCGCCGCCATTGCCCGGCGGGCGCCGATGATCGCGGCCTTGGCCTGGAGCAGATCCTGCGCGGTCTCGACGAGGACCGCGTCGGCGCCGCCGGCCAGGAGCCCGGCGACCTGGGTGCGGTACGCGTCGCGCAGGGTGGCGAAGTCGACGTGCCCCAGCGACGGCAGCTTGGTGCCCGGGCCGACGCTGCCGAGCACCCAGCGCGGCCGATCCGGCGTGGACCAGCCGTCGGCGACCTCGCGGGCCAGCCGAGCGCCGGCCTCGGCCAGTTCGTGGATGCGGTGGGCGATGTCGTACTCGCCGAGGTTCGCGTGGTTGGCGCCGAACGTGTTCGTCTCGACGCAGTCGACGCCGACGGCGAAGTAGGCGTCGTGGACGGAGCGGACGACGTCGGGGCGGGTGACGTTGAGGATCTCGTTGCAGCCCTCATGGCCCTCGAAATCGTCGAGCGTGAGGTCGGCCGCCTGGAGCATCGTGCCCATGGCTCCGTCGGCAACCACGACGCGCCGTTTCAAAGCCTCACGCAAACTCCCCCGCATCACGCCAGGGTAGAGCCATCACCACAGCTCACGAGGAAACGTCCGCCATGCGGACGATTCGTCTCTGAATTCGAGACACGTCGGCGAGCCAAGCGGCGCCAGGAGCCGTAGGGTTGGGCCATGGACGACGGAACCTGACCCGGGCCGTCGCCCACGGCCGCCAACCGGTCACCACGGCCGCTCACCGGTCGCCCCCGGTCGCTCAGCAGGGAGACGAAGCGTGATGGAGCTCGACGGTACGCCGCAGCTGCGCGATCCTGTCCTGATCGCGGCGTTCGAGGGATGGAACGACGCCGGCGAGGCGGCCACTGCCGGCGTCGAGCACCTCGAACACGAGTGGCGCGCCACCCCGGTCGCTGCCCTCGACCCCGACCAGTACTACGACTTCCAGGTCAACCGGCCGCAGGTCAGCGTCGACGAGACCGGCCTGCGCAGCATCGAGTGGCCCACCACGCGCCTGTCCGTCGTCCACCTCGACGACGCCGACCGCGACATCGTCCTGCTGCGCGGCATCGAGCCCAACATGCGCTGGCGCGGCTTCTGCGCCGAGCTCCTCGCCGTCGCCGCCGACCTCGGCGTCGAGGAGGTCATCACCCTCGGCGCGCTGCTGGCCGACGTGCCGCACACCCGCCCCGTCCCCGTCACCGCGTCGGCCAGTGATCCCGACCAAGCCGACCGGCTCGGGCTGGAGGCCTCCAAGTACGAGGGCCCCACCGGTATCGTCGGCGTCTTCCAGGACGCGGCCACCAAGGCCGGGCTGGAGTCCATCTCGCTGTGGGCGGCCGTCCCGCACTACGTGGCGCAGTCCCCCTGCCCGAAGGCGACCCTCGTCCTCATGCAACGCGTCGAGGACGTCCTGCGCCTCCCGGTCCCCCTGGGCGACCTCGCCGAGCAGGCCGAGGCCTGGCAGCACGGCGTCGATGAGCTCGCCGAAGAGGACTCCGACGTCGCCGAGTACGTCCGCCGCCTCGAGGAGGCCCGCGACACCGTCGACCTCCCCGAAGCCTCCGGCGAACACATCGCCCGCGAGTTCGAACGCTACCTCCGCCGCCGCGACACCTGACCCTCCGACTCCCTCCCTCGCCCCGCCCCCGAATGATCACGTTCAGCACGAAATCCCATGTCGCACCACGATTGCAAGCCTGGTGATGCACGGGTAGGCCTCGTGATGCGACCGTTCAGGCGCTCAGGCGACGACGCGGCGGCGCCCTCGACCGAACGCGGCCCGGTACCGCGCCGCCACGAGGTCATCGCGATAGAGGTCGGCCCACACCGAGCGGACCACCTGCAGCCCTCGGTCACGCAGCCGGTCCTCCCGGATCTTCTCGCGCCAGACGGCGTCGCCGGCGCTCTCGCCAGGCCGCAGCAGCCGACCGTACTTCTCGCGCCCGTCGAACTCCCCGATGGTCGCGTAGCCCTCGAAGTAGAAGTCGACCCGGTCGTCCGTGCCGTCCGGACCCGGCAGGTTGAGCTGCAGCTCAGGGCGGGGCAATCCGATGCGTTCCAGCTGCACCCGATGGCGCGACTCCCCAACACTCTCCGATCGGCCGTCCGCGAACTCGACCACGCGACCGGCGGCGCGTGCACCCCGCCAGTCCCGCATCGTGTCCAGGACCTCGAGCAGCTCGGCACTCGTCGTCGCCGACTCGGCCAGGATGCCGTCGACGGTCACGACCGCGCTTTCGAACGGCGTCGTCCGGGCCACGTCGAGCGCGGTGCGAGCCGGTGTCGTCGTCGCGACCCCGTCGACGACACGCACCTCAGCCTCGGACAGCCTCCCCGCGTGGTGGTGCACGCCGGCCTCTCTGCGTGGTGCGTGCAGATCGCGTCGCGACACGTGCACACACGACAGGTCGGCTCCCCACACGCGCGTCCCGAGCCACACAGCGGCTGACGTGTGGCTCAGCACCGCGGGCACCGCCATCTGGAGGAGCACCGCCTGGCAGCGAGCTCGGTGCAGCTCGAGGTCGTTCATGCGCTTCCACACCGTCGCCTCGACGTAGGCGCCTCGGCGGATCGCTACCCACGCACCGGTCGCGCGCCGCCGAGCGATCTCATAGTCGTCGTAGCCGGCTGCCAGGACCTGCGCCCGGACGACAACGCCGTGCTGCCGCGCGGCAACGGCTCTCAAGGTCTCATCCATGAACAGGACGGTGCCGACTGCTGGGCCGGTGCACCAGCGCCAGGCCACGGAATGTGGATAACGGCGTCATCTCAACGGGCGTGTGGACAACCACCCATCACGAGGATGACCCGAGCGTCACGAGGATTACAGGCATGGTGCGACACGAGATTGCGTGCTGAACGTGATCATTTGGAGAGGGCGATGCCGAGGAGGGTGTCGATGACGGCGGCGGCGAGGGCGGGGGCTTCGGCGTCGGTGCCGGGGGTCGCGGCCCAGGCGTCGACTGCGGCCAGGGCGCCGGGGCTGTCGAGGTCGTCGGCCAGCCGTTCCCGAACGGTCGCCACCAGGTCAGCCGCGGGCGCTCCGGCCGGCGCCGTCGTCGCGGCTCGCCAGCGGGCCAACCGCTCCTGGGCGTCGGCCAGCACCGACGGGGTCCATTCCCGGTCGGCGCGGTAGTGCGCCGCGAGCAGGGCCAGTCGGACCGCGGCAGCTTCGACGCCCTCGCGGCGCAGCCCGGACACGAATACCAGGTTGCCCAGCGACTTGGACATCTTCTCGCCGTCCAGGCCGACCATGCCGGCGTGGACGTAGGCCGTCGCGAACGTCCCGGTGACGACGTGGGCGTGGGACGCGGACATCTCGTGGTGCGGGAACGCGAGGTCGTTGCCGCCGCCCTGCACGTCGAAGGGGACGCCGAGGTGCTCCATGGCGATCGCGGTGCACTCGACGTGCCAGCCGGGGCGGCCGGGGCCGAACGGGCTGTCCCATGACGGCTCGCCGGGCCGGGCCCGCTGCCACACGAGACAGTCGAGTGGGTCCTTCTTGCCCGAACGGTCGGGGTCGCCGCCGCGCTCGGCGAACAGGGAGCGCATCTCCGCCTCCGACAGCCGGGCCACCGAGCCGAACGCCGGGTCGGAGCGCACCGAGAAGTACAGGTCGCCGTCGACCTCGTAGACCGACGCCTCCATCCGCTGGATCAGCGCGATGATCAGCGGGATGGCCTCGACGGCGCCGACATAGCGCGCCGGCGGCAGCACCCGCAGCCAGGCCATGTCCTCGGTGAACAGCTCGGTCTCGCGGTCGGCCAGGGAGCGCCAGCTCCCCCCCGTCTCGGCGGCCCGCTCCAGCAGGGGGTCGTCGATGTCGGTGACGTTCTGCACATAGTCGACCTCGTGGCCGGCGTCCCGCCACAGCCGGTTGAGCAGATCGAACGCGACGTAGGTGGCCGCGTGCCCGAGGTGGGTGGCGTCGTAGGGGGTGATTCCGCAGACATACATCGACGCGCGATCACCCGGCGAGATCGGCCGCACGGACGCCGTCGCGGTGTCGTACAGCCGCACGGGCAGCCCGCGCCCAGGGAGGGCGGGCAGGTCGGGGGCAGACCAGGCGCGCATGATTCCAGAGCCTAAGTGGTCAGAACACGGGCCAGGGAACCGGCATCCGCCCCTCGGGACTCGGCATGGTGCCGCGCGTCAGCAAGGCGTCCACCCGATCGGCGGTCGCTGCCACCTCGTCGTCGTCGAGCAGTGTGCCCAGCCGGCCGCCCAGCGAGCCGTCCAGCAACGCCCGCAGCGACTCCAGCGCCTCCCGTTCGGCGACGGTGATCGGCTCGCCCGCCCACCCCCACAAGACGGTGCGCAGCTTGGGCTCGACGTTGAAGCAGACGCCGTGGTCGACGCCGACGATCTCGGCCAGCGCGGGCGCGACGCCCCGGTCGCCGGCGAGCACGTGGCCGCCCTTGCGGTCGGTGTTGTTCACGACGGTGTCGAAGAGCGCGAGGCGCCGCAGCCCTGGGTCGTCGGCGTGCACCAGCACGACGGGGTCACCGCCGCCGTCGACGGCCCGCAGGATCGGCAGCCACCCCTCGACGGCGGCACCGGGCGCGACGACGTCGACCCACTCCGGGCCGGACGCGGGCTGCTCCATCCACGCCTGGCACATCCCCGGTCCGAAAGGGCCGTCCGCGCGCAGCGCCGTCGGCGGCACGAGGTGCCAGCCGGTGGCGTCGGAAACCTCGTACGCGGCGACCTCACGGGCGGCGAGGGTGCCGTCGGGGAAGTCCCAGAGCGGCTGCTCGCCGCGGATCGGCTTGTACACGCACCGCACGGCTTGGTCGCCATGACGCACCTGCCCGATCAGGGTCAGGTTGGAGGCGACGACCAGCCGGCCCTCGACCGTCAGCTCACCCTCACGCAGCAGGCTCAGCAGGTCCACGCGGGTCAGATCCGCCGCCGGTAGCCGTTCTGACGGGGGCAGACGTGGCCGGCCGGGTCAAGCGGCAGGCTGCACAGCGGGCACGGGGGCCGCCCGGCCGCCACGACCGCCTGGGCGCGCTTGGCGAAGGCCCGCGCCTCCTGGCCCGAAAGCCGCACGACCATGACGTCGCGGTCGGACTCGTCGGGGTCGTCCGGCGGCTCGCTTTCGTCGTCGACGACGGCGTAGGCGGCGACGACGACGTGCTCGCTGTCGGTGTCCCAGGACAGCGTCATGGCGCCGACCCGGAACTCCTCGACGATCGGCTGCTCCAGCGGATCGAGGTCGTCCATGTCCGGCGGCGCGACGGCCGGAACCGAGGTGAGCCCGCCGGCCCGGCGCAGGATCTCGTCGAGCATGGCGTCGACCCGCTCGGCCAGCACCGACACCTGCTCCTTCTCGAGCAGGACGCTGATCAGCCGGGTGGAGTCGCGCGCCTGCAGGAAGAAGGAACGCTCGCCGGGCCGCCCGACGGTTCCGGCGACGAACCTGTCGGGGGAGTCGAATCGATATACCTGCACGGCCACGGCTGAAAGCCTATCTCGGGCCCCACCACGGGCATTGATCAACTCGCCGCCTCACGTTCCGGCTCCCCCGCCGACGACGGCGTCCGTCGCGGCCGCGCGGTCCTCGCGGTCCGGCGCGTGCAGGAAGCGCAGGTCGCCGCCGAGGTCGTTGAGGCGCTGCACGAACGGCCGGTGCTCGGTGTAGGAGACGACGGTGACCGAGCACGGGTCGATGACCAGCCGCTGGAAGTGGTCGAGGTGCATGCCGAGCGCGTCGGCCACGATGGCCTTGATGACATCGGCGTGCGACACCGCGATCCACACCGCGCCGACGCCGTCGGAGGCGGCCAGGCGGGTGTCGTGCTCCCGGACCGCAGCGACGGCCCGCTGCTGCACGGCCCGCAGCGACTCGCCGTCGGGGAACACCACGCCGGACGGGTGGTCCTGAACGACCTTCCACAGCCGCTCCTCGCGCAGCTCGGCGAGGGGCCGGCCGGTCCAGGTGCCGTAGTCGCACTCGGTGAGCCGCTCGTCGACGTCGACCTCGCGGCCGGCGGCGATGCCGCGTGCGGTCTCGGCGCAGCGTTCCAGCGGACTGCTGACGACGACGGCCGGCCGCACCGGCCGCAACCGCTCGGCGAGCACCGTCACGGCGGCCCGCCCGGCCTCGTCGAGGGGGACGCCGGGGCTCCGGCCCGCCAGCACCCCGGCCGCGTTGGCGGCGGTCCGGCCGTGCCGCACCAGTACGACGGTTGGCATGCCCGCAAGCCTACGAGGGCGCGAGTCCGGCACGAGGGCCGGCTGAGGCCGCTGGTGAGACCAAGGACGAAGGCTCCCTCGCATCACCGGTGGGCGACGAGGTTGCCGGTGACCACACGGGTGGCTTGGCCGACCCGACGGCCAAGGGGGACCCAGGACTTCTGGGCGATTTGTTCCAGTTGGCGGTTACCTCGGCGTACATTGAGGTGGTCCAAGGGGGTCGCGCGGCCCATCGACATGGGCTAGGTATGTCTGGGACGAACGTCGACATGGCGGGCCCGTTCGGACCACCCCGGTGGCGCGAGCCGGGTGCGGAAGGAGACACGACGCTCTATGCGGTGCCTCAAACGTCAGCAGGTCGCGGCAGTCGCGGCGGCTGCGGGCTTCGCCCTGGCCCTGGCCAGCGTTCCGGCGCAGGCGGATCCGACGGCGCAGCCCGACTCCCCCGCGCCGTCGGCCAGCCCGTTCGAGACGCTGACGGAGCCGCCGTCGACGCCGCCGAACCAGCCGCCGACCGAGACTGACGCGCCCACCGAGACCGACACGCCCACGGAGACGGACGCGCCGACGCAGACCGAGCTGCCGACACCGACGCAGACGACGACGCCGCCTCCGACCACGCCTCCCACGAC
>NZ_SMKZ01000019.1 GCF_004349065.1 Jiangella asiatica
ACGTCGTAGCTCACCGAATCCGCCGCCCGCACCACCCCCACACCCGTCGCGAACTCCACCGACAACCCACGCAAACTCAGCACCGGACGACCCTGCTGCGTCGGCTGGTCGGGGAGCGCCGCGGGCAGTGGGAGCGGGCGAGCGGTCACGATGGGTTCCGCCAATCTGTCGGAAGGTCGTTGAGCCGTTCCTGACTGCCGCCGAGCTCGTCGAGCGCGGCGAACGTGGGGCCGCCGCGGGTCTCGGAGACGGCGGTGGCGATGGCCTCCAGCAGGGCGAGCCCGGCGACGCGCGCGCTGAACTGGGCGGCGCCGCGGGACACGGCGGAGCTGAAAATGGTCAGCGAGGTCTCGACGACCTCGCTGAGCGGTGACTGGGGGTTCGCGGTGAGGCCGGCGGTCTCGATGTTGTGGTCGCTGGCGTACTGCAGGGCCTGGACGGAGTCGCGGGAACGGCCGGAGTAGGAGATGCCGAGGACGAGGTCGCCGGGTCGCAGCCGGGCCACCTGCGCCAGCATCATCATCGGGTCAGCGGTCCAGGTGACGGCGATGCCGACGCTGGCGAGGCGGTAGCACAGCATCTGGCACAGGGGCGCCGCCGTGCCGGTGCCGATGAGCAGGACCGATGGTGCGGTGGCGAGCCGGTCCACGAGGTGCCGGAGGGCGGGTTCGGAGAGGTTGGCCAGGGTGTCCTGCATGCATTCGACCTCGAGGGCCATGACCCGCTGGATCAGGTCGACCGCGCCGCCGATGCCGGTGGGTGCCTCGAGGGTCAGTTCGACGGGGTGCGAGTGGTAGAAGCCGAGGGTCTTGCCCAGGTCGAGGGAGAGGGCCTGCGCGAACTCGCGATACCCCGAGTAGCTCAGCGCGTGGGTGAACCGGCTCACGGCGTTCTCGGAGACGCCGGCGGCCTGCGCCAGGACCTGGATGGCCACCCCGCGCACCTTCCACGGGTCGGCCAGGACGGTGTCGGCGACGCGGGCACGCGCGCCGGTGAGCCCCGGTCGAGCGGTGCGCAGACGTTCCAGGCACGACGGCGCGTCGGCGCCGGTCACGTCGTGCGGGGTATCGGGGGACATGTCACGCTCCACTTCGAGTCGTGCGCGGTCAGACGTTCGCTTCGCCTCGCTGACGAACGTCGAGGAAGTCGTCGCCGGTCTGGTCGCACCACGCGGCGAGCAGCTTCCGGTGCTCGTCCAGGACGTCGCGGTGGCTGGCGTCGCGGACGAGGTTGACCATCTCGCCGGGGTCGTCGTGGAGGTCGAACAGCTGCTCCCGATGCTGGCCCCACGAGTAGAGGACGTACTTGTACCGCGCGGTGCGCAGCATGCGACCCCGCGAGTGCGGCAGGACCGCGGGGTCCCAGGACGTCTCCGTGACGACGTACGCTGGCCCGTCGTGCTCGCGTCCTTCCGCCGCCGGGCGGACGCTGTGACCGCGCAGCCCGTCGGGTGGTTCGATGCCGGCGTAGTCGCAGAGGGTCGGGAGTAGGTCG
The DNA here is from genome assembly GCF_004349065.1 of Jiangella asiatica. GTDB lineage: Bacteria > Actinomycetota > Actinomycetes > Jiangellales > Jiangellaceae > Jiangella > Jiangella asiatica. The sequence goes on from NZ_SMKZ01000019.1 coordinate 1,495, forward strand.
AGCCCGCTCGACACGAGCGTGTCGGTGTCGACGTGGCCAGGCCTCGTCACACCCTTCCAGGAGACGATGAACGGGACCCGGACGGCCTCTTCGTACAGCGCCCACTTCTGGTTCCAGTGATGTGCGCCCATGCCGTCGCCGTGGTCGCTGGAGAGCACGACCACCGTGTCTTCCACGTGCCCGGACTCGCGCAGTGCGTCGAGGACCATGCCGATCTGGGTGTCCACGCGCTCGCAGAGGCGGTAGTAGGCGTGCCGGTACTGGCGCCAGAGGTCGTCGCTCCACCCGTCGGTCGGGTGCTGCCTGGGGAACCGTGCCCGGACGATGCGCAGCAGTTGCGGCTCGTCCGGTGCGGCTGCGAAGTTGGCCGGCAGGCTGGGGCACTGCTCCGTAGGCACCTCCGCGACGCCGCCCCACGGCAGCGGTTCGTTGCGCGCCCACTCGCAGATGTTGTGCGGGTTGTCGAATGAGGCGACGAGGAAGAACGGTCGGTCGCGCGGTGCCCGCAGGAAGTCGGCGCAGCGCGCGGCCAGCTCGTCGTCGCCGAACCCGATGATGTGGTCGTAGCCGAGATCGCCGTCGAGGTCGTAGCCGGGAAGATGCCACTTGCCGCCGTAGGCACAGTCGTAACCGGCCCCGGCGAACAGCCGGCCGAGCTGCTGCTCACGCAGCGCGCCGGTGAGTCCGGCCTCGTTGCCGACGACGCCCATCTCGTGGGGGACGCGTCCAGTGAGCATGCTCGCCCGCGACGGACTGCACAGCGGCTGGGTGCAGTAGGCGTTGCGGAACACCGTGCCGTGCTGGGCCAAGCTGTCCATGGCAGGGGTGTTCAGATCGTCGTTGCCGACGCAGCTCATGGCGTCGGCGCTTTGCTGGTCGGTCAGGATGAACACCACGTTGGGTCGCATCGATGCGTAGGTTTCCCTTCTCTCCCGGACGCCCGGGACGCCTCCCGAGCACCGTAGGTGTCACTCGCACGACTGTCAATGGAATAAGTTGATATGCAGCAGTACTTTCTGCTAGTTCTGCCGCCTCGTGATCGTCAACCGGCAGCGACCTCATGACGTCGCTACTTGTTGACGATCATGTGGCGACGCCGGTGCGCTCATCGGCAGCAGGGGCGGCCGCCGTCACTGTCGCCAGGGGCCTTCCCGCAAGGGGGAGGCGGTGTGGGGTGGGCGTAGCTCTTGCGCACCCTCGCGTGCCCCGCGGCAGAGTTAGAAAGAAGTATTATTACCTGTTTATCTTCATCAGTAACAACTGTTACGATCTTCGCCGGGACGTCCCAGAACCCCCATCGAACCGTCTGGCCCCGGCGAGCTGCCGTGCCGACACCCGGCACGGCAGCACCGTCGGCACGGCCCGATCAGCGACGAAATGGAGATCCATGACCGAGCGAATGCGCAGCCCACGCCGCTTGCGGATGGCGTGCGCGGTTGCCACCGTCGGCCTCCTCTGGGCCGCATCCGTCGTCCACGCCGCCAGCGACGAGCCGGTGACCCCGGCGTCGTCGGCGGCCGAGATCACCTACAGCACGATCTTCGAGAGAGGCACCGACGGCTACCACACGTTCCGGATCCCCGCGATCGTTCAGAGCACCGAGGGCACGCTGCTGGCCTTCGCCGAGGGCAGGGACGGCGCGAACGACGACAGCCAGAGCGACATGGTCCTGAAGCGGTCGTTCGACGGCGGTGTGACCTGGGAACCGATCCAGGTCATCGTCGACGACGACTTGACCAACAAGTGGGGCAACCCGGTGCCGATCGTCGACCAGACCACCGGGCGGATCATCCTGAACGTGACCCGCACCGCTGGCGAGGTCACCGGCGCGCAGGTCCGCTGCGGCGTCACCGAGGAGCAGACCCGGCGCTCGTTCATGATGTACAGCGACGATGACGGCCAGACGTGGTCGGTGCCCGACGAGATCACGCAGGACGTTCGGCCGGACAACTGGCGGCACTTCGTCGGCGGCCCAGGCCACGGCATACAGCTGACCGAGGGCCCGAACGCCGGGCGGCTGGTCATGGCCGGCGCCCACTCGGTCGCGCCACCGGAGGGCTCGGGCATCGACTGCCTGGACGATCGGCTGTTCGGCGGGCACTCGCTCTACAGCGACAACGGCGGGGCGACCTGGCAGCTCGGAGGTGACGACTCGTCGCTGGAGGACATGGTGAATCCGAACGAGTCGACGGTCGTCGAGCTCGACGACGGGACGCTCTACTTCAGCGCCCGCGACCAGGGCGGCACCACCCCCGGCCGGCGGGCGCACACCACCAGCTCCGACGGTGGCGCCTCGTTCGACGCCCCGTACCAGGCGACCGACGGCATCGTGACGGGCCAGATCGAGGGGTCACTGCTGAAGCTGCCGACCGACAGCGGCGCCAGCCTGATCGTCTTCTCGGCTCCCGACCATCCCACGGCACGCGAGAACGTCACCCTGTGGACGAGCGACGACCAGGCCGCGACCTGGAACAAGGGCCTGCGGATCTACGACGGGCCATCGGCCTACACCGACCTGGTGGACCTGGGCGACCAGGGCGGCACCCCGATGCTCGGCGTGATCTTCGAGAACGGGCCCCGGCTGTACGACCAGCCCTACCTGTCCTACCACCACGAGGTCAGCTTCGCGCGCGTCCCCGTGGAGCTGCTCGACGACGCGCAGCCCGCGCCGCCGGTCACGCCCGACACCTCCGGCAACGGCAACGACGGCGCCGTCAGCGGAACGCCGCAAAGCATCGCCGGGCAGTTCGGCACCGGCTTCGAGCTCGCCGGTGACTACGTCGAGCTGCCGCAGACGAGTTCGCTTGCCTTCGACGACGGGCCGTTCACGGCGGCGATGTGGTTCCGGACCACCAGTCAGGAGACGCAGTCCCTCATCTGGGCGCACTCGCGCACCGACGGCGAGCCCAAGTGGTGGATCCGCCTCGAACCCGACCTGAACCGTATCCGCGGCCTGCTGGACAACGGGACGTCGACGCGCTCGGTGACGGCCACCGGCAACCTGGCCGACGGCGCCTGGCACCACGTGGCGCTGACCCGCGACCAGAACGGCGTCGTCCTCTACGTCGACGGCGTCGCGGTCGGCTCCGGGACCGCGCTGTCCGGTTCGGTGTCCGACGGCGCACGCACCGGCATCCGCGTCGGCACGCGGGTCGACGGCATCAACGACCCGCTGCGCGGCAGCGCCGACGAGGTGTGGTTCTTCGACCGGGCGCTGACCGCGAGCGAGATCGCCGCGCTGGCGGCCAGCAACACCGCGCCGTCGAGCGGCACCGTGGCGCACCTGCCGCTGGACCAGATCGTGGCCTTCTGATGGCGAGGACCCGTCCCGTCGCCGCCCTGGCGATGTACGCCGATCTCGCCGGCGGGCTGTTCGACGCGGCCACCCGGGCCCGGCTGGACGAGCTGGTCGAGCTGCGCGGTGAGGTGCTGACCGACTTCACCAGGCCGGAGGCGAACGACACGCTCCGCGAGGTGGAGGTGCTCGTCACCGGATGGGGCGCGCCGGAGGTGGACGCCGCCGCGCTGGCGGCCGCACCCGAGCTGCGGGCGATCGTGCACACCGCCGGCACCGTCAAGGGGATCGTCGATCCGGCCTGCTGGGAGCGGGGGGTGACGGTGTCCACCGCCGCGAGCGCGAACGCGGTGCCGGTCGCCGAGTTCACCCTCGCGATGATCATCCTGGCCGGCAAGGACGCCTTCGCGACGGAGCACCGTGACCGGTACCTCCGGCCGCACGACAACCCGGAGTCCACCGGCAACTACCGGCGCACGGTCGGCATCGTCGGCGCGTCGCGGGTGGGTCGCCGGCTCCTGGAGCTGCTACGGAAGCTCGACCTGGACGTGCTGCTCAGCGACCCGTTCGTGAGCCCGGAGGAGGCTCGCGCGCTGGGCGCGACGTGGCACGACCTGGACGAGGTGATCAGCCTGTCGCGGACGCTCAGCCTGCACGCTCCGTCGGTCCCCGAGACCCGGCACCTGATCGACAAGCGCCGACTCGGGCTGATGCCGGACGGTGCGACGTTGATCAACACCTCGCGGGGTGCGCTGGTCGACGAGGCCGCGCTGGTGGACGAGCTCACCACCGGGCGGATCAACGCGATCCTCGACGTGACCGACCCCGAGCCGCCGGCGGCGGACTCGCCGCTGTACACGCTGCCGAACGTCTTCATCACCCCGCACATCGCGGGGTCGATCGGCAACGAGGTCCAACGCCTGGGCGCGGCGGCGGTCGACGAGCTGGCCCGGTACGTGGCGGGCCAGCCGTTCGAGCACGAGGTCAGCGCGGCGCACCTGCCGACGATGGCCTGAGGACAACCGAGGGGTCGCCACCGCACGCGCGGTGGCGACCCCCTCGGACGGTCACTCGCGGTCCGCGGCCGCGAGCATGTCGGGTAGCGGCGCCGTGTGCACCAGCACCAGGCGCTGCGTCGGACGCGTGACGGCGACGTAGAGGTCGGTGGCGCCGCGCGCGGACTCCGCGAGCAGCTCCGCCGGCTCCACCACCAGGACCGCGTCGAACTCGAGTCCCTTCGCCTGGCCGACGGTCAGGACGGTGGCCGGTGCGTCCAGGGCGTCCGCGCTGGAGACCCGCGAGATGGTGTCGCGCAGCGCGCCGGCCAGGCCGGAGTGCAGCTCGTCCAGCCGGGCGTGCGGAACGATGACGGCCACCCGGCCCGACCCGACCGCGTCGATCTGCGCCCGGACCAGCTGCGCCAGCCGGGGGAGCAGCTCCTCGGCTTCGACCCATACCGCGCGCGGCCGCTCGCCGGTGGACCGCACCGAGGTCGGCGGCTTGAGTCGCGGGTCGATGAGGGCCAGCACCTCGGCGGCCAGGTCCATGACCTCGCTCGGGGTCCGGTAGTTGACGGTGAGCGTCTCCTGCCGCCAGCGGTCGGGAACGTGCGGCTCGAGCACGTCAGCCCACGACCGCGCCCCGGCCGCGGCGCCGGTCTGTGCGATGTCGCCGACGACGGTCATCGAGCGGCCCGGCGCCCGGCGCATCACCATCCGCCAGGCCATGGGGGACAGCTCCTGCGCCTCGTCGACGATGACGTGGCCGAAGGACCAGGTGCGGTCGTTGCCGGCCCGCTCGGCGACGCTGCGGCGGGTCTCACCGCCCCGGTAGCGGGCCGCCACCAGCTCCGGGTCGACCGGGACGTCCAGCTCCAGCTCGTCGAGCAGGTCGCGGGCGTACTGGACCTCGGCCTGCTCCCGCTGCCGGGCCAGCCTGGCGGCCTCGTCGGGGTCGTCGATCTCGCCGAGCACCTCGGCTGCCTCGTCCAGCAGCGGCACGTCGGCCGCCGTCCAGACGTCGGTGTCGTCGCGGAGCAGCAGCGCCTTCTCGGGCTCGGTCAGCGCGCCGGCGGCGGCGTCGAGCAGGCGCGGGGAGGCGAACAGGTCGGCGAGGAGCCGCTGCGGCGTCAGTGCCGGCCAGAGATCGTCGAGCAGCGCGGCGACGGGCGGCTCGCCGGCGAGGTCGACGCGGATCTCGGCGAGGTCCTCCTCGTCGACGGAGTCGCCGAGCCGGCTGGCCTGCTCGCGCGCCAGGTGGGTGAGCAGCTCACGGACGAAGACCTTGCGGGCGACGTTGTGCGGACGGCGGGCGCGCCGGGCCCGGGTACGCGCGGCCCGCACCGCGGCCGGTTCGAGCCGGAGCTCGAGCCCGTCGATCTTCAGCTCGACCGGGCCGTCGGGCAGCCGCTGCCGGTCGCGGACCGCGGCGGCGACGACCCCGGCCATCCGCGGGTCGCCCTTCACGACGGCGACGGCGTCCGGCTCGCCGTCGTCGACCGCCTCGACACCGGGCACCAGCTCGCCGACGGTGGACAGCACTACGCCGGTCTCGCCCAGGGACGGAAGCACCTGGTCGATGTAGTGCAGGAACGTCCGGTTCGGGCCGACCACCAGGACGCCGTTGGAGCTGAGCCGGTCGCGGTGGGTGTAGAGGAGGTACGCCGCGCGGTGCAGCGCGGCGACCGTCTTGCCGGTGCCCGGGCCGCCCTGGACCACCAGCACTCCGGCCAGCGGCGAGCGGATGATGCGGTCCTGCTCGGCCTGGATGGTGGCGACGATGTCGGACATGCGGCCGGTGCGGTGCGCCGTCAGCGAGGCCAGCAGCGCCGCCTCGCCGCGCAGCGTCCCCTGACCGCCGGCCGGTAGCGCGTCGAGGTCGAACACCTCGTCGTCGACCGCCAGGACCGTGCGCAGCTTGGTCTGGATGTGTCGGCGACGTACGAGGTCGCCGGGGGCCGCGGCGGTGGCGCGGTAGAAGGGCTCCGCGGCCGGCGCCCGCCAGTCGATCAGCAGCTGCTCGTAGTCGTCGTCGGTGAGTCCGATGCGACCGATGTAGGAGGTCTGTCCGTCCCGGAAGTCCAGCCGCCCGAAGCACAGCCCGCGGTCGACGCTGCCCAGCCGTTCCAGCCGCTCCACGTCACGGGCCACGAACGCCTCGCGGTCCCACACCGCCTGGTGCGTGCCGCCACGCTCGCGGTAGAGCGACGCGAGCCGGTCGACCAGTCGCGCCTTGAGCAGGTCGAGCCGTTCGTACAGCCGGGAAATGTAGGGCTGCTCCTCGGCCACCGCGTCGTCGTGCCGCACGTGATCGTGCGAGACGCCATCGCCCGAAAGGCGATTTGACAGATTCGCTTCCGTATTCATAGGCTGAATGACGTTCCCTTTCTTGGGCGCCCTTTTGGGCGTTTGTTCGGCAGCTGCCGAATCGCTAATTGTAGCGCCTCCCATCGATGCATTCGTCCTCGGCTAGGGTTGGCTGATGACGCCGCCGTCGTGGTCGAAGCTCCTCCGTCCGCAGCCCGGCCCGGTCGACCTGGCCGCCATCGACACCCGGGGCACGCCAGGCTTCACCGGCGACAAGACCGCCGGGCGCGAGGCACTGCTCGAGCTCGAGCCCACCATCGCCGACCTGCAGGAGCGGCTCTACGCCCACGGCCGCAGCGGGGGAGAGCGGCGGTTGCTGCTGGTACTGCAGGGCATGGACACCTCGGGCAAGGGCGGCACCATGCGCAAGGCCGTCGGGCTGATGGACCCGCAGGGCGTCAGCATCAAGGCGTTCGGCCGGCCCACCGCCGCTGAGAAGCGCCGCGGGTTCCTGTGGCGCATCCGCCAGGCGCTGCCCGCCGCCGGCCGGCTCGGCGTGTTCGACCGCAGCCAGTACGAGGACGTGCTCGCCGCCAGAGTCCGCCGGCTCACCACGCCCGCCGTGATCGAGCGCCGCTACGACGCCATCAACGAGTTCGAGAAAGAACTCGTCGACTCCGGCTGCGTCGTGGTCAAGGTGATGTTGCACATTTCCCGCGACGAGCAGAAGGCGCGGCTGGCCGAACGGCTGGACAATCCGGAGAAGCACTGGAAATACAATCCCGGCGACATCGACGACCGCAAGCTGTGGGACGAGTTCCAGCACGCGTACGAGATCGCGCTGGAACGCTGCAACACCGACGTCGCACCGTGGCACGTCGTGCCGGCCGACCGCAAGTGGTACCGCAACCTCGCCGTCGCCCACCTGCTGATCGAGCACCTGCGCGACCTCGGCCTGGACTGGCCGCCGGCCGACTTCGACGTCGAGGCAGAACGAGCCCGGCTCGACGGCTCCTGAGCCCCCGCCTACGCCCACGGGAGCAGACGACCGCGCGTCGGCTACGCAGATCTGCGTACGCGGGTCCGCCCCCGAGCGGACGACGCCCGCGCGATCGACGACGAAGATCGCTTCCGTGGACGCTGCCATCAGGGATCGAGACTCCCGGCGTGGCGCGGCCGAAGCGGAAGCGAGCTCGATCATGGTCACTGACACCACCGCCCTCGCGGCCGAGATGCGGTATCGCAGCGCGGTCGTCATCAGTGCCGAGCTGCGGAGGCTTGCCGGCCGGGCGCGCGGCCTGAGCGAAACCGACTTGGACATCCTCGAAACGGCACTGACCGATCTCGCCGAACGCCTGATCCTGGCCCCGCTGCGTGCTTGTCCGTACCGGGCCGATCAGTTCCGGCGGCTCTTCGACGTTGCCGAGGCCGGACCATGACGGCCGAGCACGCGGCGGGAGCGTGGTTCGTCCGGGGAGCCTGCCGGGACGCGGAGCCCGACCTCTTCTTCCCGCTCGGGGCATCCGAGCACTCGCTGGCGCAGGTCGAGGCGGCTGCCGCCGTCTGCGCGGGGTGCCCGGTCACCGAGGAGTGCCTGACCTGGGCCCTGGAGACCGGCCAGGATCACGGCATCTGGGGTGGTACGACGCCCGAGGAGCGCCGGATGATGCGCAGGGCGCTCAGCCGCCGGTGACCGCGAGGGCCGCCACGTCGCCGACGACGACGACGGCGGGCGGCTTGGCGCCAACCTCGGCCGCGGCCCGGGCGATGCCCGACAGGGGAGCGGTCGTGACCCGCTGGCCGGGCCCGAAACCGTCCTCGACCACCGCGGCCGGGGTGTCCGGGTCCATGCCGTGCGCGATGAGCTGCGAGGTCGTGTCGGCGAGCAGGCTCACGCCCATGAGGAAGACGAGCGTGCCCTCGGTGCCGGCCAGGTTGGACCAGTCCAGGCCCTCGTGCCCGGAGACGACGGTGAACTGCTTGGACAGCCCGCGGTGGGTCACCGGGATGCCGGCCGCGGCAGGCACGGCGACGGCGCTGGTGACGCCCGGCACGACGGTGACCGCGACGCCGGCCGCCCGGCAGGCCGCGGCTTCCTCGCCGCCGCGGCCGAGCACGAACGGGTCGCCGCCCTTGAGCCGGACGACCCGGCGCCCGGCCTGCGCGTGCTCGACGAGCAACCGGTTGATCTGGTCCTGCGGGATCGGATGGTGGCCCGGGGTCTTGCCCACGTCGATGACCTGGACGTCGTCGTCGAGCTCGTCGAGCAGCGCGCGCGGCGCCAGCCGGTCGACGACGACCACGTCGGCCTCGGCGAGCAGCTGCCGGCCACGGGTGGTGATCAGCCCCGGGTCGCCGGGGCCGCCGCCGACCAGCGCCACCGAACCGCGCAGCGGCGCGCGCTGGGGCCGCGTCGGCAGGCCTCCGGTCTCCACCGCGGTCTGGACGGCCGTGCGCAGCCGGGCCGCGCGGCGAGGGTCGGCGCCGGCGCTCACCGCGACGATCACGTCACCGACTCGGGCCACCGCGGGGGTCCACGCAGCCGAACGCGCCGCGTCGTCGGCCCGGACGCACCAGGTGCGCTGGGCGTCGGCCGCCGCGGCGACCGCGTCGTCGACGTCCGGGTCGCCGGTGGCGGTGTGCACGAGCCAGGCGCCGCCGAGGTCCCCGTCGGTGTAGTCGCGCGGCGACCACGAGGCCCGGCCGTCGGCGATCAGCTCGGCCAGCGGCTCAGAGACGAACGGCGCGACGACATGCAGGTCGGCGCCAGCGGCCGCCAGCGGACGGGCGCGGCGGGCCGCGACCGGCCCGCCGCCCACCACGACCACCCGCCGCCCTGTGACGTCGAGCAGCAGCGGGTACCGGGCCGCTTCGTGGCTCATCAGAGGTTGATCCCGCACTCGGTCTTGGACGAGCCCGCCCAGCGGCCGGCCCGCGCGTCCTCGCCCGGCGCGACCGGCCGGGTGCACGGCTCGCAGCCGATGGACAGGTAGCCCACCTCGCGCAGCGGGTTGACCAGGATGCCGTGCTCGGCGACGTACGCGTCGACCTGCTCATCGGTCCAGGTTGCCAGCGGGTTCACCTTGACCTTGCCGCGCTTGGGGTCCCAGGCGACGACGGGGGTGGTGGCGCGGCTGGGCGACTCCGCCCGCCGGACGCCGCCGGCCCACGCGTCGTACGGCTTGAGCGCCCGGTCCAGCGGCCACACCTTCCGGATGGCGCAGCACAGGTCCGGGTCGATCTGGTAGAGCTTGCCGTACTCCGCCTCGTGCTCGGGCACCCGCAGCGGGTGCGTGATCGTCTCGACCTCGACGTCGTACGTGGCGGCGATCGCGTCGCGGGTCCCGATCGTCTCGGCGAAGTGGTACCCGGTGTCCAGGAACAGCACCTTGATGCCCGGGACAGCGGTCGACGCGACGTGCGACAGGACGCCGTCGGCCATGGACGCGGTGATGGCGAAGCGCTCCCCGAACGTCTCGTGCGCCCAGCGGACGATCTCGCCGGCCGGTGCGTCCTCCAGGTTGCGGGCGGCGTCGATGGCCAGGGCTTCCAGGGAGTTCGTCGGGCAGAGGGTCATCCTGCGCTCCTTCTGGTCGAGAGGCCGAGCAGCTTCACCGAGAAAACCCGCAGACAGGACCGGCACTCCCACCCGCCGTGCTGTTCGACGGACCGGCTGGCGTCCTCGGCGGAGAAGAGTGCCTCGGCCGGGTGCAGATCCTCGTCGGCGCAGAACGGGCAGTGCATGATCGCGGCCCTGGTCTCGCTCATCCGTCACTCCTCGGGCGCCGAGCGCTGGCGAGGTCGCCTGTCCTGACGCCCCTCACTGCAGTGCCGACTCGTCGGCCCGGGCCACCCACTGGGCGAATCGCTCGCCGTCGGCGCGCTCGTCGAGGAACCTGCGCACCACCCGCTCCACGTAACCGGGGAGCTCAGCGGCGGTGACCTTGTGCCCGCGCAGTTTGCGTCCGAACCCGGCGTCGAGGCCGAGCCCGCCGCCCAGGTGCACCTGGAAGCCCTCCTCGCCCTTCACGATCTGCCCCTTGAGGCCGATGTCGGCGACCTGGATCCGGGCGCAGGAGTTCGGGCAGCCGTTGACGTGCAGCGTGATGGGCACATCGATCTGGTCGGCGACGTCGGCCAGCCGGCTCTCCAGCGTGGCGACGGTGTCGGCCGCGAGTCCCTTCGTCTCGACGATGGCGAGCTTGCAGTACTCCAGGCCAGTGCAGGCCATGGTGTACCGGCGGAACGTCCCCGGCCGGGCGGCCAGGCCGATCGCGTTGAGCTCCGTGATCAACGACTCGACCTCGTCGCCGGCGACGTCGAGGATGACGAGCTTCTGGTGCGGCGTCGTGCGGATGCGCCCGGAGCCGTGCGCGGCGACCGCGTCGGCCAGCTTGGAGAGCATCGAACCCGACACCCTGCCCACCACCGGTGCCACACCGACGTAGTAGCGGCCGTCCTTCTGCTGGTGGACGCCGACGTGGTCGTACGGCTCGACGTGCTGCGGTGGCGGCGGCCCGTCGATCAGACGGCGACCCAGGTACTCGCTTTCGAGCACTTCGCGGAATTTTTCTGGGCCCCAGTCGTCAACCAGGAACTTCAGCCGCGCCCGGTGCCGCAGCCGCCGGTAGCCGTAGTCGCGGAAGATGCCGGTCACACCGGCCCACACCTCCGGGGCCTCCTCCAGCGGCACCCACGCGCCGAGCCGCACCGCCAGCTTCGGGTTCGTGGACAGCCCGCCGCCGACCCACAGGTCCAGGCCGGGGCCGTGCTCGGGGTGGTTCACCCCGACGAAGGCGATGTCGTTGGCCTCGTGGACGATGTCCGGCAGTCCGCTGACGGCCGACTTGAACTTCCGCGGCAGGTTCGAGAACTCCGGCGAGCCGATGTAACGACGCTGGATCTCGTCGATGGCCCAGGTGGGGTCGAGGACCTCGTCCGCGGCGATGCCGGCGACGGGGGAGCCGAGGATGACGCGCGGGGTGTCGCCGCACGCCTCCGTCGTGGACAGCCCGACCGCCTCGAGCTTCTCCCAGATGACCGGCACGTCCTCGACCCGGATCCAGTGCAGCTGGATGTTCTGCCGGTCGGTGACATCGGCGGTGTCGCGGGCGTACGTCGTCGAGATCTCGGCGATGGTGCGCAGCTGCTCGATCGACAGCGCCCCGCCGTCGATGCGCACCCGCAGCATGAAGTACTCGTCGTCGAGCTCGTGCGGCTCCAGGACCGCGGTCTTGCCGCCGGGGATGCCGGGCTTGCGCTGGGTGTACAGCCCCCACCAGCGGAAGCGCCCACGCAGATCCTGAGGGTCGATGCTGTCGAACCCGCGCTTGCTGTAGATGTTCTCGATGCGCTTGCGGACGTTGAGTCCGTCGTCGTCCTTCTTGAACCGCTCGTTCGGGTTCAGCGGCTCCAGGTGCCCGAGGGCCCACTGCCCCTGTCCCCGGGGGCGCTTCGGGGTCGGCGTCTGGGTAGGCGGCATGTGCAGGCTGTCCTCGATGGAGTCGGGGACGCACGGTTCGCGCTGGGTAGGCGCTGCAGGTCGGCGGTGACCTGGAGGATGCCGGCGCGACCGCGCGCCCGGCGGGGAGAAACCGGAGGGCGGTCTAGAGCGCCTGACAGAGCATGCTGTCCATGCGGCCGTAGTCGACGTGACGTCGGCTCACCAGCAGCAGCGGCAGGGCGGACAACATGTCGGCCATGGTGGCACGGAAGTCCGCTGATGACGAACCGCTAGTCCATGATGCGGACAGTCGCGTCTCACATACAGAGAAACCCCACCAACTCAGTATGTTTTCCCCGCCCATTGGGAATGATCACGTTCAGCACGAAACCTCGTGTCGCACCATGCTCACAAGCCTCGTGATGCGCGGGCAACCCTAGTGACGGGCGATAGGTGACGAGCGACGGGGCGACGGCGTCGCTCGGCGCGGAGGCACGGACAGATCGTAGGATCGGCGGATGCAGCGAACCCGTCGTGTCCCCGCCCTGCTCGCCGCCGGCATCCTCTCCGGAGCTCTGGTCCTCTCCGGATGTTCCGAACAGCTCGACCAGGGGTTGAACGACCTCGCCGCCAGCGCCCTGGAGGACGCCGTCAACCAGCAGCTGGCCGATGCCGGCATCACCCTCGAGGAAGGGCCGGACTGCAGCACGGACCTGACCCGCGACGGCAACGCCCTCACCGGCGACGCCAACTGCGACGCGGTCGCCGTCGACGGCCGGCCGGTGCGCGCGGAGTTCGACGGGACGCTGTCCAGCTCCGGGTGCAGCGGCTCGCTGGCCGTGTACCACGACGACACCGCGGTCGCTCAAGTCGACGAGATCCCGGACTGCTCGGTCTCGTTGTGACCTGGACCTGACGGTCCACATCACCAGGATTGCCCGCGCGTCACCTGGCTTGTGAGCATGGTGCGACACGAGGTTTCGTGCTGAACGTGATCATTTGGGATGACGGCGGCGGGGTCACTCGGAGGGGTGGCCGGTGGCGGGTTCGACGGGGCGGTCGGCGGTCTGGTGCTGGCAGTCGCACCAGGTGCGGCCCTTCGTCCGCGCCGGGCAGTCGTCGTGGCGGTCCTGGGCACACGCGGCACAGATCACGACGCCTCCGGGGTGGCTCGGCGCACGATCGCCTCGGTGTCGGCGTCCGGCGGCAGCGTGCCGTAGACCCCGTGACGACCGTCGAGCCGAGTGGCGCAGAACGTGTCGGCCACGGCCGCCGGCGCATAGCGGACCAGCAGGCTGGCCTGCAGCAACGCGGCCATCCTACCGGCCAGGTCGCGGGCGCGGCCGGGCCCCGGCGACGGGGTACCGGCCAGCTCCGCAATCGTCGCGGCCAGCGTCTCGTCGAGCCGGCGGTCCTGCCCCTTGGCGGCCTCGACCTCCGTGCGCCAGGCGGCGACGGCGTCCGGCTCGCGCCCCAGGACCCGCAGCAGGTCGAGCGCCTGGATGTTGCCCGCACCCTCCCAGATGGAGTTCAGGGGCGCCTCGCGGTAGAGCCGGGGCAACCCGCTCTCCTCGACGTAGCCGTTGCCGCCCAGGCACTCCAGTGCCTCGGCGACGGCGGCCGGGGTGCGCTTGCAGATCCAGTACTTCGCCAGCGGCAGCCCGATGCGGCGTAGGGCGCGTTCGTGCTGGTCGTCGGCGCGGTCGACCGCCGCGGCCAGCCGCATGCCCAGCGCCGTCGCGGCCTCCGACTCCACGGCCAGGTCGGCCAGGACGGCGCGCATCAGCTCGGAGTCGGCCAACAGGGTGCCGAACGCGGACCGGTGCGCGGCATGCCAGCTGGCCTCGGCCACCGACCGGCGCAGCAGCGCGGCGGACCCGAGCACGCAGTCCAGGCGGGTGGCCGCCACCATCTCGATGATCGTGGCGACGCCGCGGCCCTCGTCGCCCAGCCGCTGGGCCAGCGCGCCGTCGAGCTCGATCTCGGCCGAGGCGTTGGCGCGGTTGCCCAGCTTGTCCTTGAGCCGCTGGATGCGCATCGCGTTGCGGCCGCCGTCGTCGAGGACACGGGGGAGGACGAAACAGGTCAGCCCGCCCGGTGCCTGGGCGAGCACGAGGAAGAGGTCGTTCATGGGGGCGGAGCAGAACCACTTGTGCCCGGTGAGCCGGTACCAGCCATCTCCGTGCGCGATGGCGCGGGTGGTGTTGGCGCGCACGTCGGAGCCGCCCTGCTTCTCCGTCATCGCCATCCCGGCGAGCAGGCCGTGCTTCGTCGCCGGCGGCCGCAGCCCGGGGTCGTAGATGCCGCCGAGCCGGTCGGCCCACGCCGCGCCGGCACCAGGGTCGGTGCGCAGCGCCGGAACGGCGGCGTAGGTCATGGACACCGGGCACAGGTGAGCGGCTTCGAGCTGGCTCCAGACGATGAACTTCGCGGCCCTGGCGGCATGCACGCCGGGCAGCGGCCGCGACCACGGGTCGGCGCTCAGGCCGTACTCGAGCGCCGTGGACATCAGCCGGTGCCACGATGGGTGGAACTCGACCTCGTCGATGCGATGGCCGTAGCGGTCGTGAGTGCGTAGGACAGGCTCGTTCACGTCGGCCTCACGCGCCCATCGCTGGGCCTCCTCGGAGCCGGCCTGCCGGCCGAGGTGGTCCAGCTCGACGCGGTCGTCGGCCCACCCGTACCGCTGGAACGCCTCGACCAGCGCGACGTCGGCGCCGAACGCGTCGTACCCGGTCAGCGGGGGTGGCTGGTTGGTGACCTCGTGCGTGACGCCCATCTCGTCACGGTACCGTCCGGAGCATGCCCCCGGAACCGAGGATTCGCGTCCACGACGACGTGCGTGCGGCGCTCGCGGCGGGTCGGCCCGTCGTCGCGCTGGAGAGCACGATCATCTCGCACGGGCTGCCTCGGCCCGACAACCTGGCCGTCGCCCGTGACATCGAGGCCACCGTGCGCCGACGAGGTGCGATACCGGCCACGGTCGGGATGGTCGGCGGCGCGCTGGTCGTCGGGCTCGACGACGCCGGCCTGGAGCGGCTGGCCGGCTCCGACGACGTCGTCAAGCTGTCGGTGCGTGATCTGGCGGTCGCGTCGGCGGCAGGTGTCGACGGCGCCACGACGGTGGCCAGCACGAGCGCCGTCGCCGCCGCCGTCGGGATCGAGGTGTTCGCGACCGGCGGCCTTGGGGGAGTGCACCGGCGCGCCGCTGAGACCTTCGACGAGTCCGCCGACCTCACGACGCTCTCTCGCACGCCGATCGTGGTGGTGTGCGCCGGGGTGAAGTCGATCCTCGACGTCGGCGCCACTCTGGAGCGGCTGGAGACCCTCGGCGTCGGCGTCGCCGGTTACGGGACGCACCGGTTCCCCGGCTTCTACGTCACCGACAGCGGGTTCGACCTCGACTGGCGGCTGGACAGCCCCGAGCAGGTCGCGGCGGCGTGGCGGGCCCAGCGCGGGTTCGGCGTCACCGGCGCCGCCCTGGTGGTCGGCAACCCGGTGCCGGCGCAGGCCCAGCTCGACCGCGACCTGCACGACCGCGTCCTCGCCGACGGCCTGGAGATCGTCGAGCGCGACGGCGTGACCGGCAAGGACGTGACGCCGGTGCTGCTGGCCCACTTCCACGAGGCCACGGCGGGGGCGAGCCTGGCGACCAACGTGCGCATCATCCTCGCCAACGCCGACCTGGCGGCCCGGATCGCGGCGGCGCTGGCGGACGCCTCGTGATCGTCACCGTCGGCGACGTCGCCACCGACGTGCTGGCCGTGCTCGCCGCTGACCTCGCGCCAGGCTCCGACACGCCGGCGACGGTGCGCGTAGCCGGCGGCGGCCAGGGCGCCAACACGGCCGCCTGGCTGGCCGCCGCCGGTGCCGCCGTGACGTTCGTCGGCGCCGTGGGCGACGACGGTCCTGGCCGGGACCGGGTGGCCGAGCTGCGGGCCGCGGGCGTGCGCGTCCAGGTGTCCGTGTCGCCGGACGCCGGAACCGGGAGCGTCGTCGTGCTGGTCCGCGACGGCGAACGCACCATGATCAGCGACCGCGGCGCCAACGATCGGCTCGATCCGCGGGTGGCGGCGACGGCCGTCGCGGCGGCGGCCGACGACGGCGCGCGGCACCTGCACCTGTCCGGCTACACCCTGTTCGACGACGGCTCCCGCCCGGCCGGTCTCGCCGCCCTGCGTCAGGCGCGCGACTCCGGGCTCACCACCAGCGTCGACGCCGCGTCGGCGGCACCACTGCGCGCGGCCGGACCGGACTTCCTCACCTGGGTGGACGGCGTTGACCTGCTCTTCGCCAACGCCGACGAGGCCGACGTCCTGGCAGACAGCGCAGGTACCCCGGCCGCGATGGCGACGGCGGCCGGCGGCGCCGTGGTGGTGAAGCTCGGCGCGGACGGTGCCGTGTGGGCCGACGGCGACGGCGTGCGGCGCGTGCGGGCGCGGCCGGCGGCGGTGGTCGACTCGACCGGCGCCGGTGACGCCTTCGCGGCAGGGCTGTTGACGGCGTGGGTCGCCGGCGCCGACGTGCCCGAGGCGCTCGCGGCGGGCTGCCGGCTCGGCGCGGTCGCCGTCGGGGCGACGGGAGCGCGCCCTGCCGCCGGCGCGAGATATTCGGTGGCCCCCGCCGACGGCGGCGAGCTACGGTGAGCGCATCGTCAATGTGCCAGTTCGACACGTCGGAGGAGGTGAGAGCCGTGTTTGCGGGTCATGCACCCCGGCGCTCTCCCGTCTGGAGGTCGTCGCGCCGCTAGTGCCGCGCGAGGCCTCGCCGCCACCGGAGGTCTCAACCATGTCGTCGTCCAGGAGCCGCTTGCGCGAGCTGGGCTGGACCGCGGCCGTCCTCGATCGATTCGCCGACCTGCGCGCGGCGCATCAGCCCGCGCGGGTGTCCGGAGTGGACGACGCCGGCGCCGACCTGGTCGGCGGGTCCGGCGCGATCCGCGCCAGCCACGGGGGAGCGCTGCTGC
This sequence comes from Jiangella asiatica, assembly GCF_004349065.1. Lineage (GTDB taxonomy): Bacteria > Actinomycetota > Actinomycetes > Jiangellales > Jiangellaceae > Jiangella > Jiangella asiatica. Next base: position 18,504 of record NZ_SMKZ01000019.1, read on the forward strand.
GCGCGGCGGCGGCCGACACCGCCGCCTGGCCGGTCGTCGGCGACTGGGCCGCGGTGCGCGACTGGCCAGACGGCCGGGTGACCCTGGAAGCCGTGCTGCCGCGGGCGACGACGCTCGTGGACGCGGCCGGGCGGCTGGTCGCGGCCAACGTGGACGCGGTGGTCGTCACGGACGGCGTGGAAAAGCTGCGCGGGCAGGTCGGGGTGGGCCGGACGGTGGCGCTGACCGGTCCCGACGACGACGTCCACGCGGCGCTGCGTGAGGTGCTTCGGGGGCGGCCAGGACCGCAAGACGGTGACGTCGCGGCCGTCGCTTTGCTGCGACACGTGGGGGAGGAGCGCCGAGCCGAGCCGGTGGGCGGCGCCGAGCTGGTCGTCGTGCCCGGCTGCGGGGTGGTCATCGCGCTGCCGGGCCTGGGCGCGGGGTGGTCGCTCCTCGACGCGGCCCGTCAGCGCCCGGCCTGAGCGCATGCGGCTCTCCGTCCGATCCCAACCCCGAAATGCTGCGGGCACCCGCCCCGGCAATAGGGTCCTGGCCGCAGGTGACGTAACGGCCAGGACCGGCGGCGTCCCGCGACCCAGGTGAGCGGGACGCCTAACTCCATAACGTTCCCGGTCGGCGCGCGATCATGCGTCGGTCGTCGAGGGAAATTCGTCCTCGCCCGAGTCAGCCGAGGACGAGCGGGAGCTTGGCGCGGAAACAGGTCAGCGCCGCCGCCTCCGCGTCCGTGGGCGTGCGCCGTCCGGTGCCGACCAGCAGCGCGCCGGGGTCGGAGAACGAGGCCGGGAACGGGGCCCCGGCGATCTCCTCCAGCGATGCGCGGGCCGCCGCGACGGTCTCAGCGGGCGGCTCGGCCGCCGTCGGTAGCTGCGCGATCAGGTCGAGGTGGTGCAAGGTCCACTCGAGCACGTACGCGGACAGGTAGTCACCGACGGTCAGCACCTGGTCGCGGGTGCTGACGCGGGCCGCGGGATCGGCCAGCTCCGCGGCGCGGCCCGCGGCGGACCCCACGTCGTCGAGGTGGAACTTGAGCAACCACGGCTCGCCGTAGGCGGCGGCGAGCCGGGGGATCAGCGCATCGAGCGGGTCGTCGCCGGTCGGGGGCTCGACGAGCTCCCAGTACGTGACCGCGTCCACGGTCGGCTCGGTCTCGGCGGGCGTGACCAAGGTGATCAGAACGTCTTGTGCGTCGATGACCAGGTGGCACACCAGGTCGCGCACGAGCCAGCCAGTGCAGCCGGACGGCCGCTCGAAGTCCTCGTCCGAGAGCTCTGCGACCGCCGAGCGCAACGCCGTCCACGAACGTGAGAAGAGGTCCACGGCCGCACGGTATGCGGGACGGGATCGGCAGGCAACCACGCCGAATGGCCGATCCGCTCGCAAGGCTCGACCGGGAGATCGACCCGCTCGAGAACCTTGATCCAATCCAACGGCATCCGATGCACGTATAGCCGTAGAGCACGGGGGCGGCTGCGTTCCCTCCGGATGTGGGGCGCTGCCACCCCGTGAGGTGAGTTCCACGACAGGAGGAAACGTGACTGATCGTCGCAGCACGCGCCGTAGGACACGGCTGAGCGCCATGCTGGCCGTCGCGGCCATGATGGCCGCACCAGGAGCGATCCCGACATCCGCCTCGGCCGATACCACGGCCGACCCGGCCATCCCCACGCTGCAACTCAACGTCTTGGACCGCAACGGCGCGATCCTGCAGGCGGACCCCTGCTGCACGACCATCAACACCGGCCTGGAGGCCACCGTCCTGAACGGCGAAACCGCGATGCAGCCCCTCCTCGACGGCACCGAGCGAGGATACGCGGACCCCGGTGAACTCGTCTGGCTGTACAACCTGGAACGGGGCGCCCGCTACGACATCTCGGTGAGGTACACCGACGCGAAGACAGGCGAGGTCTTCGGGACCACCAACACGGTGAGCTTCACCACCGAGCCGTCGACCGATGTCGAGCCACCCACCCCGCCGACCAACCTTCGCTTCGTGGAGGGGCCACCGCCACAACTTCCCGGCCACGTCAACATCGTCTGGGACGACGCGACGGACAACGTCGATTCGGGCCGCGACATCCAGTATGTCGTCAGGCGTAACGGGAACCTCACCAACGGGACTACCGAAGCCGCCCCAGGAGACGTCTTCACCGTCACGGCGATCGACAGGTCCAACAACGCCGCGCAGCCCGCCCGGACGGTGTTCACCGGTGACGTAGACGAATAGAGACAAGGCCGGCCGCACAGTCGCTCCGCGGCCTTCTCCTGATCATCAACGGTTGGCGACGTCATGGTGTCGCCCACCGTTGATGATCATGGGTTGGGCGATCACGTCGTCATCCAACGTGGCGGCCAGCAACGCAGGCGAGCGACGTTGGCTGACCTGAATACTCCAGACTGTCCATCCAGCCCAGTGGTCTTTCGTCGCTTCGTAGCTTGGGCTCGGCGATATTGGTTGGCTTTCGTTGCTTTGGCCGAGCAGAGTCAGCGAATGCCGACACAGACTCCCGAGTTCGTCCCTGGCCTTGAACTGTCACGTGTCTTCTACGAAGAGGCGGTGCGGCCGATCCTCGATGCGGCCTTTCCCGGGTTGTGCTACGCCGCTGCGCGTGTCGGGACGGGATCTGAGGTGCTGGGCTTCGATACCGCCCGATCAACGGATCACGAATGGGGACCGCGGCTGAGTCTCTTCCTCGATCCACAGGACGCATCCGTTTACGGTGCCGACCTGCACGAGCTATTGCGGGAGCGGCTGCCGAAACATGTGCGGGGCTGGCCGACGCATTTCCATCACGCTGACCCGGATGACCCGATCGGTCGGATGGCGATGACGGACGGTCCAGTCAATCACCGGGTCTGGCTGACCGATGTCAGCCGATGGTTGTACGACCAGCTCGGCCTCGATGTGGGGTCCGGCGAACCGACGGTTCGCCATTGGCTGGCGATGCCGCAGCAAAAGCTCTGCGAGGTCACTGGCGGTGCGGTGTTCCACGACGAACTGGGCACGCTCACCGCGGCTCGGCGAAGGCTGGCCTGGTATCCCGATCAGGTGTGGCGCTATCTCCTCGCCTGTCAATGGCAGCGGATCGCGCAGGAGGAGGCTTTTGTTGGACGTTGCGCCGAGGTGGGTGACGACCTGGGCTCCGCTGTAGTCGCCGGCCGACTGGTGCGGGACCTGATGCGCTTGTGTCTCATGCTGGGGCGACGCTACGCGCCCTACAACAAGTGGCTGGGCAGCGCGTTCCAGGAGCTGTCGGTGGCCGAGCGACTCACGCCGGCGCTGCACGGCGCGGTGACGGCGGAACGAAGCTCGGCACGAGAACGTCACTTGTGTGATGCCTACGAGCTGGTAGCCGCCGCGCAGAACGCCACGAGTCTCGCGGAGCCGGTGGATCCGACGCGCCGCCTGTACCACGGTCGGCCGTTCCGGGTGCTGCACGCCGAACGGTTCGCACGAGCTCTGGCGCAGACGATCACCGATCCAGCGCTGCGCGCCCTACCGCTGTCTGGGGCCGTGGATCAGTGGGCTGACAACACGGACTTTCTCGCATGGAAACCCCCGGTGCATGCCGCAATAGACGCGCTCGGGCGAAACGGTCTGGACCAATGAAAGTCCCACCAACTTCAGTCTGACCAGGGCAGACTGCCAGGATGACTTGGGGGACACGTACTCATCGGGCCCATCGTCGGCGATTGCTGCGGAGCTCAGCTCAGTTCGATCCCGCCCAGGTCGACCGTGCAGATCGTCGGCGACGGTGTGGTCGCTTGTGACACGCCCAAGCCCTCCGATTGGATGGCTGGATGTCGGACGTTGCCGGACAGCCGCCCGAAGGCCGGTGCCTGACGATGACGCCCGGCCTCTGACCTGCTGAAACGTGGTGGGCGATACTGGGATTGAACCAGTGACCTCTTCCGTGTCAGGGAAGCGCTCTCCCGCTGAGCTAATCGCCCCAGTCTTCGTGCCGAGGTGGAGACGGGATTTGAACCCGTGTAGACGGCTTTGCAGGCCGTTGCCTCGCCTCTCGGCCACTCCACCGTGATGAGGCCGAAAGCCTCGCTCCGAGCGGACGACGGGACTCGAACCCGCGACCCTCACCTTGGCAAGGTGATGCGCTACCAACTGCGCTACGTCCGCACGCACCTGCCCCGACCGGAACCGGAACCGCGGTGCGGATGAAACATTAGCCCATCGGAGCCGCCGTCGCCAAACGCGGTAGCGTCGCGTGGTGTGGACGAGCCGGCACGCCCTCTCGCGTACCTGGGCGGGATGCTGGCGACCGGCCTGAGCCAGATCTCCGACGACCTGCGGGTCTTGGATCGGGGCGGCCGGTGGGCCGTTGTCGTCACCTTCGAGGGCCGGATCACGTGCGCCCGCTTCGACCAGTGGGAACGCGTCGTGCTCCCACGCTCGGAGCGTCCCTGGGAGGGCCCGGCGGCCGGCGATTGGACCTCGTCGCTGGACCGCGATGGCTACGTCGGCGCGGTCCGATCGGTGCGGGAGTTGATCGCGGCCGGCACCGTGTACCAGGTCAACGTCTGCCGCGTCCTCGCCGCCGAGCTGCCGGCCCTCGCCGAGGGACTTCTGCCACTGGCGAACAGGCTCGGCGATCACCACCAGGCGCCGTTCGCCGGGCTGATCGACGTCCCCGGTGCGCAGGTCGTGACCGCGTCGCCGGAGCTGTTCCTGCGCCGGCGGGGCGACCTCGTGACGTCGTCGCCGATCAAGGGCACCGGACGCATTCAGAGCGACCTCACCGCGAAGGACGCCGCCGAGAACGTCATGATCGTCGACCTGGTCCGCAACGACCTCTCGCGCGTCTGCCGCACCGGCAGCGTCGTCACCGACGAGCTCCTCGGAGTGGAGCCGCACCCCGGCCTGGTCCACCTCGTGTCGACCGTGAGCGGCCGCCTGCTGCCCGGTGCGGGCTGGCCGGAGCTGTTCGCGGCCGCGTTCCCGCCGGGCTCGGTGAGCGGCGCGCCGAAGTCGAGCGCGCTGGCGGCCATCGAGGCGCTGGAGCCGGTGCCGCGTGGCCCCTACTGTGGCGCCGTCGGCTGGGTCGACGCCGACACCGGCGAGGGGGAGCTGGCGGTCGGCATCCGGACGTTCTGGGCCGACGGCGGCGTCCTGCGCTTCGGCACGGGCGCCGGCATCACCTGGGGCTCGGACCCGGAGCGTGAGTGGGCCGAGACGGAGCTCAAAGCCGAGCGCCTCGTAGGCTTGGCCTCGTGCTGACATGGGTCAACGGTGAGCTGCTGGACGATGCCGCGGCCACGGTGAGCGCCTTCGACCACGGCCTCACCGTGGGCGACGGCGTCTTCGAGACGATCAAGGTGCTCGACGGGGTTCCGTTCGCGCTGGGCCGGCACCTGGCAAGGCTCGGCCGGTCGGCGGCCGGGCTCGGGCTGCCGGCGCCGGACGGGCCGACGGTCGCCAAGGCCTGTGCGGCCGTCGTAGGCCAGACCGGCCGCGGCATGTACCGGCTGCGCATCACCTACACCGGGGGAATGGGTCCGCTGGGCTCCCAGCGCGGCGACGCCGGCCCGACGCTCGTCGTCGCCATCGCAGCGGCGGCGCCGATGCCCCCGGTCGCGACGGTGGCCGTGGTGCCGTGGCCGCGCAACGAGCGCGGCGCGCTCGCCGGGCTGAAGACCACCTCGTACGCCGAGAACGTCATCGCGCTGGCCCGGGCGCATGAGCTGGGCGCCACCGAGGCCATCTGCGCCGACACCCGCGGCCGCCTCTGCGAGGGCACCGGCAGCAACGTCTTCGTCGTCGTCGACGGGCAGGTCCTGACCCCGCCGACGTCGACGGGGTGCCTGGCCGGTGTCACCCGCGACCTCGTCCTGGAGTGGACCGAGGCGGAGGAGGCTGAGCTCGGCCTCGACGTGCTCGACCGCGCCGACGAGATCTTTCTCACCTCGACGACGCGCGACGTGCAGGCCGTCTCGGCGGTGGCGTGGGGCGACCGACGGCGTGAACTGACGGCCCCCGGGCCGGTCACCCGGCGGCTGGCGACGGTGTTCGCGCGGCGCAGCGCGGCCGACCCCGAGCCGTGAGCGGTCGGCGTCGACAAGACGTCAGACGGCCGCGGCGCGCTGCCGCTCGCGGTACGCCGCAACGTGCAGGCGGTTCCCGCAGGTGCGGCTGTCGCAGTAGCGCTTGGAGCGGTTGCGCGACAGGTCGACCAGGACCCGCTCGCAGTCGGGCGCGGAACAGATCTGCAGCCGCTCGTGCTCGCCGGCGACGACCACGAACGACAGCGCCATGCCGGCGTCGATGAGAATGTGCTCCGCCGGCGCGGAGCCGGGCGCGAAGTAGTGCATGTGCCAGGCGTAGCCGTCGTGGTCGGTCAGCCGCGGCATGACGCGGGCCCCGTCGAGCAGCCGGTTCACCAGACTCGCCGCGCCGGACGTGTCGTCGGCCTCGAACACCGCGCGCAGCCGGGGACGCAGGTCGCGCACGGCCCGCAGGTCGGCGTCGTTGACGCTCTCGATCTCACTGATCTTGTGGGTGTCGATGAACACGCGCAGCGCGCCGACGTCGGGCAGGCTCTCGGTGCCGGTTGCCGTCGGATCGGTGTTCACCAGGTCGACGACCACCTCGAGGGCGTGTTCGACGTCGTGGCTGAAGGTCACGGGTTCTACCTCGCGTAGCCGGGGTCTCGGGTGCAGAAGACCGTAATCCACCGGTGCGCGGTGCACAACAGCGACGTCTGGTCAGGTACGGTCGAGCAGCGAGTCCAGGACGGCGTCGATGCTCAACAACCGGCCCTCCAGACCCCTCGGTACCAGCGTCCATGTCTGGATCAGGAAGTCCTCCACCGCCGACGCCGGCGCCTCCAACACGGCGTCGCCCTCCGGCGAACGCAGTCGGATTCGCACCGTCGGCGTGCCGTACGGGTCGAGGGCCGGCCACACCGTGATGTCACCCTGGCCGCTCGGCTCGTCCAGGCCAGCTCCGAGGAGGTCGCGCGAGAAGATCCACGGCACCGGCTCCCGCGCCGTGGTGTCGAACACCGCGGTGACCGCGAGCGGGTCGTCGGCGAGGTAGCGCAGCTCCGCCTGGATGTACCGCTCGCCCTCGTCAGCATCGTCGAGCAACCGCAGGGCCAGCGGATACCTGATGGTCGACGCGTGCATGGCCAGTAGTGTCTGCCCAAGACGGACATCGCGCAACGCGAAACCCGGCTGGCGGTTTCTGTCTGGGGGTTCGGGTGCGGTATGGTTCTGGACGCGCCCGGGCGATTAGCTCAGCGGGAGAGCGCTTCGTTCACACCGAAGAGGTCACTGGTTCGATCCCAGTATCGCCCACCCAGGTCAGCCTCTGTTTCCACCCTCAACAGCGAAGATCAAATCGTCGTCTGTGGGCATCCTGTGTGCGGAATCCTTAACGATCTTCGGCGTACTGGCTCACCTCCCGCCCGTGGGCTGCGGACGTTTCGCTGTCAACGGGCTCCTCGAGTGGGCCGGCATCCGCATGACATCCAGGCGACTGGACGGGTCGCCGGCGTTCTCGCGACGCTCGCGCAGCAGGTCGTCGAGGATCGCGACCGGCGAGCGGGTATTTGTCGCAAGGCGGGGCCTCCAACGCGTCGATCCAGCGTTCGGTGATCAGCGTCTTGTGGCAGTGCCGCAGGCTGTGGGGTGTCGGGCCCGGTGCCATACGGTAGGGATCCAGCGCGCCTCGCGCGATCGGCGTTGCCACGGCCGCGAAGGGCCTGGCCCGGCCACGGTGCCGCATCGACCGACACCGGACGCTTCGGGAGTCGCCGGCCACGTAAGGGGAACCACCCGGTTGCGGCGGGGTCGAATATCCAGTCACTGAACGACGAACGCCGCGGGTGGGCACTTCGCTGACCCGAGAACACGTGGCGCAGTCCGTGACACTGGCATGGCGCCGGTTTGACCTCGGTCAGATGACGTTTGATCATTTGTGATAACCAGTCTGGGATGTCGACGTCGCGGTAGGAGTCGTCCTTCGGCGGCAGGCGGAGATGCGAGCCGCCGTCGTCCTCCCGGCCTTGCACTCTGTGCGTCGCTCGCGCCACAAACCATCGAGGCCGCTAGACCGTGCGTCACGCCTGCGTCCGATCCCTCGGGCTGACACAGAGCGGGTGTTGCCCGCTGGCCGTGCAGCCACGAGGCAGGCGCAATTGAGTGCGCCATGTCCGTCCCGGAGTCGCGGCCCGGCCGTCGTCATTCGACGCGGATCCTCAGCGGCGGGCGACAGGCAACCCACGCGGGCCCTAGTCGATCAGCACAGGTGTCCTTCTGGCAGTTCGTCGCCGAGGCCAGGAGTCTGAACTGATGCGACGTGCAGTATCCGTGCGGCGCTGGGTGCCGCTGATGACTCAGGAGGCTGTCCGAGGAGGGATCTGCCCACCTGAAGTCCCCCTTCGCAGGCACGAAACGTGCGCCAACGCATGTGCTGATCCGATGGTCCCGCCAGGCGGTCTCGGTCTCGTCAGGGCCGCACACTTTGGGCGTCGGGTGATTGCTCATCGTGGAGGATCCGTTGTCGGGCCCGTTGCTGGGTGCGATGGCCCGCCATTCATGCGCCGTTTGGTAGACAAGACGCCGCCGGCTCACTGGTCGAGGAGAAACCGACGCGCGTGACGATAGGCAGGAGACGGAGGTGGGCCGGCCAGCAGCGGGTCGTTCGTCTCCTGCATCCAGCCGAGCAAAATGAGCCGGAGTTCGTCCACCAATCCACGATGGCGAGGCTCTTCGGCGAGGTTGGTCAGCTCGAGGGGATCATCTCGCAGGTCGTACACCTCGACCGGCGCGTGGTCGTTTGCCGGGCCTGCCGCGGACACCACGGGTGTGGCCCATGGCCGCCACGACTGTGCGACCGTGCCCATGAAGGCCGGTGTCGAGTCGAACTTCACGATCAGCTTGTGGGTCGCGGTCCGGACGCATCGTCTCGGGTCGTAGTAGTTGTGGAAGGTGAGCTCGCCGAAGAGGTGGTCGCGGCCTTCGCGCGGATCGCCCGCGAGGCGTCGCACCAGGCTGCGGCCCTGCACCTGCGCAGGGATCGGCGCGCCGACGGCGTCGAGAACGGTAGGCACGATGTCGACATTGCTGACGAGTTCGGTCGAGATCCGGCCGCCGGACCAGCCCAGCCGCGGCGCGCGCAGGATGAGAGCGGTTTCGATGCCGGGGTCGTAGAGGGTGCACTTCGCGCGGGGAAGCGCCAGGCCGTGATCGGTGGTGAACACGACGAGGGTGTCGTCGGCCAGCCGAAGTTCGTCAATCGCGGTGAGAACGCGACCGACCGCCGCGTCCACGTGCCGCACGGCTCCCTGCAGCTCCGCGATCTCACGACGGGTGCTGTCGTCGTCGCGGAGGTATCCGGGGATCGTGATGCCGAGCGTGTCGTCAGGGCGTATGTGGCCGCCGAGAAAGCCGTGACGGGTTCCCTCGTCGGTGGCCGGCCCGAGCCGGTGTGGCTCGGTGAAGCCTATCTGGAGGTAGAACGGTCGATCTGGGTCGCCGGCCCTGGCGCTGAGTGCCTCGACGGCTCGTCGCGCGACGTCATCAGCTCGTCCGCCGGTCTGTACCTTCGTGAAGCCCAGCTGTGCGGCGACTTCGTCGTCCGGACGCCGGCGGGACTCATGGTGGACGCCGATGAGTTCGGTCCAGTAGCCCTCGTCGGCCAGAAGCCCGGCGACGTGCTGGACATCCGGGCTCAGGTCCCAGCCGTAGTTGGCGTGGGTCAGCCCTAATACGCCGGTGTTGTGCGGGTACCGCCCGGTGAAGAGTGCGGCTCTTGACGGGCTGCACTGCGGTGCGCTGCAGAAGGCGTTGTCGAACCGGATGCCGTCGGCCGCCAGGGCATCCAAGGACGGTGTTCGTACCGTGGTCGCGCCATAGCAGTGGGCGAACCGGCCGAGGTCGTGGCAATGGATGAGTGCGACGTTCATGCGCCGCGTCGCGCTCATCCGAGTAGGGCCTTCGCGGGGACCGGTGCGCACGACTCTCGCACCAGCAGCCGGGGCTGGATGTGTATCTGCTGGATGGGCGCATCGGGACCTTGCTGTATCTGGCGGAGCAGGCTGTCCGCGGCCAGGCGGCCGATCTCGGCCGCCGGTCTGGAGATCGTCGTCAGGGGGACCTCGGCGAGTTCGGCGACGTCGTCGTTGTACGCGATGACGGAGAGCCGGTCCGGCACGGAGAGCCCGGCTTGGCGGGCGAGCGGGAGCAAGCGGGTCGCATCTCGGTCGCTCAGACTGAAGACGGCGGTCACGCCTTCGGCAATGCACGTCTGCGCGTAGGCGGCGAGCTGGTCGGTGGGCCATGAGTCTTCGCGTTGGATGGCCGAGGCGACGCGGGGCAGGGAGAAGTGGGTGATGGCTCGTTCGAAGCCCGTCACGACCGTGTCCGCTGTCGAGCTGTGCAGCTGCCCGAGGTAGCCGAGGCGTTCGTGGCCCAGCTCAACCAAGTGGCGGACGGCGAGGTGGACACCGCCGACATGGTTGGTGCAGACGTAACGAGTGGGATCGTCGGGCGGCGGATTAGGAAGTCGCCGCTCGACGAGAACGTACGGCACGGGAAGTGCTCGAAGCTGGTTGACGTAGTCGTTGGGCTGGTCGACCCGGTGCAGGTTGGGCACCAGCAGGAGGCCGTCGACACCCATGTCGAGGAGCTCGCGCATTCGTGCGGCCTCCTGGCCGAGATTGTACTCGGAGCTGGCCAGGACCACTCGCACTCCCGCGGTGGCGGCGACGGACTCGATGCCCTCGATCACGCCGGCGTAGATGTGTCCAGTGGTGGGGACCACGACACCGACGAATCGAGGCCGTCGTGCTCCGTTCGGGGGAACGGCGCGAACGAACGTACCGGAGCCCTGTCGGCGCTCGACGAGCCCTTCCTTGACAAGGACATCGAGCGCTCGACGGACTGTATTAAGACTGACCTGATGGGTCCGTAACAACTCTTGCTCTGTGGGCAGGCGGCTGCCCACCGGCCAGCGGCCCGCGAGAATATCCTGTCTGACCTGGTCGGCAACCAACTGGAACTTCATACTGAGATCGTAGCGCATCTCCAGGGAATGGTAGGAATAGATTCCATTGACAGGCATGAATTCATGCGCCAAGATTCCGGTATGTCTAATGACCTCACCCGTCGGCGATTCCTCCAGGGCAATGCGGCCGTCCTCGCGGCGGGCGCCGTGCTGGGCGCGAAGCTCCCAGGTGCTCATGGCGCGGAGTCCACCGCGACCTCAGCCTGGGAACCGGTGCCTCCGGTGGATCTCGGGGAGCTGTCCCCTGGCGACTTCCTCGACGAGGAACTCGATCTCCCGTACTACCTCGCGCACTTCCACACGGTGGCGAACTCCGTCGTCGAGTCGGGGCCAAACCGCGGCTTCATCGACATCGCGGTGTGGCGCAACCCGGAACAGCAGGACCCAGCGAATGCGCGGGTGATGGAGAACGTGCTGTCCTTCGCATACTTCTATACGAAGGACCGACCGTGGAACGCCTACCGCGGCTCCGAGCCGGTACGAGCGAGGCTCGAGGCCGCGCTGCGGTTCCTGATGAGCCTCCAGGACGATCAGGGCCTCTATCCGTGGCCGGGTAAGAGCTGGAGCACGGGGTACGGTACGGCCGCGTTCATCACCAAGTTCCTCGGCGAGACCCTTGTGCTGCTCAACGGCACACCGTCGATCGACAGTGAGTTGTTCGACGACGTGATGGCGGCGCAGCGCAGGAGCCTGCACTACCTACTCACCGAGCAGGAGTGGTATCACTTCGCGGTGCAGTTCCCGAACCAGTGGACCTGCATCTGGGCCGGTGCGGCCGCCTACCTGCACCTGCGTGACGACGATGAGATCGAGGAGCTGTTCGTCAAGCGTCTCGACGACAGCCCGGATCACTTCCAGACCGCGAGCGGCGCCTACCCAGAAGAGCATTACGTGGACTGGAACTACACGTTCGGGACGCACCGAAGCAACGAGCGGATGACCCGGCACTACCTCCTCCAGCGAGCGCGTGGCCGACGACAACTCGGTGTGCTGCGAACGATGCTGGAGCGGTGGCTGGACCTGTTGAGCTACAACGTACTCGTCGAGCCCGAGGGTCGCGGGTTCATCCTCAACAGCGCCGTCGAGACCCGGTCGACGCGGCGATACGTCGACCACGTCGCGCATCCCGAGGCGCAGGAGATCCCGCTGGCCCGGGCGTTCGCCCCGAGCAGCCGTGAGCTCGCGGAGCAGCGGGCGCGGACGCGCGCGGGCCTGGACCAGGCCTGGCCGGAGGTCGGGCCACTCCGCGTAGGCGAACAGTTCGGATTCAGCCCGTACACGTTCATGCACCGGGACCACGACCGCTGGTACCCGACCGATCAGCAGCGGCAGCAGGCGATCCAGCTCCTGCCATACGTCGCACGGCAGTCCTTCATTCATCAACGAGTGGACTCCAAGCTCGCGATACACATGACCTATGTCCGGCGTCCGACCTACTACGCCGCCTTCAACTCCGGTCGACGGACGCACGCTCAGCAGCGGCTCGGCCTCGGTGTGCTGTGGCATCCGGTGCTGGGGACCGTGATGCAGACGCAGTCGGACTGGCAGAGCTCCGGCACATGGGGAACGCGTGCCGGCGGGGCGAGCCGCGAGGAAGCGGGCACGAGCACGCCACGGTTTTTCGTTGACGGCAATCCGGTAGCGCCGTGGGCGCACACCAATCGTGACCTGCCGACCGGCGACTTGCTGATCACGTATTCGCTCGGCAGCGGCAACACGAAGTCCGTGGAGTTCCACGACGACGAGATCCTGGTCACCACGTCCTATGCCGGCGAGTTCACCGAGGACTTTCCGATCGTGTTCTACCCGGACGTCGACGACGTCGTGCGCGAGCCCGGCCTGTTTGTGCTGCGTCGAGATGGCGTCGAGCTCAGGGTGGAGGCGCCCGGAGCCGGGCGTCCCAGCTTCCCGATCTCATCGACGACGATCCACACCGGCCCGCCGCACGCGTTCATCTTCGAGCAGGTGGACTTGCGCGAGGCCGATCCGCTAGCGGGCGCGAAGCGGCTGGGCACCATGCGGTTCTCCGCCGTCGACGAACTCTCCTATCGCATTTCGATCGCTGCCGCGTCGTGACCAACCCGCTGACCGGCAATGACCTGGGGTCGCGCGGCGACGCGCAGCGAGCGGTCACCGCCCTGTGCGAGCCGGTCCTGGCGAGGTTCGTCCCCGGCTCTGGTCGCGCGCGGCTGGGCGGCGCGGGCGCCCAGTACGCGCCCGGGGTGGCCGAGCTGGAGGGATTCGCGCGACCGCTGTGGGGGCTCGCGCCGCTGGCCGCCGGTGGCGGAAACGTCGACTGGCAGCCCTACTTGCACGGGCTGTCGTCGGGCACGGATCCGAATCACCCGGAGTACTGGGGTCCGGCCGGCGACAACGACCAGCGGCTGGTGGAGATGGCGGCGATCGCGGTGGCGATCGCGCTGGTCCCCGACCGGGTGTGGGAGCCCTTGACCACCTGCGACCAGCAGAATCTGAGCCGGTGGCTGGCTCGCATCAACGACGTGGCCGTCAACGACAACAACTGGCTGTTCTTCAAAGTGATCGTCAACGAGGCGCTGCGCCTGGTGGACACGCCCGGGTTCGACGCCGAGGGCCAAACACAGGCACTGAACCGGCTGGAGAGGTTCTACCTCGGCGATGGGTGGTATGCCGACGGACCCACCGCGCGGCGCGACTACTACGTCCCTTGGGCCATGCATTTCTATGGGCTGTTGTACGCGCGCCTGGCAGCCGATCACGATCCGCGACGGTGCGATCGTTTTCGAGAACGGGCGGCGACATTCGCCGGTGATTTCCTGCGGTGGTTCGCCCGTGATGGCTCGGCGCTGCCGTTCGGGCGCAGCCTGACCTATCGGTTTGCCCAGGGTGCGTTCTGGGGCGCGCTGGCATTTGCCGGGGTCGAAGCCTTGCCGTGGGGTCAGATCAAGGGCCTCCTCCTGCGCCAGCTGCGCTGGTGGGCGCGGCAGCCGATGTTCGACGAGGCGGGTCTGCTCTCTATTGGCTACGCATACCCGAACCTCACGATCGCGGAGCAGTACAACGCTCCGGGCTCTCCCTACTGGTCGCTGAAAGCGTTCCTGCCCCTCGCCCTGACTGCGGATCACCCGTTCTGGCTGGCCGCGGAGTCGGACTCGCCGGCAGTGGCCGGGACATCGAAACAGCCGCATGCGGGCATGCTCGTCTCGATGGATGAGCCTTCGGGACACGTGACGGCTCTGGTCAGCGGCCAGCAGCATGTGGCGGTACGGCACGGCGCGGCCAAGTACGCCAAGTTCGCATATTCGACAGCATTCGGATTCAGCGTGCCCGCGGGTGACCGTGGGCTGGATCAGGTCGCTCCCGACAGCATGCTGGCGCTCTCCGAGGACGAGACCCATTGGCGCGTTCGCGCGGAACTCGAGGACGCCCGGTTGGACGGCGATGTGCTCTGGTCGCGCTGGCGGCCGTGGCACGACGTCGAGATCGAGACCTGGCTGTGGTTTCACGGGTTGTGGCACGCCCGGGTGCATCGAATCGCCAGCGGTCGACGCATCGTCAGCGCCGAGGGCGGGTTCGCGGTCGATCTCCAGGCCGCTGAGCTGTCAGGAGCTCATGCGCGGGTGGAACGTGGCCAGGCATTCTGCGCCGGGTCGACCATGGTCAGCGGCCTGCGCGATGTCCGCGACGTTGCGTGTGGTGACCTCCGTGCCGGTGAGGTGCTTCGAGTGTTTCCTAATACCAACGTGCTCCGTCCGCGCACCAGCCTGCCAGTCCTTCGAGGAGCCCACGACGTCGGTGAGCATTGGCTCTGCACCGCAGTCTTCGCAGGTGTCGGCGACGACGGATGGGCCGACGCCTGGAACAACGCGCCCTCGTTCGAGCAGATGACGGAGGTCCTCCATGCGGACCATCTCGCCCGCTGATCCGAGCCTGACCTGGCTGGGCGCCATTGACGTGGAGCACACGCCTGACTGGTCGCGGCCGTGGCGGTTGCCTTACCGGGACCTTGATCTGTTCCCCGGCGCCCGGCTTCGCCAACGAGCGGCGATTCCCGCAGGCGTCCGGCTCGTGGTCCAGACGAACTCGGTCGTTATCGGTGGCCGCGCGCTACCAGGTCAGGCCGGCGAGCGACGCGTTGTAGACGTCGTCGTGGACGGAGCCCTGGCTGAGACCATCGATGTGCAGCGAGACGGGACGTTCCGCTCTGGCGTGATGCCGCCGGGGGAGAAGGCAGTCGAGCTCTGGCTACCCACGACCGACGAACTGCGGCTGGCGACGCTGTGTATCGACGACGACGCCGAGCTGTCGCCGGCGAATCCGGCCTCTCGGCCGAGGCTGGTCGTCTACGGCAGCTCCATCAGCCAGTGCGCGGCGGCTGCGTCGCCAACTCGGACCTGGCCGGCGATCGTTGCCCGCGGGCTGGGCATGGAGCTCACGGGTCTCGGGTTCGGGGGTGAGTGCAAGCTCGATCCCATGGTCGCGCGTCTGATCAGGGACCTGCCCGCCGACGTGATCATCACCTGCTTGGGCATCAATGTCTACGGCAGCGGGGTGTTCAACGAGCGCTCGTTTCTGCCCGCCGTGCTCGGCCTCCTCACCACGATCCGGGACGGTCATCCGCGGGTGCCGATCTTGGTGATCTCGCCGATCGCGTCTCCGGATCGCGAAGAGGTGACGGGGGAGTCGGGAATGTCTCTGGCTCAGATCCGCGAACTGGTCCACGAGGCGGTCGCCGTCCTTCGGCGACATGGTGACAACGACCTGCGGGTGCTGAGCGGCCTGGAGGTCCTGGGCCCGGACGACAGCGGGCTGCTGTGGGACGGCCTGCATCCGGGGCCGCGCGGATACGAGCACATGGGCGAGAAGATCACTGCCGTCGTCGAAGCACTCGTACCAGCAACTGTGGCTCGCCTGGGGCGACGCCATGCCGAAGCTCGCATCCAGTGAGAACGCCGGGAGGCAACCCCGGCCCTGACGGTAGGGACAGCAGGACGACAACGCCACCGAGGAGATCGTCGAGCCCTCGCCCCGGCACTGGGTCCGCGAACCACCAAAGGAGAACCGGCCATGACCCCAACGATCAAGCGCCGCACCTTCCTCGCGGCCACGCTCGCGGCGGCCACCGGCGCGAGCGCCTGCGGTTTCAGCGACAACAGCGACGGCGAGATCGGAGGCAACGGAGATCAGGAAGGCGGCACGTTGCGCCTCTCGATGGTGCCCATCTCCACCCTCGACCCTGCCATCGCCGGCAACGCATCCAACGGACAGATCATCATGACCGGGCTGTGGGAGGGCCTCGTCGTCCATGACCCCGTTGACCACTACCAGGTATTGCCCGGCGTCGCCGCGGAATGGGAGATCTCCGACGACCTGCTGACGTTCACATTCCATCTGCGCCGCAACGCGAAATGGTCGAACGGCGACCCCGTGACCGCACACGACTTCGAGTGGAACTGGAAGCGCCTGCTCACGCCTGGTACCAGCGGCGAGCAAGCGCCCTCGTACAACCACAGCGTCATGCGCGTCGTCGGCGCGGAATCGTACCTGGGCGGCGAGACCGACGACTTCTCGACCGTGGGCGTCAAGGCCCATGACGACACAACGCTCGAGATAACCCTCGAGGCTCCGAACGAGAATTTCCTGATCGAGCTCGCCAACTTCCAGTGCCTTCCGCTGCACCCAGCCACCATGGAAGAGGTCGGTGGCCAGGGCTGGCTCGACCCGGACGTCTGGGTCAGCAACGGTGCCTACGTGCTGGGTGACTTCCGGATCAACCAGGGTGCGGTTCTGCTGCCCAACGATCAGTACTGGGACAAGGACAGCTATCACCTCTCCCGCTGGGAGATCTTGTTCAACGACGGCGGCACGACGGCCGACCTGCTCTCGTACGAGAACGACGACATCGACATCACCGGCCGCATCGAGGACGACCTCGAGGCCGTCACCACCTCTGATGTCGGTGACGAGCTCGTCACGTCACCGATGAACCAGATCCGCCAGCTCGTCGTCATGAACAGCCGCGACACCAGGCTCAACGATGTCCGTGTGCGCAAAGCCTTGGCGCTGGCCATCGATCGTGAGGCCGTGGCCGAAGTGGGACGACCCGGCGAGCCGGGCACTTCCATGATCCCGGACTCCGTGCCCGGCGGCGAACAGGTTCCGGGCGTGGAATACGACGTCGACGCTGCCCGCTCGCTGCTTGCCGACGCTGGATATCCTGACGGCGACGGCATGCCCACCATCACGGTGCTCGACTACCAGTCCAGCCCGTGGGTCGAGGCGACCGCACAAATGTGGCGCGACAACCTGGGCATCGACGTCACCATCGACAATGTCGAACGCGGTCTGTACATGGAGAAGCGGCACGAACTCCATCCGGAGGGCTACTCCGGCTTCTACGCCATCAATGTGTCGGTGTCGTCGCTGCAAATCGCTGCGCAGCGCATCGTGCCCTCGGCAGCGACAGCGGGCATCGTGGGGCTGAATCTCGTGCCGCCGGACGTCGCCCAAGAGGTCCTGAACGCCGAGGCTGCCGGCGCTCCGGTGCAGCAGATTCTCGATGTCCTGGACGCGAACCGCTATCCAGCGGCCCAGCGGGCGATCGAGCTGGCGCGAGAGGCGCTTGCTCTGACCGACCCGCAGGCCAAGGAGGCGAAGCTGGTGGAGTGCGCGATCGCGCGTGACGAAGCATTCGGGGAGATCCCGGTGCTGTGGGGCGGATACAACCTCTTGGTCAAGCCGCGCGTGAAGAACCTTGAGCTCTGGCCCTTCGGGTCGGTGCTGTCCACCAAGGGCGTCACGATCGAGGGATGACCCCGAATGGGCTGCCGGGCAACGCGGGCGTTGTCTGGTGGCTCTTCGTAGGTGGAGACCGGCGACGGGCGAGGTAGCGTCGTCGTGGCGACCTGACGATACGGTGCCCGGTGTGGAGTTCCAGGTGCTCGGCCCCATCGAGGCTCGGCGGGATGGGAGAACCGCGACCATCGCGGGGCGACTGCAACACGTCCTGCTCGGAGTGCTGCTGGCACGCGCCAACGAGCGGGTGTCCGCGGGCGTGCTCCCAGCTGCCGGCGGCCACACGCGGCTTCGTCGACCGCGACGCGGAACCCGCCGAGCTGGACCGCCTGCTCACGGGCGACGCTCCCGTGCCGATCGCAGCCGTGGTCGGCACGGCCGGGGTCGGCAAGACCGCCCTGGTCGTGCGAGGTCCGGGAGCAGTTCCCCGACGGTCAGCTCTAGCGCGCCCGGCTGCTGGCGACGGTTTCGTTGCGTGGGCAGGGTCCTTTTCCCGCACCGCTGATCCTGGCCCAGGGGCGAGACCGAGCGGCTGTTGGTCGAGCGGCTGGCCGAACCCGGCGGCGGCGTTGAGTGGCAACGGGACCTGAGCTGCGCTGATGCGAATCCACTGAGGTCGCGGCGGTGTGGGTTCGTCGTTCGCACCGAAGAGGTCACTGGTTCGATCCCAGTATCGCCCACCCAGGTCAGAGGCTGTTTCCGCCTCCACGAGCGAAGATCAAATCGTCGTCTGTGGGCATTCTGTGTGCGGAATCCTTGACGATCTTCGGCGAGCTGGGCTCATCGCGCTCCGGTGGGCTGCGGACGTTTCGCCGTAAACCGGCTCTTCGAGCCGGCCGATATCCGTCTGATATCCAAGCCATCGGTGCGTTCGCCGGCGTTCTCGTGATGCTCACGCATCAGGTCGTCGAGAATCGCGACCGGCGAGCGGCGGTTCATCGCCAGGCGGACGTCCAACGCGTCGGTCCAGCGTTCGGTCAGCCCGTCCATGAGCTCCTGACGCATGGCCGGAGTGACGTGGGAGTAGATCCCGCCGATGCCGGCGAGCATGTGTCCGAGGCGTTCGTGCGAGAAGATCTCCGGCGTGCGCAGTTCGGTCATCAGCGTTTTGTGGCAGTGTCGCAGGCTGTGGGGTGTCAGTCCTGGTGCGATGGGGAGTCAGCACGCGGTCGCGCGATCGGCGTTGCCACGGCCGCGAAGAACCCGGCCTGGCCACGGTTCCGCGTCGACCGATACCGGACGCTTCGGGAGCCGCCGGCCACGCGAGGGAACCACCCGGTTGCGGCGCGGTCGAAGATCCAGTCGCTGAATGCGGACCGACGCGCGTGAGGGCTCTTCTGGCCCGAGAACACGTGGCGCAGTCCGTGACACTGACAAGGCGCCGGTTTGACCTCGGCCAGGTGGCGGGTGATCACTCGTGACAGCAAGTCCGGGATGTCGACGTCGGGGTACGAGTCGTCCTTCGGTGGCAGGCGATGATGCGCGCCGCCGTCGTCCTCCCACAGCTGCCACTCGACGCGGATCCGCTCGGGTCGTACGAACGAACTCGGTCTCGAGTCCGACAACCTCGCCCCAGCGGAGCCCCGTCCAGTACTTGACCATGATCATCACGAACTCCGCATCGCGGCCGGTCAGGATCGCCGCCTGTTCAGCGAGTAGCAGAGCTTCGACCGCGTTCGTCGTGACCTTCTCCGGCCTGCGTCGGCGCGAGCGGCCGGCTCGCCTACCCCGCCCTCGTCACTTGACGGCCGGGTTAGCCGCGATCAATCCCTCGACAACGGCGTCGGCCAGACCGTCGAGAGCGTGGTTCGCCACGTTCGCACCGAGAAGACGCTGTATCCAGCAGCCCCCTCCTTCCGCTCGCATTCGTCGACGTCGGCCCCAAAGATCTGAGCCAGCGCCATCTCCTCGAACGTGGGGGAAAGATGCTCCTCGATGTGATGCTTGTAGTTCTGCATCGTCGACGGCGCCAGGTCTTGGCGCTCATACCAGATGTTCACCCAGTCGCCGAAAGACGTCTGGCCGCCGGTGGGGTCGCGCCATGTCCCGAGCTGGACTTTGGCTTGCTCCGACACGGCCGCCGCCTTGGCTGCGGGTTTGGTGGCGTACCGGATCGTCGCACCGTGCTCGTCCTTGACGGTCATCATCTTCTCGCCGACCCGGTATCGGGCAAGGTAGTAACCGCGCCGCTTCTCCGCGTAGCCCACAGCTGCGTCCTCCATCTGCCGCTTGCATGGCGCGACAGGTGATGGACTGGACTTGACCCGGTGGTGGGGGAGACGGCCGCAGAAAGCGTCGCCGGACATGACTGCCGCTGCGTCGATTCTAGATCGGATCGCGTGGCCGAGGGCGACGGGACCTCAGGGCTCGAGCCGGGTTGTGCTGGTCGGTCGTCCTCGTGAACCGCGACGTCGAGACCGCCTGTTCGGGAACCGGCAGATGCTCGTTGTTCTCGATGATTTGGATCAAGTGATCGACCGTGAACCGGTAAGCACCGGCTACGAGCGTGAACGGGATGCGACGCAACCGTGCTTGCTCCTTGAGCCACGAGGCCTTGCACCGGAGCAGGTCCGCCGCTTCGTCGGGTGTGTACAGCTGTACGGCCGTGCGGTCGACACTGCGACGCGGGAAACCCAGGGACGTCACGGCAGCCCTCAAGGTCGCTCGGTGGCGCCCTCGTGACGGGTAGTAGCGCGCTGCGATGCCTGCAGGCGTGGAGGGCTGCCGCCGGGCGCTGGACTACGTAAGAGGTCCGGGCTGCGTCGTGGCCGATCCGCCGTGCGATGAAGACGTCACCCAAGGGCTGGTCGCGGATCTCGCCTTCGGCTATGAACCGATCGCCACGTCTGAATGCCGCGTGGGCGCGGACAGCAGCTCGGCCGATGATCACGACATGGTGAAACATTGTCTGCGGACGGGCCACTGATCCGTCCTCCATGCGGCGATAGTGCTCCTGGCCGATGCGCGCGTAAAACCGGGAATCTCCCCGCTCGGTGGCGGATAACTGGGGACTTGACGCGATGAATTCCGAAAGGGACTGCGGATCTCCATGCCCGTCGCTCACCTCGTCCTGGCCTCGGACGTCTCGACGGAGGTCAGGTGTGCGTGGAGCTCCGGCTGATCGAAGGGGCAACTACAGACCGAGAAGACTTGCATGGCGGACGCGAGTGGCTTCGCGGGTGCGGTCCGCCGCCTCGCCAGCCGGATCGGTACGCGGCATGGGCTAGCCAGGTCCGCACCGTCGCGGCATACCGGGACTGCTACCAAATCGACGGCCGCGACGCCGTTACCCCGGTCCCCGCCACCGACCTCGAACGCCTGGACCACCAGCGCGCCGCCACCGCTATTCGGAACGCACGCGCGATCAGCTCCCGAACCCAGCCGGCCGCATCGCCAGCGCACCACGGGCGTCCCCTCCACTCGATCGATGACCATGGCCGGCGTCATCGGGGGATTCGCACGACGACTTATCCACATCAGATGAATCAACCCGCAGTTATCCACAGATGGCGGATCTCGGCATGACACAGCGGCTCGCGCGGGTCAGGCCCGAAGGACCAAGCACTGAGTGGAGGGAGACGCCGTGCTGCAGATCATCGTCCTAGCGAGCTTTGCGCTGGCCGCCGCGATCCACCGCGCCTCGGCAACGAACCGCCTGCTCCGCTGGGTCCGCCAGCCAGAGAACCTGAAGTGGGGTGCCCGCTCATGCTTCTCGGCGGCCTAAACCTGGGCCTGGCGGTCGTGATCAACGCCGGCATCGACATCACCGCGGGATGGCTCCCGGACGACCCGGAGCCGGAGCGCCACATCGGCTGGGTGCGTGACTTCTTCACGGCACTCGAGCCCCATAGCGTCGGCGTCTACGTGAACTTCACCAGCGACGACACATCGAGCCGAGTGCGTACCGGCGCCTACAGCAGCGAGCAATGGGATCGCCTCGTGGCCATCAAGACGAGATACGACCCGGCGAACGTCTTCCGTCACAACGCCAACATCCCGCCGACCTGACCCCACGGGTCAGCCGAAAGCGTTTGACCACGTGCGACACGGCAACGGCTCGTGCCGGACGTGCACCATGTGCATCGGGTAGCCGTGCCGCTGTGGCACCGTTGGTGATGTGTTCCGCTTGTTGGGCCTCCTCGGCGGTCTGTCGGTCGCGACCGACCTGGGTACGCGAGCGCCCCTCGAGGAGTCGCTGAAACGAGCTTTCGTCGCGACACGCCTCGCGCGGGCGCTCGGCTGCGACGACGCGGTCGTCAGAGACGTCCTCTACACCGCCCTGCTGCAGCATCTGGGTTGCACGGCGCACTCGCACGAGAATGCAGGAGCCTGGGGCGACGACATCACCGCGACGCGCTTGGCGTTTCTCACCGACTTCTCGCAGCCGATGGATGTCTGGCGAACGTGGGTCTCGGGGCTGGCGGAGACGACCGAGGCCTCCCGGGCGCGAGTCCTGAGCAAGACTGTGATCGCCGGGAGGAGGATGAACACGGATGGGCCAACAGCGACCTGCGAGGTAGCCCGCGACGCGTCCCGGCAGCTCGGACTGCCCGCCTCGGTGCAGGACGGCCTCTTTCACGCCCTGGCGATGTGGAACGGCAAAGGCATGCCTGCGGTCGCCGGGCAGGCGATCCCGCTGTGCGCCCGCGTCATGCAGGTCGCGTCGGTCGCGGTCATGTTCGCGCTCCATGCCGGTGACGACGTGGCGGTCGCTCAGGTACGCCGCCGCGCGGGCACGTACGTGGATCCCGAGCTTGCCGAGGCCTTCTTGAGCCAGTCGCGGGAGTTCCTCGGCGGGCTGGAGGACATCGATGCCTACCAGTGCGTGCTGGACGCGGAGCCGGACCCGGTCCGGCTCGTCGACGACGTGGAGCTCGAGGCGGTGGCCCGGACCTTCGGAAACCTCGTCGACTTGAAGAGTCCCTGGCTGCACGGGCACTCCACCGGCGTGGCCGATCTGGCTGCCGCTGCGGCCCTCGGCATGGGACTGGACGAGCAGGTTCAGACCGTGCGGATCGCCGGGTACTTGCACGACCTCGGCCGGGTGGGGGTTTCGAGCCGCATCTGGGACAAGCCCCGGCTGAATCAGACCGAGCTCGACCAGGCACGTCTCCACCCGTATCACAGCGAGCGGATCCTTTCGCGGATACCTCATCTGAGCGAGGTCACGAGGTTGGCCGGACAGCACCACGAGCGCTGCGACGGCAGTGGCTACCACCGGGGACTCGGCGCGGCGCAATTGACCATGCCGTCTCGAGTGCTCGCGGCGGCCGATGCCTACCGCCGCCTCGTCGAGGGACGCCCGCACCGACCGCCCTTGTCAGAGGTCCGGGCGGCCGAGCGGTTGCAGGAAGACGCCAGGGCTGGTCGCCTGGACGGCGAGGCCGTGGCAGGAGTGTTACGAGCAACGGGGTTCTCGCGCGGAGTGCGTCGGTCGCTGCCCAGCGGGCTCACGCCTCGGCAGGTGGAGGTGCTTCGCCTGGTGTCAATTGGGCTGTCCAACCGCGACATCGCCCGTCGCCTCACGATCTCACCGCGCACGGCGGAGCACCACGTGCAGGACATCTACACGAAGATCGGAGCCGCTTCACGTGCAGGGGCCGCGCTGTTCGCCATGGAGCACGGACTCATCGACAAATTTGGGTAGGTCTACCCATCCTCCGGACGGCGTCGCGCCGCAGGCTGGGCCTCATGGCCACACCACGGACGTCGACCGCAGACGTGCCTCACGACACGCCTGACCGGCTGCTCACACCGGCCTTCGTCAGGCTGGCGCTCGGCGACCTCGCCTACTTCACCGCCGCGGGCGTCGCGATCTATGCGCTTCCGTTCTACGTCACCGGCCCGGTCGGCTCGGACAAGGCGGGCGCCGGCGTCGCGTTCGGCGCCTTCGCGGTCACCGCGCTGGTGCTGCGTCCCTACGCCGGACGGCTCTCGGACACGGTCGGACGGAGGCCGCTTCTCGTCGGGGGTGCCCTGCTGTGTGCGCTCGCCATGCTGCTGACCGCCTTCGTCGACAGTCTCGCCGTCGTCGTCGCGCTCCGTCTGCTGTTGGGCGTCGCGGAGGCCGCATTCTTCGTCGCGTCGTTCGCCGCACTGGCCGACCTCGCGCCGGCCAGTCGCCTGGGTGAGGCACTCAGCTACAACTCGCTCGGGCTCTATCTCGGCCTTGCTCTCGGTCCGCCCCTCGGCGAGGTCTTGGTCACGACCCTGAGCTTCACCGCGGCCTGGCTGGCGGCAGGCGCCCTCGCGGTGCTGGCGGCCGCCGTGGTGTACGGGATCGGCGAGACAGGGACGCCACGGCGGAGAACCGACGGAGCGAGACCACCTCTGATCCACCGGGAGGCGCTTCCACCCGCCGTGGGGTTCTTCACCTCCGTGGTCGCGATGGGCGGCTTCCTGGCCTTCGCCTCGCTGCACGCCGACGCGGTCGGGCTGGGAAGCACGAGCGTCCCGCTGTTCGTCTACGGCATCGTCGTGGTGACCTGTCGCATCGCCTTCGCCAAGGTGCCAGACCGGCTGTCTCCACTGCCTCTCGGCGCGGCGGCATTGGTCGCGATCGCCGTTGGTCTCGCCCTGACGGCGACGTGGACTACCCCGGTGGGCATGACTATCGGGACGGCCGTGACGGCCCTGGGCGTCTCGTTCAGCACGCCCGCCTTCTTCTCCGCGGTCTTCGCCACGGTCTCATCCTCGGAGCGAGGCGCCGCCTCGGGAACCGTCAGCGCCTTCCTGGACCTCGGACTCGGTGGCGGCCCCATCCTGCTGGGCCTGGTGGCCGACAGCGCCGGGATCCCGTGGATGTTCGGCGTTGCTGCCGCAGTGGCCCTGGCCGGGAGCGCTTGGACCATCAGCCTGGCGTTCCGAACCAGCCGCATCCCCGCCACGGCTGACTGACTCCCCGCCGTTGTTCAAGCAGTCCCGGGTTGATACAGACCCCGGGAATGTCGTTCCGGCGGTGTACGTCGTTTGGATCTGCTGTATCTCGACGGCCGGTCGCTGCTGGGCATGTCGTACGAGCAGCGACGGGCCGAGCTCGGGCAGCTCCTGCCGGAGGCTGGGGGAGCGGGCTGGCAAGTCCCCGCCTATGTGCGCGGCCAGGGCCAGGCGATGGTCGCCGCGACGAAAGCCCAGCGCTTGGAAGGCGTCATCGCGAAGAGGTTCGGCAGCCGGTACGACGCCGGCCGTCGCAACCGAGACTGGCTGAAGATCAAGAACGTCAATAGGCAAGAGGTTGTCATCGGCGGCTGGTTCCCCGGCGAAGGCGGCCTGTCTGGCTCTCTCGGGGCTCTCGCCGTCGGCTGCTACGACCGTGATGGTGAGCTGCGCTACGCCGGAAGGGTCGGCACCGGATTCACAGTCGCCGAACGGCGTCGACTAGGGCAACTCCTCGCGCCGCTCGCCACCGGGACGCCCCTTCGTCGGCGCGCAACCGGACAAGCCCAGCTGCCGCTTCGTCACGCCGCAGCTGGTCTGCGACGTCGCCTTCGCCGAGTGGACCCAGGTCGGTGCTCTCCGCCACCCCGCCTACAAGGGCCTCCGGACCGACAAGCCAGCGCGCGCCGTCATCCGCCAACACGTGACCAGCTGAGGGCAGGTTCGGGGTCGTGTGTGGACGATACGTCGTCGACGTGTCCATCGATGACCTGGTCGACGAGTTCGACGCCGTCGCCGGCGACGTGCTTGATCTGCGGCCGTCGTTCAACGTCGCGCCCACCGACCGCATCCCGATCGTGCTGGAACGTACCGACCAGCCAGCCCACAGGAGACGACAGATCCACGCGGCCCGCTGGGGACTCATCCCGTCCTGGTCCTAAGACATCACCGGCGGCGCGAAGATGATCAACGCTCGGCTAGAAACCGCGCACGCCAAACCGCCTACCGTGGCCCGCTCGCCCGTCGCCGCTGCATCATCCCAGCCAGCGGCTATTACGAATGGCAACGCCGCCCTGACGGCGGCCCGCAGCCCTTCATCCACCCACCCAGGGGCAACCTCCTGATCGCCGGGATCTTCGAGTGGCGGCGCAACTTGAGATCGACGCCGACGACCGTCGCCGAAGCTAGCTGACAGGTCGTCCCAGAGGTAGTGCAGGGTCGCGTCGAAGAGGCCGGCAGTTGCGGCAGCGATCATTTCGAGACCTAGACCGATCGAGCCAGGACGCTCGACTCGAGTCTGTCGAGAACCGGGGGAGCGCTGACAGGAAAGTCCGGCGCTAGCCAACTTGGACGACGAGCCCGATTCTCCGACGCTGCCCCCTCTTGACTCGGGTGCTCGAGAGATGGAGCGTGGTTAGAGGCAGCGCCACGGGGACGCTGCGGCGAACAGATGGGAGCGCGTCATGTTCGTGCGTACCACTGAAGTGCAAGCCGATCCCGCCAAGATTGACGACGGCATCGCCATTGTTCGTGACGATATCTTTCCCGCAGTGTCCGGGATAGACGGATGTGCCGGGATGTCGCTGCTCGTGAACCGCGGCTCCGGTCGTTGCATCGCCACAACCGCGTGGCACTCCGAGGATGCGATGCGGCAGAGCGCCGAGTCGGTGGTGCCGCTGCGGAACCGTGCGGAGCGGAGCCTGGGCGCCACCGGCAGCGAGGTGCACCAGTGGGAGGTGGCAGTGGTGCACCGCGACCATGCCACACCCGAAGGCGCCTGCGCACGCCTCACTTGGCTCAGCGGCGATCCCGAGACGGCCGATCGCGCGATCGACACATACAAGCTGGCAGTCCTCCCGCGCCTTCAGGAGATGGCCGGCTTCTGCAGTTCCAGCCTGATGATCGATCGCGATGCCGGCCGCGTGGTCGGGACCGCCGCCTTCGACAGCCGGGAGGCCCTGGAGGCCAGCCGCGACGCGGCCCAGGGCATTCGCCAGCGGGTCGCCGACGAACTGGGCGCGACAATCGACAACATCGAGGAGATGGAGATTGTGTTCGCGCACCTCCATGTTCCGGAGATGGCCTAACACAGGAGCGCCGCAGCTCCAGTACCCGAGCTCACACCCGAGCCAGTAGATCCACGAGTGGCGCGGCGGGCGAGATGTCCGCGTTTCCACGAGATGGGAGATTTACCCAGCTGGCCAGCGCGGTGAAGAACGGCGTGCCGCCGCCCACCAGGACCAACTGAGGGGACTCGAACCGGGCGAGCCGTTCGCCACGGGCTGCCCGTGTTTGTCCACGCAGAGCGCGCACCGGGTGGTGTCAGCGACCGTGACCGCGGTTTAGGTGGCGGGTGCACGCCGTGCAGGGCGGACGGTCGAGGACAAGAGATCCCACCTGAGATCAGCGCCTGTCGGACTCAGGCGAGGTCTCAGAACCAGCAGGAACACGAGGCGGGCTGAGACATCGGTCTCTGACTGGTCGACGGGAGACAGCCTGCGGGGAGCACAGGTCGGGAGCAGGCTGGGAGCTATTCCACGTCTGAATGGCTCGGAATGGTTGTCAACGGTCCCGAACGGGCCTGTCCTACCTGCGGAAATGTTGTTTCCGCAGGTAGGACACTTGGTCGGCCATGGTTCACACCGAAGAGGTCACTGGTTCGATTCCAGTATCGCCCACCCAGGTCAAAGCTGTTTCGATCACCTCCTCACCGTTTCGGTTCCCGTTCCGTGGGACGTCCGTGGGACGATCTTGGAGATCTGATCTGTGCGGGGTGCTCGCGCGCCTCGGTAACGATCTCGTGACGTTGGTCATTCGGACCGATGTCCGTATCGTGGTCGCCGGGTTCAGCGCCGCTCCCGGCATGACTTTCATCATTCCAACTCAGAAAGATGCGGCATCAAACCTGGTGCGCTTCAGGGGATGTTCTGAGACATCACAATGAATGACCTGGGTTGGATCGAATCGACGTGCTCTCTCTGGGCATCAGTTGCCAGCCGGCCCGGGCTGTCTTGGGCGGTCCGGCGTCGCCGTCGAGTCGGCGGATGAGTAGATCCATCGCCTGGCTGGCGATCTGTTGTTTGTCGGGCGCGACCGTAGTGAGGGTCGGTGTGCTGTAGCGCCCGTCCTCGATGTCGTCGAATCCCGCCACTGCGACGTCCTCGGGTACTCGGTAGCCCTTGGACAGCAGGGTGCGGAGTGCCCCGAGGGCCATCAGGTCGTTGTAGCAGAAGACTGCGTCCGGCGGCCGACGTGCTTCCAGCAGTCGGGTCATCGCCAGGGCACCGTCCGCGCGATGGAAATCTGTCACCGTCGCCACCAGGTCTGGATCGAACTCGTGACCGGCAGCCTGCAGGGCGCGTTGGTATCCGAGGGTGCGGTGCTGGGCTGTCTGGCTCCGCGCCTTGACTGGTTGTCCTACGGCGGCGATCCGGTGCCGACCGAGCCCGATCAAATGTGACGTGGCAGCTTCGGCAGCTGCTACATCGTCAACCTGGACGCGATCAAGAGACGCCCCGACCGGCTTTTCCCCAAGCAGCACGACGGGTGTGTCGGCGGTCCGATAACGCAGCTCGGGCCCGCCCAGGCCGATCGGGCTGAAAATGATGCCGTCGAAGATGGCGGAGCGGTCGGTGCGGCTGACGAGGGCACGCTCCCGGGTGGCCTGCCCGTCCGTCCGGTCGATGAGGATCGTGTAGCCGCGACGCTCGGCCTCGACGACGACGTACTCCGAAAGCTCATAGAAGTAAGGGACGTCGAGAGGGAGGACCAGCGCGATGAGTCCGGACCGACCGCGGGCGAGACCGCGCGCCAGGAGGTTCGGCCGATAGCCGAGCTCATCCAACGCCTGCCGCACACGGGCGCGGGTCTCCTCGGCGACGTACGTGTAGTCGTTGACGACATTCGAGACGGTCCGGACCGATACGCCGGCCAGTTTGGCGACGTCCCGCTGGGTCACCACGGTTCATTCCACCTCCGAGACTCAGCATTGCAGCGCAGAAAAGAATGTGCAACCACCGCTACCTACCGCTGCGGATTCCTCATTCTGCCCACGCTGCGGCTTCCGTACGACCGCGTCGGCGATGACCACCCTTGCGCTTCTTGTCACGGGCATCCCGCGGCGACGGGCGTTTCTCGAACGCGTCATGGGCACTCGGGCGCGATCGGCACGCCATACTCGCACAACACTCGGCAGGTCGGGTCAACCCCGAACCGGCCCGCTTGCTTGCTCGCCAAGTAGGCCGATGCTTCGTGGCCACCCACCCGAACGAATAGCGCCGGTTCCCGCGCCCGAATGGACGGACCACGGTGGCCCGCCGACAGAAGAGCGTCGGCCACGACGAGTGTTCAGGACCCGTCCGGGCAGGCAGCACATCGAGCTTCTCGTCAGAGGGTCGGCGTGAAGCCATCGGCCTCGGCCACGGAGGCCGTCAAGGTCAACCCGAAACCGGGAAGATCGGGTACGTCGAGCGAGCCCTCGGCGAGGCTATAGGCGCCTGCGTCCACCCCCTCGGTAGCGCCTGGTACTCCCTCCACTGTGATCACGCCCTCGAGGCCAGCGGCGATGTTGGCGGCGTACAGCATCTTCAGCGGCATGCCCCAAGCGTGTGGAGAGGCGGCGACGTCGAGCTCTCGGAGCGTGGGCATGATTCGGCGCCAAGCGGTCAGCCCGTAGCTGACGACATCCATGAGGAGGACGTCCAGGAGACCCTGTTCTGCGAGGTCGAGGAGCTGCCTTTCATCGGGCTGATACTCGCCGTCCGCCACGAGCGTGCGGCTACCCGATGACGCGAGGTACTCGCGGAGCAGGGTCAGACCTGCTGCGTCCTCGTGGAACGGCTCTTCCACCCAGAACAGATCACAGTCCGACACAGCCCGTAGGTAGCGCACGGTCTCGGCAGGTGTGTATCCGTTGTTCGCATCTACGAGGAGACGAGCGTCGGGGTAGGCGTCGCGTACCGCACGGGTGACCTCGACGTCGCGGGCGAAGCCCGCCTCGGCGTCCATCCAGCGGAAGCCACGCCCGATTTTCAGCTTGAACGCACGGTATCCGACCGCCCAATCAGATGCGCAGTTCGCAAGGACGGCGGCGATGCCTCGCGGGACGTCGACCGGGTCGAGGTCGTCGAAGTAGATCGCTCCCGAGTAGCACGTCACCGGACGGTCGCCGTCGCCGCCGAGCAGCGCGTGCACCGGCTTGCCGAGGATCACGCCGGCCAGGTCGTGCAGCGCGAAGTCGAGGGGAAGCGCGGACGGGTGCGTGACGCCCTCGGACGGGTCGAAGATGTCGGCCAGCGGAAGGCCGATGACGGCCTCGCAACCGTCGAGCGGCCCACCGAGGATCCCCCATCCGCTGGCGCCGGCGTTCGTGTGGACAACGGCGACCGTCGAGCTGAACCCTGAGCCGTGGCTGGGGAGACGAGCATTGCGCCCCACCGTTCGTGGGTAGTGCGTCGCGATCCTGGCAGTCTGGATCGAGGTGATGCGGTGGTCAGTATGCATGGGTCTCCAGTGACGAGCGGTCAGTGGCGCCGAGGTCGCCCGCTTCGGCTCCGCGATGCGGCCGATCAGGCGTGATCCGGGCTAAGCCTCGTGAAGCGTGTTCTCGGTCACCAGAGAATAGCTTTCGCCGCCGACCATGAACGTCGCATCCACTCCGAGATTGACGTCGCCGAGCGCCGTCCCTGGATGAACTTTTCACGTTGCGGTCACCGATTCTCCTTGCGCAATCGCGCCGAAGTGTGTCCGATCGAGCGACGTAGCCGTCCAGCCGTCCGGGATTCCCGTCACATGCAGGTCCAGGTCTTTGATGAGGATCGCTCGAGAGTCCGGACTCCCTGCGTTCTCGAACGTTGCGGCGACCTCGAAGGACTGGGCAGGCAGCCCGGCGCCACCGGGGTCGTAACTGACGGGCATCTGGTCGCTGAGCGCAAGCTGATCCAGGACCTGCGTGCGAATCTCCGGACGAGGGACTTCTTCGAGTAAAAACATGGCCTGTGAACCTTCACCCGTCGATTCCGTCCAGAAGGAGATGATGGCACGGCGGCCACTTGGTACCCAATTGATCGGAGCGTATTTCTTGAGATCCAGCACCAAACGCCCGTTCCCGGCGTAGCTACTGTCGATCGCCCTGGCTTCGATGAGAACGTCGGCCGTCGCACTGCCTTTACCCCATGGCAGTTCCTCCGTTCGATCAGCACTGAAGATATCTCCGTGCCATAGCACGCTTTTGACGCTCGTCCCGTTCGTCACGTAATCAACACGGATGCCGAATATGCTTTCTCGTACGATGGGCTTGGGGCTCATCTTGTGAGCGACGATATCGACACTCAGCTTGTCCGGAAGGTTATCGTACTCCGCTCCGCAGATTCCCCTGCCAACCCGATTCTTCACACCGGTGTACGCAGTGGCTCTGACAGCATCGTATGCGCCGTAGCTATCTCTTACCTGGATCGTTCCTTCGTCGTCCGTGAACCGGTCAGAATATGAGTACTTCCGCAGGAATGTTGCCGTATGCAGACCCTTCCGGTCGAGACTGGGGTTCCCCTCGCCACCATCGACCTCAATGTACGTGATGCCCGGGCCCTCGACCGTGACAGACCTGGATAGGCTGTCGGAGTCGGAGTTGATCGTCGCCACTTCTGTGGGGCCGAACTTCTTGTCCGACCCTTCGAGGGGGCTTCCGTGATTGGCGTCGATTCGATAGATGGACACTTGTGTCGTGCCGGCACGGAACTTCTGCGGGAGGTTGATCAGGTTCAGATCGAGCGTGCAAGGTTCGGTAGAATCGTTCCATAGCATGACGCATGCTCTGTATTGGTCAGCGGATGCCACGCACCCCACCCCGTTTGGCAAGGTGCCACTGCTGCCTACTCTCCAGGCCGGCATTCGGGAGTAGAGTTTCAGCATATTGAACAGAGGCAGCTCGAGAACCTGGCCGTCCTGCCATTGCAACATGTGTCCAAGCCAACCGCTGAAGGCGACCGTCTCCAGATCGGGCACCTTCAGGAGCCCGTCGAAGGCGTGAATGGATTTGACGGCCTCTGTTGTGGTGCCGGCGTTTTCATCCCACTCTTGGCCGGGATTGAATGGCCCGTACTGAAGGAGTGTCAACGGCAGCGTGTTCATCCTTGTGCCCAGAGCTTTTCTGCAACCGGCCAGGAGTTGCCATACGCGGGGGCCGTAGTTGTTGATCGTAAAACGTTCTAGGCCGATATCTCGATAGAGGGTCGGATGCGACTCCTCTCTGGTGCGGTACTCGTCCATCATCGCCTCGACATAGGATTTCCCATCCAGTGCTTCGAGAGGCACTGTTGCCCAGGGTATGAAGTTCGCCATCCCGAAGATTGCTTTGTCGTGGACTGGTGCCATCGCCTTGTAGTAAGCCTCATAAATGTCGAGGAAGCTCTGGACCGACTCTGGTTCACGCTCTCCGGTGAGATTGTGGCTCGGTTCGTTCCAGAGCGTCCACGTGATCGGCGTGTCATTGTATCGTTCAGTGAACAACCTCATTGCCCATGCCGACTTGTCCAGATCCGTAGGTGCCGGGAACTTCATCGGCGCCCCGGCCTCGTCGTACGGATGCCACTGTTTCGGAGCGCCGATCAACTGGTGCACTATTTCTATATCGCGCTGCCGTAGCCCCTGGTGCAAGTCCCGCAGCAGCTGATTGTCCTGCACTTCAATCTTCCCATCGTCCGACACCTCGATCGGGTAGGGGTTCAAGAATGGCCAATCAGTCTCGGGGAAGCGCAATTCCCCGTTGAACAAAGCGGGCCTAATTTCGTCCATGTGCGGGAGGCTGTTCACGATATTGACGTCTTGAAGTGCTCTGGCCAGGCCGATTTTCGACTTCAAAAGTGGGAAGAATTCGATACTCGAGAAATCGATTTCCAATGCCACAGTCGACGACTGAGAGCGCGGTCGGCGCGTCTGCCGTGCCGATAGTAGCGCTGCGGCGGCCGCGGCGCCGGCGTTGAGGAAGTGTCTGCGGCTCGGCCTGTTGTGCGGTATTCCTGTCATTTCCTACCTCCCATCGCTCACGCGGCTGGTGCGGCGATCGGAAGGTGACCGATCACCAACGCCGCATGCTGGCGCACTTCGCCGCCACCGGATCGCAACACACATCTGCAACGGGCACCCAGGCCAGAGGGCGTCGCAAGATCGCTCACCTCGACGGTGACGACCACCCTGGCCCCGGCGGGTTCGATGCTCACGTGCCCCTGACGTCGTCCCGCCTCCGCAGGGTGTGGTTCAGCCGGTGCGGCCCGTGAATCGTGAAATGGCGAGCTTTCCACCCTCGCCCCGCAGCCCGGCCGCATGGCGATATCGCTGAAGCGTGCCCGGGTCGGCGAAGTTCAGACGATAGCCGACGTCCAATCCGCCAACTGGAGTCCACCCGGTGCCTCGGTCCAGCCACAGGCTTACGTCGGTGCCTTCGGTGACGAGCGCCATCCGATTGCCTGGCTGTGGCGCCGGACGGATCGGGAACGGGTTGCCCTCGTGCTGGCCGGAGACGCGGACGTCGATACCACACGTCATCATGTCGTAGCCCATCCAGGCCATCACGTAATCATCCTCATCGCGGGCCAGGCCGACGAAGAACACGTCCTGCGCGACCCGTGGCACGATGAACTTCTTGATTTCAAGCGCGGTGAAGGTTCGATCACCGATCATTTCGCTCCGGTGCGCCGCCACCACGAAGTAGGGGGGCTCGCCGCTGGCGGAGAGTTCACCGCTGCCGAAGCTCACGGTGGGCATCGCCTCGCGGTCCGGATAAGGCAGCCACAGGTCATAGTTACCGCTGGTATCGGTGCTGAAGTCGTCATCGACATTCGTGCGGGGAAATGTGGTCTCATCCAGCTCGCCGCCGATCTTGGCTGACACGTCGACACGATTGCTGACACGGTGCGGCGGTGATCCGGCAGTGGCGTCAACGACCGCCGACAACCGAAGCTCTTGGCCCGTGCCGCGATCGGCCGCCTCGACGCCGAACCGAATGCGCCACGACTGTCCTGGCCGCAGCATCGTCAGTTCGGGTTCATCGATAGGCGTAGCCGGCCGGGATTCTGTGGCGTAGAGCGCCACCATGACGTCTCGCATCGCCTGCCGGCTGGGGTTGACGACCGTGACAACGGCGACTCCGGTGCTAGCCCGTCCCAGGTCCGGTGCCGCCACTGTGACGGTCGGTCGGTCGGCGAACCCCGGGAGCCCGACCGGTCTGCGGGTCGACGGAGGGCGCGCGGCATGGGCGCCCGGCACGAGTTGCGCGTCTATGCCGAAGCGTCCGGTCCCCGGCCCGAACAGGGCCAGACCCGCCCGACTCGACAGACGCAGCCGCACCGACTCCTTGTCCCGCACTGCCGACCCGGGGATGGTAATCGGGGCAACTGCACCGTACCGAATCTGGCCGGGATCGCGCCAAGCCCCGACGCGTCCGCGCGCATCCATGGGATCATCCGGCAGCAGTACACTCCCGACCACGGTCCCGTCGACGGTCAGCTCAACCAGGCCAGGGTTCGGGGCGGAGCCTCGAGTAACCGAGCTGCGCGCCGGTTGCATCTGCAACGCCTGGCTGCCGCCCTCCAACTCAGTGGGCATTCGAGAGAACGTCGCAGCCTCGACGACCAGGGTCAGATCCTTGCCGTTGCGACACGTCTCCGGGACCTCGACCAGATACTCGAACCAACCGGCTCCGATCCCGGTGATCATTCCTACGGTCCCCGACCCATCGACCACCTCGTGCAATCCACCGGTCCATGACTGTGCCGTCGGTGACGCCACATCGAAAATGGTCGACCCCTTGATTCCCGCCGGCCGGGTGCCAGCGGACAGGTCGATCACGAGGTACGTCTCAGCTACCGTCGCCCGACCTTTCGAGAGCCAAACATGCAACCGTGCAACCCGCAGGTTCGTCGGCATGGTGACCTCGATCGCGCCGACATCGGACACGTCGTACCGTGCCGGCGAAACGGTGCGCGATCCGTGCACCTTCGTGCGCTGCTCGACGCCGAGCGCGTCGGTGCCGACGATCTTCCACGAGAGCTTAGAGCCGGCGAGGTCACGGGGGGAGAAGTGGCTGATCGAAACTCTGATCGTGACCTGATCTCCGGGTTCAGCGCGAATCGCCGGATTGCTGTCCAAACAGATCGCGACGTCGCGATTGAACAGCTCGATTCCGCGATCATGTCCTCGTTGATCGACGAACCCGGATTCGTTCGGCAGCCGCGAGTACGTGAACGACTTCCCGCGCTCGTGCTCCTGATCGGTCAACTGGGTGTAAACATAGCCTGCCATCTTGGGATACGAACGAAACAAGCCGATATGCATGCCGAAATTGTTCAGACCGCTCCCGAACTCCGAGTTCATCCAGGGCTGCCCCGACTGGGAATACGACGGATAGAAGTTCCACTGCGAACCAGGGTAGACCTGTGCATTCTGGTCATCGAGTAGGTCCTTCCATTCCGGACGGAGGCTCGAGTACCAATGAAAGTCATTGATGTCTGTTTCGAGGTGGCCCTGCACGACCGTCGGGGAATTGTCCACGACCAGCCGCGTCGGGTCCAGCTCCTTGATCAGGTCGACCATCTTCAGAACCCACGGGAACGAGTCCGGGTCCAGTGGCCCGCCGCCGCCGATGCCCCAACCTTCATTGAACGCCACCCAGGTCACGATGGACGGATGGTTGGCGTCTCGCGCGATCGCCTCCCGCATGACCGCTTCCCATCGCTGGTGGGCGGCCTCGGTGAGGGCGTCGAACGGGTTGTTCGGGAGGTCGTACCAGATCAGCAAGCCGAGTTGATCAGCCAGATGGTAATACGCCGGATCGCTGATCTTGAGATGCAACCTGATCATCGTGAATCCGAGTCGTTTGGCCGCTTCGAGGTCGAACCGAATGGATCCCGGTTGCGGATCACCTTCACTTCCAGTGATGAAATCCGGACCTTGATAAACACCGGTATATGCGTAGATGCCCCACGGATTATAGCCCTGATCCAAAACCCCACGAACGAAGTGAGGCCGATTGTTCAGATAGAAGTACTGGTACTGCTGGCTGGGATCATCAGTGTCGTCCGGACTGTGTCCCGGAGCCCAACCGCGGTCGAATGTGCGCAGGCCGACCTGGACCAGGGCACCGTCGCGACCCTCCTGCCCGGCGTCGACAGACACGCTCAACTGGTACAGGTTCGGGTCGTCCGGCGACCACAGCTGCGGATCGGGAACGGCGAAGGCTATGCGGCCACCGCCGTCGCGAACCTCCATGGTCTCCCGGGTGACGGTGCGACCTGCCGGATCCGTCAACTCCAGCGTCGCTGTGCTGCCGTCCGGGGCGGCGATGACGCTCAGCTGCACCGAAATGCTGGCCTCGTCCGGAATGGTGGAGCCGGCCGGGAAGGTGATCTGCGGGATCACGCGCAAGCCATCGATCTGGACCCGGTCGACCGGCTCGATCCAGACCGGTTGCCAGATACCGCCGATGTCTTCGAACGACCCCATTCTTTGTTTGCCCATCGGATACGGCGACGTGTTGTCGGCGGGCGGTGCCACCACCCTGATGGTGAGCTGATGCGTACTTCCCGGCTCGAGCTCCCCGAGGTCGACCGCGATCTCCCCATACCCGGTACCTTGGTCTCCCGCCAGTTTCTCGCCGTCGAGCCAGACCGACGCTCCCCAGTCCGCCGCTGCGATCCGGAGCCTGGTGCGATGGCCTGCGAACGGGGCCGGGACGGTGAACGACCGTCGATACCACAGGGCGCCGGACACACCTCGGAACTGATTGATCCACATGCTGTCCGTCGCCCGCGATTCCTCGCCGAATGCGGCCAGGGACTGCACCGGGAAGGGCACCCGTATGGCTCGGGTGAAGTCGTGACGCGGGGAGAACCATCGCTGTTCGACGCCGACTCCGTCGGGGTCGAAGTCGAACGACCACGTTCCCGTCAACGGTGCCCAAGCTCCATCTGTGAAGGGACGACGGTCACGGTCGGGTCGCGGATACTCGGTCCGCGGCGCGGTCTCGGGGGTCTCCGGGTAGATGACGATCCGCACCGTCTCGTCGATCGGGACCTCGGTGAAGGAGTAGCCCTCCTTCGCAGCGATCACTCCTCTACTCAGCGGCGGCACGTTCTCGATCACGAATGTGCCGGCGGCGTCGCTACGCACTACGTCGCGCGACAGGGCCGAATGAACAGCGGCACCGGGCACGGGCCGGCCCGAGGGATCAACGACTTTCCCCGAGATGCGCCCGGGGGTCACCGACGCCGGCGATCGGGCCGGTTCGGCCGAGGCGCTGGGCAGAGAGCCGATCACGCCCGTTGCGATTGGCGTGATAGCGAGAGCGCCAGACATGCGGCCGAACTGGCGACGGGTCAGTGGGCATCCAGAATCCATGGTCACCTCGTCATGTCGAACGGCATGCTCAGTACACCTCGGTGACACAGCCTTGCAGCGCGGCAAAGATTATGCAAGCCTAGCTCCTGCCGCGGGGCAAACGCCCGCCTCCGGCTTGTGGGAGGAGCAGCGATGATGTCCATTTCCATGCGGCGGGTCGTGCAGGCCCCGGTCCTCGTCAGCGCCACGCACGGTGGCACTCGATGACAACCACGCCGATGATTTCCGAGCGGGACGTCCTGGTGTCGGCGACGCCATCGGCGCGCGATCGGAAGCGTCGGCTGGGCCGGCAGCAATTGTGGATTTGGGTTTTGTTGGCCCCAACCGTGCTGTTGTACGGCACCTACACCATGTACCCGATCATCGCGAGCTAC
This sequence comes from Jiangella asiatica, assembly GCF_004349065.1. Taxonomy (GTDB): domain Bacteria; phylum Actinomycetota; class Actinomycetes; order Jiangellales; family Jiangellaceae; genus Jiangella; species Jiangella asiatica. The sequence continues at coordinate 55,941 of NZ_SMKZ01000019.1, forward strand.
TGGTACTCGTTCGTGGAGTGGAACGGATTCACCGCGGAAAAGACATGGGTGGGGCTGCAAAACTACCGGGATGTGTTCGCCGACGATCTGTTCTGGAACTCGTTCAAAATCACGATCTTGTTCATGGTCGTGGTGGTTCCGTTCAAGGTCATCCTGACGCTGCTGCTGGCACTCCTTCTGAACTCGCCCAAGCTACCGTTCTCGACGTTCTTCCGCACTGCCTACTTCCTGCCGGTGGTCACCACGACGGCGATCGTCGGTGTGGTCATGCAGTTCGTCTTCGATCCCGCGTCCGGGCCGGTCAATCAGATGCTGATGAAGCTCGGGGTGATCGATGCGGGGGTGTCCTTCCTCGGCGACTCCACTACGGCGTTGTGGACAGCGGCAGGCGTCTACGTCTGGAAGTGGTTCGGCATCACGATGATCTTGTGGCTGGCGGCGTTGCAGACAGTGCCGGACGAGGTGTACGAGGCCGCGCGCATCGATGGAGCCGGGGCGTGGCAGCTCCTGCGGCGTATCACTTTGCCGCTGCTCAAACCGTTCCTGATCATCATCACGTTGTTGTCGTTCGAGTCGGCGTTGAAGGTGTTCGACTTGATGTTGACCATGACTGGTGGTGGCCCGTTCTACGCCACCGAGGTGGTGGAGATCTACATCTATCGCACCGCGTTCTCGGCCACAGTTCCCCAACTCGGGTTGGCCTCGGCGGCTGCGGTTCTGTTCGGGTTGTTCGTCTGCGCGGTCGGGTTGTTCCAGCTCATCGGTATCCGCTCGGCACAGAAGGCGAGGCAAGCCCAGTGATCACTACAAGCACCGCGCCACAGCGGGTGAGCGGGGGCCGGGTCCGCGCCCGGCGGGGCAATCGGCGGACAGCCGGATGGGTTGCGCGCCGTTTGCCGTGGTGGATCGCCGCCCTGGTGCTGGCCGGCGGCGCGTTGATCTGGGTATACCCGTTCGTGTGGATGATCTCGGCTTCCCTCAAAGACCAGCTGGAGATCTTCTCCTCCGGTCTGGGCCTTCTGCCAGATACGCCGAAGTGGGACAACTACGCCCGCGCCTGGACAGACGCCCACTTCGGCACTTACATGTGGAACACCATCATCGTCACCGTCGTCACCGTAGCGCTGGTGGTGATTCGGTGTGCGATGGCCGGCTACGCGCTGGGTCGGTACGAATTCGTCGGCAAGAAGCCTCTCGCCCTCGTGCTGGTCGCCACCTTCTTCGTTCCCACCGGCTATACCATCATCCCCGTCGTCGAAATCTCCCAGCAACTCGGCCTTCTCAACTCCCTTACCGGCATGATCGTGGCCATGTCCGGCGCCGGGCATGTCGCCATGATCCTGCTTTACTGGGGCTATTTCCGCGGTATCCCCAAAGAACTCGAAGAAGCTGCCGTCATGGATGGCGCCGGCTTCTTCACCATCTTCTTCCGCATCATGCTTCCCCTCGCGATGCCCGTCACCGCGACCGTGGTGCTCATGACCTTCCTCGCCACCTGGAACAACTTCTTCATCCCCTTGGTGTTCTCCCTCTCACGCCCAGATTTACGCACCCTGAGCGTCGGCATGCGTGCGTTCGTCGGTGAGAACAGCACCGACTGGGCCGGGATGGCGGCCGCCGCCACCTTGTCGTTGGTGCCACTGATCATCCTGTTCATCATCCTGCAGAAGCAGTTCATCAAAGGCTTCTCGGGAGCGATCAAACAGTGAACGACCAACTCTCGGGTGAGCAGCCGGAACTTGTTCGAAGGTCCGACCCGGCGCCGTGCGAGTACGGCAACGGTTGGCACGCTCATGACCCAGCAGCACACACCACCATGCTTCGGCGCGACCGCTGGAAGATCGCAGTCCATCGCAGCGATCTCGCCAGTGTCAGGCCGAGAACCAGTGAGCTCTACGACCTCGACGACGATCCGCATGAGCTCACCAACCTCTGGGATGCACCGGAGCATCTCGCGACCGAGACCGGGCAGATGGACAAGCTGCTCGACGTGCTGGTCGCTACGGGAACCGCAGTCAGAAACGAAAGGCACACCGGTGAGTCACGACTCGACGGACGAAGCAAGCGAAGCCGCACATCACCCACGTCCGCAGTTCCGGCGCCAGGAATGGCTGGACCTGTGCGGCACGTGGCAGTTCGCGTTCGATGATAGCGATGAGGGGACGGAGCGTCGCTGGTTCGACGACCCGAGGTTCGACGCCACGATCCATGTCCCGTACCCGCCGGAGTCGAAGCTGTCGGAGGTGCACGACCCCTCTTTCCACCCGGTCCTCTGGTATGCCCGTGAGGTCGAGGCGCCGCAACTCCGAGCCGACCAGAGGCTACTGCTCCACTTCGGAGCGGTCGATTATCACGCGACCGTCTGGGTGAACGGCGAACACGTTGGGGAGCACCTTGGCGGCCACACACCCTTTACTTTCGATATCACCGAGGCGCTGAGCTCGGAGCGTGAGCGGCAGCTCGTGGTCGTCCGCGCCGAGGATCAGCCGAGAGACGCCAGCCAGCCCCGCGGCAAACAGACGACGTCCGAAGAACCTCGAGGCATCTGGTACGACCGGACGTCGGGCATCTGGCAGTCGGTTTGGCTCGAGACAGTGCCGATGTTGCACATGACCGGGCTGCGCTGGACCACCGACATCGAGAACGACCTCATTCACCTCGACGTCACGCTCAATCAGGCGCCGGCGACGAAGCGTACGGTGACCGTCCGGCTCAGCGTCGATGGTGTGCTGCATACCGAACAATCGGCGACGACGTCGTGCCGTACGACCCGGGTGAGCATCGGCATCGACTCCCTGCGGAACGGCCATAAGACGATCATGTGGTCGCCTGATGCGCCGAACCTGGTCGACGCTGAGGTGGTGCTCGAGGCCGACGGCGGTTTGCTCGAGGACAGGGCGCAGAGTTACCTCGGCCTGCGTAGTGTCGGCTTCCGTGACGGGCTCTTCCTGCTCAACGGCCATCCTTACTACCTCCGGATGGTGCTCGAACAGGGCTTCTGGCCCGAGTCACACCTGACCGCGCCGAGTCTCGACGCCCTGCGCCGCGAGGTGGAGTTGATCAAGAGGCTCGGCTTCAACGGCGTTCGGATCCACCAGAAGATCGAAGACCCGCGCTTCCTGTACTGGTGCGATCGGTTGGGGCTGGTCGTGTGGAGCGAGTTCCCGGCAGCCTTTGAGTACTCGCCGACGGCCGTGTCGAGAACCGTCCACGAATGGGTGGAAGCCGTGGAACGCGACCTCAGCCATCCGTCGATCGTGGCGTGGGTGCCCCTGAACGAGAGCTGGGGTGTGCCGAAGATCGCGACGTCGAAGCAACAGCAGGCCTTCGCCACGGCCATGTATCACCTGACCAAGGCGCTCGACCCGACTCGTCTGGTGATCTCCAACGACGGTTGGGAGCACACCATCAGCGACATCTGGAGTGTTCACGATTACACGCCGAGTGGCGCCAGCATTCGCGGCCGATACCACACCCGGGAGGCCGTGCATCGCACGCTGTACGAGGCTGGTCCGGGTCGACGCAAGGTGATGCTCCTCGACGACGAGCGAGCCGGCCAGCCGGTGATGATCACCGAGTTCGGCGGTCTCTCGTACGCCCACGAGTTGGACGGCAAATGGGCTGGTTATGCCACTGTCGACTCCTCGGACGAACTACGCGACGGCGTCAAGGAGCTGATCGACGCGATCACGGATTCGCCCGAGATTTCTGGGTTCTGTTACACGCAGCTCACCGATACCCAGCAGGAGCGCAACGGTCTGCTCACCGAAGACCGCGAGCCGAAACTGCCGATGGATGTCTTGCGGGCGATCATCTCGCGGCCGTCCCGTGCGATTCCGGCCGAGGACGTTGACGCCTACCGCCGTGCCAACCGCAGGGCACAGGATGAGAAGGAGGACTAGATGCAGCCGAACATTCTGCTGGTGATGACGGATCAGCATCGCGCTGATTTCACGGCGAGTGAGGGCTTCGGTCTCGATACGATGCCGTTCCTCGATTCGTTCGCTGCGAGAGGCACGCGCGTCCGGCGTGCCTATACCACCGCGCCGGCGTGTGTTCCCGCGCGGACGAGCCTGCTGACCGGGCGCTGGCCGTCCACTCACCGAGTCCGGCAGAACTCGGCGACCCATGAGGTGGTTCGCGGCGCCGACCTACTGGATGTGCTGCGCGACGCCGGGTACGAACTGCACTTCAACGGCAAGCCGCATATGTACCGGGGCCCGGACAGCTTCGACTCCTTCTGCGGGCCGTACTTCCACGTGAACGGGCCGGACGGGGACGGTACGGACACAGAGTTCTCGACATGGCTGAAGTCGATCGACCACGGACCAGCGCTGGAGCCGACGCCGTTCCCGCTCGAGGTGCAGTTCCCGCATCGGATCGTCTCCGATGCGATCGCGTCCCTCGACGAGCGCGACACGTCCAGACCGTTCTTCAGCTGGGTTTCCTTTCCCGAGCCGCATAACCCGTATCAGGTACCCGAGCCGTACCACTCGATGTTCGACGAGGTCGACATCCCCGACCGGTCAGTCGGGCCAGAAGGTGCAGCTGCCAAGGGCGGGAAATTCCAATGGCTGCGTGAGCTGATCGAGTCGAAGCGGCCTGGCTATGACGAGCACTGGCGCCGCTACCGCGCGAACTACTGCGGGATGTTGCGGCTGATCGATGACCAGATCCGACGGCTGATCACGTATCTGGATGACAACCGCCAGCTCGAGAACACGATTGTGCTCTTCGTTGCCGACCACGGCGACTACGTCGCTGATTACGGGCTGCAGCGCAAGGGCGCCGGCATCCCTGAGGTGCTGATGCGTATTCCGTTCCTGGTCGTCGGGCCCGGTGTCGTCGCGCAGGACAACAGCACCGACTTCGTCTCGCTGGCCGATCTGTTCCCCAGCCTGTGTGAGGCCGCCGGCCAGGACATTCCTCTGGGCGTGCAGGGCCGCAGCCTCTGGCCGATGCTCACGGGCGCGGACTATCCGGTGGGCGAGTTCAACAGCATCTACGCCGAGCACGGATACGGCGGGATTCCGTATGACGACGACGCCCGCCCGGAGCTGCATTTCCCCTACGACACCACCAGGTACGACGAGCTCAACACAGTGACCCAGAGCGGCTTCACCCGGATGGTCCGGCAGGGCGGCTGGAAGCTCAGCTACGACAACATCGGGCGGGCGGAACTGTACGACCTCTCGGCCGATCCGATGGAGCTGAACAACCGTTCCGACGATCCGTCGGCGGCCGCCGTCCGGGCCGAACTCACCGAAAAACTGCTCTGGTGGTCCACCCGGCTGACCGACGACCTCCCGGACGCGAAATACCAAACCAGGCGCGCCGACCACAACTGGTGGTCCTTGTTTTCACGTGTTGGGCCTGGCAGATCTGCGACCAGTACACGTACCGCTAACGAGCCTGACAACGCTTAGGTCGTCCCCTTCAATGAGGAGGCACGGATCATGACCAGCATCTCGCGCAGAAAGTTCCTCCAAAGCACCGGATTGCTTGGTGCGGCGTCTGTGCTTGCCGCCTGCAACACCTCCCCATCGAGTTCTGGCGGCGAAGCAGGTGGCTCAGAGGGCAGCACCTTGCAATGGTGGGACCACAACGGCGGCCTGCAAGCGGCCAACAAGAAGAACTTCGAGTTGTTCAAGAAGGAATCCGGGGTCACCGTCGAGTACACCAACTATCAGCCGCCGAAGCTTGGCGAAGCACTGCAGCTCGCCCGACAGAGCGATCAACTGCCGGACGTTCACAGCCTCGCGGCACTGAAGTTGCCGCTTCCGGCACTTATCAAGGACGGCTGGTTCCAGCCGCTTCAGCTTGACGACGAGGCTCTGAGCAGGCTCCCCGAGGACGCACTGGTCGAGGGCATCCACATCTTCGATGGCAAGGTCTACACGATCCCGGTCTTCAACAGCAGGCAGTACTGGGGCGTCACCTGGCTCAACAAGGATATGCTCGCGGCCGCCGAGGTCGAGCCGCCGGGCACCTATGACGAGTTCCGTGCGGCTGCGAAGGCTGTCCAGGATACGGCGGGTGACGATACCTTCGGATGGATCTTCAATTTCGGCAACACGGGGCGGGTCGCGGAGATCGTCAACTACCTGGCACAACCGGCTGGGTTCGAGGGCTTCGGCGGCCGGCTCTTCAAGACAGGCGAGATCGAGTACCACCACGATGCCTACCTCGCCGTCATCGAGTTCCTCCTGTCCTTACAGCAAGACGGCCTGATGTTCCCCGGCTCGCAGACCTTGGTCGACCAGGATGCGCGGGTTCGGTGGGCAGCCGGTGCCGCGGGCTTCTTCTTCGATGGACCGTGGTGCACAAGCAGCGTCAAGTCGGACGCGGCCGAGTTCCTGGACAAGGTCGGTGTCGCACCGATGCTGGTGCCCGACTCCAGCGCTGAGCGGGTCGCCTACAAGGTGATTCAACGGGGCGTCTACCACCTCTCGGCATCGTCGACGATGCCGGCTGAGGCGAGTCAGCTCATCGGCTATCAAACCACCGAGGACTACTACGTCAGCATTGCTGAAGCCCTGGCACAGCCTCCACTGGACCTTTCGGTCATCGACAAGGCCGAGACACATTCGGCCTGGCGCACACTCATCGATTGGTACGGCGAGCAGGTCCACCTAGCCCCCGAGCCGGTCGTCAAGAATTCTGAGGTCGAGAAAGTAGCCGCCCAGCAGAAGCCCATACAACCGGATCTGGGCCAGATCGTGGCCGGCGCCTTCAGCGGCGACGTCCCTGACGTGAAAGCCGCTCTGAAAGAGTACAGTGACAAACTGACAGCGGATTGGGAGAAGAGTGTCGCCGCCGCCAAGAAGGACGGCGCCGAAGTGGAATTGGACGACTACGCGTTCCCCAATTGGAAACCCAAGCAGGACTACACGAAGGATATGTACATCTAATACATGCAACGTGATCGACTACCCAGCCCCACGCTGGTCCACCCACGCACCACCACCTCATCGATCACGTTCGCGACCGTGCGGTCTCCGGACCAAGGTCACCAAAGGCGCCGGCTCGCGTGCGGCCGGGCTGGCCACGGCGTTCCAGCCATCGAGTCAGCACAGACCCGCTGGCGAGCCGGGAACGCGCCCGGACTTGTCGCGTTGGCTCGGGCAGGGGCCACCGTCGGCAGCGGCGCCCTTGGTGAGCGGCCCAAGGAGGACGCCGCATGACGTTTCCTGCCGGCGTTCTGGACGCCTTCGCGGCCGCCCCCAGGCCGAACGTCCAGTTGGCTGCCCACCAGGAACAGTGCAGCGGGTTCACCGCGGCCAGCTGATCACCCGGCTGACCGACCAGCTCGGTCTGCTCGACACTCACCTCGGCATGATCCTCGGGTCCTCGGCGGGGGCGGACGGATCGCGGGCATGCTGCTCTACGCGAGCGAGCTACTTCCGCGCAGCTCCCGATGGAGTTGGAGCATGATCGCACGTCTTCCTCGCCCTGCAGCAAACGTCCGTCGACAGCATCGCGGGAGCGGTTCAGCAATGACTGGAATGACGAGATCACCGGAATGACTGGATTGGAGCCTGCTCCCATGCCCGACTCCCACCACCAGGACCGTTCCCTTGGCCGTGAGGCCGTCGTGACCGTCGACACCCGCCGCCCGGCGGGGGAGGTCGACAACGACATCTACGGACACTTCCTTGAGTCCGCCTTCTTCGGCAACATCGAGGGAGGCGTGTTCGACGAGGGATCGCCGCTATCCATCGACGAGCCGGGTCACCTGAACGGTCTCCGTGCCGACGTCCTCGAACTGTGCCGGGAGCTGCGGCCGGGGGCCATCCGCTGGCCCGGCGGCAACTTCACCTCGCCGTACCACTGGAAGGACGGCATCGGCCCACGGGACGAGCGTCCGACCCGGCTCGAACTCGCCTGGGGAGAGCTGGAAACCAACCGGTTCGGCACCGACGAGTTCCTGGCCTGGTGTGAAGCGGTGGGTGCGGACCCATACCTGGTCCACTCCGCTCGCGACGTCGACGAGGCCGTGCGCTGGGTGGAGTACACCAACTCCGCCCAGGAGACGACCCTGACCCGACACCGCGCCGAGTACGGCCGGGCCGAACCGTGGAAGGTCCGGTACTGGGGCGTGGGTAACGAGGTCTACGGCCGGTGGCAGATGGGCCACCGCACCGCCGAGGAGTACGCCGCGGACGCTCGTGAGCACGCCCGCTTCATGCGCGCGGTGGACGCCGACATCAAGCTGATCGGCGTGGGCCTGCACCGGCGGCAGGATTGGACGCAGGCCGTCCTCGCCCGAGCCGGCCAGTTCCTGGACTACATCTCGATCCATCTGTACGGGGCAAGCACTCACCTGTGGACCGGCGACGACTACGACGACGTGGTGGCGCAGGCACTCTACTTCGAGCAGGAGCTCAGCGCCTACTCTCAGCTTGTCAGCGACATCTCGGCGAAGGTCGGTCTGGACCGCCCGCCGGCACTGACGCTGGACGAATGGACGATGCGTCACCTCGAGCCCGCCGACTGGCCGCAGCCGCAACCCGGCGAGGACGGCGGCATCGCACCGCGGGAGATGTCCGAGGCGAACGAGTCGACGGACCGGTTGCGAGTCAACCGATGGAGCCCGCGGACCATCGGCGACGCGGTCTTCTGCGCCGGAGTGTTCCACGCCATCCATCGGACGGCCGGACAGCCCGCCCCGGTGGCGATGGCGAATCCGGTGAACCTGGTGAACGCCAACGGCCTGGTAGTCGCCCGATCCAAGGGCGCCCTACGGTCCGCGATCTACCACGTCTGGCACCTGTACCGGCACCACACCGGCCGGACGGTGCTGCCGTGCGAGGTGGACGGCCCGGCGCGGTCGGCGATGGTGAAGCTGGGGGACGAGCGGGACCGCGACGGGCAGCACATCACCGCGCCGATGGCTGTGATGTACGTCGATGTCTGCGCCACCCGTGCGGGCGACGGTTCGGTCCGGCTCGCGGTCGTGAACCGGCACCGCGACGAGACCGTGCGGCTGCGGCCGGTGTTCGACGGCGCCGCGGACGCCACGCCCGGGCGAGCACATGTCCGGAGGCTCGGGGGAGACATCGCGGATCTATACGCGGTCAACGACCTGAGTACGCCGGACAGAATAGGAGTCCGCGACCTGGGCGAGGTCGAGGCCGCCGACGGAACGTGGGTGATCCCGCCGCACTCCGTGACGGTGCTGACAATGGGCGGCGAGACCTGAACGTGCGATATCGACGGTGCGGGACGGTCTGCGTCACTGGCCGCCCCAACGTTCTGCTCGTCTCCACCGAGCGGGATTGGCCGCGATCAGCACTTCGACGTCGGCGCCGACGATGTCCGCGAGGCTCGTGTTCTCAGGTCGGCCGGACCGCCTCCGGGCTGTCCTCGGACTCCGCCGGTTCCTGGACGCGCCGCTGACGAGCGGAGCGCCAGACGTAGACGAGCGAGAGGACGATGAGCGCCCAGAAGACCAGAGACGCCGGCCGGGTGAAGAAGATGGTCCAGTCGCCGTGGGTGATGGTCATGGCGCGGCGGAAGTTCGTTTCGGCCATCGGCCCGAGGATGAGCCCGAGCACCAGCGGCGACACCGGGAACTCGTGGGTGACCATGAAATAGCCCAGGATCCCGAAGACGACGGTGACGTACACGTCGGCGATCCGGTTGTTGATCGCGTACGAGCCGACCATGCAGAACATCAGGATCACGGGCACGAGGACCTGGTTGGGAACCCGGACGACGTGAACGAACAACCGCGCCGCCAACGTCCCCAGCAAAAGGATCATCACGTTGGCCACGATGAAGCTGGCGAAGATCGTGTAAACCAGCGACGACTGGCTACCGGTGAACAGGTCCGGCCCCGGCATCAACCCATGGATCAGGAGCCCACCAAGAAGCACCGCGGTGCCGGCTTCGCCGGGGATGCCGAGTGTGAACGTCGGAATCATCGACCCACCGACGACGGCGTTGTTCGCCGACTCCGAGGCAGCCACGCCCTGTGGGTTGCCCTCGCCGAACGGGATCCGGCCTTTCGGCCGGCGCCTCGCTTCGGAGTACGAGAGGAAGGCGCCGATGTCGGTTCCAGTACCCGGGATGGCTCCGATGCCGCTGCCGATGAGCGATCCCCGCACCAGCGTGCCAGAGCTCGACCGCAGGTCGTCCGCCGACACGAACGTACGACCGGAGATCCGCGGCCGCTCCGTGACGCCGCTGGATTCGCGCACCATGACCAGCGCCTGGGTGATGCCGAACACCCCGATGAGCACCGGGATGAGGGAGATCCCGCCGTAAAGCGCCTGCGAGCCGAACGTCAGCCGCAACTGCCCGGCGATCGGGTCGAGGCCGACGATGCCGACCACGAGACCGATCAACCCGGCAATGTAGCCCTTGAGCAGCGACTTACCCGCGACCGCGGCGATGATTGTCAAACCGTAGATCGCGAGCACGAAGAACTCGGGAGCCTGGAAGTTGAGCGCGAACCGGGCGATGACCGGCGCGAGAACACTCATGAGCAACGCCGAGACGAGACCGCCGACCGCGGACGCGAACATGGCCATGCTCAGGGCCTCACCGGCTCGGCCCTTGCGCGTCATCGGGTATCCGTCGAGGAGGGTGGCCGCCGAAGCCGGTGTCCCCGGAACGTTCAGCAGGATCGCCGGAACCGAGCCGCCAGCGATGCCACCGGCGAAGACGCCCATGAGCACGGCCAGACCGGTCGCCGGTTCCATCAGGAACGTGAACGGCAGGAACAGCGCCATCGCCATCGTGGCCGTCAGCCCGGGCAACGCACCCACGACCATCCCGGCCACCACCGCACCGGCGATCGCCGCGATCAGGTGAGGGCTGGAGAACAGTGTCCCGAAGCCACCAAGAAGGGACGAGAAGATCTCCATGTCAGCCTCCGAGGAACACGTCGATCGGGGCCGCAGGCAGCGGGACGGCGAACAGCCGCCCGAAGAAGATCATCACGACCCAGGTGATGACCACCGCGCCCCCGAGGCTCGTCCACCATCGGCGCGCCCCGGCCAGCAGGCCAGCGGCGAACGCCAGACCCGTGAAGGTGACGAAGAAGCCGATCTGCTGCAACAGCAGGCCAGCGGCGGTCAGGGCTGCCACGGTCGCGATAACGCGGACGGGAAGCACCGATGGCGCGCTTTGGCCCGGGAGGGCTGTGGAACGCAGCGTCTGGAACACGAGCGCGATCGCCGCCACGGCGCAGAGGAGTGCGACCAGAATCGGGATCGCGGCGGGACCAGGCTCCCCACCTGCTCCGTCCCGGTAGCCGCGCACGTCCACCGCGATGGCCACCGCCGCACCGAGCAGCAGGACCGCCATGCCCAGCGGCACCGTCCGCGGTCCGCCGGTGTGGCCGTCGGCCGCACCGACACGAACCGCGGCGGCCGGCCGCCCCGGCGTCCCTCGACCACTGTCTCCGGCCATGGGCTACTCGCTCTCACGCAGCAGGTCGACGTAGAGGTCACGGGCGTCCTCGAAGAACGGCTGGAACTCTTCGGTCTCCATCACCCGAATGCCGAAGCTGTTGTTCTCCATGACGTCGGCGAAGGTGTCCTCCTCGGCCATCTCCACGAACGCGTCGTTGAGTGTCGCCACGATCTCCGGGTCCATGCCGGCCGGCCCAGCGATCCCCCGGAACGTACCGATCTCCACGTCGTAGCCCTGCTCGACGAAGGTCGGCACGTTCGGCAGCGCCTCGAGCCGTTCGGCCAAGGCGACGCCGAGTACCTTCATCTCGCCGGCCTCGACTTGAGGATGGACCTCACCGATGGAGAACGCCATCGCGTCGAGTGTTCCGCCGAGCACTGCCTGGGTAGATGCTGCGGCTCCGTCGTACGGCACGTGCGTCAGCTCGATGCCGGCGGACCGCTCGATCGCGGTCGTGGCGAGGTCCCACGCGAGACCTGGCCCGGAGTTGCCGACCGAGATCGCTCCAGGGTCCGCCTTCGCGTCGGCGACGAACTCCTCGAAGGTGTCCCAGGGCGCGTCCGCCCGCACGGCGAGCGCCGCGGGATCCTCGTTGAGGAGCGTGATGAGTGTGAAGTCGTCGAGGCCGAAGTCGTACAGCCCCTGTTCGTCCAGGAACCCGATCTCAGGCGACACCATCGTGAGCGTGTAACCGTCCGGTTGCGTCGCGTGCGCGATCTCGCCCCAGCCGACCGCGCCGGAGCTGCCGGGCTTGTTCACGACGTTGATGGGCTGCCCGAGGTGGTCCTCAGCCGACTGTGCGAAGGCCCGCATCATCACGTCGGTGCCGCCGCCGGCACTCCAGGCCACGACGGCCGTGATCGGTTTGGTCGGGAAATCCGACTCCCCGCCGGCGCCACCGCCTCCACCCGTTGCCGTATCGGCACAAGCCGACAACAGCAGACAGGCCGCGGCGGCCGGAATGAACTTCGTACGCATGGTGATCCCTTCGTCATTGGAGGCTTGGGATGCGTTCTGGACGGTGATCAGACGAGACCTGCACCACACAGGTGGACGGATGCGCGCTGAAGGCCACGGCGGTACGGCGCGCCCGACGACGCAGCCCCGCGGGTGCGATTCGGCCGTCTGCGCCTGGCCGTGATCTGGACCACGGTTCCGCTGAGTGCGACCGCGCAGCCGCGCCGGGTCAGTCTCATGGTCTGCTCCGATGCCTTGGCGAACGGGGACGGGAGACGCACGGCTCACCCGAGTTCTCGCCTCTCGACCAGCTGATGTCACCGGTGACACGACTTTGCGACCACAGTCTCGATATGTCAAGTGCAGCCTCCCCGTGAACTCGTCCCGCCGCAGCGACCCAGCCCCGACGCCAGCGAGTGCACCGCCTCATGAATATGCTGGTCAGAAGACTTTCGATCGATGATCCTCCCGGGTGCGAGCGGGACCCGACACTGGCGATCCACCGCATCACCGCCATCGCGGCGGGTCTGTAATCGGTGACATTCCTTGGCTGGGACGAAGCGAGCCATGAAGGGACCTGAACCGAACCTGTGAGGCAGCGGTGTGTGAGGTCCGGCCTTGGTCCACGAGGAGAAGGCGGTGGCTGCGAACAGCCATTCGGTCCGGCTGGCCGTTACGCCGACGACGCTGCTGGCCGCCTTGGAGGCGCCGCTGCCTGCAGGGTGACGCCGTCGCGCGCGCCGAGCACGCCGCGGCGGCGCAGCAGGTCCTGCAGCCGCGGCACGTCCAGTGCCGCGACCGTCGTGGCGCCGTCGGCAACAAGTGCCGCCGCGACACCGGCCGCCTCGCCCGTCGCGAAACAGGTGCCGGTGATGCGCACCGAGCCGTTGCCCTCGTGGGTCGACGACACGCAGCGTCCGGCCACCAGCGCGTTGTCGAGATCGCGCGGGACGAGGCAACCGAACGGGATGTCGTAGGACGAGGCGATGGTGTCAGCGTGTTCCAGCCCGGGCGTGCTCGCGTCGTGGATGTCGATCGGGAAGGCGCCGGTGGCGACGCTGTCGGGGTGGCGGCGGCCGGAGACGACGTCGTCGCGGGTGAGCGTGGCCAGGCCGACGACGCGCCGGGACTCGCGTACGCCTAGCCGGTCGGCCACCGCGGAGAGGTAGGCCTCGCGGCCTCCCGGCACCAGCTGCCGGAACCAGCGCACGACCTCCAGGACCTGCTTCGACAGCCGCAGGTATGCCGCGCCGCCGTCGAGCCCGGCACCGGGCCACGGCACTCGTGTGACGTTGAGGACCGCCTCGCCGCGTCGCGGCCAGCCGGCAAGGTGCAACTCGGTACGGCGCAGCTCCAGCAGGCCCTGCCGGTGACCGGCGTCGAGCAGCCTTCCGAAGCCCCACAGGTTGACGCACTCGTCGTCCGGCGACCCGACGGCGTTGCCCGGCCGCAGGTCGTCCGGGTGGTCCGCGGCGTAGGCGAGCAGCGCCGCGAAGTCGACGCCGCCGAGCTTGAGCAGCAGCGACGCCGGTTGCCGGTGCGGGACGTCGTCGTGCACGGTGGCGCCGGCCAGCGTGGCCAGCACCGCGTCGCCGCTGGCGTCGACGAACACCGGGGCGGTGACGTGCCGCCGCCCGTCCGGCGTCTCGATGTCGAGGCCGCGGACGCGGCGGCCGTCGGTGACGGCGGCGACCACCGGGCAGTTCAGCAGCACCTGGACCCCGGCGTCGGCCAGCAGCGTCGCCTCGGCCATCGCCAGCTCGGCGTGGTTCACCGGCGTGCGGGTGGCCGTGTAGCCGACATCGTCGGCGATGTGTCCCGGGGTGCCACCGTACTGCCGGAGGCGGTCGACGATGCGCTGGCCGACGCCGCCGACCACCTGGTTGCCGCGGACGTCGTGGAAGCCCGCGCTGTGCTCGAGCAACTGCCAGGCCAGCGTGCCGCCCACGTGCCCGCTGGCCTCAACCAGGACGGTTCGCGCGCCGGACTCCGCGGCGGCGACCGCGGCCGCCACGCCGGCCGAGCCGGCGCCAGCCACGACGACGTCGGCGTCCAGGGCGGAGGTGAGGTCGATCATGCGGTGGTCCTCTCCGGTCGTCATCCCTTCACGCTCCCCGACGTGATGCCCTTCTCGAACAGTCGCTGCAGCAGCGAGAAGATCACCACGATCGGCAGCGTGACCAGGGTGCCGAGCGCCATGATGGCGCCCCAGCGGATGTCGAACGAGGTCACGTAGCCGGCGATCGCCACCGGAACGGTCATGGTGTCGCCTTGGGTCAGCACGCTGGCGAACAGGTACTCGTCCCACGACAAGATGAACACGAACAGCGCGGTGGTCGCCAGGCCGGTCCGTAACAACGGCACGGTGACCAGTGCGAACGCTCGCAGCTGCCCGCACCCGTCGACCAGGGCGGCCTCCTCCAGCTCGCGCGGCACCGACTCGACGAACGACTTCATCAGCCAGATCGCCAGCGGCAGCGTCGTGGCGAGGTGCGCGACGACGAGGCCGCTGAGGTTGCCGACCAGTCCCAGTGCGGACAGCAGCAGGTACACCGGCACGAGCAGGAGGATCGACGGGAACAGGTACGCCACCACCAGGCTGCCCAGCAGCGTCCGGCGGCCGGGGAAGTCGAATCGAGTCAGCGCGTACGCGGCCAGCGTGCCGATGGTGACTGCGACCAGCGTGGTCGCGACGGAGACGGTGAAGCTGTTGGCGAACCAACGCAGCACGTCGCTGCTGGCGAAGACCTCGTCGTACCACTGGCCGGTCCAGCCGCGCGGCAACACCTGCGGCGGGTCCTGGAACAGCTCCGCGGGCGGGCGGAACGAGCTCAGCACCATCCAGACGATGGGCCCGCAGGCGAACAGTACGATCAGTGCGAGCGCGGCGACGCGCCAGACGCGGCTCGCGGTCGTCGTCAGGGTGCTGCCTGCAGTGGTGGTGGCGCTCATGCGGCCCTCCGAACCTTGCGGGCGACCATGACGACTGCGGCCAGCGCGAACAGCGTCAGGCCGGTGACGGTGGCGATCGCGGCCGCGTAGCCGAGCCGAAACTCGCCCATCACGATCTTGTAGATGTAGGTGGGGACGATGTCGCTGGAGTTGACCGGCCCGCCGCGGGTGGTCAGCCAGATCAGCTCGAAGTACATGAGCGTCCAGATGCCGCGCAACGCGACCAGCGCGATCACGGCGCCGCGCAGGTTCGGCAGCGTGATGCTCCAGAACTCGCGCAGCGGCCCGGCGCCGTCGACCTTCGCGGCCTCGTACTGCTGCTGGTCGATGCCCTGCAGCGCGGCCCAGAAGACCAGCATCGCGAACGGGAAGCCGCGCCAGACGTTGATGACGATGACGGTCCACAGCGACGCCGACTCCATGCCCAGCGGGCTGGTGCCGTCGGGCACGACGCCGAGGCTCTGGAGGCCGGAGCCGAGGATGCCGTAGCTGCCGTCGAGCATCCAGGTCCAGATCAGCGCACTGGCGATGACCGGCACGACGTAGGGCAGCAGGAGCAGCTGGCGGATCCAGCGCATGCCCTTCCACGACTGGTCGATCAGTATCGCCGCCAGCAGGCCCAGGGCCAGCTGGCCGGCCAGGCAGGCCACCGTCCAGAGCAGGGTGCGCCCGACGGTGCTGCGCAGCGTCTCGTCGCTGGCCAGCTCGCGGAGGTTGGCCAGCCCGACGTACTCGGTGCGGCCGGTGAGCAGGTCGACGGAGAAGAAGGTCGTGCGGATGTTCTCGAAGATCGGGTAGGCCAGCACGGCCAGGAAGAGCAGCGTCGCCGGCAGCGCGAACATGATGCCGAGCCGTCGCTCCCGGGCCCGGATCGAGCCGCGCCGCTGCTGTCCGCGGGGCACAGCGCGCGCCGGCGGTGCCGTCGACGTCGTCGTCATGGGCGTCTCCTCGTGGCGAAGTCGGGTCGGTCATTGCTCGCGGATCAGCCGGCGCAGGTCGGCGTCGATCGCGTCGACGGCCTCGGCCGCGGTGATGCGCCCAGTGGCGGCGGATTGCAGGTGGTCGCCGATGAACGTGGTCGCCTCGATCTGGCCGGCCAGCGGGTTGAGTCCGGCCTCCATGCCGTAGCGATACCAGCGCGGCAGCTCGACCTCGCGGATCGTCTCGATCTCGGCGGCGAACCGCTGCACCATCGGGTTCGAGGTGTAGGTCGGCGACTCCGCGGCGCTGCGGGTCGCGGGCAGCGCGAAGACCGGCCGGGTGTTCGTGCGCTCAGCGACGAGGTCGGGCTGCAGGAGGCAGCCGACGACCTCCTTCGCCGCGGCCTCGCGGCGGGGGTTGCTCGCGCCGACCATGTAGTAGTAGCCGCCGCCGAGGATGCCGCCCGGCTCGGCGCCGGACACCGGCGGCGGCAACGGGAACGAGCTGATGTGGTCGAGCAGCTCCGGGTTCTGCTCGACGGCCATGCCGACCACGGCGCCGAAGTCCATCACCATGGCGAGGTCGCCGCCGGCGAACGCGGTGCGGAACTCATTCCAGCCCCAGGTCCGCGCCTCCGGCGGCGAGGCCGCGGCGTAGAGGTCGAGCATGTACTGGGTCGCCTCGACCGCCGCGTCGCGGTCGCGGTCGAAGGCGTACTCGCCGGTCTCGGGGTCGAACGTGTACACGCCGTTGGCGTAGAGGAACTGGTAGTACGTCTGCGGCGCCACCAGCGCGGCGCCCAGCGGCACGGCGAACCCGCGGGTCTCGCCGTCGACGCGGTCGACCGCCCGGGCCACCTCGAGCAGCTCCGGCCAGGACGTCGGGACGTCGACGCCGGCGGACTCGAACAGGTCCGTGCGGTACCAGACCTCCTGGTGCAGAGCCCAGTCGGGCACGGCCCAGACCTGGCCGTCCTTGCTGGCCGCGTGCAGGAAGGACGGGACGAAATCCGCACGGCCGTGGGCGTCGACGACGTCGTCGACCGGGGTGAGGTAGCCGCCGGCCTGGCCGAACGAGACTGCTCCCTCGATGGTGTTCATGATGTCCGGTCCCTCGCCGCCGCGGAACGCGGTGACCATGCGGGCGTACATGCTGTCGAAGGGCACCGCCTCGAACTCGATGCTCACGTCGTCCAGACCGGCCACGCACGACCGGGCCTGCTCCTCGATGACGCCGGCCTGCTCGTCGACGGTGAGGTTGGTCCAGAACCTCAGCTCGATCGGCCCGCTCTCGGAGTTAGGGTTGTTGTTGCCGAGCTGCGGGCTCGGCGGGCTGCAGGCGGCCGCGATCAGGACCGCGGTACCGCCGAGCGCCAGCGCACAGGCGGACCGCGCCAGTCTGCTCATCGTGGGGCTCCGATGCTCGAGTAAAGGGTGGGGCGGCGACGTGAGGCCCGCCCGAATCCAGGTCTCCGTCTCGTGGACGGCAGATGTCACCGGTGACACCGACTCTGGGCCCGATGCGGCGTTCCTGTCAACCCTCGCTCGTCAGGGCGATCCGCCGGATCCGCGACTCTCGCGGTCGCGGCGCCGATTCTCCGGGCATGTAAACGCCAGCTCAAGGCCGTTGTCCTGGTGCTCACGCGGCTCGTGGCATTGACAACGGGCGTCTTTCATGGGGACGATGGCGTCGATGTCACCGGTGACATCAACCGTTCTCAACAGTGCTCGACGAGAGGACCCGCCTCCATGTCGTTGAATCTCCACGGCGTCATCCCGCCGCTGGTCACGCCGTTCGACAGCGACGAGCATGTCGACGTCGAACTGCTGCGCGCCGAGGTGCGGCACCACCTCGATGTCGGTGTGCCGGGCCTGTGCGTCACGGGAAGCACCGGCGACGGCCAGATGCTGTCGGCCGAGGCGTCGGTAGCCGTCGCCCGGGCCGCGGTCGAGGAGACGGCCGGAGCGGTGCCCGTCGTCGCCGGAATCGTCCGCGACTCCACCGCCGAGGTCATCCGCTACGGGTTGGCGCTCAAGGAGACCGGCGTCGACGCGCTACAGGTCACACCGGTCCACTACCTCTTCCAGCCCGACGAGGCGACCACCGTCGACTACTACCGGCGCATCGCCGAGGCCACCGGGCTGCCGATCGTCGTCTACAACGTCATCCCGTACGCGCTGATCCCGGCGCCGACCGTCCTGCGGGTGCTGAACGAGATCCCGTCCGTTGTCGCCGTCAAGCAGTCCGGCGGCAACATCCACCAGCTCGCCGACCTGCTGCACGCCGACCCCGCGGGCGGCACCGTCCTGACCGCGGTCGACGACCTGCTGTACCCCGCGTACCTGCTCGGCGCGAAGGGCGCCATCAGCGCCACGCTCACCGTGGCGCCCGAGCTCGCGGTGCGCCAGTGGGACGCGGTCCAGGCCGGCGACCATCAGACGGCGCTGGCGATCCACAACAAGCTGCTGCCGGTCTGGCGCTCCATCGATGGGCCCAACATGACCGTCCGAATCAAAGCCGCGCTGCGGCTGCAGGGCCGCGACGGCGGCCTCGGCGCGAGCCCGCTGACCCCCGTCAGCGACGCCGAGCGCGAGGCCATCGCCACGGCCCTGACGGCCGCCGGGGTCACGGTCGTCTGAACGAGCCAGTCCGGTCCGGTGCGCCGGTACCATCCGGTGATCACCGGGCCGGACGGTCCCGCTCACGGCAGGTACTGGAGGTCTCATGGCGAGCATCCGGCAAGTGGCAGAGCATGCGGGCGTGTCGACCGCGACCGTCGCGCGGGTCCTGTCCGGGCGCATCACGGTGAGCCCCGAGCTCACCGAGCGGGTCCGTCGCGCGGTCGAGGAGCTGAACTACGTCCCCAACGACATTGCCCGCAGCCTGTCCCGCGGCCGGACGAACATGCTCGGCCTGCTGGTCTCCGACATCGGCAACCCGTTCGCCGCGCAGGTGGCGCGCGGGCTGGAGGACGAGGCCGCTCGGCACGACTACCAGGTGCTGGTCGGCAGCTCCGACTTCGAGCTGGAGCGCGAGACGCGGCTGCTGGACTCGTTCGCGGCGAAGACGGTCGACGGGGTCGCGCTGGTGTCAGCACGCGGCTCGACGCCCGCGATGGCGCGGCTGGCCCGCACCGGGCTGCCGGTCGTCTACGTCGACCGGCGGCCTGACGGCGACACCGCCGCGCCACTGGTGCGCACCGACAACGAGACCGCGGCGCGGCAGGCGGTGGGCCACCTCATCGAACTGGGCCACCGTGACCTCGCGATGATCTCCGGGCCGTCCTGGTTGCCGACGGCGTCGGCCCGGCTGCGCGGGTTCCGGGCGGCCTGCGCCGAGCACGGGCTCACCGTGCGCGCCGAATGCGTCCGCCAGGGGCACCTCGGCGTGGACGGCGGCGTCCGGGCGATGCGCGACCTGCTGGACCTCCCCGAGCGGCCGACCGCCGTGTTCTCCTTCAACAACCTCAGCGCCGTCGGTGCCCTGCACGCCCTGCGGGAGCGGGGCGTCACGGCGCCGCGTGACATCTCGCTCGTGACGTTCGACGACATGGACCTGTTCCCGTTCGTCGACCCGCCGATCACCGCCATCGCACAGCCGGCCTACGAGATCGGCGTCGAGGCGGGCCGCACGCTGCTGGCCATGCTCTCCGGCGCCGCCGTCGTGCCGCGCGAGGTCGTCCTCCCCACCGAGTTCCGGATCCGCTCGTCCTGCGCGGAGCCGCCGCACCGAGAGAAGGTCTGATCATCAAGAAGCTGCTGAACGACCCGGCCGACCTCGTCGACGAGGCCCTGGAAGGGCTGCTGCTGGCACACCCGGGACACTTCGCGGCGAGCGAGCAGAATCCGCGGGTGCTGGTGCGCCGGGGCGGCACACCCGCCGGCCAGGTGGGCATCGTCACCGGCGGCGGCTCTGGTCACCTCCCGCTCTTCCTCGGCTACGTCGGACCCGGGCTGGCCAGCGCCGTCGCCGTCGGGAACGTGTTCTCGGCGCAGTCCTCCGACGCCGCGCTGGCCGCCGTCCGTGCCGCCGACAGCGGTTGCGGGGTCCTCGTGCTGATCGGCAACTACACCGGCGACCGGCTGAACTTCGAGCTGGCCGCCGACCTCGCCGAGGCTGAGGGCCGTGCGGTCCGCATCGTCCGGGTCGCAGACGACGTCGCCTCGGCACCGCCCGAGCGGGCCGGCGACCGCCGCGGCGTCGCAGGGATCGTGTTCGCCTACTCCTGCGTGGGCGCGGCCGCGGCGCGCGGCGACTCGCTGGAGGACGTCGTCGCCGTCGCGGAGCGGACCATCGCTGCCACCCGCACCATGGGCGTCGGCCTGTCCGCCACCGTCCTGCCGACGACCGGCCGGCCGTCGTTCGAGATCGGCGCCGACGAGATGGAGATCGGCATCGGGATCCACGGCGAGCCCGGCCGGGTCCGGGGACCGCTGCGTCCGGCCGACGACATCGCCGACGATCTGTTGGACAGCGTGCTGGCCGAGCTCGGCCTTGGCGCGGGATCGCGAGCGGCCGTCCTGGTCAACGGGCTGGGCGCGACCTCGCCGGAGGAGCTGTACGTCCTGGCCCGCCGCGCGCACCACCGCCTGTCCGCCCTGGGCGTGGAGGTGCACCGCACGCTGGTCGGCGAGTTCGCCACCAGCATGGAGATGGCCGGCGCCTCGATCAGCGTGCTGGCGCTGGACGACGAGCTGACCGCCCTTTTCGACGCTCCCGCCGACTCGCCGCTCGTCCCGAGGAGCCTCTGATGCGCGCCGCCGCCGCGGCCACCTGGGTGGCCGACGCCTGTGATCGGCTGACCGACGCCAAGGACGAGCTCACTGAGCTGGACGCGGCCGCTGGCGACGGCGATCTCGGGGTGACGGTCGCGGCCGGCGCCACCGAGGTTGCGGCGGCGCTGCGGGCACTCCGGCCGGACGCCGGGGTGGCCGACGTGCTGCGCGTGGCCGGCGCTGCGTTCGCCCGCGGCAACCCGTCGTCCTTCGCCGCACTGGTCGGCGGCGGGCTGGTGGCGGCCGCACGAGCGACCGCCGACGCCGTCGCGTTCGACCCGGCGACCGTGCGTGCGCTCGTCGCCACCGCGGCATCGACGATCGCCGAACGCGGCGGCTCCGCGCCGGGCGACCGGACGGTGCTCGACGTCCTGGTCCCGCTCGGCGACGCGCTGGCCGCGTCGTCGCCGGCGCCCCTCGCCGAGCTCGTCGCCACCGCGAGCGCCGGCGTCAACGCCACGACCACGATGGTCCCAGCGCGCGGCCGGGCCGCCTGGGTCGGCGAGCGCGGCCTCGGCGTCCCCGATGGCGGCGCCACCGCCGTCCTGCGCTTCCTGCAGGCGCTGGGGAGCACCCGAGGTGAACAGGCGGCCTAGCGAGTCCGGTTCTCGGTGGCCGAGCGGTCTGTCGAGCGGTTCGGCCGCGGTGGCAGGTGCATGGCCTGGATCACGGTGACGAGATGACGTCGAGGCAGAATGCGCCGAACCGAGCCGCGGGCAGCGGTGCGTCGCCGGGCGGCGAACCGTGCGGCGAGGCTGCGAAGATCCCGAGGTGTGCACCGGTCCAGAAGCCGGCCGTCGCCTGGAAGGGGGCCGGGATCGCGGTCCATTCTGTCTCGCCTACCCGCCAGGCAAGCCGCACCTCTGCTCTCGGGCTGATGGCGGCTCGCAGTTCGACGACGGCGTCCCGGTCGAGCCTGGCCGGCGCCATGGAGAGCAGGTGTTCGCGGGGTCCGTCGCCTCCGGTGGCGGCGACGACGGCGAGGTCCCCGTCGGGACGGCCCTGGATTCCGAGCCAGCAGTACTCCCGGCCCAACACGACGAGGCCGGCCCGCGTCCCCGGAACCGCGTCGCGCAGTGACACCGTCACCTGAGCCGTCGACGCGCCGCCGGGCAGGCGCTGGGCCAGTACGTTCGGGAGTTCGCGCAGGTTGCCTGGATCGCCGGGGAACGCGGCCAGCTCGAGTTCGCCGTCTTTGGCGGCGGCCCATTCCGGGCGTGGGTTGGCCTGCCAGTACCACTGTAGGCCGATGCCGCCGGACCAGTCGTCGCTCAGCGGGATTCCCGTCTGGGACGCCCGGGCACCGACCGCGCCGGGACCGTCGAACGACGCCACGGGCTCGCCCGTCCCACCGTCCGCCACGGCGGTGCCGATCCGTGGCCAGCCGTCGTAGCTCCAGGACATGGGCTGCAGGTGGACCACGCGGCCGAACGGGCCGCGGTCCTGGAAATGCAGGTACCAGTCGCTGCCGTCGGGTGCGGTGACCCAGGTGCCCTGGTGTGGTCCGTTGACCGGCGACGAGCCCTGGGCGAGCACCGTCCGTTCCTCGTACGGCCCCCAGATCGAGCGGGCGCGGAAGACGGATTGCCAGCCGTCGGGTACGCCGCCTGCCGGGGCGAAGATCCAGTACCAGCCGTCGCGCTTGTGCAGCTTCGGCCCTTCGAGGACCGTGAATCCCGGCAGGTCGGTGCCGTCGATCACGGTGCGCCCTGGCCCGAGCAGCGCCGACGTGTCGGGCGCCATCTCGTGCAGGGTCAGTAGGTTGTTGATGCCGGCACGGGTGGTTGCCCAGCCGTGTGCCAGATAGGCGCGGCCGTCGTCGTCCCAGAAGGGACACGGGTCGATGAGCCCGCGGCCGGGGCAAAGCAGGTGCGGCTCGGTCCACGGTCCGGCCGGGTCGGTCGCGGTGACGACGAACAGGCCGTGGTCAGGATCGGGGTAGACGATGACGAACCGGCCGTCGTGGTGGCGCAGCGCGGGCGCCCACACGCCGCCGCCGTGGCGGGGTAGGTCGTAGTGGCCCTCGGGAACCAGCCGGGGTAGCGCGTGCCCGATCAGTTCCCAGTGCACGAGGTCCGCGGAGCGCAGGATCGGCAGGCCGGGGGCGCGGTTGAACGTCGACGCCGTCAGGTAGTACGCGTCGCCCACGCGCACGGCGTCGGGATCGGACCAGTCGGCGTCGAGGACCGGATTGGTATACGTGGTCACACCGCACGCACCAGGCGCAGCACTGGCTCGGCCACGCACGCCGGTTTCGGCGCGCCCGCCAGCTCGATCACGCAGCGAATGACTGCGTCGGCGCCGTCGTCGAAAGGCGTGAACGACTGCACGGTCGCAGTCATCCGAAGCCGCGACCCCACCGGCACCGGCGCGGGGAAGCGCACCTTGTTCAGCCCGTAGTTGATCGACGTGACGCCGTCCGGCAGCGGGAAGAGCTCGTAGATCCAATGCGCGACGAGTGACAGCGTGAAGTAGCCGTGCCCGATGGTGCCACCGAATGGTCCAGCGGCGGCGCGGACGGGATCGACGTGGATCCACTGCCGGTCCTCGGTGATGGCGGCGAAGGTGTCGATGCGGTCCTGGGTCAGCGTCAGCCAGCCGGTTGGGCCGTGCTCTACGCCGGCCAGGCCGGCGAGCACGTCCACGGAGCTCAGGTCGATCGTCGTCATCGTCACTCCGGGATGTCGAAGAGCCGCCGGGCGTTCCCGCCGAGGATCCTGCGCTTCGACTCGTCGGGAACGTCGGCGTGCAGGATCAGATCGAGGTCGAGACACCGGTCGCGCATGTAGGGGATGTCGCTGCCGAACATGAACCGGTCGTCACCGAGTTCCGCGACCACCCGCTCGATGGGGAACCCGTACTTCTGCGAGACGCAGGTGTCGAAGTACATGTTGGGCAGCTGCGGCGCCTGCCAGAGCGTGTACGACGTCTGGGTCGGGTCCATCAGGGCGTGCGCGTTGACGAACCGCAGTTCGGGGAAGGCGGCGGCCAGCTTGCCGACTTGGAACGGCGCCTCCAGCCACGAGTGGATGGCCGAGTGCAGCTGGGCGATCGCGCTCGGGTGCGCGGCCAGCCGCTCGATGATCGTGAACATCGTCGGGTGATCGGCCGGGAAGCCCTGGAAGTCGTTGTGGAACGACAGGCCGGAGAAGCCGAGGTCGCCGACCGTCCGGTCCACCTCGGGCAGCGCGGGCGCGCCGTGCCGCGGCTCGACGGCGGCGAGGATGCGTGGGAAGCGGTCCGGGTGCGCGTCGCGGGCGGCGGCGATGGCGTCGTTGACCGCGCGGGTGCTCTCGATGCCATCGGGATCCTCCTGTCCGGGAATGGGAGAGAGGACGGCGCAGCCGATGCCATTGACGTCCAGCTTGCGCAGCAGGTCGTCGACGCCGCCGGCCACCGACAGCGCCGCGCTGGCGCCCAGATGCACGTGAACGTCGACAATGTCGTAGTGGTTGGTCACCGGGCCGCCTCCTCGAGGCCGAACAGCCGCCGGGCATTGCCGCCCAGGATCAACGCTCGGTCGTCGTCATCGATGTCGGCGACTCGCACCATCTCGAGGTGGTGCGAGCGGGCGACGTCGGGGATGGCGCTGCCGAACAGGATGCGGTCGGCGCCGATCTGCTGTACCGCCCGTTCGACCGTCGACAGCTGGGTCTTCGCGCAGGCGAGGTCGAACCAGATGTTGGGCTGTCGCTCGGCGAGGTCGACGCTGGCCGCCTCGTGGGTGATGTCCATGAACGCGTTGAAGCTGACGAACCGCAGCGACGGGTTCCGTCGGGCGACGACGCCGAGCCGGAAGGGCGAGCGCAGCACGGAGTACGCCATGGTGAAGACCGCCATGACGGCGCCGGGCACGGTGGCCGCCGCATCGAGCAGCGGCCGCATGGCGTCGCCGTCGATCGGCTGCCCGCACACGTCGTTGTCGAACACCAGCCCGCTCAGCCCGAGCTCGGTCAGTGCGCGGTGCGCCTCGTCGGCTCCGCGCCGCCCGTGCCGCGGCTCTGCTACGCCCAGCCCGACCGGGAAGCGGTCGGGCCACGCGTCGACGGCTCGGCGGGCGGCGTCGTTCTGCGCCGCTGTGCTGCGCACCCCGAGCGGGGTCTCGTACGACGGTGACGGCGACAGGACGGCGGTGTCGATGCCGTTGGCGTCCATGGTGCGCAGCACACCCTCGACGGAGTCGGCCGAACCGGTAGGAGCGTCGAAAGCGACGTGCACGTGGACGTCGAGAACGGTCGGATCTGGCATGTGGGGTCCTCTCGGCGGCGGTGCGTCCGCGCGGACCACCTCCGCCGCGGCCACCCCGCCCGGACACCACTCTTATTCGATTAAGTCCAGGGATGTCAAGGGTCTTGACGATGGCCGGGGGGACGGGTCTACGATTGGCCTTAATCGATTAAGGAGGTGTCGCCGTGACCGCCGAACGGGACGGTGCGAAGCGATCGCGCGGCCGCCGCGTGACGCAGCGCGAGATCGCCGACATCGTGGGCGTCTCCAGCGCGACCGTCTCCTACGCGTTCAACGGCACCCCGGGCGTCAGCGAGGACGTCCGGCAGCGCATCCTCACTGTCGCCAAGGACCTCGGGTTCCGGCCCAATCGGACCGCCCAGGGGCTGCGGCGCGGCCGCATGAACATGATCGGGCTGCTGCTCGCCGACATCGCGAACCCGTTCTACCCGGAGCTGTCCTCCGGCGTCATCAACGCCGCGTCGGCGCACGGCAGCCAGGTGTTCCTGGCCCAGGTCGGCCTCGGCGGCATGCTCCAGGCCGAGGCCGCGCGCAACCTCGTCGATCGCGGCTGCGACGGCCTGGTCTTCACCTCCGTGGTCGACGGAGACACCGAGCTACTGCGCGAGCTGCAGGCTGCCGACACCCCATTCGTGTACGCAAACCGGCGGGTCGACGCCATCCCGGCCGACTGGGTGCACGTCGACGACTTCGCCGCGTCGCGCGAGGCGGCCGAGTGGGTCGTCCGGTCCGGGCGCCTGCAGGTCGCGGTCATCGGCGGCCCGTCGGAGTCGTCGGTCAGCCATGACCGGGCGCGCGGTGCGCTGGCGGCGCTGGGTGCGGCCGGACTGAGCCCCGTCGACGAGCGACTGATCGACGGGGAGCTGTCCCGCGACAGCGGCCGCGAGCGGTGCGCCGCGCTCCTCGACTCCGGCGCCGCGGTCGACGCCATCGTCTGCGGCAACGACATGATCGCGCTCGGCGTCATGGACGTCTGCCACGCCCGCGGCGTGCTCATCCCCGAGGACGTCGCGATCGTTGGCTTCGACGACATGAGCTTCGCCTCGGCCGGCCCGCTGCAGCTGTCGACGGTGACCGTGCCGCGCCAGCTCATGGGGGAGCGGGCCGTGGCCATGCTGTTCGACCGCATCGACGGATACGACGGTCCCCCGCGCGAGGAGTGCCTGCCGCACCAGCTGCGGATCCGCGCCACCACCGGCCCGCGCACGGCCGGCCCCACCGACCAGAGAGGGACCGCATGACCCTGCACGGACAGACGGCGATCGTCACCGGCGCGGCGGCCGGCATCGGGCTGGCCGTAGCCGCCCGGCTGGCGGCGGCTGGGGCCCGGGTGCACTGCGTCGACGTCAGCCCGGCGCTCGCCGACGCGGTGAAGGAGCTGTCCGGAGCGGTGCCGGTTCAAGCCGACCTCACCGACCGCGCCGCCACGCACCGCCTCGTTCATGACATCGCCGAGCGAGACGGAAGGCTCGACGTCGTCGTCAACGTGGCCGGCATCACCCAGGACGCGTTCCTGCACAAGATGACCGACGAGCAGTGGGATGCCGTGCTGGCCGTCAACCTCACGGCCGTGTTCACCGTCACCAGGGCGGCCGTGCAGATCCTGCGGGCGCAGGGCGGCGGGCGCATCGTCACCATCTCTTCGGCGAGCTGGCTGGGCAACCTCGGACAGGGCAACTACGCGGCGGCCAAAGCCGGCGTCGTGGGCCTCACCTTGACCGCGGCGCGCGAGCTCGGGCGCTTCGGAGGGACGGCGAACGTGATCTGCCCCGGGTTCATCGACACCGCCATGACCCGCGCGATGCCGCCGGATCTTCAGCAGGCCCAGGTGGCGAAGACGTGGCTCGGCCGCGCGGGCGAGCCCGACGACGTCGCCAAGGTCGTGGAGTACCTGGCCGGCGACGGCGCGGCGTTCGTGACCGGCGAGGTCGTCAACGTCGGCGGCGGGTACCGGATATGAGCCGCGTCCCCCGGTTCGTCACCGCCGACGAGGCCGTCGCCGCCATCCCCGACGGCGGCACCGTCGCGACCGACGGCTTCACCCTGCTCGGCGTGGCCGAGGAGGTGTTCGAGGCCGTCGAGCGCCGATTCCTCGCCACCGGCACCCCGCGCGGGCTCACGGTCGTCGCCGCGTCGGGTCAGTCCGGCAACGAGCTGGGCTTCGAGCACTTCGCGCACGAGGGTCTGGTCGGCCGGGTCGTCGGGTCGCACTGGGGGCTGCAGCCGCGCATGTCGCGGTTCCTGCGCGACAACGGCGCGGAGGCCGTGTGCCTACCGCAGGGCCAGATCTCCACGCTGTACCGTGCCATCGCGGCCCGCCGGGCGGGGAATCTCAGCCGCATCGGTATCGACACCTTCGTCGATCCCGAGCGCGACGCCGGGCGCATCAACGAGGCGGCCGCCGCGGCACCGCCGTACGTCGAGTCCGTGCACATCGACGGCGAGCGGCACCTGCTGTACCGCAGCTTCCCCGTCGACGTCGCGATCATCCGCGCCACGTCGGTCGATCCGGACGGCAACTGCTCCATCGCCGAGGAGGCCGCCACCCTGGACCAGCTGGCCATCGCGCAGGCCGCGAAGGCGTCGGGCGGCATCGTCATCGTGCAGGCCAAGTACGCCGTCGACCGCGGCGCCATCGCACCGCGCGAGGTGATGGTCCCCGGCCAGTTCGTCGACCTGGTCGTCGTCACGACCGACGCCCAGCGGTACCACCGCCAGTCCAAGGGCTTCCCGTTCGACGCGCGGCTCGTCTCGGCCGGCGCCGTCCCCGCCGACCCGGCCGAATTCGTCCTTCCCGAGGACCGGCTGGCCATCGGCCTGCGCGCGGTGCGCGACCTGAGCCCGGGCGAGATCATCAACATCGGCACCGGCATCCCCGGCGACGTCATCAGCGCGGCACTCGCCGAGGCCGGGCTGGCCGGGCAGGTCACCGTCACCGTCGAGGCCGGCACCCACGGCGGTGCCCCCCTGGGCGGCACCGACTTCGGCGCGACCCTGCACCCCACGGCGATCATCCCGCAGTCGCACCAGTTCGACTTCTATGACGGCGGCGGGCTCGACGCCACGTTCATGGGCGTCGGCGAGGTCGACCGCTTCGGCAACGTCAACGTCTCTCTCTTGGGCGAGCGCGTCATCGGGTGCGGTGGTTTCATCGACATCACCCAGAGCACCCGGCGCATCTACTTCTGCTTCGTCCTCGGTGGACGCCATTCGAAGTTCGTCCGCGACGTGGGTCACCTGACATTCAACGGCACCCGCGCTCACCGGGAGGGCCAGGAGGTCTGGTACGTCACGGAGCGGGCGGTCTTCCGGCTGACCGGCTCCGGGATCCGGCTGGTCGAGCTGCGATCCGGCTACGACCTGCACGACGACGTCCTGGCGCTGATCCCGTTCGACATCGAGGTCGACAGCGACGCGCTCGCCGTGGCCGCCGCGCCACCCGTCACGATTCCCTCGACCCAGCGCTAGGAGGCCAGCATGCCCGATCCCATCGTCATCGTCGACGGCGCCCGCACCCCGGTGGGCGGCTTCGACGGCGCCCTGGCGTCGACGCCGACTCACGAGCTCGGCGCGACCGCGATCCGCGGGGCGCTCGAGCGCTCCGGGGTCAGGCCCGACGAGGTCGACGACGTCGTGCTCGGCTGCGTGGGCCAGGTTGGCCCCGAGGCGTTCAACGCCCGGCTGGCGGCGCTGAAGGCAGGGCTGCCGCCGTCGTCGAACGCCCTCAACGTGAACCGGCTGTGCGGCAGCGGCCTGCAGGCCGTCTGGACGGCGGCACTGCAGATCATGGGCGGCGACTCCGAGGTCGTCGTGGCGGGCGGCAACGAGAACATGAGCGCGCAGCCGTTCCTCGACTTCCAGGCCCGCGACGGCAACCGGCTGGCCGACCGCGTGCTCGTCGACGGCACGCTCAGCCTGGTCACCGACCCGTGGCGCCGGGCGCCCATGGGCACGACGGCCGAGAACGTCGCCGAGCGCCACGGCGTGAGCCGCGAGCGGCAGGACGCGTTCGCGCTGGCCAGCCAGCGCAAGGCGGCCGCGGCCCAAGAGGCCGGCGTGTTCGCCGAAGAGATCGTGCCGGTGGTCGTGCCGTCGCGGAAGGGCGAGGTCGTCGTCGACCGCGACGAGCACCCGCGGCCCGAGGTCACCCTCGAGAAGCTGGCCCGGCTGCGCCCGGCGTTCCGCCCTGACGGCAGCGTCACCGCGGGCAACTCGTCGGGCATCAACGACGGGGCCGCCGCGCTCGTGCTGATGCGCGAGTCGCGGGCCAGGGCGAACGGGCTGGAGCCGGCGGCCCGGATCACGGCCTTCGCCAAGTCCGGCACCGACCCCGACTACATGGGGTACGCCCCGACGTACGCCATCGAGCGGGTGCTCGACCGGTCTGGGCTCACCATGGGCGAGGTCGGTGTGGTGGAGCTGAATGAGGCGTTCGCGGCGCAGGCGGTCGCCGTCGCCGACGATGCCAAGATCCCCGAGGACCGGCTCAACCCGTACGGCGGGGCGATCGCCCTCGGACACCCGGTCGGCGCCACCGGCGCCGTCCTCGCCCTCCGCGCGGTCTACGGCCTGCGCCGGCTCGATGTCGAACACGCGCTCGTCACGTTGTGCATCGGCGGTGGCCAGGGCGTCGCGATGGTCCTGAGCCGGTTCTGAACACCTTGGTTTCCAAGACGTCACCCCGGACGGCGTCCCAACGTCAGTGATAGCTTCGACTTACTCGATTAAGTGATCTCGTGGTGTATCGCCAGATCACTACGGCGGGAGCGCCGGTCGAGCCGCAAGGAGGCGGCTGTGATGCGAAAGCAGAAGAACGTCTTGTTCTCCCTCTCCGTGGTGACGGTGCTTGCCGTCACCGCGGCCTGCGGGCCAGACTCATCCGGGACGTCCAGCGACTCCGGCGAGCCCGCAGGCGACATCACCGTGACGAGCTGGCGGTTCGCGGACCCGTCGGCCGTCGGAACGCTGCATTTGGAACTCATCGACGGGTTCAACGAGAGCCAGGACGCCATCAACGTCACCACCGAGGCCATCCCGTACAACGACGTCAACACCGAACTGGTCAACTCCGTCCTCAGCGGCGCGCCGGCCGACCTCGTCGCCATCGGGCCGTCCGAGCTGGCCAGCAACGCCGAGTACCTGCAGCCCGTGGACGACTTCTGGGAGGCCGAGGGCGCGGAGTTCCAGGACGCGTTCAGCGAGACCGCCAGGGCACTGGCGACGCACGACGGCCAGCTGTGGGGGATCCCGATCGAGATGTCCACGACCGACGGCATGTGGTTCAACAAGGACGTCCTGGCCGACTCCGGCGTCGACCCGGAGCAGGCCGTCAGCTCATGGGAGAACTTCCGGGCGGCGCTCGAACAGATCAAGGCCGCCGGCCACACCCCGATGCTGTTCGAGGCGGCCAACGCAACCCGCATGGATCGGCACTGGTCCTGGTACGTCGCTGGCGGCGCCGACCTCACCGACCCCGACCAGTACGTCGAGCAGATGTGCACGCCCGAGTCTGAGGAGACCTTCACCTTCCTGACAGACCTTTACCTCGACGGGCTGACGCCCAACCCGGCCGGTATCGCCTACGACGAGGCCACCCGGCAGTTCTCCGCCGGCGACGTCGGCTTCTACGCCGACGGCCCGTGGGCGCCCACGACGTACGAGGCCTACGACGCGTCCATCCTCGACAAGCTCGGCTACACCCACCTGCCCCCGAAGGAGGAGGGCGGCGGGTACGGCGCCAACGTCGATGGCCTGCTCTGGGCGATCCCCAAGGGCTCGGCGAACCCGGAGGCCGCCTGGGAGGTCATGAAGTTCATGAGCTCCGTCGACGCCGAGGAGCGGCAGGCCGCCAACGGCAACCTGCCGACCCGCACGGAGGTGCTGCAGTCCGCCGTCGTGGCCGACGACCCGATGCTCGCGCACTTCGGGGCGCTGATCGACGAGCACGGCTATCCGCGGCCGCGGGCCGACTTCATCGGCGAGTTCAAGCAGATCTTCATCACCGCCTACCAGGCCGCGGTCACCGAGCAACAGTCGCCGGCTGACGCGCACGCGTCGGCGTGCGACCAGCTGCGCGGACTCTGACGTCCGCGATCCGCGGCAATGATGCGGAGGTCGAGACGATGAGCGGCACACGACGGATGGAGCGGCCAGCTCCGGAGCGGCCGGCGACGCCGACCGCCGCCGGCGCCACCGGGGCACCTGGATCGCGCCCGAGGCCTCGACGGCGGACGGTCTCGGCCGGCGACCGGGCGATCTTCTTCGGGCCGCTCATGGTGGTGCTCGTCGGCATGCTCGCGTTCCCCATCGGGTTCGCCCTCTACGCGAGCTTCGCCGACGTCGACAACCTGTTCTCGCTCGAGTTCGCAGGCGCCGCCAACTACCAGGAGCTGTTCGAGCGTCCGGCCGACCTGGTCACGCCGTTCCTCAACACGCTGCGCTTCGTCGGCGTCTCGGTCGCGGCGGCGCTGGTGCTCGGGTTCGGCGGCGCCCTGCTGCTCAACACCACGCTGCGCGGTCGGCGCTGGTTTCGCAGCGCCCTGCTGTTCCCGTGGGTGATCCCGACCGTGCTGGTGGCCCTGCTGTGGCGCTGGATCATGGACTCCAACCTCGGTGGGGCGTTCAACGGCCTGCTGGCCGAGGTGGGCATCATCGACGATCCGGTGAGCTGGCTGGGCAGCCCCGACTGGGCGCCATGGGTGATCATCCTGGCGCAGGTCTGGCATGGCTTCCCGTTCGTCATGATCATGCTGCTCGCCGCGCTCCAGGCGATCCCGGACGAGCTCTACGAGGCCGCCGCGGTCGACGGCGCCGGCCCGGTCCGCCAACTCACCGCCATCACCTGGCCGGGCGTGCGGCCGATCTTCGTCCTGGTCGGGACCCTGGAAGGGCTGTACGCCTTCCGGGAGTTCGCGACCATCGACGTGCTGACGAAGGGCGGCCCGGCCGGCTCGACCGAGGTGCTCGCGACCCAGGTCTATCGGCTGTTCTTCGAGTACCACCAGTTCGGAAAGGCCGTCGCGCTGGCGGCGCTGATGTTCCTGCTCGCCCTGCTGGCGACGACATTCTTTTTGCGGCTGTCGATCCGAGGGGACGAGGACTGAATGGCCACCATCACCGACACCGCCGTGCGGCAGCGCCCCGGGCGCCGCCCGAACCGGCGGCCGCGTTCTCGCTCCGTTGGGGCGACCGGACGGTACGTGCTGCTGGCGCTCATGCTGCTGTTCGCGCTGCTGCCGTTCGCCTGGATGCTCATCACGGCCATCAAGCCGGCGGCCGAGGCATACACGACGCCGATCATCTGGTGGCCCTCGACGCCGACGGTCGAGAACTTCGTCGCGGTCCTCACCAAGACCGACTTCCCGCGGGTCGTCCTCAACACCGTCATCGTGGCCGTGTCGGCGGCCCTGATCAGCACGACGGTGGCCGTACTGGCGGCATACGGGCTGTCCCGGTTGGCCGGGAAGCGCGCGCAGGTGCTGATGATCTCGCTGCTGTTCGCGCAGATGATCCCGACAGTGTTGCTGGTGATCCCGTACTTCCTCATCTTCCGGCGGCTCGGGCTGGTCGACACCTTGCTCGCGCTGGTCATCACGAACGTCTCGTTCACGGCGCCCATCGCGACCTGGTTACTGCTGCGGTTCATCGGCAAGGTGCCGAAGGAGCTGGACGCCGCCGCGATGATCGACGGTTGCACGCGGCTCGGCGCGCTGCGCCGCGTCGTGCTGCCCGCGGCGCGGTCCGGCGTGGCCGCTGTGTTCTTCTATACGTTCCTCGTCGCCTGGCACGAGTACCTGTTCGCGCTCTCGCTGACGTCGTCTCCGCAGAACCAGGTGGCCACCCTGTCGATCGCCTCGCTGGTCGGGCAGTACTCGGTCTCCTGGGGGCAGTTGATGGCGCTGGGCATCCTGGTCGCCCTGCCGTTGATCGTGCTCTTCCTGATGGTCGAGCGGAGCCTGATCGAGGGCCTGGCCGGCGGCGTGAAGGGCTGACGATGACGAGGATCAGCGCGGTCTCCTTGTCCTTGCTCACCCACCCGTCGCCGGTCGGCCGAGACGCCGACGGGATGATCTCGGTGGGCACTCCGGGCGAAGGGCACGCCGTCGTCGTCCGCATCCGCACCGACGACGGTGCCGAGGGCTGCCACGTCGAAGACGACGTCATGGTGGTAGACCAGCTGCGCGCCGACCCCGGCATCGTCACCGACGTGGTCGCACCGGCCCTACTCGGTGAGGACCCGGCGTACCGCGAGCGCATCTGGCAGCGGCTCGCCCGACTGCAGCGACTGCATCTGACCCGGTTGCATGACCGCATCATCGCCGTCGTCGACATCGCTCTCTGGGATCTGGTCGGCCGGATGCTGAACAGCCCCGTGCACAGCCTGCTCGGCACGTACCGCGACACGGTTCCGGCCTACGCCAGCACCATGATGGGTGAGACGGCTGGGCCGTTGTCCACACCCGAAGGCTTCGCCGACTTCGCCGAGCAGTGCGCCGAACGCGGCTTCCAGGCATTCAAGCTGCACACCTGGGCACCGCTGGCCAGTGGCGATGCGGACTGGCGGCGCGACGCCTTGGCCTGTGAAGAAGTGCGCGAACGGGTCGGCGGGCGCTTGCGGCTCATGCTCGACCCCTGGCACTTCTACGACCGCGAGGACGCCCTGCGCCTCGGCCGCGTGATCGAGGACCTGGACTTCTTCTGGTACGAGGAACCCATGACCGAAGCGTCGCCGGACAGCTACGTGTGGCTGTGCGACCGGCTGGACGTCCCGGTGACCGGCCCCGAGATCGCCGCCGGAGGGATCCGGACACGCGCCGACTGGATCGTCCGCGGCGCATGCGACATCGCGCGCGCCGGCGTGCTCGACATCGGGGGCATCACGCCCATGGTGAAGTGCGCGGCGCTCTGCGAGGCGCTCAACGTGCCGCTCACCCTTCACCTCGGCGGAGTCGCCAGCCTGCATCTGCTGGCCGCCATGCCTATCAACGGCTGGTACTACGAGCGGGGCCTGCTCCACCCGGATCTGGACCTCGACGCCGTTCCACCGTGGCTGGGCCGCCCGGTGGAGGTGATGTCCGCCGACGGGCTGATGGCCATCCCGGACGGTCCCGGCCTCGGCTGCGACTTCGATTCGGACTTCCTGGCCGCGCACGAGCAGATTCTCGGTGTCACGACCGAGCCGCCGACGCGCGTCCGGACCTGAGCCGACCGGTCTACGCGCAGCGTGGGCAGGCGCATCCGCACCGCCTGGAGCGGACCAGTCCGCCTCTGGGACGTTGGGCGGCCCGACCGGCGGCGTGCTCAGTCCATCGAGGGGTGGCTCTCGGGCGCGGGCGGGAGGGCGTTGAGGAAGACGTCGTGGGCGACGGAGTGCCGATCGGCCCGCCAGGCCACCACGAGGGTGCTGCTGTTGCCTTCGACGGGGACGAAGGACAGGCCGTCGGCGGACCAGGAGGCGTAGCTGGCAGGCATGAACGAAATGCCGAAGTGCGCCCGGACCAACGCGAAGATGCCGTGGGTGCTGCCCATCTCGTCGGTGACGCGGGGCGCGAACGGCCAGTCCCCGCAGTGCGTCGCCATCCACGAGGGGTTGGAGAGGAACGGCGTGTCCGCGACCATGGCGAGGTCGCTGCGCGTGGCCAGCTGCCGGCCGGCGAGCGGATGGTCGTCCGGGACGACCATGCAGACCGGCTCGGTCGACAGGTGCGCGGTGCGCCAGGGCGCAGCTGGCGGCAGGTCGCGGACGAACGCGAGGTCGTCGGTTCCGTTCTCCAGGCCCGCGGTCTGGAGAACCCAGGACCGGTCGATGAGGGTGAAGGTCAGTCCCGGGTGGTGCTGCCGGACGGTCTGTAGCGTGGGCATGACGAACGACTCCACCGCGGAGCCGATGAAACCGATGGACAGGTGCCCGATCTCGCCGCGGCCGGCGCCGCGTACCCGCTCGATGGTGCGCTCCAGATCGGCGAGCAACCTGGCCGCCTCGCGGTGCAGCAGCTTCCCGCATTCGGTCAGTGCGACCGTGCGAGTGTCGCGGACCAGCAGGTCGGCGCCGATGCGTCGCTCCAGGTCGCGGATCTGGCGGCTCAGCGCCGGCTGGCTCAGCAGCAGCCGGTTCGCGGCCCGGCTGAAGTGGAGCTCCTCGGCCACGACGGCGAACGAGCGGAGCAGCCGGATCTCAACATCCATGCGTGCATCGTATCAATTAGGTACCACTCAGTATTGGACTGCATAGCTTGCACGTGGCTACGGTCCCGAGAGGAACGCACGATCGCGAGCGCGGAGGAAGCCGTTGAAGACCCTGGATCACTACGACGTCGTGGTCGCCGGCGGCGGGACCGCCGGTGCCTGCGCCGCCATCGCCGCCGCCCGGACCGGCGCTCGAGCCCTTGTCGTCGAGCCGTACTCCTATCTGGGCGGCAACCTGGCGCTGGGCATGAACGTGCTGGGTGCGGCCGACGCGGAAGGTCACTGGGCGCTGGGTGGGGTTGGCCGGGAGCTGGTCGACCGACTCGAACGCGACGGCGGTGCCACCGCGGCGGCCCTGGACCCGCAGTTCGGCTCGATCCTCGGCATCGACCCGGAGCTGGCGAAGATCGTCTTGCTCGAGATGGCGGTGGAGTCCGGCGTCGACATCCTCTACCACGCCTTGGTGGTGGACGTCGTGGTGACCGGTGGCGCGGTGACCGGCGTGGTGGTCGCCACCAAGCAGGGTGTACGGACCATCGCGCCGACGGTGACGGTGGACTGCACCGGTGACGCCGACGTGCTGGCCAAGGCGGGCGGCGCGCACACGGTGGGCCGCGAGGCGGACCGCCGCACCCAACCGGCCAGCCGCATCTTCCGTGTCGGCGACGTCGACCTCAAGCGCGTGTACGAGTACCTGTCCGAGCACCCGGAGGACCTCAAGCCGCCGAAGGGCTGGAGCGGCGGCGACTACGACGTCGACACGCTCGCCGCGACGCCCGGCGCCACCATCGAGGCATTCGGCGACCTCATCCGGCGCGCCCGGGCGGCTGGCGACTGGACCATCCCGCGCTGGCGACTCGGCCTCTACACGTTGCCCGGCCGCTCCGACGTCGGCGTCAACGTCACCCGCATTCACGGCATCGACGGCACCGACCCCGACGACGTCACCCGCGCTGACGTCCAGACGACGCTGCAGATGGCCGAGGTCATGCGGTTCCTGCGCAAGTACGTGCCTGGCTTCGAGAACTCGCGCATCGTCTCGGCGCCCCACCAGGTGGGTATCCGAGAGACACGGCGGGTCCGCGGGGGCTACGCGCTCACGCAGGAGGACGTGCTGGAGGGCCGCAGCTTCGACGACCAGATCGGCCGGGGGGCGTACCCGCTCGACGTCCACGACGTGGAGCCGGGCCTCGGCGGCTCGGTACTGTGGCCGATCCGGCGCTCGTTCGGCATCCCGGCGCGCTGCCTGGTACCGGTCGACGTGGGCGGTCTGGTCATCGCCGGGCGTTCCATCTCGGCCACGCACGAGGCAGCCGGGTCGACCCGCGGCCAGGCGGTCTGCATGGTCACCGGGCACGCGGCCGGCACCCTGGCGGCACTGGCGGCCGCCGGCAACGGCGTCACCTCGGTCCAGGTGGGGCGTCTCCAGGACACCCTGCGCGGGCAGGACGCCGTGCTGGAGCGCGGCCGGCTCATCGAGTCAATGACGGACGGTGGGTGAGTAGCCATGACGACCTCGGTCACGCCAACGCTGTCGTCGACCGATGACCAGTCCCGCCCGCCAGGTACGAGGGCCTGGCGGGCCCGCAGACGCCGGTCCACCGGCTGGCTCTACATGGCGCCGGCGTTCTTGCTCGTGCTGGCCGTGACGGCCTACCCGCTGTACTTCGCCGCGCGGTACAGCGTGTTCCGGATGCGCATGTGGGAGCCGGTCGAGTTCGTCGGACTGGACAACTACGTTCACCTCCTGACGGAGCCTCGGTTCCTCTCCAACCTGGTCGCGTCGGCGGTCTACGTGTTCGCCGGTGTCGTGGGCTGCGCGGGCATCGGGCTGGGGCTCGCGCTGGCGCTGCGCAGCGGCAGCCGCTGGCAGCGGCTGCTGCGCACGTTCATCCTGATCCCGTGGATCACCTCGGAGGTGGTCGTCGCGATCACGTGGCGGTGGCTGCTCAACCCGCAGTACGGCCCGCTGACCGCCGTATTCGAGCGGTTCGGCCTGCCGGACTTCCCGAACGTGTTCGCGTCGGAGACCAGTGCGCTGGTCGCGTTGACGCTGGTGAACGTCTGGCGGTCGCTGGCCTTCCCGATGCTCATGTTCCTGGCCGCGTTGCAGGCCGTGCCGAAGCAGACCGAGGAGGCGGCGCAGGTCGACGGCGCCGGCTACTGGCAGCGCGTGCGCTACGTGCTGGTGCCGGCGATCATGCCGGTCATCGTCGTGACCGTGATCGTACTCACGATCAACTACTTCAACATGGTCGTCCTGGTGCTCGACCTCACCGGCGGCGGCCCGACCGGCGCGACTGAGATCCTCGGTCTGCGGCTGTACCGCGAGGCGTTCGAGTACTTCAGCGTCGACACCGCCGCGACCCTGACCATGGTCATGCTGCTGATCAACTTCGTGCTGGCCATCTTCTACTTCCGGGCGCTGCGGCGCCAGGCGGGAGGCGAGGCATGACGACGACGGCGGGAGTGCGGCCGGCGGGCGGTCCTGGCCCGGGGATGCGGCGTCCGTCGCGACGGCGTGGCTGGCGGATCGCGGCGATCGTGCTGGTGATCCTGGGCGTGGTGGTCTTCTCGGCCAACTCGCTATGGGCGTTGAGCACGTCGCTCAAGGCGCCCGACGACATCCTGGCCTACCCGCCGTCGCTGATCCCGAACCCGGTCTCGTTCGACAGCTACACGCGCGTGCTCGACGGGCAGTTCGTGCGCTGGTTCCTCAACAGCCTCGTCGTCGCCGTCGGCACCGTGGTCGTGGTGCTCGCCGTCTCGATCCCGGCGGCGTACGGCGCGACACGCTTCCAGTTCCGCGGGCAGACGGCGCTGCTGTTCGTCATCCTGGCCGGCATGGCGGTCGGCCAGGTCGCCACCGTCGTCCCGTTCTACTTTCTGGCCTCGCGACTCGGACTGATCGACACCTACGTCGTGCTGATCCTCGTGTACTCGGTCTGGATGACGCCGCTGTCGGTGTGGTTGCTGCGCGGCTACTTCAAGTCGATCCCCGTGAGCCTGGACGAGGCGGCCATGCTCGACGGCTGCACCCGGTTCCGGGCAATGCTGCGGGTGGTGGTGCCGCTTGCCCGCCCCGGCGTCGCGGCCGCCGCACTGATCGTCTTCGTGTACGCGTGGAACGAGTTCATCCTCGCCGTGGCGCTGACGATGTCGGACTCGATGCGCACGGTCCCGGTCGGCCTGCACATGTTCCTGGCCACGTACGGCGTCGACTGGGGCGCCATCAGTGCCGGCTCCATCGTCTCGCTGCTGCCTGTGCTGATGCTGTTCCTCGTGCTGCAGCGGCAGTTCGTCTCCGGTCTGACCGCCGGCACGCTCGGAAGCCAGTGAGGGGAGTGGCGATGCGATCGACTCGGGGACTGTCCCGCCGCGACTTCCTCGGCCTGACCGCCGGGGTCGCCGGCGCCGCGCTGCTCGGCGGCTGCGCGCGCGGCGCCCAGGCCCGGCCGGGCGTGCTGCGGTACTGGACGCTGCTGGACCCTAACGGCGACGACCCGCGCGGGCACGCCGAGCGGCAGATCTTCGACCTGTTCGAGGAACGTACCGGCCTGCGGGTGTCCGAGCAGGTGATCCCGTGGCAGGAGATCGACCCGAACCTGCTCACCGCCGTGCAGGCTGGGATCCCGCCGGAGATCTCGAGAACCAACTACTACAACTTCCGCCGGCACGCCGAGGCGGGCAGCCTGGAGCCGCTGCAGCCGCTTGCCGACGCCGACTTCCGGAACGGGGAACTGGACGACTTCGTCGTCAGTCTCGAGGGCGAGGAGGGCGTCGAGGCGTTCCTCATCGAAAACGTCGGCAACGCGCTGTTCCTGCGCCGCGACTGGCTCGACGCGGCCGGCTTCGCCGTGCCGACGACCTGGGAGGAGTTCGTCGAGGTCGGCAAGGCGTTCACCGCGGCGCAGCCCGACGTCAGCGGGTTCCTCACCTTCGGGTCGACGACGGAGACCGGGCACGTCGCCTACATCTTCCAGCCGATGATCCTCGGTCGCGGCGGCCGCATCCTCGACGACGACGGCCGCGCCGCCTTCCACGAGGATGCCGGCGTCGAGACCTTCGAGTTCCTCCGGTCGCTGGTGTACGAGCACGAGATCATGCCGCGCGACGCCGCGACCATGGCGTACTCGGAGCAGATCGACGCATTCATCGCCGGGCGCACCGGCATGATCATCGAGGGCTCGCACCGCTACGCCCGCATCATCGAGAGCATCGGCGCCGAGAACCTCGAGGTCGCCGTCATCCCCGGCCCGTCGGCGGACCGTCCCTCGCCGTGCAGCATCACCGGCTGGGCCATGGCCATCCCACAGGGCTCACCCGACATCGAGGGCGCCTGGGAGCTCATCAAGCACCGCACCGACCCCGCCATGCAGGAGATCTGGGCCGAAGTGGCCTTCGGTCTCCCCACCCGAAAGTCCGCCCTGGAGCTGCCGTTCTTCCAACACGACGACGCCGCGATCATGCGCTGGTGGCTGGACTACATGGAGACCGACGGGCAGCTGGTGACGTCGCCGGTCGACGACACCCAGCTCAACGAGATCCTGGCCGAGGCGTTGCAGGAGGTCCTGCTCGACGACAGCGTCGAGGTCCACGAGGTGCTGAACCGTGCCGCCGACCGCTTCGACGCGGTCGTGCGGTGACCGGCTGACTCGTCAGTCGGGCTCCGAGAGCCAGGCCGGGGACATCTGCGGGGGAGAAGACCGCCACGTCCAGCCTGCACCGGTCCTACGTGGCCGACGAGGAACCGCTGCCTTCCACGGGCCGTTATCGGCTGGTCGACCGCGACGACGACACACTGGTCGTCGTCGAGCGGTTCCGCTGGTGGCCCGAGCTTCCCTGGTGACTCATCGCCGCGCGACGGCGGCGAAGTGACCTGGCCGGCTTGCTCCAGGCCACGACATCGCCGAGCCCCGAAGCTCAGCTACTGCGCGTTCGACGCCTCCACCCGCACGCTCCCGCCGATCATCGATCCCGTCACCGTGATCACGTGCGTCACCCTCGTCGCCGGCGCCGCGTGCCGCGAGACCTTGTCACGGACCCGTCCGCCGGACCTGGAGATCCCGCTCAGGTCCACCGCGACTCCCGGCGGCACCGTCAGGCGCACGCTGCCGCCGTACGTCGAGATGCGGAGCGTGCTGTGCCCGTCCTCCGGCAGCCGCGCTTGGGTGTAGTCCAGCCGCGCCGAACCACCGAACATGTTGAGCTCGACGATGGGCGGTACCCTCCAGGCGCCCTCCCGGCGAAACCGCTGGCCGGTCACGTGCCACTGCTCTACCTCGCCCTCCGTAACCGTCGGAGCCGGCGGTGCGGGCACTCGGGCGGCCGGCGGGGCAGGGGCGGCGACCGGCAGGTCCTCCGTGAGCGACTCGAGATCGGCGAAGGTGCGCGCGGTGAGCGCGCGCTCCACCCGCTCCTCGAGCTCATCGGTGTCCAACCGGCCGTCCGCCGCCGCATCGCGCAGGATCTCCACCATCCGGTCGCGGTCCGCGTGCGAGACACGCATCAGACTCCGGTCGCGCTCGGCTCGGCCGCTCGGCTCCTCGATGCTCATAGAGGTACGGTACGACCCCGCCGGCACGACGAGTCCGCAACGACACCGAGCCGCTGAGGTCAGCGATCCTTGTCCGCTGCGGCGAGTGCCGCGTCGACATCGAGTTCCGTGACGGCGTCGATGACCTGGTCGAGCGCGGCCGCCGGCAGCGCGCCGGGTTGCGCGAACACCAGATGGCCCTTCTTGAAGGCCATCAGGGTCGGGATGGACGTGATCTGCGCCCAGCCCGCTAGTTCCCGCTCGGCCTCGGTGTCGACCTTGCCGAAGACGATGTCCGGGCGCCGTTCCGCGGCCTGTTCGTAGACGGGGGCGAACATGCGGCACGGTCCGCACCACGCGGCCCAGAAGTCGACGAGCACGATCTCGTTGTCCTCGACGGTCTGCGCGAAGTTCTGGCTGGTCAGTGTGGTGGTCATCAGGTGGTGCCCTTTCCCGAACGCTGAGCCGACGTGCTGCCGGCGCAGATGCTCCTTGTGGTCAACACCCGCAGAGGGGCAGATTCTTCCCGGCCGGACCGGCGACCAGCAGCGGCGATGCCCATCGCGAGCGGAGCCGGGCGCCGGAACGATGCGATTGCCGAAGCAGGGACGTCAGCCTTTGACGGCGCCCATGGTGAAGCCCGCGACGAAGCGGCCGAGCAGCAGCGTGAACACCAGCGCGATCGGCACCGCGACCACGATGTTCGAGGCCTGTAGCGACTGCCAGAAGAACACGTCGCCGCGGATCAGCTCGGTGGGCACGCCGGTGCTCACCATCTTCTCCGCCGACGGCGAGATGAACGCCAGGGCGTAGATGAACTCGCTGGCGGTCAGGGTGAAGGCGAACACGACGACGGCGACGATGCCGGGGAACAGCAGTGGCACGACGACCCGGGCGAACGCGCCGAGCCGGCTGTACCCGTCGACCATGGCCTGCTCCTCGACATCCTTCGGCAGGCCCTTGCAGAAGCCGATCAGCAGCCAGGTGCACACCGGGATGGTGATCGTCGGGTAGATCAGCACCAGCGACCAGGTGGAGTCCTGCAGGCCCAGCCAGACCACGACCCGGGTGAGGGAGAGGAACAGCAGGGTCGGCGGCACCAGGTAGACGAAGAACAGCGCGATGCCCGCCGGTCCGGCCCACGGACGGTCCAGCCGGGCCAGCGCGTACGCCGCCGGCAACCCGAACAGCAGCGTGATCGCGACGACCAGCGCCCCGACCCACAGCGTGTTGACCACGAAGGTCGGGAACGGGGTGTCCTGGACCAGGAACAGCACGTGGTCGAGCGTGGCCGGCTCGTTGAAGGCGAACGGGTTGTTGGTGGCGGTGTAGAGGTCGCTGTTGAGCTTCAGCGCCGTGACCGCGCTCCACACGAACGGCCCGGCCGCGACCATCGCGGCCAGCACCGCGAGGAGGTACAACCCGACTCGACCCCCGCGCCGGCGCCACACATAGCGCCGCCGCTGCCGGTCGACCTCGGCCCGAGGCTCGGTGAAGACCGACGTGCTGGGGTTCGCATCCACGTCACATCACCTGCATCCGCCGGACCGCGCGCAGGATGAGCACCGCCGCGGCCAGCAGCAGCGGGAACAAAAACAGCGCGATCGCCGCGCCCTGCGCCACGTCGCCGCCCTCGATGCCGCGAACGAAGGCCCAGCTCGCCAGCACCTGGGTGGAGTTGGTCGGCCCGCCGCGTGTCAGGACGTACACCACCGCCATGTCGGTGAAGGTGAAGATCGCGCCGAACAGCGCGGCCACCGCTATCAATGGCATCGTCAGCGGGATCGTCACCTCGAACATGCGCCGCCAGAAGCCGGCGCCGTCGACGCGGGCCGCCTCGTCGATGTCGCGCGGGATCGCAATCAGACCCGCCATCATGATCACCGCCGCCAGCGGGACCAAGCGCCACACGTGCA
This sequence comes from Jiangella asiatica, assembly GCF_004349065.1. GTDB lineage: Bacteria > Actinomycetota > Actinomycetes > Jiangellales > Jiangellaceae > Jiangella > Jiangella asiatica. Next base: position 98,852 of record NZ_SMKZ01000019.1, read on the forward strand.
CCGCGATCACCGATGCGGTCGCGAGCGTCGGCCGGCCGAGCCAGTACATGTTGCCCTCGAGCAGCCCGACCTGGCGGAGGATCCAGTCGATCGGCGAGAAGATCGAGTCCAGCAGCCACAGCCAGGACACGGTCGAGAGCGCGACCGGGGTCGTCCACGGCAGCAGCACCAGGAACCGGACCAGCCACTTGCCGCGGAAGTCGGCGATGAGGATGTTCGCCAGTACCTTTCCGAACAGCACGATCAGCACCATCGACACACCGGTGAACACCAGCGTGTTGCGCAGTGCCTGCCAGAACACCGGGTCGTCGAACGCCCGCCGGTAGGCGTCGAGGCCCGCCCAGTCATACGACGGGTCGCCGGCGGACACGTCGCTGAACGCGAACCCGATGGCCAGCACGAACGGGACGCCGACCAGGGCGACGACGTACACGACGGCCGGCAGGAGGAACAGCCAGGCCAGCGGCCCTTCGCGGTCGCCGAGCCGGCGGCGCCGCCCGGTCGCCGGCGCTGCCGATGGTCGGGTCGCGGTCGGCGCCTGCGTCATGACCGCGACCACGCCAGGGGTACGGCGTCGGTACGGTCGCCGGTCTCGGGTGCGAAGAACCGCAGCCGGTCGGTGGCGACGGTGAAGTCCGCGGTTTCCCCGGCGGTGAGGGGCGTGGCCACGGTCGACGGCAGCCGGGCGATCACCCGGGTGGCCTCGCCGAGCGTCGTCACGGTGCCGTAGACGTGACGGTCCCCGGACAGGTACTCGATCCGGTCCACGACGAAGGGGATCTCCACCGCGCGCTCGCGGACCACCTCGGCCGGCAGCAGGTGCTCGGGCCGGAACCCCACCAGCACCCCGTCGCGCCGGACCAGGTTCATCGGCGGCGAACCGATGAAGGTGGCCACGAAAGTGTCCGCCGGATCGTCGTACACCTCGCGTGGGTGGCCGAGCTGGCGGACCCGGCCGGCATCCATCACGGCGATCCGGTCACCCAGCCCCATGGCCTCGGCCTGGTCGTGGGTGACGTAGATGGTCGTGGTGCCGATGCGCTGCTGGAACCGCTTGAGCTCGTCCCGGGCCGACGCGCGCAGCTTGGCGTCCAGGTTGGACAACGGCTCGTCGAGCAGGAAGACCGCCGGCTCGCGGACCATGGCCCGGGCCAGCGCGACCCGCTGGCGCTCGCCGCCGGACAGCTCGCGTGGCTTGCGGTGCAGCAGGTGGCTGATGCCCAGCAGGTCCGCGGCCCACCGCGCCTTCTTCTCGCGGGCGTCCCGGTCCATCCGCTGGGCCTTGAGCGGGAAGACGATGTTGGCCCGAACGGTCTTGTGCGGGTAGAGCGCGTAGCTCTGGAACACCATGGCAACCTGGCGGATCCGCGGCGGGAGTTCGTTGACGACGTTGCCGCCGATCAGGACCTCGCCCTGCGTGGGCTGCTCCAGCCCGGCGATGGTGCGCAGCAGCGTCGTCTTCCCGCAGCCCGACGGACCGAGCAGGACCAGGTACTCACCCTCCGCGGTGGCCAGGTCGATGCCTCGCAGCGCCTCGACCTGCTGATGCCGCCCGTCGAAGGTCTTGCGTAGCCCACGTACCTCCACGATCCGGGTCACGGCTCACCCGCCACCGCCGATGAGCCCGCGCGCCCGCCACTTCGCGAAGATCGCCTCGACCTCGGCGGTCGCGTCCGCCACAGACTGCTCGGGGTTGACCTCGCCGCGCGCCGCCCGGGCGAACATGTTCGGGATGATCGGCAGCCCGAACACCTCGCCCTCGGCGGTGTTGGCCGGTCCGGGGTGGCCGATGTTGGTCGCCCACTCGGTGGCGTCAGCGAGGAAGGCCAGCTTGTTCGCGGGCTCGGAGCCGAACGGGTCGTCCTCCAACCAGGCCTTCAGGTTGGGCACCAGACCGCTCCAGGCGGGAAAGTCGTACAGCTTGGAGTGGTACGCGGCCGACTCCAGGTTCGCCGTGTAGTGGAGCAGGAACTCCTTGGCGGCGTCGGGGTTGGCGGCGTGCTGCGGGATGATCCAGTTGTACATGACGTGCTGCGCGGCGAGCGCGGTCGCGGGTCCCTCCAGCGCCGGCACGAAGAGCGTGTCGCCGGCGATGTCGGGGTTGGTCTCCTGGCTCGTCCGGTAGGCGGAGATCGAGTTCAGGATGTAGCTGAGCTGTCCCGCGACCAAGCCCTGGTTGTTGCTGGCGGCGTTCCAGGAGAACACTTCGTCGGTCATCGCGCCCTGGAACAGCCGGACCATGTAGTCCACGGCGGCGACGGTCTCCGGCGAGTCGAGCACGACGTTCTCGTTCTCGTCCTGGATGGACGCGCCGAACGACCACATCAGCGCGCGCCCGGCCATGTTGGAGTCGATCTCCTGGGACATCCCGATACCGAGCTGGACACCCTGCGTGGCCATGATCTCCGAACCGCCCTCGAGCAGCTCGTCCCAGGTGCGTGGCCCGTCGGGGAAGCCGACGGGCTCCCACATGGTGCGGCGGAAGTTGCCCGGGTCGGGCACCCAGCCCGGGCCGAACGCGTAGAACTTCCCCGTCGTCGGGTTGAACGAGGACTTCCGGCAGATCTCCAGCTGCTCGCCGTACCGGTTGTCGGCCTCCTCGGTCACGTCGGCCAGGTCGAGCACGCTCGGCTCGAACTGGGCCAACGGAGCGATGTATTGCATCAGGTCGTGGCCCTGGCCGGCCGATAGCTCGGCCGCGATCCGGGCGGGCACACCAGCGACGTCGATGTGGTCGACGGTGACGCTCACCCCGGTCTGTTCCCCCCACTCCCGGGTGAACTGGTCGAACCACTCGTCGTGACTGGGCACGAAGTGGCTCCACATCAGGATCGACAGCGACCCGGACAGCCGCGTCGTCGGCTCGGTGAACGCCGGGCTGGGGGACTCGGCCGCGGCGTCGGCGCCCTCGCCGGGACTCTCCGGCTCCTCCGCGCAGGACACGGCCGCCAGGCCCAGGCTGGCCAGGCCGGTCGTACGCAGAACGTCGCGTCGGGACCAGAGCGGATTGGGCCGCATCGGGCACCTCCTACATTGCGACCGTAGGGCTGCCTATCCCTGTGAGAGAGGGCGACCAGATGGTCACCCGCGCAAGGGCCGGAACTACCGATGCGCCCAGCAGCCGGTGACAGGTTCCAGGGTTACCTCGAATCGCGTTGTTCTGTTGAATATGGCAGGACCCTATACACCAACCCGAAGCAGATGACAGCCATGGCGAGACCACCGACAAGGGTCAGGTCGCCGCGCAGTCGCCGCTGCGTCGTGGCCGGGCAGCGCGTCAGTACTCGATGAGTTCTCGGATCTCGCTGCGAGCGGTATGGCCGGGCATCCTTACCGTCGGCCTGTTCGCCGTCCTGTACGCCTGGAACGACTTCCCCGCCCCGCTGTTCCTCAGCTGTGGACGGATCAGCGGTCCATGACGATGCACCCGGCCGGACCGATTCCTGCCGGGACCGATGAGATCCGTGCTGTGGTCCGGTCGAATCGAACGACACACACAAGCCGGAAGGGAACCACGACCATGAAACTGACGACCGTCACGAACGTCTCTGTCGACGGAGTGATGCAGGGCCTCGGCACGGCGGATGAGGACCGCAGGGGTGGATTCGAGCGCGGCGGCTGGGCCCTGCCGCTGTTCGGAGACGAGGCCGAGACGTACCTCGGCCAGGTCTACCAACGCGCCGATGCCTTCTTGTTCGGCCGGCGAACCTACGACATCTTCGCCGGCTCGTGGGGGATGATGCCCGATCCCGATGACAACCCCATCGCAGGCCCCTTGAACAGGCAACCCAAGTACGTCGCATCGACCACACTCACCGACCCCCGCTGGGCGGACACGACCGTGCTCTCCGGCGACGTCGCGGCCGCAGTCCGGGACTTGAAGGCCCAGCCGGCCGGTGAGCTGCAGGTGCACGGCAGCGGCAACCTGGTCCGCTGGCTGCTCGACAACCACCTGGTCGACGAGATCACCCTACTCACCTATCCCGTGGTCGTCGGCCAGGGCACGCGACTGTTCCCCGACACCGGCCCGGACACAGCGCTGGACCTGGTCGACTCCCGAGCCTTCACGAGTGGCATATCGGTCCAGGTCTACCGGCCCAGCGGCCGCCCGCGGTACGCAACGGCCGCCTAGACGGCGCGGTGGTGGTGGAGGACGACCTGCCGCGTCGGCCGGTATCCCAGCCGTTCGTAGTAGGGCGCGAGGTGCGCAGCGCTGAACAGGGTGAGGGGCGAGATCGTCTCGTGGAGGAGTTCGTGCAGCTTCCGCACGAGCGATGCGCCGATCCCGCGCCCACGTACCTCAGGGTGGACGATGACGTCCTCGACGTAGGCCCGCAGCCGACCGTCGGTGACGGCTCGGGCGAAGCCCACGACGGTGTCGTCCTGCCACGCGGCCACGGCTGGAGACGTCCGCAGGACGGCTGCCATGTCTGCCGCGGTACGGTGTGGCCACCAATCTTCGTTCCGGAACAGCGCGATGACCATCCCCGGCACGATCGGCCGTTCCTCGTGGGACTCGATGCTCAGGGTCTGCATGGACTCGCACCGTAGCGCCGGGCCACGCGGCCCGGGGCACCCGTCGGCCCTGTCACCCGCGGCTGGGACAGTGCTGGGTCCACGGTGTCGACCCCCAGGGCGGTGTGTCGTCACTGGTTGGCGGTTCTGGGAGATGGCCGAGGCTCACGACGGCGGCTGCGATCACGCTGCCAGGGCGAACACCGCCAGGGCGATGAGGATCAGGAACAGTATCGCGAAGATGATGAAGAACGGGCGCATCCGGCGAAAACCGGTCTGGGGCGCGGGCGTTTCCATGTTCGTCTCCGTTGCGGCTGGACGGGCGTGAGCGGCCCGACGGGCGGGCCGACCTCCGCGCCGCATGCCCCGGCCGCGCCGGCGACGCATCGATCGCCGGCATTATGCCATCCACGGACGGCGGGTCACGGCCCGTTCGGCATGATCGAGTGCGGGCGCGCTGGACCGGTGCGCCCGCTCTGGCGGCCACCGGGAGTGCTGCTTGCAGCGGTCAGCGCAGCACGCGATAGCTGAGGTGGGTCACCCGAGAGCCGCGCCGGATGGTCGGGTTGTCCAGTCGGACCGGTTTCGACGCGAGGTTCGCGAAGTACGGAGTCCCGGACCCGAGCAGGTAGGGCACCAGGTCGACGGTGATGACGTCCACGAGGCCCGCGTCGAGCGCCTGCTGCGCGATGCTCGGGCTGGCGATGACGACGTCCTTGTCACCGGCGACCGCCTTGGCCTGCGCGATCGCGCTCTCGACGCCATCGGTGACGAACGTGATCGGCGCGTCCTGATGCGGCCATTCCTGCGGTGTGGGTGCCCGGTGCGTCACGACGAAGACCGGCGCTCCGGTCGGATGCGATCCGTTCCAGCCACCGGCAACGTCGAACAGGCGTCGCCCCGCGATCAGTGCCCCGGTGGCCGTGATCTCCTCCTGGAGGAACTCGGTGTCCTCCTCGGACTGACGCCAGGGGATGTCCTCGTTGGCCGACTCCGTCTCGACGGGCCCGGCGGTGTACCACTCGAACAGCTCGTCCACGCGGCCGGCGGGGTCCTCGATGAAACCGTCCAGCGACATCGACATGTTCGAAATGACCTGTGCCATGGTGAGCTCCTCCTCGGTAGTGCCACCCAGTCGGGTGCACTCACCCATGGGTCGGAGCGGCCGCCGGATTTTCGACACGAGCCTAGGGCGCACCTCTTGACGCTCGGCCGAACCGGTCGTACGCTCCCGCATACTGCTGTATGCAATGGTCTACGCAGCGCTGGCGCAGGCCGGCGCGCATCGACCGATTTCACCCGTCCGGCGAGAACGAGGTGACGATGCTCCGCTTCACCGCCCGTCGGCTCCTCCACGCGATACCGCTGCTGTTCGGCGTCGTGACGCTGATGTTCTTCCTGCTCCAGCTGGCACCGGGCGACCCGATCCAGGCGCTGATCGGTGACTACCCGGCCACGCCCGAGTACGTCGCCCAGGTCACGAAGACGTACGGGCTCGACGAGCCGCTGATGGTGCGGTACTGGGAGTACTTGCAGCAGGTGTTCACGCTGGACCTCGGTGAGTCGCTGGCGAGCCGGGTCCCCGTCATCGACCTCATCACCGACCGGCTCGGTAACACGCTCATCCTCACCGTCACCGCGATGACGTTCGCCGCGATCATCGGGATCGCGCTGGGTGTGTGGGCCGGCGTCTCCCGCTCCCGGCTGCTTGACCACCTGGTGACCGGCGTCGCGGTGGGGTCGTTGTCGATCCCGATGTTCTGGCTCGGCCAGATGCTGGTCCTCATCTTCGCGATCAAGCTGTCGGTGCTGCCGTCGCAGGGCATGTACTCCACCCGGTCCACGGCCGAGGGCATCGACCGGCTGTCCGACCTGCTGACGCATCTGCTGCTGCCGGCGCTGGTGCTGGCCATGCGCGAGATCGGCGTGGTGGCGCGGATCGTGCGCACCAGCGTGCACGACGTCCTCACGCTGCCCTACGTCGAGACGGCCCGCGCCAAGGGCTTCAGCCGGTCCAAGATCATCCGCCGGCACGTCGTGCGGAACTCGCTGCTGCCGGCGGTGACGGTCATCGGCTACAACTTCGGGTTCGTGCTGGCTGGCTCGGTGCTGGTGGAGACGGTGTTCGGCTGGCCCGGCATGGGGCAGCTGCTCTACGAGTCGATCCGGAACCGCGACAACGCGGTGACCATCGGCATCGTCCTGCTGATCGCCGTCGTCGTGGTCGTCGTCAACCTGATCACCGACCTGGTCTACGGCCTGGTGGATCCCCGCATCCGGGTCGGGGCGAGCACGGGAGGCCGGGCATGAGCTTCGATCCCGACGTGACCGGCGCACTCGCCCCGCGCGGCGCGGCGCCGGACAACCCCGGACCGGCCGCACCCGGACCGGGCACCGTCGCACCGGTCGCCCCCGTGCCGGTGCCCGGCGCCCGGCTGGCCGTGCGCCGCTTCCTGGGCCACGGCCCCGCCGTGGTCGGGCTGGCCATCTTGCTGCTGACCGCCGTCATGGCGATCGCGGCGGACTGGATCGCGCCGTACGACCCGCAGGCGGTCTCGACGGCGCTGCTCCAGCCGCCCAGCGGGGAGCACCTGCTCGGCACCGACACCGTCGGCCGCGACATCCTCTCCCAGGTCATCCACGGTGGCCGGGTGTCGCTGATCGTGGCATTGGTGACCGGCGTGGGCACGCTGGTGCTCGGCGCGCTGGTCGGGTCGATCGCGGGCTATTACGGCGGCCGGGTCGACGCGGTGCTGATGCGGATCACCGAAGTGTTCCAGGTGATCCCAAGCTTCGCGCTGGCGCTGATCATCGTGGCGGTCCTGGGCACGAACCTCGCCTACATCTGCGGCGCGCTAGTGATGGCGCTGTGGCCCCAGATGGCGCGGCTCGTGCGCGGCGAGGTCCTGAAGATCATGACGACGGACATGGTCGCGGCGGCCCGGACGGTGGGTCACTCCAACCGGCGGATCATCGTCTCCGACGTCCTGCCCAACGCGCTGCCACCGCTCATCGTGCAGGCCACCATCGACCTGGGCAGCGCCATCCTGCTGCAGGCCGGCCTGGCGTTCCTGGGCCTCGGCGACCCCACGAACCTCAGCTGGGGCGACATCCTCCAGCAAGCGCAGCGCGACCTCTCCGCCTGGTGGATGAGCGTGCCCGCCGGCGTCGTGATCTTCCTCGTCGTCCTGGCCGCCAACTTCGTCGGCGACGGGTTGAACCGTGCCCTGCGCCCCACGAGCAGCCACCTGTGACCGGAGCTGACATGACGGAGCATGCGATGCACACGGGACTGTCGGTCCGCGACTTCTCGGTCGCGCTGAAGACACCGGGCGGGCCGATCACGCCCGTCGACCGCGTCAGCATCGACGTCGAGCCCGGCCGGCGGGTGGCGCTCGTCGGTGAGAGCGGATGCGGCAAGTCGATGATGCTGCGGGGCATCCTGCGGTTCATCCCGCCGTCGGTGCTGGACGGCGTGAGCGGTCGGGCCGCGTTCGACGGTGTCGACCTCGCCGAGCTGGACGACCGGCGGTTGCGCAACTATCGCGGTGACCGCATCGCGATGGTCTTCCAGGACGCGCTGGCCCGGCTCAACCCGACGATGCCGGTCGGCGCACAGGTGGCCGAGGTGCTGACCGGCGGCGGTCGCGAGCGCGACGCGCAGGTCGCGGCGTTGTTCCGGGCGGTCGGCCTGGACAGCTCGCGGGCCTTCCGCCGTCGCTTCCCGCACGAGCTCAGCGGCGGAATGCGCCAGCGGGTGCTCATCGCGATCGCGCTGGCCGGCGACCCGGAGCTGCTGGTGGCCGACGAGCCGACGACGGCGCTGGACGTCACCGTCCAGGCGCAGATCCTCGACACGATCGCCAGCGTGGTGCGCGAGCGCGGCATGGCGCTGCTCGTCGTCACGCACGACCTCGGAGTGGTCTCGGAGACCTGCGAGTACGTGTACGTGATGTACGCGGGCCAGATCGTGGAGTCGGGGCCGGTCGACGCCGTGTTCGACGAGCCCGGTCACCCGTACACGCAAGGGCTCATCGACTGCGTGCTCGACGTCGACGAGCCCGGGGAGCAGCGGGTCCGCACGATCCCCGGCGTGGTGCCGCCGCCGGGGAGCGTCACCGCCGGCTGCCGGTTCCGCGACCGTTGCCCGGCCGCGCACGACCGGTGCGCCGTCGATCCGCCCGTGGTCGAGCTGGGCCCGGGCCGCTCCGCGCGCTGCTGGCTGCGGGTGCCAGCCGAGACCGTCGAGGAGGCGTCGTGACCGACGAACCGGTGCTCAGCCTGACCGGCGTGAGCAAGAGCTTCGGGGTGCGCCGCGGCCTGAAGCTGGGCGGTCCGAGCCAGGCGCTCGCCGTCGACGGCGTCGACCTGCGGCTGCACCGGTCGCGGATGCTCGGGCTGGTGGGGGAGAGCGGCTGCGGCAAGAGCACGACGGCCCGGATCGCGCTCGGACTGTTGCGGCCCGACGGCGGCTCGGTCGAGCTGTACGGGCAGCCGATCGACCAGATGAGCCGGCGCGTCTACCGGCGCGAGTTCCGGCCCAAGGTACAGGCGGTCTTCCAGGACCCCGGCTCGGCGCTCAACCCGCGCAAGACCGTCTTCGAGACGATCCGCAGCGCGATGGCCCTCTACGGCCGCACCTCCGGCGCCAGCGCCCACGACGACGTGGCAGGGCTGCTGGACCAGGTGGGTCTGCAGCCCGGCCGGCAGTTCCTGGCCCGCCGGCCGCACGAGCTCAGCGGCGGGCAGCTGCAGCGCGTGGGAATCGCCCGCGCGCTGGCCGTGGAGCCGGAGGTGATCATCGCCGACGAGCCGGTGTCCGCCCTGGACGTGTCGATCCGCGGCCAGGTGCTCAACCTGCTCGCCGACATCCGCGCCGAGCGGGCGATCAGCGTCCTGCTCATCACGCACGACCTGTCCGTGGTGGCGTCGACGGCGCAGGACGTCGCCGTCATGTACCTGGGCCGGATCGTCGAACAGGGACCGACCGAGCGGATCTTCCGGTCGCCCCAGCACCCGTACACCCAGGCCCTGCTGGCGGCCACGCCACGGGTGCGCAGGCACGGGTCGCCGTCGAGCACCCGGCGCATTCTGCCCGGCGACCCACCGTCGGCGCTCACCCCACCCAGCGGCTGCCGGTTCCATCCGCGCTGCCCGTTCGCCATGGAGATCTGCTCCACCGTCGACCCTCCCTTGCTGCCGGTGCCGGATCACGGCCTGGCCGCGTGTCATCTGCTGTCCGAGCCGCCGGCCGAGCCGGTGGCCCAGAGTCGTCGCACCTCCGGTGTGGCAGAAAGCGACAGATCATGACCGTTCAGCTGGCTCGAGGCGGCCGCCTCGTCACGGCCGCCGTAGCCGCGGCCCTGCTCCTGGCCTCCTGCGGAGGCGACTCCGATACCGGCTCCACCAACGGCGGTGGCGGCGGTGACACCACGTTCGTCACCGGGCTGGCGAGCCAGCCCGAGATGCTGGTGCGCAGCTTCACCTCCGACGCCATCACGGCCACCGTCGGGCTGGCCATCGCCGAGGGCCTGGTGCGCACGACGAAGGACAAGGAGGTGGTACCGGCGCTGGCGCAGTCGTGGGACATCTCCGACGACGGCCTGTCCTACACCTTCCACCTGCGCCAGGGCGTCACGTGGCACGACGGCGAGCCGTTCACGTCCGCGGACGTCGTGTTCAGCTTCCAGGAGGTGCTGCCGCTGTCGCCGACCGGCGCGGTGCTGACCGGCACCATCGACACCGTCACCGCGCCGGACGACGCGACCGTCGTGGTGACGCTGAAGCAGCCGCTGGCGCCGCTGCTGCTGGCGCTGGGCCCGCAGGACTTCAGCATCCAGCCCGCGCACATCTACGAGGGCACCGACCTGCTGGCCAACCCGAACAACCGGGCGCCGGTGGGCACCGGGCCCTACGTCTTCGACAGCTGGAGCGGTGACACCATCACGCTGACGGCCAACAAGGACTACTGGGACGGCGCGCCCGCCATCGGCCGGCTCGTCTACAAGGTGATCCCCGACAGCAACTCGCGCGCCAACGCGCTGCTGAACGGCGAGATCGACTACATCAACAAGTTCGACGTCGACGACACCATCGTCAAGGCGCTGGACGGCAACGACGAGATCACCCTGCAGAACGGCCGGGTCTCGGCGACGTTCATGACGATGTGGCTGAACCAGAACGAGGAGCCCTTGGGCGACCCGGAGGTCCGCAAGGCGCTGTTCATGGCCCTGGACCGCGACCTGATGGCCCAGTCGGCCGATCCGGAGTTCACCCAGCCCGCGACCGGGTCGTTCCCGATCGGCCTGTGGGCCACCGACACCGGCATCGACTACCTGGACATGTACGGCTACGACTCCGACGCGGCGGCCGCGCTGCTGGACGAGGCCGGCTACCCAGAGCAGGGTGACGGCACCCGGTTCACCGTCAGGCTGCGGTACGTGGCGACCCAGCCGTACACGCAGGCGCTGGCCGCGATCATCGCCGACAACTGGCGGGCCATCGGCGTCGAGACCGAGCCCACCCAGGACGAGGCGACGGTGAACAGCTCGGCGGTGTTCACCGACCACGACTTCGGCACGAACATCCTGTCGCTGGACACCAGGCCGGACCCGGAGTTCGGGATCGGCCGCGTCTACAAGTGCAACCCGAACGACCTGGCGTTCAACAACCCGACCGGCTACTGCAACGAGGAGCTCGACGCCCTGTTCGTCGAGGCGGCGCGGACCCAGGACCAGCCCCAGCGCGCCGAGATCTACGCACAGGCGCAGGCGATCATCGCCGAGGAGCTGCCGGCCATCACGCTGCTGCAGATGGACCAGCCCGACGCGATCCGCTCGAGCTTCAACGGCATCGAGGAGTTCCTGTCCGGCGCGCTGTCCGGTGACCTCACCTGGAGCGCCCTGGAGCCGTGAGCACGACGACCGCGGACGACGACCGCAGCGGAGGTGACGACCATGCTCAGACAGCGGACCAGAACCCGGGCACGAGCAGGGCCTGGGAAGATCGACACATCGGTTAGCCTCAAAAGTTCAACACGTGCCGGCACCCGTCGCCGCCCCGGCCGCGGACCCGGTGCGGACGTCGAGCCTGGCGTAGGTCGCCAGCCAGAAAGGCAGTCCCATGGTCACGGTCTCTAGCGAAGGTCAGCGACGATTCCCGCCGCCGGACCGCAGGCCGAGCGCCTACGACAAGATCAAGCAGGCGATCCTCTCCGGCGAGCTGGAACCGGGGCAGTCGCTGATCGAGGCCACGCTCGCGGAGTGGTGCCAGGTCAGCCGGACGCCGGTGCGTGAAGCCCTGACGCGCCTGGAGCAGGACGGCCTGATCCGGCGCGGCGACCGCGGCCTCGTGGTTCGCGAGAGCAGCCCCGAGGAGATCCTCGACATCTACGAGACCCGCATCGTGCTGGAGGCGACAGCGGCTCGCTTCGCGGCTGACCGGCGCAACCAGAACGACCTGCTCCTGATGCGCCGGATGATCCCGCGGATGGCCAGCCTCGCCGACGCGGACGCCACCACGAAGGCAGCGGTCAACGCGGAGTTCCATCGGCTGATCTGGCGGGCCAGCCACAACGGCTCGCTGATCGACCTGCTCGGCCGGCTGAGCATGCACCTGGGCCGCTACCCGGCCACCACGCTGGCCTACCCGGGCCGGTGGGAGACGGCCAACCGGGAGCACGAGGAGCTCGTGGATGCCATCGAGGCACGCGACGGCGAGCGCGCCGGCCAGATCGCCGGGCACCACTTCACCTCGGCCCGCGACATCCGGCTGAAGCTCTGGGAGACCGAGAGCCTGGCCTGAGCCAACCAACGTCCGCAGGCGAGCCTAGACGCCATTGCACGCCACGGTATACAGTCGAATGCAATCGTAGACACGGAGGTCGTCGCGCATGCGCTTTGGAGCAGCCATTCCGAACTGTCGCGAAGGCAAGGTCTATCCGCCCGGGTTCACCACCCCCGAGGTCCTGACCGAGCTGGCGGTGACGGCCGAGGCGAGCGGCTTCCACTCGCTGTGGGCCAACGACCTGCAGTCCACCTTCGACGAGGCGCTGTCCGGGCAGGCGCGGGCGACACCCAACTTCTTCGAGGCGCAGACGACGCTGGCGTACCTGGCCGCACGGACCGAGCGGATCCGGTTCGTCACCTCCGCGGTCACGGTTCCGCTGCGCGACCCGATCCTGCTGGCCAAGCAGGTCGCCACGCTCGACGTGCTCTCCGGTGGGCGGTACGCGCTGGGGCTCGGGCTGGGCGGCAAGCGCACCGAGCTGGACCGGCTGCGCGGCCGCTTCAGCTCGTCGATCAACCGCGGCCGCTGGCTCGAGGAGTCGCTGGAGCTGATCGAGAAGCTGCTGACCGAGCAGGTCGTCGACCACGACGGCGAGTACTTCAGCGTCGAGGGCGCCGAGGTCTTCCCCAAGCCGCTCCAGCGGCCGTTCCCGCTCTACCTGACCGGCGCCGGCGACGAGATGCTGCGCCGCACCGCCCGGTGGGGCGCCGGCTGGATCCACATGCACATCACGCCGGAGCAGCTGACCGAGCGCATCCAGGCGCTGCACGAGGCGTGCGCGAAGGCCGACCGCGACCCCGCCGAGATCGAGGTCTGCCTGCAGTTCGACGTGCTCGTCGCGCCCACGCGCGAGGAGGCGCGGCAGCGGTGGGAGAACTCCCTGGCCGCCGGCCTCGGCGCCGCTCGTGGCCGCTCGGCCGAGACGTCGTACATCGTCGGATCGCCGGACGACGTCGTCGCCCGGCTCGGCCAGTACCAGGACGCCGGCATGCAGCACGTCGGCCTGATCCCCAGCGCGCACACGCCGGAGCAGCTGATCGAGCAGGTCCGGCTGCTGGGCGAGCAGGTCCTACCGCGGTTCGCCTGACACCGCGGTTCGCACGCTGCCGCAGCTGGCGCACCACCGCTGCCAGCACCACCGAGACGAATCGATGGGGTGAGGAATGAAGAGGATAGAGGTCAGGGTCGGCGACGCCACAGCGCGCTACACCCTGCTCGAGGACGCTCCGAAGACCGCCGAGGCCTTCTGGGAGTCGCTGCCGATCGAGGGCGTCATCACGCACGCCCGGTGGGCCGGCTCCGCGGTGTGGGTCAAGACGCCCAACCAGCCGATCGCCGCGCTCGACGACATCGAGCTGCCGGTGACGTCGATCTACCCGGGCACGATCGTGGTGCGGCCCAACCCGCGCGGCGTCGCCGAAGTGTTCATGTCCTACGGCGTCGCCGAGTCGCGCGGCCCGCTCGGGCGCACCTACGCCACCCCGGTCGCCGAGCTGGAGGGCGACGGCAAGGCGCTGATGGGCGCGTTCGGCGACACCTGGCAGGGCGGCTCGACGTCGGTGTCGATCAGCCGAGCGGAGGACCGGTCGTGACGAAGCTGCGGATCACCATCGACGGCGTCAGCGCCGTCGCCGAGCTCAAGGACGCCGCCGCGCCAGCCGGAGTGGCCGCCGTCGTCGGCGCGCTGCCGCTGCGTACCCGCTTCGTGCACGCCAGCCGCAGCGGCAACTGCGCCGTGGCGCACGACGCCTCGCTGCAGCACCCGTCGGTGGGCATCGAGGGCCAGGTCAGCATGTACTACCCGGGCATGCTCGCCTACGACCCGGCCCGCGGTCACCTGGTGTTGGCCTACGGCCAGGGCCAGGCGCGCAGCAACACCGGGACCCACTGGGTGACGTATCTCGGCGACGTCGTGGAGAACCTCGCCGAGCTGGCGGTGAAGCTCCAGGACACCCGCGACCACGGTGCCCTGGACGTGCGGATCGAGTTGGGGGAGTGACGATGACGCAGAAGCGCATCCGGTTCGAGTCCGGCGGCGTCGCCGCGGAGGCAGAGCTGCTGGAGGCGAACGCGCCCAAGGCCACCGCGGCCCTGTGGGAGATGCTGGCCGAGCCGATCGAGCGCAAGCTCATCTCGGCGAAGTGGTCCGGCGACGTCGGCGTCCTGCATCCCGGCGCCGGGCCGCTGCGCGAGGTGGCCGAGCTGGAGAACCCCGTCACCTCCATCTATCCGGGCGCCGTCGTCATGCGCCCGCGCGGCAGCGAGATCCTCATCGGATACGGGGTGGGGGAGTACCGCTGGGCCGTCGGGGTGGACTACACGACCCGGCTGGCCAAGATCGTCACCAACCGGTCGGAGTTCCTGTCCGTCGTGGCCCGCACAGCCGACCAGGGTCCGTCGTCCGTCGTCGTCTCCCGGGTCTGACCGCGTTCGAACACGTCGAGGGGAAAGCGCATGGTGAAGTTCGCCTGGTTGTGCAGTCACGAGTCCTACCAGCCGGAGGAGCTGGTGGAACAGGCAGTCCTGGCCGAGCAGGCTGGCTTCGACACCGTCCTGGGCTCGGATCACTTCCACCCGTGGGTCGACGACGTCTCCGCGGCCGGCTTCGTCTGGAGCTGGCTGGGCAGCGTCGCGGCACGGACCGAGCGGGTCGAGCTCGGCACCTCCGTCACCTGCCCGTTGTTCCACTACCACCCCGGGCTGATCGCGCAGGCCTCCGCCACCGTGCAGCGGCTCTCCGGCGGCCGGCTCCTGCTGGGGCTGGGCAGCGGCGAGGCCATCAACGAGACGCCGCTGGGCTGGGAGTTCCCCGGGTATGGCGAGCGGATGGGCCGGATGCGGGAGGCGCTGGAGATCATCCGGCGGCTGCACGCCGGCGAGAAGCTGGACCACGACGGCGAGTACTACCGCACGACGACGGCGCGCCTCTACAGCCCGCCGACGGCGCCGGTACCGACGCTGTTGGCCGCCGGCGGCCCGAAGTCGGCGGCCTTCGCCGGGACCCACGCCGACGGTCTTATCACCAGCGTCAAAAACCCGCAGGACACCCTCACCAAGGTGATCGAGCCGTTCCGCGCGGCCGCCGCCGAGCGGGGCAACGACAACCCGCGGATCCTGGCCACCCGGTGGACGGTCCTGGCCGGCGACGACGACGAGGCCTGGCGCGCGCTGGGCCCCATGCGCGGACTGCGCGCGCCCGGACGGCTGGAAGCCGCCGACCCGGCCGTGCTGCGTGAGCGCGCCGACGCGATGGACCGCGCCGAGGTGCTGGGCAGCTACACGCTGGTGGCCGACGCCGACGAGCTGGTCGAGGCCTACCGGCCGCTGGTCGAGGAGGTCGACGCGGAGTGGGTGTCGATCCAGGTCGCCAGCAACGACCCGGTGGCGGCCATCAAGCTGATCGGCGAGAGCGTCCTGCCGCGGCTGCGCGAGCTGGCGAGTTGATCGCGTGACGAGCGAGGCGGCGAGCACCGCCGACCTGATGGCGGCCTACCTCGCCGAGGCGGGCACCGAAGCCATCTTCGCCTACCCCGGCGACCCGATCATCGAGTTCATGGAGCGCTCGCGGATCCGCGGGATCGACGTCGTCCTGGCGCGGCGCGAGGGCACCGCGGCGTTCATGGCCGAGGCGCACGGCATGCTCACCGGTCGTCCCGGCGTCTGCCTGTCGACCTTGGGTCCCGGGTCGACGGCGCTGGTCAACGGCGTCGCTGCGGCCACGCTCGACCGGGTGCCGATGCTGGCGATCTCGGGGCAGATCGAGTCCGCCCGGGAGCCGTTCTTCACCCACCAGGTGGTCGACCACCAGGCGTTGTTCGCGCCGGTGACGAAGTGGGCCGGCCGGATGGACGCCGGTGCTGTCGCCACCGTCATGCGCAAGGCACTGCGCACCGCGACCGCCGAACGCCCCGGCGCCGTGCACCTCACCTGTGGGTCGGACACCTTCAAGGCGCCGGCCAGGGACGCCGTCGTCGCGGTGCCGCCGCTCGGCCCGCACCGAGGCGGTGTCAGCGTCAGCGGCGCCGACCCGTCGCGCCTGCTCGCGGCCGCGCGCCGTCCGGTGCTGCTGGCCGGCATCGGCGCGGTGCGCTGCGGTGCCACGGAGCAGCTGACCCGGTTGGCGGAAGTGGCGGGCCTGCCGGTGGTGGTCGCGCCGATGGCCAAGGGCGTCGTCGCCGAGGACTCGTCGATGTTCGCCGGCGTGCTCGACATGGCCTGCAACCAGGTGCTCTGGGACCTCCTGGCCTCCGCCGACCTGATCGTGGCGGCCGGCTTCGACCCCGTCGAGCTGATCAAGCCGTGGCGGGTCACGGCGCCGGTCGTGCACGTCGACACCACCGCGAACACCGACCAGGTGTACGCGAGCGACTGTGAGGTCGTCGGCGACGTCGCCGCCGCCCTCGGCTGGTTCGCCGACTCCTGGACCGGCGAGCCCCGATGGAGCGAGCGCGAGGTGAAGGAGCACCGGGCCCGGCTGCGCGAGGCCTACTACGCCGGGCGCGTCGCGGACCGGCTGAACCCGACCGACGTCATCGACGTGGTCGCCGGCCGGCTGGCCGGGGACGCGATCGTCACCACCGACGTGGGCTCGCACAAGCTCCTGGTCGGGCAGGGCTGGCCGGCCGCGTCGCCGCGCAGCGTGCTCATGACCAACGGACTGTCCGCGATGGGGTTCGGCGTGCCGGCGGCGATCGCGGCCAAGCTGCTCGACCGCGACCGGCCGGTGGCCGCTCTCGTCGGCGACGGGGGCTTCGCGATGGTGGCCACGGAGATGCGGCTGGCCGCCGGGCTCGGGCTGCCGATCGTGGTGGTCGTGTTCGTCGACGGCAGCCTCAACCGGATCGAGCTGAAGCAGATGGCGGCCAGCTACCCGAGCGTGGCGACCCGCATCGAGGACACCGACCTGGTCCAGCTGGCCGGTGCGATGGGGTGCGACGGGGTTCGGGTGCGCTCGGCGGGCGAGCTGGACCGTGCCCTGGAGAACGCCACCGGCCTGACCCGTCCGCTGGTGGTCGAGGCCCGGATCGACCCGGCCCAGTACGCGTCGCAGTTCTGAGCACCTCGGAGGAGAACCATGAAGCAACTGCGCTCGTTCGTCGCCGGCGACTGGGTCGACGGCGAGCGAACCACCGTCGCCCGCGACACCTACACCAACGAGCCGGTGGCCGAGGTGCACGTGCCCGGTCAGGGCCAGGTGGGGGAGGCAACCCGCGCGGTCGCCGCCGCCCAGGCCGAGCAGCAGCTCACGGCCTACGACCGGTACCGCATCCTGGCCCGGGCCAGTGAGCTGGTGCTCGAACGGGCCGGCGAGCTGGTCGACTCGATCGTCACCGACACCGGCTTCACCACCGTCGACGCCCGCCGCGAGATCGACCGGACGGCGCAGACGCTGCTGCTGTCGGGCGAGGAGGCCAAGCGGCTGCGCGGCGAGGTGGTGCCGATCGACGCCGACCCCGCCGCACCGGCCCGCGTGGCGTTCACCGTGCGCCGGCCGGTGGGCGTGGTCTGCGCCATCACCCCGTTCAACTCGCCGCTGAACACCGTCGCGCACAAGGTCGCGCCGGCGTTGGCGGCCGGGAACGGCGTGGTGCTGAAGCCGGCGCTGCAGACGCCGCTGACCGCGGACCTGCTCCTGCGCGTGCTGCTGGACGCCGGCCTGCCGGCGGGCCTGATCAGCGTGCTGTACGGCGACGGCTCGACGGTCGGGCAGTGGCTGCTGGAGGACGAGGTGCCCGCGTACTACGCGTTCACCGGCAGCACCGCGGTCGGCGAGCACATCCAGCGCACCATCGGCGTGCGCCGGGCCCAGCTGGAGCTCGGCAGCCTGGCCAGCACGATCATCTGCCACGACGCGGACCTCAAACGGGCGGCCCAGCTGTGCGTCAACGCCGCGTTCCGCAAGGCCGGTCAGGTGTGCACGTCGGTCCAGCGGCTCTACGTCCACGAGTCCGTCGTCGACGACTTCACCGGCGCGCTGCGGACGGCCCTGGACGGCCGCGGCGTCGGCGATCCGCGCGACCCGGCGACCTTCGTCGGCCCGCTCATCGACGAACAGGCGGCCGAGCGCGTGGCCGGCTGGGTGAGCACCGCCGCCGAGCAGGGCGCGGAGGTGATCGTCGGCGGTGGCCGCACCGACGCCGTCGTCCAGCCCACCGTCCTCACGAACGTCGCGCCGGACATGAACGTCATGTGCCGGGAGATCTTCGGCCCGGTCGTGTCGATCCGGCCGTTCACCGACGTGGACGCCGCGATCGACGAGGCCAACGACACCCCGTACGGCCTGGCGGCGGGGCTGTTCACCGCCGACATCGGCCGGGCGCTGCACGTGGCCGGCCGGTTGCGCGTCGGGACCGTGCACGTCAACGAGACCTCCAGCGCCCGCGTCGACCTGATGCCCTTCGGCGGGGTCAAGGCCAGCGGGTACGGGCACGAGGGCCCCGCCTACGCCATTCGCGACATGACCGAGGAGACGTTGTTGACGCTCGGCCCGTGACGAACGGGGTCAACGCGCCGTCCCCGTCCACCGGAGAAGCGGAGTACACCGTGCATCGACCGGGAACCAGCCCGCAGCCGCGCACCGACGTCGTCGTCGTGGGCGGCGGCAACGCCGGCTTCTGCGCCGCGCTCGCCGCCGCCGAGCGCGGTCGTTCGGTCGTGCTGCTGGAGAAGGCGGACCTGCAGCATGCTGGCGGCAACAGCTACTACACCGCCGGCGCCACCCGGATCGTCCACGGCGGGCTGCCCGACCTGCTCGACATCGTCGAACCCGACGACAGGCACCGCGTCACGGAGGTGCCCGCCTACACCGAGGCCGAGTACGCGGCCGACCTGGCGAAGGTCACCGACGGGCGCAACGACCCCGAGCTGACCCGGGTGCTGGTGGCGCAGAGCCAGCCCGTGATGCGCTGGCTGCACGGGCACGGCCTGCGCTACCGCCTGATGTACGAACGCCAGGCCTATCAGCGGCACGACGGCAGCTACCTGTTCTGGGGCGGACTGCACATCGGCAACGTCGACGGCGGGCAGGGCCTGATGGCCGATCACGCCCGCGCCGCGGCCGCCGCCGGCGTCGACGTCCGCTACGGCCACCGGGTGCGGGAGCTGCTGGTCCAGGACGGTGCGGTCGTCGGGGTCTCCTACACGACCGGCGACGGCGCCACGGCGCGGCTCGGCGCGTCGTCGGTCGTCCTGGCGGCCGGCGGCTTCGAGGCCGACCCGGACCTGCGCGAGCGCTACCTCGGCCCCGGCTGGTCCAAGGCGCGTGTGCGCGGCACCCTGCACAACACCGGCGACCTACTGATGGAGGCGCTGCGCATCGGCGCCGCGCCGGCGGGGGACTGGTCGACCTGCCACAGCGTCGCCTGGGACGCGGGCCACCCCTGCAACGAGAGCAACCGCGAGCTCACCAATCGACTGACCAGGCAGAGCTACCCCCTGGGGATCGTGGTCAACCGCAACGGGGAGCGGTTCCTCGACGAGGGGGAGGACTTCCGCAACTACACCTACGCCAAGTACGGCAGCCAGATCCTCGAGCAGCCCGGCTCCGTCGCGTTCCAGCTCTTCGACGCCGAGCTGCGGCCGCTGCTGCGGACCGAGGAGTACGACATGCCGGGCATCAGCGTGGTCGTCGCCGACACGGTGGAGGAGCTGGCCCGCGGTGCCGGGATCGACGAGCCCGGCCTGCGCAAGACGGTGGCGGAGTTCAACGCCGCCATCGACACCTCCGTGCCGTTCGACCCGACCGTCAAGGACGGCCGACGGGCGGGGGTCGTGCCGCCCAAGAGCAACTGGGCGGCGCCGCTGCGCACCCCGCCGTTCTACGCCTACCCGGTGACCTGCGGCATCACGTTCACCTTCGGCGGCCTGCGGTCGGACACGCACGGGCGGGTCCTGACAGCGCACGGGTCGGTGCTCCCCGGGCTGCTGGTCGCCGGTGAGATGCTGGGCGGCCTGTTCAGCGGCAACTACCCCGGCGGCACGGGGCTCGCGGCCGGCGCAGTGTTCGGGCGCCGGGCGGGCAGCATCGCGTGAGCCGCCGGGTGGAGGATGCGCTCACCCCCCAGCACGATCAGCCGCTCGGCGCGGTCCTGGTGCCGCAGCCAGCGGTTGCGCAGCGGGTCGTCGGCGGGGAGCCCGGTGTGGCAGGCGATCGCGGCGCGCTGCCGGTCGCGATCGGCGTCGACCACCAGCACCTGGCGACCGGAGCCGGGGTCCGTCGCACGCAGCGACCAGGCGTAGAGCACGCTGCCGTGCTTGCCGGCGGCGCGGTAGGCCGCCCGCATCGCCCGGACGTGGTCAGGGTGCGCACCCGACCCAGTCGCGTCGACGGTGAGCAGGGCGTCCACGCCGTCGGCGACGGCCAGGACCTCGTCGGCCAGGGCGTCGACGGCGGTCCGCCCGAGCGTCCCCGGAGCGTGGTCGAGCAGCGTCATCTCCTCCGCGCCGAGGTGACGGGCGGCGCGTCCCAAATCGCGGGCCCGGTCGACCCGCCGGCGGGGGCTCGGGTCCGCGCGCCGGCCGTGCGTGAGGCACAGGATGCGCACCGTCGTCCCCGCCCCGGTGAACGCCCCGATCACGCCCCCGAGCGCGAACGTCGCGTCATACGGATGGGCGCAGACGACGAGCAGGCGCCGGACCGGAGGTACCGGCTTGGTGAGCTTCCCCATGGCTCCAGCATCGCGATGCCGGAGCCATGGGTCGTAGGGGCGGAAGACCATGATCTCGGGACTTTCGGCCCGAGATCGGGTGATCTGTCCCGGTCAGCGGCTCTTGAGGTGCGTCGGTTCGTGGGTGACGTTCTCGACGTCCCTCGCGGCCACGTCCAGCAGGTCGTCGGCGAGCACGCGCAGCGCCCGGGCGGCGGCGATCTCGTCGCCGATCTCGGGGACGTTCACGTCGTGCGGGTTGAGGCGGGCCTTGCCGACCGCGCGGAGCCCGGCGGTGGCCTCCGTGGTGAGGCGGGCCTCCGCGTAGGTCTCGCCGTCGTCGCGCTCGCCGATGACGATGTCGACGGTCCAGTGCTTGGTGGCGGCCATGATGTCCTCCTCGGCCGATCCCGGTGGTTTCCCCATTCTCGCCCTGACCCTCCGTTCATCGCGCGGTAGCCGTCTGGGACTCCGTCCAGCTCGACCGTGCGGTCGAAGACCGCCACCGCCTTGCTCCGCTCCGAGGCCGGCCGCAACCCCCACGATCGGGCGCTCACCGAGCTCATCGGCGAGCTGTCGACGCGCAGCGAGATCTTTCACATCCGCTGGGCCGCCCACAAGGTGCGCTTCCTCCGCAGCGGGGTAGAGAAGTTGCGTCCCCCTTTTGTCGGCGACCCGGGCCTGGACTACGAGACCATGGACTCCCGTCCGACCCCGGGCCTGACGCTGGTCGTGTACACGGCCGCGGCCGCCGCGCCGAGACACCCTCGAGGACGGAGTGAATATGGAGATCGTGCCCAAGCAGCCCAGCACCAAGGGCCCCGCCGAACAGTTCACCGGCGATGTCTGGTTCGACGTCGTAGCCCGCGGCGAGCGACCGTCTCTGGTGCGCGTGAACACCGTCCGGTTCGCGCCCGGTGCCCGCACCGCCTGGCACTCGCACGCCGTCGGCCAGACGCTGCACGTCACCGACGGCATCGGGCTCATCCAGGCGCGTGACGGCGACGTCGCCATGGTCCGACCCGGCGACACCGTCCACACGCCGCCCGGGGAGTGGCACTGGCACGGCGCGGCGCCCGGCCACTTCATGATCCACACGGCCATCTGGGAGGCCGCCGGCGACGACACCCCCGAGACCACCTGGGGCGACCACGTCACCGACGACGAGTACCGCGCCGCCTGGCGCTGATTCGTTGGGCAGTATGCGGCGAAGGTCTCGAGGATCCCGTCGGCGGTCTTGGTCCAGATGAACGGTTCGGGGTCGGCGTTTCGACCGCGTGCGGCTTCAGTCCCGGCCGCTCCTCCAGCGTCTTGGTGATCACCGCTTCGACCCGCTCGTCGGTGATCACTCGTGGCCGGCCCGTGCGCGGCTCCTCCGACAGCCCGTCCAGTCGCTCGGACAGGAACCGCGACCCGCCACTTCGACACCGTCGCACGCGCCAGCCCGAACTCCTACGACACCTGCGCGATCATGCCGCCCTCAGCACAGCGCAGCACGATCCGCGCCCGCAACGCCAACGCCTGAGACGTCTTCCGCCGCCGCGTCCGCCCGGACAGCACGCCGCGGTGATCGCTGCGGCGGCGAGCGCATGCCTGGCCGAGATCCAACGGTCGACACCGTGCTCCCGGGAACATCGTCGCCCCCGGCGGGACAGCCGCCTGGCGTTGCGCTGCTTTCGGCGGAGCTGGTCTGAGATGCGAGTCGAACAGATGTGCGATAGCGTGGGTGGCATGGTTGCAGAGCTCGGTTCCTCGCCGGTGCCGGACTGGGTGGGGCTGCCGACGGGTGCGGAGCTGGCTGCGGTCTTGGAGGTCGTGGATCCGGGCGGGCTGGGTGATTCCGGTGTGGTCGATGTCGTGCTCGCGGCGGAGCGGCAGATCGCGCACCTGCGGGCGCTGCAGCTGCGCGCGATGGCGGAGCTGACCGGGCGTGAGAACTACGCCTCCTGCCGGGGTTGCGGG
>NZ_SMKZ01000001.1 GCF_004349065.1 Jiangella asiatica
CGCCACGGGGTCTCCATCGAATGGGCAGGGGTCCGTTGGAGACGGTCAAAGCCGACCGCCGAACCAGCTACCCACTGCCGGGTAGACGCGTCGGAGCACAAGTGGTGCTCCGGGGCTCCACACATCCTAAGTGTCCGGACCTCCGGAAATCTTCCCGGGAGGGCCAACTGCATCAAAATCAAACGCCCAAGGCCCTACCGTCCGGGCTACCACGTGGAGCCGCCACCGGTCGCCAGGATGCCGAGGAAGTCGGCCAGGAACCCCTCGCGGTTCACGTCGGTGACGACGACGGAGTCCGGCGCCTGGCCCGCTGACCAGGCCACCGGGCCGCCGTCTGCCGTCCGCATCAGGTGCGCCCTGACCGAGAAGCCGTCGGAGGTGACGTTCATCGGGCCGGTGCGGCTGGCGGCGATCCAGGCCGGTTCCACCAGGAGTGCCGCGGCCAGCCCGTCGTGCGCGGGTGACACGCGGCGGCCCCAGGCGTACTGGTAGAAGTCCGCGTACGATTCCAGCACCGCGCCGGCGAACTCGCCCCACCTTGTCCCGGACCCGTGCAGCCGGGCCAGCGCCGCCTCGTCGACGATGGTGGTCGTCGTGACGTTCACTCCCACGCTGACCAGCCGGTTCCTGGGCGCGTGCACCACCCGGCGGGCCGCCTCGGGGTCGTTCTGGACGTTGGCGTCGACCAGCTGGACCGCACCCAGCGGCGGGAACGGACCGGAACCGCCCATCATCACGACCGAGCGGAACGACGTCAGCAGCTCCGGCTCGATCTCCAGTGCCTGCCCGACGTTGGTGAGCGGGCCGACCGCCAGCAGGTCGTAGTACCCGGGCCGCTCGCGGGCGAGGTCGACGAGGAACCGTGCGGCGCCGTGGTCGACGAGGTTGCGTGGCGGTTCCTTGTCGGCGATGACGTCGCCGAGCCCGTCGGCGCCGTGCACGTGCGAGGCGATGCGGGCCGTGCCGGCGATCGGGCCGGGGGCACCGACCGCGACCGGGACGCCGGGCAGCCCGGCCAGCTCCAGGACGTACCCGACGTTGCGCACCACGGCCTCGAGCGGCGCGTTGCCGTAGACGGTCGTGACGGCGGCGAGGTCGGCGTCGGGCCGCCCGGCCAGGTAGAGCAGGGCGAGCGCGTCGTCGATGCCGCAGTCGGTGTCGAGGACGATGTGGCGGTTCCGATCGCTGGCCACGGTCATGCGCCCACATTCTGCCGTGGGCTACCGTGGCCGGATGCCCCTGCGTCAGCCGGCCCTGGTCGAGCGGATGCGCCCGTTCACCTCCACGATCTTCGCCGAGATCACGGCGCTGGCCACCCGCACCGGCGCCATCAACCTCGGCCAGGGCTTCCCGGACACCGACGGGCCGCGGCTCATCCTGGATGCCGCGGCCGCGGCGATCCACTCAGGCCGGAACCAGTACCCGCCCGGCCCGGGCGTCCCGGCGCTGCGCGAGGCGGTGGCCCAGCACCAGAAGCGGTTCTACGGCATGGACGTCGACCCCGAGAGCGAGGTCCTGGTGACGGCCGGCGCCACCGAGGGCATCGCGGCCACCATCATGGCGCTGTGCGAGCCCGGCGACGAGGTCGTCACGTTCGACCCCGTCTACGACTCCTACGCCGCGTCCGTCGCACTGGCCGGCGCCGTCCGCCGTACCGTGACGCTGCGCTGGCCCGACTTCGCCGTCGACGAGATCGAGCTGCGGGCCGCGTTCGGGCCGCGCACCCGGGTCGTGCTCCTCAACAGCCCGCACAACCCGACCGGCACGGTGTTCGGCCGCGCCACACTGGAGCTCATCGCAGAGCTGGCGCGTGAGCACGGCGCCGTCGTCGTCACCGACGAGGTGTACGAGCACCAGGTCTACGACGACGCCGTCCACGTCCCGATGGCCACGCTCCCGGGCATGAGTGAGCAGACGGTCACCATCTCCTCGGCCGGCAAGACGTTCTCCGTCACCGGCTGGAAGGTCGGATGGCTGCACGGCCCGGCCGAGCTGGTGGCCGCGGCCCGGGCGGTGAAGCAGTTCCTCACGTTCGTCAACGCCGGGCCGTTGCAGCCCGCGGTCGCGACGGCGCTGGGCCTGGGCGACGACTTCTACCGCTCGCTCGCCACCGGCCTGCGGGCCAAGCGAGACCTGCTCTGCGACGGGCTGCGCGCGGCCGGGTTCGAGGTGTCGGTGCCGCGCGGGACCTACTTCGTCGTCGCCGATGCCGCACCGCTCGGCTTCGACGACGGCGTCGAGCTCTGCCAGCGGCTGCCCGAGCTGGCCGGGGTGGCCGCGGTCCCGGTTTCGGTGTTCTACGACGATCCGGACGCGGCCCGGTCGCTGGTCCGGTTCGCCTTCTGCAAGCGCGACGACGTCCTGCGCGAAGCCGTCGATCGCCTGGGCCGTCTCGGCCGCGTCAGTCGCTGAGGGTGAACTCGAGGGCCCGGCGCACTGTGTCGGCCGGCGTGCCGGCCGACACCTCCAGCAGCGCCGCTCGCCAGGCCGCGGCCAGCACGACGGCGGCCGGCCCGGCGTCACGGGGAAGC
Organism: Jiangella asiatica; assembly: GCF_004349065.1. GTDB lineage: Bacteria > Actinomycetota > Actinomycetes > Jiangellales > Jiangellaceae > Jiangella > Jiangella asiatica. Next base: position 2,532 of record NZ_SMKZ01000001.1, read on the forward strand.
GTGGTGTCCAGGGCGATGCGGACCGGGTCGGGCCGGTCGGCCGGCGCGGTCTCGCCGAGCAACCGGCAGGTGCCGAACCGGACCGCGGCGTCGAAGGCCACCAGGATGGCTGCGCGGGCAGCCGCCCGTCCGGTGCCGCCGACGGCCGCGGCCGCGCCTTCGATGCGGTCGGTGATGCGCTTCTCCAGGTCGTCGCGGACGACGGTGTAGAGCCCGAGTTTCGACCCGAAGTGGTGGTAGAGCGAGCCGGTGGTGACGCCGGCCTTCGAGGCGAGCTCGGTGACGGTGGCCGCTTCGTACCCCGCCTGCTCGAAATGGTGGAGGGCGGCCTCGATGAGCCGGGCCTTCACCGAGCCCGGAACCGGAACCCACTCTGGCACTCGAACAGCGTAACACGTTGACGGTTTGCCGTAACGTCGTTACGGTTTCGGCATGAAGCTCACGTACATCTACGTGTCCGTGCCCGAACTCGCCCCCGCGCTGGCCTTCTACCGCGACGAGCTCGGGCTGGACGAGGCCTGGCGCGAGGGCGAGTCCACCGTCGCGTTCGGCCTGCCCGGCTCGCCGGTCCAGCTCATGCTCGACGTGCCGCCGGATGGCGGCGAACGGTGGAACTCCGGCCCGTTCTACGAGGTCGACGACGTCGAGACGTTCATGAAGGAACACGCCGGCTTCCGCTGGGTGGGTGACCCGATCGACCTGCCCGGCGGCCGCTCGGTGTCGTTCGCCGACCCGGCCGGCAACGTCATCCACGTCTTCGACCAGAGCGCCGCCGATACCGAGTGACCGCTCAGCGGGTGGACTTCCGCAGCCGCCCCCACGGCTTGTAGACCGACAGCAGGAACGCCACCACCAGCAGGGTCGGCGAGACGATCGGCGGGAACACCAGGTCGCTCGTCTGGATCGTCGCCGCCTCGCCCGCGGCCAGCCGCCGGCCCTGCTCCGCGGCCTCCTGCACGCCCGGCCGCAGCGCCACCAGTACCAGCGTCGACAGCAGCACGTTCAGCAGCAGCTTCACCGCCACCCACCAGTAGCGCACCAGGCCGTACTTGCTGCCCAGCCCGAGCACCATCCCGCTGGCCAGGCAGAGCATCCCGGCCGCCGTCATCGGCCACACCGCGAACATCTCCAGCGCCTGGTAGCTCAGTGCCACCGTCTGGTCGGAGTCGCTGGCCAGCGCCGTGAAGACGAAGACGGCCATGACGACGTCGATCCCGACCCAGGCACCCGCCGCCAGGATGTGGACGACGAGAACGGCCTTGCGCAGCCGTCCACCCAGCCGCCGCGGCCGCCGCACGGTCGCGGCTGGGGTCGTAACTGTGGTCGCCATGGTTCCGCTCCTTCCGCTCATCGACGACGGAGTCCGGCCCGCCCTTCGTGGACGAGCGGCCCATCGCCAGGACCACCAGCAGGATCACGCCCCGCCGCGGTCGCGGTCGTCGGGTGCGGAACGTATTCGCGCCTACGCATCGGTGCGTAGGCGCCGGGTGTGAGGCTGGCCGCCATCGGCTAGGCGATCGGCCGACCACGCGGCGCTGTTCCCGTGATCACCAACAGGTGATGTGCCGGTTCGTTGATGATCATGGGGCGAAGGCGGCGGCGCCTCCGCGACGGTGTCGGTGAGCCGCTCCCGCGTCCGTGCGGTGACGATCACGGCCGACTGACGGGCACTCGGCACGGGTCCGCGGCTACCCTGGGACCAACCCCGCCTTCGAGCCCAGGAAAGTGTCATGGACCCCATGCAGTCCGCCGTGCCTGAGACGTTCGCGCCGCTCGGGCTCACCTTCGACGACGTGTTGCTCCTGCCCGGCGAGTCCGACGTCATCCCCAGCGACGTCGACACCAGATCGCGGGTCTCGCGCAACGTCTCGGTCAGCATCCCGCTGCTGTCCAGCGCCATGGACACCGTCACCGAGGCGCGGATGGCCATCGCGATGGCTCGGCAGGGCGGTCTCGGCGTGCTGCACCGGAGCCTGTCCATCGAAAACCAGGCACACCAGGTCGACCTCGTCAAGCGGTCGGAGTCGGGCATGGTCACCGATCCGGTCACCATCGGGCCGGAGGCCACCCTGGCCGAGATGGACCGCATGTGCGGGCAGTACCGCATCTCCGGCCTCCCGGTCACCGACGACGACGGCGTCCTGCTCGGCATCATCACCAACCGCGACATCCGCTTCATCCCGGCCGCGGAGTTCCACGACCGCAGGGTGCGCGAGGTCATGACCACCATGCCGCTGGTGACCGGCCCGGTCGGCATCAAGTCCGACGACGCGTTCGCGCTTCTGGCCAAGCACAAGATCGAGAAGCTGCCGCTGGTCGACGACACCGGCCGGCTCAAAGGCCTCATCACGGTCAAGGACTTCGTGAAGTCCGAGGAGTTCCCCAACGCCACCAAGGACGACGAGGGCAGGCTGGTCGCCGCGGCCGCGGTCGGCTTCTTCGGCGACGCGTGGGAGCGCGCCATGACGCTGGTCGAGGCCGGGGTCGACGTGCTCGTCGTCGACACCGCGCACGGCCACACCAGCGCCCTGCTGGACATGGTCCGCAAGCTCAAGGCCGATCCGGCGGCCGCGGGCATCGACGTCATCGGCGGCAACGTCGCCACTCGCGCCGGCGCGCAGGCCCTGGTCGACGCCGGGGTCGACGGCATCAAGGTGGGCATCGGCCCCGGCTCCATCTGCACCACGCGGGTCGTGGCCGGGGTCGGGGTCCCCCAGGTCACCGCCATCTACGAGGCCGCGCTGGCCGCCAAGCCGGCCGGCATCCCTGTCATCGGCGACGGCGGCCTGCAGTACTCCGGCGACATCGCCAAGGCACTGGTGGCCGGCGCCGACACCGTCATGCTCGGCTCGCTGCTGGCCGGTGTCGCCGAGAGCCCCGGCGAGCTGATCTTCATCAACGGCAAGCAGTACAAGTCCTACCGCGGCATGGCCTCCCTCGGCGCGTTCACCAAGCGCGGCGCCGCCACCTCCGGCACCAGGGACCGGTACTTCCAGGCCGACGTCAGCAGCGACGACAAGCTGATCGCCGAGGGCGTCGAGGGTCAGGTGCCCTTCCGCGGCCCGCTCGGCGGCGTCACCCACCAGCTGGTCGGCGGGCTGCGGCAGTCGATGTTCTACACCGGCGCCCGCACCGTTCCCGAGCTGCAGGAGCGCGGCCGCTTCGTGCGCATCACCGCCGCCGGGCTCAAGGAGTCGCACCCGCACGACATCCAGATGACGGTCGAGGCGCCCAACTACTCCTCGCGCCGCTGACCCGCTCACCCGGTCCGGCACGCGCGTGCCGGACCTGGCCGGGCGCTCCGATAGCCTGTGCGGGTGGTGGAGATCGAGATCGGCCGAGGCAAGCGCGGCCGCCAAGCCTATGCCTTCGACGACGTGGCCATCGTGCCCTCGCGTCGCACCCGCGACCCCGAGGAGGTCTCGACGCACTGGCAGATCGACGCCTATCGGTTCGAGATCCCACTCGTGGCCGCGCCCATGGACTCCGTCATGTCGCCGGCCACCGCCATCGCCCTCGGGCAGACCGGTGGGCTCGGCGTGCTCGACCTCGAAGGGCTGTGGACCCGGTACGAGGACCCCGAGCCGCTGCTGGAGGAGATCGCCGGGCTCGAGGAGGGCAAGGCGCTCAACCGCCTGCAGGAGATCTACGCCGCGCCAGTGCGTGAGGACCTCATCGCCGACCGGCTGCGCGAGATCCGCGACGCCGGCGTGACGGTGGCCGGCGCGCTGTCCCCGCCCCGGGTGAAGCGCTACCACCAGGCCGTCCTCGATGCCGGGGTTGACATCATGGTCATCCGCGGCACCACGGTCTCCGCCGAGCACGTCTCCGGCCGGGCCGAGCCGCTGAACCTCAAGCAGTTCATCTACGAGCTCGACGTGCCGGTCATCGTCGGCGGCTGCGCCACGTACCAGGCGGCGTTGCACCTCATGCGCACCGGCGCGGCCGGCGTCCTGGTCGGCTTCGGCGGCGGGTCGTCGCACACCACCCGCTCGGTGCTCGGCCTCACCGTCCCGATGGCGACCGCGGTGGCCGACGTCGCCGCTGCCCGGCGCGACTACCTCGACGAGTCCGGCGGCCGGTACGTGCACGTCATCGCCGACGGCTCCATCGGCCGGTCCGGCGACATCGCCAAGGCCATCGCCTGTGGTGCCGACGCCGTCATGGTCGGCTCGCCGCTGGCCCGCGCCGCGGAGGCACCCGGACGCGGCTGGCACTGGGGCTCGGAGGCCCACCACGCCGACCTGCCGCGCGGCGAGCGGGTCCAGGTCGGCACCATCGGCCCGCTGGCGGAGATCCTCGGCGGCCCTTCGTACCGCGCCGACGGCTCGATGAACCTCATCGGCGCGCTGCGCCGGGCCATGGCCACCACCGGCTACACCGAGGTCAAGGAGTTCCAGCGGGTCGAGGTCACCGTCCTGCGATAGGCATTCCTCGCGTCCTCGCTCGCGAGCGCTCTATCGGGTGAGGCCGTAGGCTGGTCCCGATGAGCAGCACCGTCAGCGTCGACGCCGTTGTCGACCGTCACCTCCTCGACCAGCTGGTCGACGGCGTGGTCGCCCGGCCGCGGGCCGATCGGGTAGCCACGGTGGCGCCGTTCACCGGGCGCCCCATCGCCCAGGTTCCGGTCTCCACCGTCGAGGACGTCGCGACGGCGGCCGCCGCGGCGCGCGACGCCGCGCGCGGCTGGGCGACCCGGCCGGTGGTCGAGCGGGCCCGCATCATCGGCCGCATCCACGACCTCGTCCTCGGTCGGCGGGCCGCGATCTCCGACCTCGTCCAGGCCGAAGCCGGCAAGGCCCGCCGTGACGCCTTCGAGGAGGTCGCCGACGTCGCGCTGGCCGCACGGTACGTGGCCGCGCGCGGACCGCGGGTGTTGCGCGAGCGCCGCCGGCTGGGGCTGGTCCCCGGTCTCACCCGGGCGGTCGAGGGTTACCGGCCCAAGGGGGTCGTCGGCGTCATCTCGCCGTGGAACTACCCGCTGACCCTGGCTATCTCCGACTGCCTGCCCGCGTTCGTCGCCGGCAACGCCGTGCTGCACAAGCCGGACCAGCAGGCCATGCTGACGGCTCTGCTGGCCAGGTCCATCGCCATCGAGGCGGGCGTGCCGGAGGCGCTGTGGCAGATCGTGTCCGGCGACGGCCCGCTCATCGGCGGTGCCGTGCTCGAGCACGCCGACTACGTCTCGTTCACCGGCTCCACCGCAACGGGGCGGATCGTGGCGGCCCGGCTGGGCGAGCGACTGGTCGGAGCGTCCCTGGAGCTCGGCGGCAAGAACCCGATGCTCGTGCTCGACGACGCCGACCTCGACCGCGCCGCGGAGTGCGCCGCCCGGGCCTGCTTCTCCAACGCCGGGCAGCTGTGCATGTCCATGGAGCGGCTCTACGTCGCCGCGCCGGTGCGCGACGCCTTCCTCGAGCGCTTCCTCGACCGCGTCGACTCCATGCGGGTCGGCGCGGCGTTCGACTACTCCCGCGACCTGGGTTCCCTGATGTCGCAGGCCCAGCTCGACAAGGTCACCGCGCACGTCGAGGACGCCGCGGCCAAGGGCGCGCGGGTCCTGACCGGCGGCCGTGCGCGGCCCGACCTCGGCCCGTGGTTCCACGAGCCGACCGTGCTCGACGGCGTCCGCCCCGGCATGCTGGCCGCCGACGTCGAGACGTTCGGCCCCGTCGTCGCCGTACACACCGTCGGCAGCGACGACGAGGCGATCGACCAGGCCAACAACACCCCGTTCGGGCTGAATGCCAGCGTGTGGACGTCCGACCCGCGCCGCGGCGTCGCGGTCGCCCGCCGCCTGCGCTCGGGCACCGTCAACGTCAACGAGGGCTACGCGGCCGCGTGGGGCAGCCATGACCTCCCGATCGGCGGCATGGGAGCCTCCGGCCTGGGCCGCCGGCACGGTCGCGAGGGCATCTTGCGCTACACCGACACGCAGGCCATCGCCGTGCAGCGCGCGCACGGCATCACGCCGCTGCCGGGCATGGACTACGACGCGTTCGCCGAGCTGATGACGCGCTCCCTGCGGACCATGCGCCGCCTCGGCCGCCGCTGACGCTCATGCGCCACGCAGGTCGCGGACTCGGCATCGCGTCCCGGGTGCTCCCGCGAGCTTCCGGTCCACGATGGGGAGGTCGGCATCCAGCGTCTCAGCGAGGGCCTGACCGGGCGGCGATGGCCCGGACGGCGTCGCCGGCCTCGTCGGGCAACAGGACGGACGCCTCGCGCTCGAGCGACCGCTGGGCGTAGGCCCGCAGGGACTGTCCCGCCCATTCCGCTCAGACCTTGAGCGTCGTGACCGTTCGAATGATCACGTTCAGCACGAGATCTCGTGTCACACCATGCTCGCAAGCATGGTGATGCTCAGGTGATCCTGCTAAACGTGATCATTTCGGGCTGGTCAGCGGGCGTCCGCCGGCTGCGCGGGGGTGCCGTGCCAGGACTCCCACAGAGCGGCGTAGGCGCCGCCCTCGGCGACCAGCTCGTCGTGGGAGCCGAGTTCGGCGATGCGGCCGTCCTCGACGACAGCGACCCGATCGGCGTCGTGGGCCGTGTGCAGTCGGTGGGCGATCGCGATGACCGTCCGGCCGTGCAGGACCGCCGACAGCGATCGTTCCAAGTGCCGTGCCGCCCGCGGGTCGAGCAGCGACGTCGCCTCGTCGAGCACCAGCGTGTGGGGGTCGGCGAGCACGATGCGGGCCAGCGCGATCTGCTGTGCGAACGCCGGCCCGACCGGGTGCCCGCCGGAGCCGACGACGGTGGCGAGGCCCTCGGGCAGCGCGTCGGCGAGCTCGATGGCGTCGACGGCGGCCAGCGCGTGGCGCAGCTCGTCGTCGGAGGCGTTCGGGGCGGCCAGCGCCAGGTTGTCGCGCAGCGTGCCCACGAACACGTGGTGCTCCTGGGTGACCAGCACGACCTCGCGGCGCAGCTGGTCGACCTCGAGGTCGACCAGCGGGACGCCGCCGACGTCGACTCGGCCGGTGCGCGGCGGGTGGATGCCGGCGAGCAGCCGTCCGAGCGTGGACTTGCCGGCACCGGACGGCCCGACCATGGCCAGCCGTTCGCCGTGTGCCAGGTCGAGCGACACCCCGTGCAGCACGTCCTGGCCCTTGACGTAGGCGTAGCGGACATCGTCGGCCCGGATGTCCTCGCCGTCGGGCTCGGCGCCGGTGGGGTAGCGGTCGGGCTGCACGTTGCCGATGCCGACCACCCGGGCGAACGACGACAGGCCCACCTGCAGCTCGTCGAGCCAGGAGACCAGCCGGTCGACCGGGTCGACGATCTGCACCATGTAGAGGACCACTGCCGTGACCTGGCCCACCGTGGCGTGCCCGGCCGAGGCCAGCCAGGCGCCCCAGGCCAGCGTGGCCACCACCGGCAGCGCGTAGGCCATCTCGGCGGTGGGGAACCAGACGCTGCGCAGGAACAGGGTGCGTCGCTCGGCCGCGAACGTCTCGCGGAGGTCGTCGTCGATGCGGGTGACCCGGACCCCGGCCAGGCCCAGCGCCTCGACGGTGCGGGCGCCGTCGACGGTCTCGGTGACGGTGCCGTTCAAGGTGGCGTACGACGCCCGTTCCCACAGGTAGCCGGCGCGGGCGCGGTTGAGGTACCAGCGGGTGCCAGCGATGAGCAGCGGTGCGCCGACGATGGCGCCGGCGGCCACCAGCGGCCCGGTGATGGCCGCGGCGGTGAGCGTCAGCACGGTGGTGACCACCGCGACGAGGATCTCCGGCACCGCGAATCGGACCGTGCGCGACAGCGCGTCGATGTCGCCGGTGGTGCGTGCGACGAGGTCGCCGGTGCCGGCCCGCTCGACGGTGGACAGCGGCAGGTGCAGCACCCGCGCGATGAATGACTCGCGCAGCTCGGCGAAGACCCGCTCGCCGAGCACCAGCGAGCGCTTGGTGGCGACCCGGGTCAGCAGCGCCTGGACGATGATGAACCCGGCCAGAGCGGCGGCCAACACGTCGATGCGCGTCGTGGTGGTGCCCTCGATGACGCCGTCGATCATCCGGCCGAGCAGGAACGGGCCGGCCAGGCCGGCGGCGGCCGCCAGCACGTGCACGCTCAGCGCGATGGAGAGCGCGCCGCGGTGCCGGCGGAACAGCAGGCGGGCCTCCTGCCTGACCTGGGCGGGCGACGAGACCGGCAGAGCGGTCGACGCGGTGCTCACTCCGGGTCCTCCTCTCGGGTGACGGTGCGGCGGTAGGCGGGGGTGGTGCTCATGAGCTCGTCATGGGTGCCCACGGCGGCCGGTCGGCCGTCGTCGAACCAGACGACGGTCTCGGCGGTGGCCAGCATCAGCGGGCTGGCCGTGACGACGACGGTGGTGCGTCCGGCGCGGGCGTCGCGCAGCCGCTGGGCGATGGCGGCCTCGGTGTGCGCGTCGACCGCGCTGGTGGGCTCGACCAGCACGAGGATCTCGGGGTCGTTGACCAGCACCCGGGCGAGCGCGACCCGCTGGCGCTGCCCGCCGGACAGCGAGCGGCCACGCTCCTCGACCATGGAGTCCAAGCCTTCGCGCAGCGTCTCGAGGACGTCGCCGGCGGATGCGGTTCCCATGGCGGCGGCCAGGGCGGCGTCGTCGTGCCGGCCGTACGGGTCGAGCCCGCCGCGCAGCGTGCCGGTGAACAGCGTGGGCTCCGGGTCGCTGACGACGATGCGTCGGCGGACCTCGGCGACGGGGACCTCGTCGAGTGGCACGCCGCCGAAGCGGACCCGGGCCTCGGGTACCAGCCGCCCGAGGCGGTCGGCCAACGCGGCGGTGAACGTCGGGTCGTCCGACACCAGCATGGTGAGCGAACCGGGCTCGACCCGAAGCCCGGTGACGTCGTCGACCAGGGCGCCGGCAGGCGGGACCGCCGAGGGAACGTCCTGGCCCGCCGGAACAGCGACCGGCTTGCGGGGTGCGTGGTCGACGACCTCACGCTCGACGGCGAGCACCGCCAGGACCCGCCGGGCGGCCACCACCGCGCGGGTGGCGGCGAACGCCATCTCGCCGGCGGTGCGTACCGGCATGAGCAGGAAGAACGCGTAGCCGTACAGCGCCACGAGTGCGCCGGGCTCGATCGAGCCGTCGAGCACCAGCCGGGCGCCGACCCAGGTGAGCAGCACCAGGAAGATGCCCGGCAGCAGGACGAGCACCGCGTCGAGCAGCGCCTGGGTGCTGGCGAGCTTGACGCCCGCGCCGCGGACGGTCTCGGAGCGCTCGGCGTAGCGGCGGGTGAACACCCGCTCGCCGCCGATGCCGCGTAGCACCCGCAGCCCGGCCACGGTGTCCGCACCCAGCGCGGTGAGGTCGCCGAGCGCCTCACGCTGGCGGCGCTGGCGCTGCTGCAGCGGCCGGATGATCGGGCCCATCGCCACCACCAGCAGCGGCACCCCGATGAGCACCATCAACCCGAGCGGGACCGACGTGGTCAACACGATGCCCGACACGACGGCGTAGGAGACGATGGCGCCGGCGAAGCGCGGCGTGACTTCCATGGCGTGCCCGATGTGCATCGAGTCGCTGGACACGGTGGCCACGACCTCACCGGTCGGCATGGCCTTCGGCACGGCCGGCCCGGTCCGCGCGGTGTGCCGGGAGACCACCTGGATGACCCGGAACGCGGCGTACAGCCAGTTGGCGACCGAGGCGCGGTGCCGCGCCACCCCGAACAGCGCCTGGGCCAGCCCCAGGACACCGACCAGCGCGGCCCAGCGGGCGGTCGAGGAGGTGTCGTCGTCGACGATGCCGTCGATGCCGTGGCCGATGGCCCACGGCATCAGCGCCTGCGAGAGCATCCAGGTGATGCCGAAGAAGGCGCCGATGGCGAGCGTGCGCCACTGCGCCCGCGCCAGCCAGGTCAGGAACCTGGTGCGGGAGCGAGTGTCGGGGACGCCGGGGTCGGCGAAAGGGAGAGCGCGCACGACATCCAACAGTACGAACGGTCACCGACAGGGTGCATCTGGTTTTCCGGTGGGTGGAATCGTTCCCACTCGTCCGGGATCACCCGCGTGGAGACGCTTCGCCAGCAGCCGCTCGGACGTCGTCGCGGGATCGCCGGCCTGGTCCGTCGCACGCACGTCGACGTCGTACCGTCCGGGCCGCAGCCGCACCGGCTCGGTGTACGGCGCGACGCGCCGTCCGGCAGGGGTCGCCGAGCTGGACGGTGCACCGCGCCGCGCATCCTGGCGTCGACCGGCGAACTTACAGCCTGCCCCGCTATTGCGCGGTCGGACCCTAACGTACCCGCGACGACCTGCCAAGGTCTGCACTACGCTCGGGCAGGTGGCCGACACCTCCCATGACACCGTTCTCGTCGTCGACTTCGGAGCCCAGTACGCCCAGCTCATCGCGCGCCGCGTGCGTGAGGCGCGGGTCTACTCCGAGATCGTCCCGCACACCATGCCGGTCCAGCGGATGCTGGACCGCAAACCGAAGGCCATCATCCTGTCCGGCGGCCCGTCGAGTGTCTACGCCGAGGCGGCACCGTCGGTCGATCCCGCGCTGTTCCAGGCCGGCGTGCCGGCCTTCGGCATCTGCTACGGGTTCCAGGCCATGGCGCGCGCGCTCGGCGGCACCGTCCAGCGCACCGGCCGGTCGGAGTTCGGCCGCACCCAGGTCGCCGTCGACCACCAGGGCGTCCTGCTGCAAGGTATCGAGAGCGGCGCGAACGTCTGGATGAGCCACGGCGACTCCGTCACCCAGGCCCCGGCCGGCTTCGAGGTGCTCGCGGCGACACCCGACACCCCGGTGGCGGCGTTCGAGGACACCGCACGCGGCCTGGCCGGGGTGCAGTGGCACCCGGAGGTCCTGCACAGCGAGCACGGACAGGCGGTGCTCGAGCATTTCCTGTACGGAATCGCCGGCGTCCGGCCCACCTGGACCATGGTGAACATCGTCGAGGAGACGGTGGAGGCGGTGCGCGCGAGGGTCGGCGACAAGCGGGTCATCTGCGCGCTGTCCGGCGGCGTCGACTCCGCGGTGGCCGCCGCGCTGGTGCAGCGCGCCGTCGGCGACCAGCTCACCTGCGTCTACGTCGACCACGGGCTCATGCGCGAGGGTGAGTCGGAGCAGGTCGAGCGCGACTATGTCGCCGCCACCGGCGTCGACCTGCACGTCGTGGACGCCGCCGACCGCTTCCTCACCCAGCTCAAGGGCGTCGAGGACCCGGAGGAGAAGCGCAAGATCATCGGCCACGAGTTCATCCGGGTCTTCGAGCAGGCCGCGCGCGACATCGTCGCCAAGGCCGGCGCGGACGGTGTGGAGTCCGTTGAGTTCCTCGTGCAGGGCACGCTTTACCCCGATGTCGTCGAGTCCGGTGGCGGTGAGGGTACGGCCAACATCAAGAGCCACCACAACGTCGGCGGGCTACCCGACGACCTCCAGTTCACCCTGGTCGAGCCGCTGCGCACACTGTTCAAGGACGAGGTCCGCGCGGTCGGCGAGCAGCTCGGCCTGCCGCCGGAGATGGTGTGGCGGCACCCCTTCCCCGGCCCGGGCCTGGCCATCCGCATCGTCGGCGCCGTCGACGCCGAACGGTTGGCCATCCTGCGCCGAGCCGACGCCATCGCCCGCGCGGAACTGACCGCGGCCGGGCTCGACCGCGACGTGTGGCAGTTCCCCGTCGTCCTCCTGGCCGACGTCCGGTCGGTCGGCGTGCAGGGCGACGGGCGCACCTACGGGCACCCGATCGTGCTGCGCCCGGTGTCCAGCGAGGACGCCATGACCGCCGACTGGTCGCGGCTGCCCTACGACGTCGTCGAGCGCATCTCCACCCGCATCACCAACGAGGTGCGCGAGGTCAACCGTGTCGTGCTCGACGTCACCAGCAAGCCGCCCGGCACCATCGAGTGGGAGTAGCCCGTCCCATGATCATCAACGGTTGGCGACGTCATGATGTACCCAACCGTTGATGATCATCGGAGATGTCCGGTTGCGTCGCGGCGTTGGGCCGTGCGTCACGCCGTATTCGAATCGGTGTGGTCGACGTGACACGGTGCGCTCCTAGCCTGACCACATGTCGGACACCGTCGGCCGCTCGCGCCCGCTGGTCATCGCGCACCGCGGCGCGAGCGGGTACCGGCCGGAGCACACCCTCGTCGCCTACCAGCTCGCCGCCGACCTCGGCGCCGACTTCATCGAGCCCGACCTCGTGCTCACGGCCGACGGTGTCCTCGTCGCCCGGCACGACCTGGAGCTGTCGGCGTCCACGGACGTCGCCGAGCGGCCGGAGTTCGCCGAGCGCCGTCGCACCGGCATCGTCGACGGGCGCGAGCTGACCGGCTGGTTCGTCGAGGACTTCACCCTCGCCGAGATCAGGACGCTGTTCGCCCGTGAACGCATCCCGGCGCTGCGGCCGGCCAACCAGACCTACGACCGTCTGCCGATCCCCACGTTCGACGAGATCGTCCACCTCGCCGTCGACGCCGGCCGGCGTCGAGGCCGCCCGGTCGGGCTGTACCCGGAGCTCAAGCACCCCACTCACCTTGCCGAGCGCGGCCTCACGATCGAGGACGCCTTCCTGGACGCCGTGCGCGGGTTCCGGCTCGAGCGCGCCGGCGTGCCCGTCCAGGTCCAGTGCCGCGAGCCCGCCGCCCTGCGCCGCCTCGCCGCCCGCACGTCGATGCCACTGGTGCAGAAGGTCGACATCACCGGCCGCCCGTACGACTGGGAGCGGGCCGGCGACGGCCGCCGTTACGCCGACCTGCTGACCCCGACCGGGCTGCGGGAGGTGTCCGCATATGCGACGGCGCTGGGCGTGCACAAGTCGCTGGTGGTGCCGCGCGACCCCGAGGGCCGGCTCGGCCCGCCCGGACGCCTGGTGGCCGACGCGCACGCGCTCGGCATGGCCGTGCACGCGTGGACCTTCCGCGACGAGAACTCGTTCCTGCCGGCCGACCGCCGCCGCGGCCCGGAGGCGGCCGCGCACGGCGACGCCCTCGGTGAGCTGAGCGTCTTCCTCGCGGCCGGGGTGGACGGCGTGCTCGCCGACCACCCCGACACCGCCGTCGCCGCCCGTGCGGACTTCCCGTCGGCCTACGCCACGTAGATGATCACGTTCAGCAGGATCACCCGAGCCTCACCATGATTGCGAGCATGGTGTGACACGAGATCACGTGCTGAACGTGATCATTCCGGAGGCCCGCCCACGGATCCAGGACAGTGGTGGGTCAAGGCGTGACGGCGGGACCGCGGGGGACGTCAGGACTCTTCGGGGTCGCGCTCGCGGCGCAGCTTGCTGAGCGAGGCCAGCAGCCCGGCCAGGCCGATCGAGACCAGGAGAACCGGCATGGCGACCTCCAGGCCGGACAGGCCGAGCACGTCGTAGTGCACGAACGGCCACATGGCGCTCACTCCCAGGAAGAGAAGTCCGAAGACGAGGGACACGACGTCGGTCTCGTGGCGTTTCATCGCGTCACCTCCAGGTCACCGAAGCCCAGCTCCAGATCCAGCACGATCTCCCCGCCGCCAGGACCGTCGGGCCCTTCGTCGACGAGCTCGCGGATCTCCTGGCCCAGGCCGTCGCGGTTCTCACCGAACATGGTCAGGTCGCCGGCGCCCATGGAGGCGTTCACGGTGACATCGGCGTCGCGTGGAACGGTGATGGTCAGGTCGCCGGCTCCCTGCTCGACGCCGAGCCGTACCGGCGCGCTGGTGTCGGTCAGGGTGAGGTCGGACAGGTCGTAGTGGATCGTGCCGGCAGCGTGGGACTGGCTCTCGGTGGGCACCTCGGCGACGGTCGAGTAGGTGAAGGTCGCGTCGCCCACGTTGCCGTAGTCCCACTGCGACGCCCAGGCTGCCGGGACCAGCGCCAGGGCCAGCAGGATGCCCAGCGCGATGAGTCCGCGGGACCGGCCGTACCAGGCTCCGACCAACAGGCCCACCGCCACGATGCCCAGCGGCACCGCCACGTACATGGCTGCGGGGTACTCGGCCCAGTAGACGTCGTTGACGGCCAGCACGCCGACGGCGACGAGCGCCGCGAAGACGGTGATCGGTCCGAGCGCCGAGCGCTGCTTCCTGCGCGCGGGCGGTGCTTGCTCCGGTTCGGGCTCCACCGGCGCGGCCGGTCCCCAGTCCGGGCCCTCCGGCCAGCCGGTGGTCGGCACGGTGCCGGGCGGCGTGAGATCGGCGGGACCGGTGCCGGCGGCGGAGTCCGTGCCGGTGCCGGCGGACGCGTCCGCGTGCACCTGGATGCCGGCGGCCCCAGCGGCTCCGGCGCTGGAGTGGCCGGCGACGCCGGTGACCGGGACGGTGCCGGGCGGGGCGTACTGCGCCTCGCCGGGGGCGTCGACCCAGGCCTGCGGCGGGTCGCCGGAAGCGGACGCGGCGCGGTCGCCGTCGTCGTCGCGTCGGCGCAGCAGCACGAACAGCCCGGCGCCGGCCAGGAAGAGCAGCACGCCGCCGTCCCACGAACCGGCGATGATGCCGATGCCGGCCGTCAGGCCGACGATCGCGAGCAGCAGGGCCAGCGGCGTGGTGCCCGGGTTGCGGCGCTCGCCGCGCCCGAGCGCCTGGTCGAGGATCGAGCCGTCGTCGCCCTCGGCCGGCACCAGCAGCCAGGCGACGGCGTAGAGGAGCACGCCGACGCCGCCGAAGATGGCCAGCACCACGGTGGCCACCCGCAGCACGACGGGGTCGATGCCCAGGCGGCGGCCGAGGCCACCGAGCACACCGGCGACCACACGGTCGGACCGGCTGCGGCGCAGGGACCGGAACTCCTCGGAGACGCTCGGAGGCGTCTGCGACGAGGGCGGGACGGGTGGCACGTTGCTCATGACATCGATGATGCCGAGGCGACGCCCCGCCGGCCATCGGGGATGACCCCGAACAACCCCCTGGTCCGATCTCCGGGTCGTCCCGCATGGCGGCGCGCGCGTGCGCGTGTGAGTATCGATGACATGAGTACCGCGCCGACGCCTCCGGCTGCCCAACCGGCCGCCGGCGCTTCGGCGCGCCCGGGAACCGGTGGGGCGACGGGTCGCGCGGGCGCGGGCGGGTCGTCGGCACGCGCCACGGCCGCCCTCGATCCCGGCGCGCCGCCGCGATTCGTGCGGCGCTCCGACGGCCGCATGGTCGCCGGCGTCGCGGTCGCGCTCGCCGCCCAGTTCAAGGTGCAGCCGCTGGCGGTGCGGGTCGCGTTCAGCCTGCTGAGTGCAGTCTCCGGGTTCGGGGTCGTGCTCTACCTCGCATTGTGGATTTTCACCCCGCTCGACGAGGCCGTCGCCCGCGAGGCCGACGAGGACGCGCCGGCCGGCATCGCGGCCGCCACCCGGACCGGCAAGCGCCGCCGCCGCACGCTCGCGCAGCGCACCGGCGATCTCGGCCAGCTGGCCGCCCTGGTGGTGCTCGGCGCCGGGGTGTGGCTCCTGGTGCAGCAGACCCCGCTCGGCGTGAGTCCGGGGGTCTTCCTCCCGCTGGTGCTGGCCGCGGCCGGGTTGACGCTGGTGTGGCGGGCCGCGGACGAGCAAGAGCGGCAGCGCTTCTCCGCCTTGTCGCCGAACGTGCCGTGGCTGGCCGCGCTCACCGGCAAGGGCGGCTGGATCGCCGTCATGCGCGTCGTCGCCGGCGCGGGTGTCGTCGTGGCCGGCGTGGTGGTGTTCCTGGTCGGTCAGGGCCAGTTCGACGCCACCATGGACGCACTCGGCGGCGTCCTGGTCATCCTCATCGGCGTCGGCCTGATCCTCGGACCGTGGCTGTGGAAGCTCTGGCGCAATCTCGAGACCGAGCGGCGCGCCCGCATCGTCTCGCAGGAACGCGCCGACATGGCCTCCCACCTGCACGACTCCGTCCTGCAGACGCTGGCACTGATCCAGAAGCAGGCGCACGACCAGCGCGCCGTCGTCCGGCTCGCCCGCAGCCAGGAGCGCGACCTGCGCGCGTGGCT
Organism: Jiangella asiatica; assembly: GCF_004349065.1. Classification (GTDB taxonomy): domain Bacteria; phylum Actinomycetota; class Actinomycetes; order Jiangellales; family Jiangellaceae; genus Jiangella; species Jiangella asiatica. The sequence goes on from NZ_SMKZ01000001.1 coordinate 18,407, forward strand.
GTACAGTGACCTCGTCGACGACGGCTCGTCGCTGGCCGCCGCGCTCACCAAGATGGCCGCCGAGGTCGAGGACGCGTTCGGCACGCCGGTCGAGGTGGTCACCGTCGGCGACGCCGAGATCGACGCCGCAGCCCGCGCCATCCTCAAAGCCGCTCGCGAGGCCACCGTCAACGCCGCCAAGCACTCCGGCGCGGACAAGATCGACATCTTCGTGGAGGTCTCCGACGACGGCGTCGAGGTCTTCGTGCGCGACCGCGGCGCCGGTTTCGACCCGGACTCCGTCCCCGACGACCGGCTCGGTGTGCGACGCTCGGTCATCGGGCGTATGGAACGGCACGGCGGCGAGGCGACCATCCGATCCGCGCCCGGCGAGGGCACCGAGGTCCGACTGTCGACGAGGAGAAGCACGTGAGCGAGACCAGGCCAGACGAGGGCAGGCCGGCCGACGCCGGCCCGGTGACGGTCGTCCTCGTCGACGACCACGCGATGTTCCGCACCGGTGTCCGGGCGGAGTTGGCCCAGGCCTCGTCCGTCGACGTCGTCGGCGAGGCCGCCGACACCGCCGAGGCGGTGCGGGTCATCCTCGAGACGAAGCCCGAGGTGGTGCTGCTGGACGTGCACCTGCCTGGCGGCGGTGGCGGCGAGGTCATCCGGCAGGTGCACCCCAAGGCCGCGTCGGTGCGGTTCTTGGCGCTGTCGGTCTCCGACGCCGCCGAGGACGTCATCGGCACCATCCGCGCCGGCGCCCGCGGCTACGTCACCAAGTCCATCACCGGCGACGACCTCGTCGCGGCGGTGGGACGGGTGGCCGACGGCGACGCGGTCTTCTCGCCGCGGCTGGCCGGGTTCGTGCTCGACGCGTTCGCCGGCACCGAGGCGCCGTCCGTCGACGACGACCTCGACCGCCTCACCCAGCGCGAGCGCGAGGTGCTGCGGCTGATCGCGCGCGGCTACGCGTACAAGGAGATCGCCAAGGAGCTGTTCATCTCGGTCAAGACGGTCGAGACGCACGTGTCCGCGGTGCTGCGCAAGCTCCAGCTCTCCAACCGCTACGAGCTCACCCGCTGGGCCACCGATCGCCGCCTCGTCTGACCACCCAGGCTGAAATGATCACGTTCACCACGAAATCTCGTGTCCCACCAGCCTTGCAAACCTCGTGAGGGTCGGGCAGGGCCTGGTGATGACACGGAGACGTGACGCTCCCGCGGCGCGGATATACGACGTGACGTAGTAGGGTGTGGGCCGGCCTCGGACACGGGAAAGGTGATCATGGAGCTGGTCTACGACCTCGTGCTGGTCCTGCACTTCTTCGGACTGGCCAGCCTGATCGGTGGCCTGATGGTGCAGCTGAGCGCCCGGGGTGGGCGAGTGGTGAACCTGGCCATGATGCATGGCGTGATGACGCAGGTCGTCACCGGCGTGGCCATGGTCGGCCTGGCCGAGGGCGTGTCGTCGCTCGACAAGGACGTCGACAACGCGAAGATCGGCGTGAAACTCGCCGTAGCGCTCGTGATCACAGTGCTGTGCTGGATGAATCGGAAGCGTCCCGGCATTTCCGGCGGCATGTTCTTCACGCTGTTCGGACTCTCCGCCGCGAACGTCTTCGTCGCCGTCCTCTGGAGCTGACCACCCCCGGTCTCCAGGTCCGCTCCGACCTGCCGACCGCGGTCGGTTAGGGTGGGCACGCGGCCGCGCCTGCTCACGCGCCGAACGGCGTGGGGTGTGGCCGCCGCGGTACGGAGCGGGAGGTCCAGGTGACGTTCAGCAGGCGTCTGATCAGCGCTATCGCGATCCTGGGCGTGTCCGGCGCCCTGCTCGCCGGCCTCGCGCGCTCGGCGTCGGCCGCCGAGCACGACGGCGGCTGCGAGGGCCTGGAGCTGTGCTTCTACTTCAACTCCGGCGCCGGCGGCGCCGACCACGACTTTCGGTACAAGGTGCCCGACCTCGGTCAGTACACGTTTGTTGCTCCCGGTCAGGGCTCCGGTCTCAGCGTCAAGAACAATGCCGCCTCAGTCGACAACCGCGACGGCTACTTCACCGCGCGCATCTACTTCAATTCCGGTTATGCTGGCCCGGCTGACGACGTGTCGCCGCTGACGTGGCGAAATCTCGGCGATACGTACAACGACAATGCATCGTTCAACTGGTGCCACAAGAAGCCCCTGATGTGCGGCTGACGGGTGGCATCCGAGAGGCCACCGCATGACCGCCCGAACCACCGTCCTCATCGTCCTGCCGCTGGCACTGGCCGTCGCCGGCTGCGGGGGCGCACGCAGTGACGATGTCGCCGTCGTCGCCGACTCCGTCACCGCGGCCAGAAGCGCCGGCCAGGTCGCGGACCGCCAGCCCGCCGAGCTGGTGCTGCCGCTGGACGAGTACGCGTTCTCCGAGGCCGAGGACGAGGTGCTCGCCGCGGCTGCCGAGGCGGCCGTGCGTGACTGCTTCGAGGCGCGGGGGTTCGACGCGGCCGATGCCGACCCGTTGCCGTTCGGCTCCGCCGGAGGAGCCGCCGCGGACGCCGTCGACGCTGCCGACGCCGCCGACAAGCACGAGCGCCGATACGCCGTCGCCGACCCCGAGGTGGCCGCCCGCCACGGCTACCACCCGCCCGACACCACCGACGTACGCCAGGAGTTCTACGAGTCGCACACCGAGGCCGAGCTCACGGCGCTGGTCGGCACCCAGGACGGTGCCGACGACGGCTGCCTGCACGAGGCCGACGAGGTGACGGCGGTCGGCAACGAAGCCACCTTGCGCGAGGGCGAGCTGTTGGTGTCCGAGGTCCAGGCCGACGCCTGGCACGGCGCGATGGCAGACCCCCGGGTCCAGGACGCGTTCGCGGCCTGGTCGGCGTGCATGGCCGCCGCCGGCTACCGGTACGACGCACCCATGGAGGCCAACGACGACCCGGCCTGGTGGAGCACCGACGTCGCCGGCGCCGACGAGATCGCCACCGCCGTGGCCGATGTCGCCTGCAAGGATTCCACCGGGCTGATCGCGGTCTGGTCCGCGGTCGAGGCCGAGTATCAGTCCGAGCTGATCGCGCAGAACCAGGACGGGTTCGACGCCTACCGCGCGCTGCTCGACGACCAGGTCGCACACGCCCGCGCCGCGGCGCGCTGAGCCGGCCGCCGGCTCACCGCCGCGACCTGCGTACCCAGGGCAACGTGATCAGTGCCCACACGCCGGCGAGGAGCACCGTCTCGACGACGACGTACCAGGGCCACGGGCCGAACAGATCCAGGACGGACGCCGAGTCCGGTTTGGCGTTGAGGAAGCCGTAGTTGGTGTCGGCTGCGGCGTTGAACGCGAACACCGTCACCGCCCACAGCGCCGTCGCCGCGACGGCCACCCGGTACGAGCCCCAGTCCGGGGTGAGGCCGAGACCCCAGGTCAGGAAGACCGCCGTCACGACCGTCAGGCCGTGCATCGACCAGTAGAGGATGAAGCCCGGCTCCGGGAAGTCCGCGGCCAGGTCGGGCGTGAGGATCGGCTGGACGCTGAGCGTGAGACCCCAGTAGTAGGTCAGCGCGACCGACCAGCGGTGATGGGTGACCAGTGCGTGGACGGACGCGAGCCAGGCCAGGTCGCACAGCTGGATGGGCAGGGACAGATCCAGCGCGAAGCGGCCGGGCAGGTTGAAGTAGATCTGAAGCGGCAGCGTGAGCGCCAGGAAGCCGGCGGCGAAGGCCCGGCTGAGCCGCTCCGCCCCGGGCGTGCCGCGCAGGGTCCTCCCCCGGACCACCAGCCAGGCCGCGAGCGCGACGAGAGCCGCCAGCACCACCTGGTGGGAGGTGCCGTACGACGAGAACCTCGCGATCCGCATCACCGCTCCCGACAGGGACCTTTCCCGCTTCGCCCGGCCGGCATGCCCCGGGTGACGACCGCATCGCCGGGCCCCGGGCGGAACGGCGGCGTTCGTATGCGTGTTCGGACGGACTCTGTCGGCGGACGGGCATAGGCTGGGTGCGCCAGCGCCGAACGACCAGGAAGGCGAGTGTGACAGGCCGGCAATGAGCGCCCTCTTCGACCACCTCACCCTGACGACGGCCGACGCGCCGGAGAAGCCGGTCAAACGGCGGTCTCGGGATCCCGAGGCGCTCCTCGACGGGCTCAACGGTCCGCAGCGCGAGGCTGTCACGCATGCCGGCGCGCCGCTGCTCATCGTCGCCGGCGCGGGGTCGGGCAAGACGCGCGTGCTCACCCGGCGCATCGCCTATCTGTTGGGGGAGCGCAACGCCCACCCCGGCTCCATCCTGGCCATCACGTTCACCAACAAGGCCGCCGGTGAGATGAAGGAGCGCGTCACCGATCTCGTCGGCAAGCGCGCGGCCATCATGTGGGTCTCCACGTTCCACTCCGCCTGCGTGCGCATCCTCCGGCGCGAGGCCAAGCACTTCGGCTACACGTCGTCGTTCTCCATCTACGACCAAGCCGACTCGCAGCGGCTCATGACGCTGGTCTGCCGCGAGCTCGACCTCGACCCTCGCCGGTACCCGCCGCGCCAGTTCACCTACGAGGTCAGCAGCTTCAAGAACGAGCTGATCGACTACGAGACCGCGCTGGCCAAGGCCGACAGCCACCACCAGCGCATGGTCGCCGAGGCGTACGAGCTGTACCAGCGCCGGCTCACCGAGGCCAACGCGTTCGACTTCGACGACCTCATCATGACGACGGTGCACCTGCTGCAAGCGTTTCCCGAGGTCGCCGAGAACTATCGGCGCCGGTTCCGCCACGTCCTCGTCGACGAGTACCAGGACACCAACCACGCTCAGTACGTGCTGGTGCGCGAGCTGGTCGGCACCGGTGTCCAGGCCGACGGCGACGCGCCCGCCGTCCCGCCGGCCGAACTGTGCGTCGTCGGCGACGCCGACCAGTCCATCTACGCCTTCCGCGGCGCCACCATCCGCAACATCCTGCAGTTCGAGTCCGACTTCCCCGACACCCGGGTCATCCTGCTGGAGCAGAACTACCGCTCCACGCAGACCATCCTGTCCGCTGCCAACTCCGTCATCGCCCGCAACTCCGGCCGCAAGCCGAAGCGGTTGTGGAGCGAGAGCGGCGACGGCGCCAAGATCGTCGGGTACGTGGCTGACGACGAGCACGCCGAGGCACAGTTCGTCGCCGACGAGATCGACCGGCTCGGCGACGAGGGCCTGGCCAAGGCCGGCGACATCGCGGTGTTCTACCGCACCAACGCGCAGTCCCGGGTGCTGGAGGAGATCTTCGTCCGGGTCGGCCTGCCGTACCGGGTCGTCGGCGGCACCCGGTTCTACGAGCGGCGCGAGATCCGCGACGCGCTGGCATACCTGCGCTTCCTGGCCAACCCCGAGGACACCGTGTCGCTGCGGCGCATCCTCAACGTCCCCAAGCGCGGCATCGGCGACCGCGCCGAGGCCATGGTCGAGGCGTTGGCGCAGCGCGACGGCACCACGTTCTGGCAGGCGCTGCGCCACGCCGCCGACGCGCCCGGCATCGCCACCCGGTCGGTGCGCGCCATCGAGGGCTTCCTCGAGCTCACCGACGAGCTGCGGGCCCTGGCCGACGACGGCGTCGGCCCGGCCGCCGTGCTGGAGGCGACCCTCGACCGCACCGGGTACTCGGTGGAGCTGTCCGAGTCCGACGACCCCCAGGACGAGACCCGCCTGGACAACCTGCGCGAGCTGGTCGCCGTCGCCGGCGAGTACGAGGCGAGTGAGGACTCCGACGGCTCGCTGACCGGGTTCCTCGAGCAGGTCAGCCTGGTCGCCGACGCCGACGAGATCCCCGAGGGCGACGACCACGAGGGCGTCGTCACGCTGATGACGCTGCACACGGCGAAGGGCCTGGAGTTCCCGGTGGTGTTCCTGACCGGGATGGAGGACGGCGTCTTCCCGCACCAGCGCTCGCTGGGCGGCAACGCGCAGGAGCTGGAGGAGGAACGCCGGCTGGCCTACGTCGGCATCACCCGGGCGCGCGAGCGGCTCTACCTGTCCCGGGCCCTGCTGCGCAGCGCGTGGGGGTCACCGGCGCACAACCCCGCGTCCCGGTTCCTCGCAGAGGTCCCGGACGAGCTGATCGACTGGCGGCGCACCGAGGCCGACCAGGTGAAATGGACCACGCCCCCGCCGCTGCGCCGGCAACCGGTCAGTGGTCGCGGCGGTGGCGGCCGCACCCGGCCGATCCCGGTGCTGTCCGCCGGCGACCGGGTGACCCACGATGCGTTCGGCCTGGGCACCGTTGTCGCAACCTCCGGCTCCGGCGAGCACGCCCAGGCCACGGTCGACTTCGGCGAGACCGGCTTGAAGACCCTGCTCCTGCGCTACGCCCCGGTCGAGAAGCTCTGAGCCGCGTCGAGGGATCGTGGTCGGGGCGAGAGATCAGACGCGGCGGAAGAGGAGGGCGCGCTTGACCTCCTGGATCGCCTTGGTGACTTCGATCCCTCGTGGACACGCATCTGTGCAGTTGAACGTGGTGCGGCAGCGCCACACGCCGTCGCGGTCGTTGAGGATCTCCAGCCGCTGCTCGGCGCCCTCGTCGCGGGAGTCGAAGATGAACCGGTGCGCTCCGACGATTGCCTGTGGACCGAAATACTGCCCATCTGTCCAGTAGATCGGACAGGAGGAGGTGCAGGCCGCGCACATGATGCACTTGGTGGTGTCGTCGTAGCGGGCGCGCTCCTCCGGCGACTGGCGGCGCTCGCGGGTCGGCTCGTTCCCGCTGGTGATGAGGAACGGCATGATCGACTTGTAGGCCTCGAAGAACGGGTCCATGTCGACCACGAGGTCCTTCAGCACCGTCATGCCCTTGATCGGCTCGACGGTGATGGGCTTGTCCAGCGGCAGGTCCTTGAGCAGCGTCTTGCAGGCCAGCCGGTTACGGCCGTTGATGCGCATCGCGTCGGAGCCGCAGATGCCGTGCGCGCAGGAGCGGCGGAACGTCAGCGAGCCGTCGATCTCCCACTTGATCTTGTGCAGGGCGTCCAGCACGCGATCGGTGCCGTGCATGGTGACCGTGTGGTCCTCCCAGCGCGGCTCGGTGTCCGACTCCGGGTTGAAGCGGCGCAGCCGCACGGTGACCTGGAACGACGGCACGACGCTGGAGGCGGCCGGCGCTTCGGCAACAGCAGTCATCAGAACGTGCGCTCCATCGGCTGGTATCGGGTGACGACGACGGGTTTGAAGTCCAGCCGCACGCCCTCGCCGGTGCGGTACGCCATGGTGTGGCGCATGTAGTTGACGTCGTCACGGTTCTGGTAGTCCTCGCGGAAGTGGCCGCCGCGCGACTCCTTGCGCTCCATGGCGCCGACGACGATGACCTCCGCGAGGTCGAGCAGGAAGCCGAGCTCCACCGCCTCGAGCAGGTCGGTGTTGAATCGCCGGCCCTTGTCCTGGACGGCGATGTTCTGGTACCGAGCCTTCAGCGCTTGGATGTCGGACAGCGCCTGCTTCAGGGTCGCCTCGGACCGGAACACCTGGGCATTCGCGTCCATGGTCTCCTGCAGCTCGCGCCGGATCACGGCGACCCGCTCGCCGTCGGAACGGTCGCGGATGCCCTCCAGCTGCGCGACCGTCTCGTCGGCCGGCGACGACGGCAGCTCCACCCAGGGTGCCCGGGACGCGAACGCGGCCGCGGCCAGGCCGGCCCGCCGGCCGAACACGTTGATGTCCAGCAGCGAGTTGGTGCCCAGTCGGTTGGCGCCGTGGACGCTGACACAGGCGACCTCGCCGGCCGCGTACAGCCCGGGCAGCACCTGCGAGTTGTCGGCCAGCACCTCCGCGTCCACCGTCGTCGGCATGCCGCCCATCGCGTAGTGCGCGGTCGGGAAGACCGGGACCGGCTCGGTGTACGGCTCGACGCCGAGGTAGGTGCGGGCGAACTCGGTGATGTCGGGGAGCTTGGCGTCGATATGCGCCGGCTCCAGGTGGGTGAGGTCGAGCAGCACGTAGTCCTTGTCGGGGCCGCAGCCGCGGCCCTCGCGCACCTCGTTGGCCATCGCCCGGGCGACGACGTCGCGGGGCGCCAGGTCCTTCAGCGTCGGGGCGTAGCGCTCCATGAACCGCTCGCCCTCGCTGTTGCGCAGGATCGCGCCCTCGCCGCGGGCCGCCTCCGACAGCAGGATGCCGAGGCCCGCCAGGCCCGTCGGGTGGAACTGGAAGAACTCCATGTCCTCCAACGGCAGCCCACGCCGGAACGCGATTGCCATGCCGTCGCCGGTCAGCGTGTGCGCGTTGGAGGTGGTCTTGTAGACCTTGCCGGCACCACCGGTGGCGAACACGACCGCCTTGGCTTGGAAGACGTGGATCTCGCCGGTGGCCAGCTCGTACGCCACGACGCCGGCGGTGCGCCGGACGCCGTCGACCTCGGTGAACAGCAGGTCGAGCACGTAGAACTCGTTGTAGAACTCCACCCCGTGCTTGATGCACTGCTGGTAGAGCGTCTGCAGGATCATGTGGCCGGTGCGGTCAGCGGCGTAGCAGGACCGGCGGACGGCGGCCTCGCCGTGCTTGCGGGTGTGCCCGCCGAACCGGCGCTGGTCGATGAGTCCGTCGGGCGTGCGGTTGAACGGCAGCCCCATCTTCTCCAGGTCCAGGACGGCGTCGATGGCCTCCTTCGCCATCACCTCCGCGGCGTCCTGGTCGACCAGGAAGTCACCGCCCTTGACGGTGTCGAAGGTGTGCCACTCCCAGTTGTCCTCCTCGACGTTGGCCAGCGCGGCGCACATGCCGCCCTGTGCCGCGCCGGTGTGGGAGCGGGTCGGGTAGAGCTTGGTCAGCACGGCGGTGCGTACCCGCTGGCCGGATTCGAGGGCCGCGCGCATCCCTGCCCCGCCGGCGCCCACGATCACCACGTCGTACTTGTGGGTCTGCATGAAAGTGCCTTTCCGAAACACCGCTAGGGGGCCTGGCAGAACGACGGCAGCAGGTCAGCGGCCGCGTCCGGCGGGCAGGGGTCGAACGTGAAGATGACGAGCGTGCCGAGGACGACGGTGATGGTGGTCGCCGTGTAGAGGCCGACCTTGAGCCACATGCGCAGCTGGTCGCGCTCGGCGTAGTCGTTGATGACCGTGCGCAGCCCGTTGGTGCCGTGGATCATCGCCAGCCACAGCATCATCAGGTCCCAGACCTGCCACAACGGGTCGGCCCACTTGCCGGCCACGAACGCGAAGTCGAGCGCGTTGATGCCGTCACCGGTCATGAGGTTCACGAACAGATGCGTGAAGACCAGGATGAGCAGCAGCATGCCCGAGGCGCGCATGAACAGCCAGGAGTACAGCTCGGTGTTGGTGCGGCCGCGCAGCCGGCGGGGCGACCGCGGCGCGGGGATGTTGGGAGCGACCGTCGTCATCGCTCAGCCTCCGAACACGTGCGAGAGATGACGGATGACGAACGGCACCATCAGCACCACCCAGAGCACGCCGACGGCGACGAACATGTGCCGTTGGTAGCGCGGGCCCTTGGACCAGAAGTCGACGAGCACGATGCGCAGGCCGTTGAACGCGTGGAACACCACCGCGCCGACCAGGCCGACCTCCATGAGCCCGACGATCGGGTTCTTGTAGGTGGCGATGACCTCGTTGTACGCCTCCGGCGACACCCGCACCAGGGCGGTGTCGAGGATGTGCGCGAAGAGGAAGAAGAAGATGCCCACTCCGGTGACCCGGTGGGCCACCCATGACCACATGCCTTCGCGGCCGCGGTAGAGCGTGCCTGCTGGTGCCTTGGGCACGGACTGATGCCTTCCGATGTGACGGCGGGAGCCGGCGCATCCTGGCTCCGGCCGACGCCAATCGTAGCTTCGCCGATGGCTCCGCTTCCGTGGCCAATCTCACGTCTGGCCTGCTCAGAGGCCTGTTCTAGCAGTGAGATCTCTCACTGAGGGTGGCCTAACTCGCCGGAGATCCTACGCCGCGGGCACGTCCAGTCGCCGTCGCGCCGGCCGATGCGTGCAATGCTCGTGTCATCGGATTCGTCCTGGTTCGTAGAGGATGGATCGGTGGCCCGGCGACAGGGGAAGCAGGGTGCTCACGGCGAGCGACACGGCGGCGCTACAGCAACTCGCCCGTGACGAGCTGCCGGGCTTGTACGGCCTCGCCCGGCACCTCGCCGGGCCCAACGAAGCCGAGGACCTCGTTCAGGAGGCCCTGCTGAGGGCTTGTGAGTCGTTCGGGTCGCTGCGTGAGCACAGAGCCGGCGCCCGATGGCTGCGGGTCATTCTCACCAACGTGTGGCGTGACCGGGTCCGCAAGGAGACCCGGACGGCCCGTGAGGTCCCGGTCGACGACGTCGAGGCGTTCTCGCTCTACCGCGTGCTTGTCGACGAGGACCCGTACCCGTACTCGGACACGCTGCACCTGGACTTCCTGGGCGCGTTCACCGACGGCGATGTGGACACGGTGCTCCTGCGACTCCCGCCTCGCTATCGCGCGCCGCTGGTCCTGCGCTACGTCGAGGGCTTCGCCACCCGTCAGATCGCCCAGCTGCTCGAGCTTCCGCTCGGGACCGTCCTGTCCCAGCTGCATCGGGGCAGAAAGCTCTTCGAGCGCGCCATGTGGGACTACGCCGACGAGTGCGGCTTCGTGGCCCGTCGCGACGCGGCTCGGTCGGTGTGAGGAGAGGAATGGGCATGGTGGATCGCATGATCAGCTGCGTCGAGGCGGTCCGGCATCTCTGGGAGTTCCTCGACCAGGGACTGCCCGACGATGCCAATCAAGCCGTCGAGGAGCACTTGGCCCGGTGCGTGCGCTGCTGCGGTGAGCTGGAGTTCGCCAGGAAGCTGCGCGGGGTGCTCCGGACGGCGACCGCGGGCCAGCTTCCCGACGATGTCCGGGGCCGTCTGGCGGGGTTCATCGACGATCTCGACCATGCGGAGTGAACGGGAGCATCGACATGAGCGGCGACCTGATGTTCCAGGACGAGATCCGCACCAAGGTCCGTCTCGCCTACCGTGCGATACCCCAGGGGGCCGGGCGGCCCGTGGCAGAGCGGTTCTACTCCGAAGCGGAGCTGTCGTCGGTTCCCGAATGCGCGGTCGACTGGGCGCTCGGTGTCGGCAACCCCGTCCGGCATGCCGGGATCTCGCCCGGGGACGTGGTACTCGACATCGGCTGCGGAGGAGGCATCGATTCGATCCTCGCCGCTGGTCGTGTCGGTCCGGGCGGCCGCGTGATCGGGCTGGACATGCTTCCGGAGATGTGCGCGCGAGCCCGCGACGCGGCAGGAGAGGCGGGCGTGGTAGCCCGGTGCGAGTTCATGGTGGGTCTGATGGAGGACATCCCGCTACCGGACGCGTCCGTGGATGTGGTCGTCTCGAATGGGGTCATCAATCTCTCGCCGCGCAAGAGCCGCGCACTCTCGGAGATCGCCCGCGTGCTGACGCCGGGCGGGAGGTTCTGCGTCGCCGACCTGACCGTCGAGGACGATCTGCCGGCCGAGGTGCTCACCAGTGACGCGGCCTGGGCCGGATGTGTCTCGGGCGCCCTGTCCGAGCGGGTGTTCCGCCGGAAGCTCGATCACGCCGGGCTGGCCGGAGTCGAGATCAGCGAGCGCGTCGCGTTCGGCATCGAGGACGTCGGGTTGTATCCGCTGTTCACTCCCGACGTGCTGGACCTGATGAGCAGAGCGATACCCGAAGACCGGCGTGGCGGCGTGGCTGTCGGGGTCATCGTCCACGCCGTCGCGGCCGAGCTCTGAGGTCGCGACGGGACCAGCTGCAATGCCCCTGAAGCGATAAGCGTCCTGGTGTGCAGAAGGAACAAGTCGGACGGGGAGGTCGTCATGGCGACTGGATCGGTACAGACAGGAACCGAGCCGAACCTGCGGGTGGGGTCGGGTCTGATGGCATTGGCCGGAGTGGGGTTCATCGGGTACGGGGTGATCTTCTTCATCTTGAACTTCTCCGATGACTTCCTGGAACTCGGGATCACCACCGAACAGGTCCCGGTGACCCGGGACGAGATCAAGCAGTTCAGTCCGGAGTTGTTTGAGTACGTCTCCCACCTGCACATCGCGATCGCGGGCTTCCTGATCGCGCTGGGCGTGGCACTGGCCGCTCTGGCCTGGCTGGGCGTGCAGAACGGCCAGCGCTGGGCGTGGTGGACGGCCGTCGTGACGGCAGTGCTCGCGGTAGGCGTCGCACTTCCCGCGCACTACCCGAACGACTTCGACACGATCGAGCATCTGGGGCCCATCTACCTCGCGGTGGCGATTTTCGTGGTCGGTGCGCTCCTGACCCTGCGGGTCGCGGTGCCGCGCCCCGGCGTGCACCGACCGGGAGAGTGAGACCGAGATGAGCACCGGTACTCCCGTCGAGCCGGCGGCATTGCGGGCCTCGGTGCGCGTGAAATACGCCGAGGTGGCGGCCCACCCGGACGGTGAGTTCCATTTCCGCACGGGCCGGTCGCTGGCCAGGCTCCTCGACTACGACGGGGACCTCGTCGCGGCGCTGCCCGACCGGGCGGTCGAGTCGTTCGCCGGTGTGGCCAACCCGTTCTCGCTTCGTCCGCTCTGCCAGGGTGACCGGGTGGTCGACGTCGGGTCGGGTGCCGGCTTCGACTCGATCGTCGCCGCCCACCTGGTCGGGGACGACGGCGAGGTGGTGGGCGTGGACATGACGCCGGACATGCTGGCCAAGTCGCGGGAGACAGTGCGGCTGATGGGCCTCGATCATCATGTCGAGTTCCGCGAGGGCCTCGCCGAATCTCTCCCAGTCGACGACGGCTGGGCCGATGTCGTGATCTCCAACGGCGTGCTCAACCTCGTCGCGGACAAGGACCGTGCCCTTGCCGAGATCTACCGGGTTCTGTCCCCCGAGGGACGGCTGCAGTTCGCCGACATCGCGGTCGGGGCGCTGGTGCCCGCCGCGGCGGTCTGCAACATCGACCTCTGGACCGACTGCATCGCGGGCGGACTGTCCTGCGACGAATGGCGACTGCGGCTGACGGCAGCCGGATTCGCCGGAGTCCGGATCGGGCCGCCCGTCGACATCTACAGCGGAACTCCGGGACAGGCGAACGCCCGCCGGTACCAGGTCTTCGGTTACCCGTTCAGCGCTCGCAGACCTCGTCGGGCGGCTGGCTGAACACGCTGCTGCGGCTCGACCGCTACGCCGCGGGCGCCTTCTGGGCCTGGCGGACGATCGCCGTCCCGTAGTGTTCGAGCAGCTGCCCGCAGACGGCGTCCCAGGACCGGCCGTAGACGGACTCGCGGGCGGCCGCGGCCATCCGGACCCGCCGGACGGGGTCCGCCGCGATCCGGCCCACCGCGGCTCGCAGCTGGTCGGCGTCGCCGGTGTCGACGAGGTAGCCGGACCAGCCGTGGTGGACCAGGTCCAGCGGGCCACCGCGGTCCGGTGCGACGACCGGGACCCCCGACGCCAGCGCTTCTTGGACGGCCTGACAGAACGTCTCGGCCGGCCCGGTGTGTACGAACACGTCAAGGCTCGCGTACGCGCGCGAGAGCGCCTCGCCGGTGCGGAAGCCCAGGAATGCCGCGTCCGGCAGCGCGTCGCGCAGGGCGTCCTCGCTGGGCCCGCCGCCCACGATCGCCAGCTTGACGCCAGGCAGGTCGCGCAGGGCGGTCAGCGACGCGACGTGCTTCTCCGGTGCCAGTCGCCCGACGTAGCCGACGATGATTTCGCCGTCGGGTGCCAACTCGCGACGCAGCTCGTCGTCGCGGTGCGCGGGATGGAAGCGGACCAGGTCGACGCCGCGTCCCCATCGCACCAGCCGCGGGAAGCCGTGCGTGGCGAGCTGGTTCAGCGTCGCCGACGACGGTGCCAGGGTGAGGTCCGCCTGCTCGTGGATGCGCCGCAGCCAGGCCCAGATGGCGTCGTCGCCGATGGTGCGCCACAGCCGGTAGCCGCGGGCGAAGCCGGCCAGGTCGGTCTGGAAGACCGCCACGGTCGGCAGCCCCAGCCGGGCCGCTGCGCTCATGCCCGCCTTGCCCAGCCAGACCGGCGAGGCCAGGTGGACGACGTCGGGCTCGAAGTCGCGCAGGAGGCGGCCGACCCGGCGGCGGGTCGACAGCCCGACGATGCTGTCGTCGTTGCCGGGCAGGGTGAACGACGGCACCCGCGCCACCGGCTGCCCGGCGTACTCGGTGACGCCCTCGCCCGGTGCCACCACGAGGGCGGCGTGGCCGTGCCGGGTGAGGTGCTCGACGACCCGGCACACCGAGTTCGTGACGCCGTTGATCTGGGGAAGGAACGACTCTGCGACGATCGCTACCCGCATGCCTCCACGGTGGGGGTGACCGGTGGCGCGACGGCGAGACCGGCATGAATGGCGGGTGACACTCTGACGACCGATGGTCGCTTCCCGACGACGACCGCGATCGTTTCCCGGTACAACGATCTCACTATCAGAGACGCACGGTGACTCAGCGTGACGGAAGACCTCAAGATCGATGAGACGGCGGGTGGCGTCGAAGGGAAGTAGCGCGTGACGACCGAGATCGGGACTCCTGCCCGCGTGCTGCTCGTCGGAAAGCGGGTCCGCGTTCTCGACGAGCTGGGCCGAGCATTGCGCGAGGCCGGCATGGTCGTCCGTGAGGAGACCGACGCCGAACGGGTCCGGTACGGCATCGACGGCGCCAGCATCGACATCCTGGCCCTGGGCCGCGCCGTCACCGGCCCCAAGCGCGACCGGATGATCGACGCGCTCAAGGCGCAGAACCCGACGCTGCGGGTGGTCGACGGCCTCGCGCCGATCCCGTCACTGCTGGTGGCGCAGATCCGCGAGGTGGTCACGGCCCCCAACCGCGACATCCGGATCATCGGCGCGGCCGCCTACGAGTCCGGTGACAACAGCATCGTCCTGGTGCTGCGCCGACCGGCGAACGTCGACGTCAGGCTGCACCGCCTGGACCCGCTGTACCGGGTGCACCTCACCGACGTCTACACCGGACCCCTGGACCGCGGCCGGCAGCGGCTACCGCTGGGCCGACGGGTCGGCCGCGGCGAGCGGTTCCTCGTCGTCGAGGCCGACGGGGAGACGACGGTGCACCAGCTCGGCTGAGCCGGGCCGCCGCCCACTCGGTGTGCACAACATCACGTGCACAGGACGTGTGCAGAAAGTCACCACCCGACAGCGGGCCATCGTCACTACCGTGGGCTCATCGCGCCGGTGACGAGGAGGTGGCCATGAGCACGACGGAGTCCGGCCTGCCCATCCGGCCGGTCTACGGGCCGCCGGACCTGGCCGAGTGGCCCGCGGCGGAGCGGCTCGGCGAACCGGGCGGCTACCCGTACACCCGCGGCGTCTACCCGACCATGTACACCGGCCGGCCGTGGACCATGCGCCAGTACGCCGGCTTCGGCACGGCGGCGGAGTCGAACGCGCGCTACCACCAGCTGGTGGAGGCGGGCACCGGCGGCCTCTCGGTGGCGTTCGACCTGCCGACGCAGATGGGCTACGACTCCGACTCGCCGGTTGCCGCCGGTGAGGTCGGCAAGGTCGGCGTCGCCATCGACTCGATCGAGGACATGCGGGTGCTGTTCGACGGCATCCCCCTCGGCGAGGTGTCGACGTCCATGACCATCAACGCGCCGGCCGCCTTGCTCCTGCTGCTGTACCAGCTGATCGGGGTCGAACAGGGAGTGCCCGGGCACCAGCTCACCGGGACGGTCCAGAACGACGTGCTCAAGGAGTACATCGCCCGCGGCACCTACATCTACCCGCCGGCCGCGTCGCTGCGGCTGACCAGCGACATCTTCGCGTACTGCCACCGCGAGATCCCGCGCTGGAACACGATCTCCATCTCCGGGTACCACATGGCCGAGGCCGGGGCGACGCCCGTGCAGGAGGTCGCGTTCACGCTGGCCAACGCCCGCGAGTACGTCCGGACGGCGCTGTCGGCCGGGCTCGACGTGAACGAGTTCGGACCGCGGCTGTCGTTCTTCTTCGTCTCGCGGACCACGCTGCTGGAGGAGGTGGCGAAGTTCCGCGCCGCGCGGCGCATCTGGGCGCGGGTGATGCGCGAGGAGTTCGGCGCCACCAACCCGAAGGCGCAGATGCTGCGCTTCCACACCCAGACGGCGGGCGTGCAGCTCACCGCGCAGCAGCCGGAGGTGAACCTGGTCCGGGTCGCGGTGCAGGCGCTGGCGGCGGTGCTCGGCGGCACTCAATCGCTGCACACCAACTCCTACGACGAGGCCATCGCGCTGCCGACGGAGAAGGCGGCCCGGCTGGCGCTGCGCACCCAGCAGGTGCTCGCGTACGAGACGGACGTGACCCGCACGGTCGACCCGTTCGCGGGGTCGTACGCGGTGGAGTCGCTCACCGACGAGCTCGAGGCGGCCGCCGTCGGCCTGATGACCCGGGTCGAAGACCTCGGTGGCGCCGTCGCCGCCATCGAGCGCGGCTTCCAGAAGGACGAGATCGAGCAGTCCGCGTACGACGTCGCCAAGCAGATCGACGGCGGCGCGCGCACCGTCGTCGGCGTCAACCGCTACGTCACCAACAACGAGGAGCCGTACGAGCCGCTGCGGGTCGACCCCGCCATCGAGGCCGCGCAGGCGGACCGGCTGGCCCGGCTGCGCGCGGAGCGTGACGCCGACGCCGTCGACCGCGCCCTCGACGAGCTGCGCACCGCCGCGACCGGCAGCGACAACGTGCTGGACCCGATGCGCACGGCGCTGGCCGCGCGGGCCACCGTCGGCGAGGTCTGCGACGCCCTGCGCGAGGTATGGGGGACGTACACACCGGCCACCGGGGTCTGACGGTTCCAGGCTCCGGGCAGCGGGGCGCTTACCATGTGCGCCGGGGCTGGCTCCGTCACCGTGGACGCGGAGCGGCCCACGACCCATGGAGGGACCGATGAGCCGACGAGCCGCGACGCTCGCCGTGTTGGTGGCCGCCGCGCTGGCAGGCTGCTCCGAGCCGGGCGACGAGCCCGAGGGGTTGGGCGGGACCACCGGGACCGGAACCTCGTCGGCCGAGCCCGACCCCACCGAGCCCGGGTCGACCGGGACCTCCGGCAACGAGGACTCGCCGGAGCCTGAGCCGAGTCCCGGCTTCACGCAGCCGTACCTGCCCGAGGGCGAGGAGAGCGTCATCGAGCTGGCCACCGAGCTGCCGATCGACGTCCCCGACGACGCTACGGAGGAGGAGACGGCGGTGCTGACCGCCGTCGGCCGGTTCATGGCGAGCTGGGACGCCATCCTCTTCGGCGCTGACCCGGAGACCGCCCGGCTGGCCGAGACCGCCACCGACCCGCAGTTCTCGCGCCTGGTGCAATATGCGACCGAGTCGACGATGGATCAGCGGGTGACGGTGGGCGAGCCCACGGTCGTCGAGCTGATGGACATCCAGGTCGACGACACGACCGCCGAGGTCGATGTCTGCATCACCATGACCAACTGGGTCGAGTACGTGGGCGGCGAGGCCGAGCCGCTGGACGCGGTGGAGCGGCAGGTGCTGACCGTGAAGGACGTCGAGGGCCGCTGGCTGGTGTCCGACGCCAATCCGAAGGGCGCCACCGGCTGCTCGTGAGGCCCGGCTCCAGCGCGGTGACTGGTACATTGACGCCTGGTATGGTACGGGCAACCTTGGCCGCGAACTCGATGGAGTAGCGAGAGATATGTCCAAGCTGGTGCGAACCGGACTCATGGCTGGCGCCATGGCGATGATCCTGGCGGTGGGCACGACCGCTCCTGCGTACGCCCGCGGTGGCGACGGCGGTGAAGAGACGGGCGGCGGCTACGAGGTCGAGGTCAGCGTCGTCTTCTCCGGCGACGCCGCTCCGGACGGCGGCGGTGGCTACACCATCTCGATGCCCGCCACGTGTTGGTGGGAGCAGATGTCGTACGACGGATGGCCCGAAAAGAATGTGCCTGCTGTCGATGGCACCAGCGCCGAGGCCATGCTCAAGTGGTACGACGCATACGTCGCGTCGCTCGGTTCGTCCAGCACCGGTGCCGGTTGGTACTACAGTCTGCCACCCCGAGAGTGGTTCCAGCAGCAGGCGGCGCTGGAAGACGCCGGCACTGACGTCACCTTCTACACGCCGCAGTGCCAGGGCGATGACGACTGGCCTCTGCTGGTGGAGCTCGGGTACACCGACGTGTACGACGGTGGCGACTTCCTCGGACAGATCCCGATCGTCCTCAACGCGTGGGAGGTCAACGTCAGCCCGCCTGAGCCGGTGGTCGACCCGGAGGACCTCGCCATCGAGGCTCGCGAGGTCATGGAGATCGCGGCGCCCGAGGTCGACCGCAACCCGAAGATGGCCGACGGCTCCGCGGCGACGTTCGTCAACCTGCCCACCTGGTTCTGGGTGACCGACCCGCAGTCGGTCGGCGGCGAGGACGGCGAGCTCAGTGTGCGCGCCGAGGTCGTCGGGTCTCCCGTGTGGGCGGAGGTCACCGCGAAGACCGGCGGCCTGTCGATCGCCTCGCCCGCCGGCTCCCGGGAGTGCGACCCCACACTCGCGATCCAGCCGTGGCAGGCCGGACTCGAGAACGCCTCCGGCTGCACCGTCGAGTTCTCGCGGGCTTCCGTCGCCTACCCCGGCGGCTACCCGGTGACCGCGTCGACGTTCTGGAACGCCACCTGGGAGGGTGTCAACCAGGGCGGCGCCGAGGTGGGTGGCGACCTCGACCCGCTCGAGCAGAGCGTCACGGTGAACGTGCCGGTCGCCGAGGTCCAGAGCGTCGTCGAGGGCGACGGCTGAACCTGACGAAATGCCCGGCCTGCCGGCGGTCGAAACCTGCCCAGGTGCAGGGCGGTGGAAAACGGCAGGTCGGCAGTTCACTCTCGTTCTGGTAACGACGCCGTTCGGTGCTCGCCGGAGTCCGGGGTTGCGGATAGCATCCACGCGTTCGGGCTCAGCAGGTTGGGCCGGGGGTGATCGAAGGGAGCATGCCCGTGCGTCGGGTCATGAAACTCGCCGCGGGGTTCGCTGCCGCGGCTGTGATGCTCGCGGGATGCGCGAGCGACGACGACGGCGACGCTGGGACGTCGGAGACCGGCGGTAGCGAGGACGCCAGCGTCGGCCTGGCCTTCGACGTCGGCGGCCGAGGCGACCTGTCGTTCAACGACTCCGCCGCCGCCGGCATCGAGCGCGCGGCGGACGAGCTCGGCATCACGTTCCAGGAGCTGTCGCCCAACGAGGACGGCTCCAACCGCGCCGACCTCCTGCGCCAGCTCGCCGACGAGGGCCACAACCCCGTCATCGGCATCGGCTACGCGTTCGGCGCCGACATGGACACCGTTGCCGCGGAGTACCCGGACGTCCAGTTCGTCCGCATCGACGGCGGGCCGAGCGAACTGGAGAACGTCGCGGTGATGACGTTCGCCGACGAGCAGGGCTCGTTCCTCATGGGCGTCGCCGCGGCGCTGAAGTCCGAGTCGGGCATGATCGGCCTCATCGGCGGCAACGAGGGCGCGGTCATCAACGCCTTCGCCGCCGGCTTCAAGCAGGGCGTGGCCGCCGTCGACCCCGCCATCCAGGTGCAGGACCAGCGGCTGGCGCCGGGCGAGGACGCGCGCGGCTTCGACGACGCCGCCGGTGCCCGGGTCGCCGCGGAGGCGATGTACCAGTCCGGAATCGACGTCATCTACACCCCGGCGGGTCAGTCGAACATCGGCACCTTCCAGGCGGCCGCCGCGGCCGACGCGTGGGCCATCGGCACCGACTCCGACCAGTGGGAGACCGCCGGCGACCCGGAGCTGCAGGCTCACATCCTGTCGTCCATGCTCAAGCGGGTCGACAACGCGGTGTTCGAGAGCGTCAGCACCTTCCTGGAGGAGGGCGCGCTGGAGTCCACCGCCTACGACCTGTCAACCGACGGTGTCGGTTACGCCACCAGCGGTGGCTTCATCGACGACATCACCGATCAGCTGGACGACTACAAGCAGCAGATCATCGACGGCGAGATCGAGGTCAGCCGGACCGAGTGACGCAGCCGTGACCACGTCGCCGGGAGCCCGCGGCACCTCGTGCCCGGGCGGCCCGGCGACGTGTGTGTCGGAGGGAGCACCGTGACCGCGGAACCCGTCGTCGAGCTCGACGGCATCACCAAGCGCTTCCCGGGGGTCGTCGCCAACCACGACGTCGACCTCACCGTGCTGCGCGGCGAGGTCCACGCCATCGTGGGCGAGAACGGCGCCGGCAAGTCCACCCTGATGAAGACCCTGTACGGCATGCACCGGCCGGACGAGGGGACCATCCGGGTCGACGGCTCGCCGGTCGACTTCCACAGCCCCAACGACGCCATCGCCGCCGGCATCGGCATGGTGCACCAGCACTTCATGCTCGCCGACAACCTGACGGTTCTGGAGAACATCGTGCTGGGCGCCGAGCCGCGCGCCGGCGGCCGGCTCGACTACGCGACCGCCCGCGAGCGCATCCGGGAGCTCTCGCAGCGCTATGGCCTGGGCTTGCACCCGAACCGGCTGGTGGCGGAGCTGTCCGTCGCCGACCGGCAACGGGTCGAGATCGCCAAGGTGCTGTTCCGGGGCGCCCGAGTGATCATTCTCGACGAGCCGACGGCCGTGCTCGTGCCCCAGGAGGTCGACGCGCTCTTCACCAACCTCGCCGGGCTGCGGGGCGAAGGCCTGGCCGTGGTGTTCATCAGCCACAAGCTCGACGAGGTGCTCAAGGTCGCCGACACCATCACCGTCATCCGCCGCGGCACGACGGTGGCGACGGTCGAGCCGTCGGCCACAACACCGCGGCAGCTGGCCGAGCTGATGGTCGGCAGCGAGCTGCCGACGCCGGAGACCCGGGAGTCCACCGTCACCGACGTGGTGCAGCTGCGGGTCGACGGGCTCACCGTCACCAGCGACGAGGGCTTCGAGCTGCTCTCCGACGTCAGCTTCTCGGTTCGCCGCGGCGAGATCGTCGGGTTCGCCGGTGTCGAGGGCAACGGGCAGAGCGAGCTGGTCGAGGCGATCATGGGACTGCGCAAGCCCAGCGCCGGGCGGGTCGTGCTCGGCGGCGAGGACATGACCGAGTGGACGGCGCAGCGCCGCCGCCGCGCCGGCATCGGGTTCGTCCCGGAGGACCGGCACCGGCAGGCTCTGCTGCTCGAAGCGCCGCTGTGGGAGAACCGCATGCTCGGGCACCAGGACCAGGCGCCGCTCGGCGGCCGGTTCTGGATCAACCCGGCCGCGGCCCGCACGGACACCCAACGGGTCATGGACGAGTACGACGTGCGGGCGCCGGGTCCGGAGACGCTGGCCGGCGCGTTGTCCGGCGGCAACCAGCAGAAGCTGGTCATCGGCCGGGAGATGAGCGCCGAGCTGGCGATGCTGGTGGCGGCGCACCCCACGCGAGGCGTCGACGTCGGAGCCCAGGCGGGTATCTGGGACCGCATCCGTGACGCCCGCGCGGCGGGTTTGGCCACGGTGCTCATCTCAGCCGATCTCGAGGAGCTGCTGGGGTTGTCCGACACCCTCTACGTCATCCTGCGCGGCAGGCTCGTCGCGAAGCTCGATCCGGCGGAGGTGACGCCGGAGACCCTCGGGTCATACATGACCGGCGCAGCGCTGGAGGAGTCGGCATGACGCGGGTCGTCGCATGGGCGCGCGGGTTCGCGCCGACGGTGGTGGCGCTGGGCGTCGCCCTGCTCGTGACCGCGCTGTTCATCCTGATCATCGGTGAGAACCCGCTCGCGGCGCTGCGGGCACTGTTCGACTTCGGCGAGTCGCCGACGGCCCAGGCCAACTCGCTGGGCGTGTGGATCAACCGGGCGGCGCCGCTGTTCCTGTCCGGGCTCGCGGTCAGCGTCGGCTTCCGGATGGGCCTGTTCAACATCGGTGTGGAGGGGCAGTATCGCATCGCGACCGTCATCGCGGCCGGCGTGGGCGCGGCCATCGTGGCGCCGGCTCCGCTGCACGTCCTGGTGATCATCCTGGTGGCGATGCTGGCCGGTGCGGCGTACGCGGCGATCCCGGCCGTGCTCAAGGTGACCCGCGGCGTCAGCGAGGTCATCTCGACGATCATGCTGAACTCGATCGCCATCGGCATCGCCGCCTACCTGATCCGCCGACCGTTCGCCGACCCGGATCTCGGTGAGGGCGAGAACACCACCACGCGGGACCTGCCGGAGTCCGGGCGCATTCCCGGCATCAACGACCTCTTCGGCCTGCTGGGCCTGGAGGAGCCGCGCCGGCCGGTCTACGGCTTCGTCTTCATCGCCATCCTGGTCGGCATCGTCATGGCGGTGGTCCTGTCGCGGACCCGGTTCGGCTTCGAGCTGCGCACCAGCGGCCTGAACCCGTCGGCGGCCACCGCCAACGGCGTCTCCGCCAGCTCCATGACCATCAAGGCGATGGTGCTGTCCGGCGCGCTGGCCGGCCTGGTCGGCCTGCCCGAGCTGCTGGGCGAGTCGTTCCGGTTCTCCGGCGAGTCCTTCGTGGCCGGCTACGGCTTCACCGGCATCGCCGTCGCGCTGCTGGGCCGCAACCGGCCGCTGGGCATTGCCGGCGCCGCGCTGCTGTTCTCGTTCCTCGACCGCGCCGGGCCACGGCTGCAGTCCGAGGGCATCCCACCGGCCGCCGTCGTGATCATGCAGGGCATCATCGTCCTCTGTGTCGTCATCGTCGACGAGATCGGCCGGCGCCGGCTGCTGCGGGCCGAGGAGCGCCGAGCCCGAGTCGAAGATCCGCAGACGGTGACCGAGGAGGTGGCGTCGTGACGGGCCTCACCCAGATGATCATGCGACGCCCGGACAGCGAGCCGTCGGGCTCGCGGTGGCGCACCGTGCTGCTGGTGGCGGCGCTGGGCTTCGTGGCGCTGTCCCTGGTCCGGGTCATCACCGACCAGGACGTCCTGACCAGCAGCGGTACTGCGCGGGCGATGCTGGTCCTGGCGCTGCCGATCGCCATGGCCGGTCTCGGCGGTCTGGTGGCCGAGCGCGCCGGCGTCATCAACATCGGGCTCGAGGGCATGATGATCCTCGGCACCTGGGGCGCCGGCTTCGGCGGCTGGCACGCGGGACCCTGGGGCGCCTTCGCAGGCGCCGTCATCGGCGGTGCGCTGGGAGGTCTGTTGCACGCCGTAGCCACCGTCACCTTCGGCGTCGACCACATCGTCAGCGGTGTCGCCATCAACCTGGTGGCGGCCGGCCTGGTGCGGTTCCTCTCCGAAGGCGTGTACGTCGGCAACGAGTCCGGCGGCGGCCCGACGCAGTCGCCGCAGATGAGCTCCGGGCCGGCGACGTTCGACGTCCCCATCCTGTCCTCCGGGCCGGACCTGCTCGGCCGGCTGGAAGACACCGGCATCCCGGTCATCGCCGACGCCGCCGGCGTCCTGCACGGCCTGACCAGCGACCTGACGGTCTTCGCCGTCATCGGCGTGCTGCTGCTGCCGCTTGCCTGGTTCGTCCTGTGGCGCACGGCGCTGGGGCTGCGCTGGAGGTCCGCCGGCGAGAACCCCCTCGCCGCCGAGACCCTGGGCGTCGACGTCTACCGGATCAAGTACCTGGCCGTCATCGTCAGCGGAGCCCTCGCCGGACTCGGCGGGCTGTTCCTGGTGCTGTTCACCGGCGGCTACCGCGAAGGCCAGACAGGTGGTCGCGGATACATCGGCCTGGCCGCGATGATCTTCGGGAACTGGCGGCCGGGCGGCCTCGCCACCGGTGCCGGGCTGTTCGGCTACTCCGACGCGGTGCGACTGCGGGCGTCGTCGTCACTGGCGGTGCTGGCGTTGGTGCTGCTCGTCGGCATCATCCTCGCGGCCATCGGGCTGCGCGACATCCTGCGCGGGCGCTACGTCCTCGGCGGGGTGTTGCTCGTGCTCGCCGGGCTCGCGGTGGTGGTGTGGGCGGTCGCGGACTCGCTGCCCACCGAGTTCACCGCGATGACCCCGTACATCGTGACCCTCGCGGTGCTCGCCAGCGCCACGCAGCGGTTGAGACCACCGGCGGCGGACGGGCTGAGATACCGGCGCGGCGAGGCACGGTGACCACCGAGATCGACTGGGACGCACTGCGGGCGGCTGCCGCGGAGATGGCCGGCCGCGCCTACGCGCCGTACTCGTCGTTCGCCGTCGGCGCCGCGGCCCTGGTCGACGACGGCCGGGTGGTCACCGGCTGCAACGTCGAGAACGCCGCCTACGGCGTGACCCTGTGCGCCGAGTGCGGATTGGTGTCGTCGCTGATCGCCGGCGGTGGCGGCCGGCTGGTGGCGTTCACCTGCGTCGGCGGTCCAGAGCGGCGGCTGACCACGCCGTGCGGCCGGTGCCGCCAGCTGCTGTGGGAGCACGGCGGCCCCGACCTGCTGGTAGAGACGCCCGAGGGCGTCCTGACCATGGACCGGATGCTGCCGCAGGCTTTCGGCCCCGACCAGCTACCGTGACCTGGTGATCATCTCCACCTAGAGTGGGGCGATGCACCTCGACACCGCGCGTGAGATCAAGGCCGAGCTGCGCCGCCGGACGTACGTCATCCACGATGCGTTGCGACCGCCGCGGCAGGCCGCCGGCGGCGTCGCCACCGGCATCTGCCTGCTCGGCGCCGGCACCTACGGCGTCGCCGTGCGCACGTTCGGCCAGTCCGAGCTGGCGGCCGGTGTCGTCGAGGCCAGCCGCGAGCTGGCCGGCGACGAGTGCGACGTCCGCGACGTCGGCGTCGTGCACGCCCAGCAGTGGAGCCCCGGCGAGCTGCAGGGACGGCACCGGCCGCTGCGGCCCGGACTGTCGGTGTCGCATCTGGACGTGACCGCGGGGACCATCGGCGCGTTCGTGGCGCCGGCCGACGGCGACGGGTCGGCGGTGTCGGTGCTGTCCAACAACCACGTGCTGGCCGACTCCGACCGGGGCAACCCCGGCGACGTCATCCTCCAGCCCGGAACCGCGGACGGTGGCGCCGACCCCGCCGACCGCATCGGCGAGCTGGACGCCGTCGTGGCCCTCGACCTCACCGGCGCCAACCTCGTCGACGCCGCGACCGCCCGCCTCGACGACGGCGTCGAGGTGGAGTCCGCGCACCCCGCCGGGGCGCTGACCGGTTGGGTCACCGTCGTCGACGACCTCGAAGTCGAGAAGGCCGGCCGGACCACCGGACTGTCCAGCGGCCGGGTCACCGCGATCGAGCTCGACGGCATCAGCGTGCAGTACCCGTCCGGCGTCGTCGACTTCGACGACCAGATCGAGGTCACCGGCGCCGGCTCGTCCGGGTTCTCCGCCGGCGGCGACAGCGGCTCGCTGGTGTACCGTCCCGACACCCTGGAGGCCGTGGGACTGCTTTTCGCCGGCAGTGAGTACGGCGGCGACAACGGCCAGGGCCTGACCTACTGCAACCCCATCGGCGCAGTCCTGGAAGCCCTCGCCGTCCGCCTCCTCTGAGAGGTCTGCGAATGATCACGTTCAGCACGAGATCTCGTGCTGAACGTGATCATTCCGGGCCGGGCGGGCGAGGTCGCGAGCGCGCTGGGCTGGTCCCACGCGGCCGCGGTCGCGGGATCGCGCCGGGACGTGACCAGGGTGTCGGCCGCGTCGAGGTAGGCCTGCCGGGTCCGGCTCGTGCCCGCCAGCGTACGTGGCGCCCATCGGTGCGATGATCCCAGCATGTCCGCACCAGCGAACCCCAACCCGCCGGAGCCGTTCGACGCCGTCGACGTCATCCGGGCCAAGCGTGACCGGGACGAGCTGTCCGACGGTCAGATCGACTGGGTGGTCGACGCCTACACCCGAGGCGTCGTGGCCGACGAGCAGATGTCCGCGCTGGCCATGGCGATCCTGCTGAACGGCATGTCGCGGCGTGAGATCGCCCGGTGGACCGACGCCATGATCCGCACCGGCCGCCGGATGGACTGGTCCGGCGTCGGCCGGCCCACCACCGACAAGCACTCCACCGGCGGCGTCGGCGACAAGATCACCCTGCCGCTCGCGCCGACGGTGGCGGCCTGCGGCGCCGCGGTGCCGCAGCTGTCCGGGCGCGGGCTCGGGCACACCGGCGGCACGCTGGACAAGCTGGAGTCCATCCCGGGCTGGCGCGCGTCGCTGTCGGCCGACCAGATGCTCGGCGTGCTGCGCGACACCGGCGCCGTCGTCTGTGCCGCCGGCGACGATCTCG
The DNA here is from genome assembly GCF_004349065.1 of Jiangella asiatica. Classification (GTDB taxonomy): domain Bacteria; phylum Actinomycetota; class Actinomycetes; order Jiangellales; family Jiangellaceae; genus Jiangella; species Jiangella asiatica. Next base: position 44,405 of record NZ_SMKZ01000001.1, read on the forward strand.
CACCGGCGGACAAGAAGCTCTACGCGCTGCGCGACGTCACCGGCACCGTCGAGGCGATCCCGCTGATCGCTTCGTCGATCATGAGCAAGAAGATCGCCGAGGGCACGGGTGCGCTCGTCCTCGACGTCAAGGTGGGCTCCGGGGCGTTCATGAAGGACGTCGAGTCCGCACGCGAGCTGGCCGAGACGATGGTGGCGCTCGGCACCGGCGCCGGGGTGCGCACGGTGGCGCTGCTGACCAACATGGAGACCCCGCTCGGCCTCACCGCCGGCAACGCGCTGGAGGTGCGCGAGTCGGTGGAGGTGCTGTCCGGCGGCGGCCCGGCGGACGTCGTCGAGCTCACCGTCCGGCTGGCGCGCGAGATGCTCGCCGCGGCCGGTGTCGACGGCGCCGACCCGGCCGACGCGCTGAAGGACGGCTCGGCGATGGACGTGTGGCGGCGCATGATCAGCGCTCAGGGCGGCGACCCGGACGCGTCCCTACCGGCCGCGCGCGAAACCCACACGGTCCTCGCGCCCGCCGACGGCGTGCTGACCTCGCTCGACGCGTACCGCGTCGGCGTCGCGGCCTGGAGGCTCGGTGCGGGGCGGACGCGCAAGGACGAGCCCGTGCAGGCCGCCGCCGGGGTCGAGCTGCACGCCAAGCCCGGCGCCGCGGTGCGAGCCGGCGAGCCGCTGCTCACGCTGCACACTGACGAGCCGGCCCGGTTCGAGCGTGCCTTCGAGGCTCTGTCCGGCGCGTTCGTCGTCGCGCCGGAGGGCTCGCGGCCGGATCTTCCGCCGCTGGTGATCGACCGCATCGGCTGACGTCGTACGCTCACGCCCATGGTGAGACGCATCGACGCGCCGGCCCGCATACCGGTGCCGGGCGGCAAGCTGATCGAGGAGTTCGTCGGCCGGGTGGCCACCGGCACGCCGGGCGTCTCGGTGGCGCGGATGACCGCGCCACCGGGGTGGGACGAGCCCGCCCAGACGCCGGACTTCGACGAGATCACGCTGGTACTGACCGGCAGTGTCGTCGTCGAGGACGACGACGGCCGCACCGAGGTCCGCGCGGGTGAGGCGGTGCTGACGCCGGCCGGCCGCCGGGTTCGGTACCTCGCCGGCCCGCGGGGCGCGGAGTACGTCGCCGTGTGCGTGCCGGCGTTCGGTCCGGACTTGGTGCATCGCGAGGACTGAACCACCGGCCGGCGGCTGCTGTACCAGTACAGTTGGCGGCATGGCTGCCGATCCCGCCATCGCCGGCCGCACGTCGCGCGACATCGCCGACAGCGTCGAGAGCGCGATCGAGCGCGGCGAGCTGGCGCCGGCGCAGCCGCTGCCGTCCGTGCGGGGCCTCGCCGCGCGGCTCGGGGTGAGCCCGTCGACGGTGTCGGCGGCATACCGCGACCTGCGGCTGCGGGGCATCGTCACGAGTGAGGCCGGCCGGGCCACTCGCGTCGGCGTGCGGCGCGCGCCGCAGGCTCGCCACTACGGCTCGGTGCCCGTCGGCGTGCGCGACCTCAGCGACGGCAATCCGGCCCCGGACCTGCTGCCCGACGTCGGCGTCGCGCTGGCCGCGATGCGCGTGCCCCGGTTCCGCTACGGCGCCCCGACCGTGCTGCCGGAGCTGGCCGCCGTCGCCGACGAACAGTTCGGCGACCTGCCGGCGGCACTGCGGTCGTCGGCGGGACCGGTGGTCGTCGTCGGCGGCGCGATGGACGGAGTCGAGCGGGTCCTGGGCAGCCGTGCCCGGCCGAATGACCGCGTCGCCGTCGAGGACCCCGGCTATCCGGGGGTGCTCGAGCTGGTCCGCGCGATGGGCATGGTGCCGGTCGGGGTCGCCGTCGACGAGGCCGGGCCGGTGCCTGCTTCGCTCGCGGCGGCGTTGGAGAGCAAGGTGGCCGCGTTCGTCGTCACCCCGCGCGCGCAGAACCCGACCGGTGCCGCCGTCGACGCCGTCCGCGCGCGCGAGCTGCGCCGCGTACTCGACCGTCACCCGGACGTCCTGTTGGTCGAGGACGACCACGCCTCGATCGCCGCCGGCGCGCCATACGTGTCGCTGTCCCCCGGCCGAAACGCGTGGGCGGTCGTCCGCACCACGAGCAAGATCCTCGGGCCGGACCTGCGGGTCGGGTTCCTGCTGGCGGACGCACGCACCTCCCGGCGGGTCGCCGAGCGGCAGCTCGTGGGTGCCGGCTGGGTCAGCCACGTGCTGCAGCGGCTGGTCGTCGAGCTGTGGAACGACGACGGGGTCCGCGCGGCAGTCCGGTCGGCGGCCCAGACGTACCGGCAACGGCGCGAGGCCCTGCTCGCGGCCCTGGCCGAGCGGGGCATCGCCGGGCACGGGCGGTCCGGGCTCAATGTCTGTATCCCGGTGGCGCACGAGGTCGCCGTCGTCCAGCGGCTACAGGAGCGCGGCTGGGCCGTCCGGGCGGGCGAGCCGCACCGAATACACAGCGAGCCGTTCATCCGGATCACCGCCTCGACCCTGACCGCCGACGAGGCCGGCCGCCTGGCCGCCGACCTGGGCGCCGTGCTCGCGCCGTCGCGGCTGACGCAGCTGGCCTGAGCGGCGGTCTGGCGGGCTCTGGTTTCGGGAGGGCGCCGCGGTCGTCGCCGCAGGTCGGTGCTCTGTCATCGGTGGCTTCGCACTTGCCGCATCTACGCACCGGTGGCCGCGCGAGCTCGCGGGCGTGTCAGGCGGAGAGATCGAGCATGTCGGCCATCAGGGCCGCCAGCTCGCGGTCGCGACCGTGGCGGCTCCGCGCGAACGACGCGTGCACCCGCCGCTGGGTCTCGGCCGGCTTGTTCTGGCTGAGCTTGAACGTGCTGCGGACCTCGGTGACGGTGATCTCGAAGGCGACGATCGCGGCCAGCAGCTTGCCGATGTACTGCACCGACGGGGTTCGGTCCCAGTCCGTGCCGGCATAGGCCTCGGTGGCGTCGACGCTGGCCTGGATGATCGCCCATGCCTCGTCGCGGTCGTCGACCAGCCGGACCGTCCCGGTGACGTGCACCGCGGCGTAGTTCCAAGTCGGGACGCTCGGGGACGAGCCGTACACCGTCGGCGAGACGTAGCCGTCGGGCCCGAGGAAGACCGCGAGCACGGGCTGGCCGGGGCGCAGCGCCTTCCACTGCGGGTTGATCCGGGCCAGGTGGCCGATGATCATCGTGCCGGGCAGCGGCTCGTCGTCCGCGGGCGGGCCACCCGGTCCCGGCCGGCGCAGCATCGGGACGTGCGTGGCCACCGGCGCGATGCCGCCGGCCGGGCCGTCATCGCTCCCGGCCCCGCCGGCACCGGCGCTCACGATCAGGCCGAACGGGTTCTCGCGGATCAGCCGTGCCTCGCGGGCCGGGTCGTCCGTGCGGAAATGCCGCGGCGTGTGCATCCGCCCTCCTTCGCGAAACTGTGCTAGTACGGCAAGAGTGACCGTAACGCAACAGTCGGCGAACTGCCAGACTCGTCCCCGGTTCGGACGATCCATGGAGGCGCGGTGGAGCTCGACGTGCTGGTGACCGGATGCCGGGCGCGGACGATGGACCCCGCACGCCCGGTGGCCTCGCGGATCGGGGTGTGGCAAGGGCGCATCGTCGGTCTGGACGAGGAGGTCGATGGGCTGCGGTCCCGCGAGGCGGCCGACCTCGGGGGCGCGACCGTCCTGCCCGGCTTCGTCGACGCGCACACGCACCTGAACTGGACCGGCCTGGCCTCGGCGATGCCGGACCTGTCGGGGATGCGTACCCGCGACGACGTGCTCGGCGCGATCCGTCGGGCCGCCGAGTCCACTCCCGACGGCCGCTGGGTCGAGCTGGCCGGCTACGACCAGCGTCCCCTCGGTGCCCACCTGACCAGGGACGACCTCGAGCTCGTCGCGCCCGGCCGGAAGGTGTACTTGACCCACGCCTCCGGTCACGCCTGCCTGGTGTCCAACGCCGTCCTCGACACCGTGCCGGACGCGGAGTTCGCCGCGGCCGGCGAGGGCGTCCTGCGCGACGCCACCGGCCGGCCGACGGGCGTGCTCGCCGAGGGCGCCGTCGCGATCGGCCGGTCGCGGCGGATGCCGTACAGCATCGACGAGCTGGTCGACGCCATCGAGACGGCCGGCCGGCAGTGTCTCGCCCAGGGTGTCACCAGCTGTGCCGACGCCGGCATCGTCGTCGAGCTGGCCGGCTTCTCGCCGGTGGAGCTCGCGGCGTACCAGACCGCGCGGGAGCGAGGCCGGCTGCCGGTGCGGGTGCAGACGATGATCCCGGCCTCGCTGCTGCGTTCGGTCGATGCCGACCCGAGCGACAGCATCGCCCGGGCGGTCGACCTCGGCCTGCGCACCGGCCTCGGCGACGACGTCCTGTCCATCGGCGCGCTGAAGCTGTGGCTCGACGGCGGCATGATGGCGCGCACCGCCGCGCTCACCGAGCCGTACGGGGGCGACGACGGCGGCACCGGCCAGCTCGCCTTCGACGACGCGGAGCTGGCTGCACTGGTCCTCGACGGGCACCGCGCCGGCTGGCAGCTGGCCCTCCACGCCATCGGCGACGCCGCGGTGGACCAGGCCGTCGAGGTGGTGACGGCGGCGCAGGCGGCGCACCCGCGGCCGGACGCGCGGCACCGGGTGGAGCACTGCGGCCTGGTCCGCCCCGAGCAGTTGCCGCGGCTGGCCGCCGCCGGGCTGACCGCGGTCGTCCAGCCGACGTTCCTGCACGCCTACGGCGACGACTACTCCGCGATCATGGGCGAGAAGCGCAGCGGCTGGATGTATCGCGGCCGGTCGTTCCTCGACCACGGCATCACGCTGGCCGGCAGCTCAGACCGCCCGGTCGCCGACGGCGCGCCGCTGCGGGCCATCCAGTTCATGGTGGAGCGCACCAGCTCCGGCGGCGCACCAGTCGGGCCGGACGAGGCCATCACCGTCGCCGAGGCCGTCGCGGCCTACACCACCGGCAGCGCCTACGCGTGCCGCGTCGACGACGTCGCCGGCCGCCTGGGCGCCGGCCGGCTCGCCGACCTCGTCGTGCTCGGCGCCGATCCGCTCGAGGTCGACCCGGCCGAGATCGCCGACGTCCCCGTGGTCGCGACGGTGCTGGGCGGTGAGGTGGTCCACGGCTCGCTCTGAGCGAGGCGTGGTCGGGGCCGGGGTACCCCGGCAGGACCCCTACGGGAGTCCCCCTACGCCCAGCGACGTACGCGGTTCCTCCGCTGCTGGGCCGATGTGCCGGGGCGCTGGGCTTGAGACCGTGGACCACATGGTGTTCAGGACGCTGGAAGCGGGCTATCTCCTCGGCCTGTCGCTGCCTGAGCCGGAGCCGGAAGCCGCCGGCAGTACCCCGTCGGGCGACGCCGCCGGCGGCGAGCCGGCCGCGAGCGGTCCGCGGCACGGTCACGACCACGCCGGCGAGTAGCCGGCGGCCGGGCGCGATCGGCAGGGGAGTTCCGGGCAACACGAAGCGCGCCGGGCTCGACGATGCGAGCCCGGCGCGCTGCGGCGGGGGATTCAGGCGGTCGGGTGAGCCGTCATCCGGGCGCCGAGGGCCTTGGCGGCCACCACCATGGCGGCCGCGGCCAGGACGACGTCCTTGAGGACGTACTGCGCCTCCAGGGTGGGCGTACCGCCGGCGAACAGGTCACCGGCGAACAGCACGACCGGCGACATGATGCCGACCAGCGCGCCGCCCAGCACCACCAGCCCGGCGCGCAGGAACACGCCGGTGATGAGCGTGAGTCCGATGAAGCACTCGACGACGGCGGTGACCACCACCGCGGCCTGGCCGCTGACCAGGCCGAGCGTGAGCGTGTCGATGGTCCGCTCGACCATCGCCTCCGCCGGGCTGGCACCGGGGAAGAACTTGAGCACGCCGAAGCCGAGGAAGATCGCGCCGAGGCTGACCTGGAGGACGTGGATGCTGTGCCGCGACAGCCAGCGCGTGGCCGCGGCGATCGGGTCCGTGCGGGTCTCGGCGGGACGCCGGACCGTTGTCGGCTGAGTCCGCTGAGGACCGGAGCTGGTGGCCTGCATGATCTACCATCCTTCGTGAGGAGCGCGTACACCGATGTCCGGGATTGGACCGGTCTGCTTCTCGGGCCGTCGGAGTTGCCGCTCCGGCGGCCCGCCCCGATCTCGTCGATCGGTGCCCTCACGGTAGGTAGATGGTTGCCGCCCGGTCGTCCGTCCGGTGGCGTATTCCGGTCGTACGGTGGTCGGCGTACGAGCGGCACGGCCGGCCTCCGGGTGTCTCAGGGATGGTCGGGGTCGGCGATCGCGCCGCCGGCGCGCTGACTGCTCACCGACTGGGCGGCAACGACGACGGCGACGATGTCACCGGTCGGCGGAGGCCCTGAATTCGTGCGCGCGGTTCGGCAATCATCCGTTCGGACACTTCTCGCGGGAATACGGAGGAATTCCATCCGTGTGATTGCCGAAGCGTGATGCGGCGCCTCGCCGGCACGCGGGCTCGAGAAGTCCGACAATTCGGACTAAATGCCTTTCGTCGGCGGTGGCGGAAGAATGCTCCGGTTCAGTCGTCCCAGCCGATTCGCGCGGCATCGGGAACGACCGCCGTGGCCCGGCCCTCCCCTGCGGCCGGGCCCAGCGGGACGATGCGCCGGCCCTCGCGCCGAATGGGCCGCGCCTCCCAGGTGTGGGCGGCGGCGTTCCAGGTCAGCACGTACTCGGTGTCCCGGCGCAGCATGATCGTCATCCCTCTCCGCATGAGGTTCTTCGGCGGGTTGCCGGGTCGGGGTGGTCAGCCGGCAACCCGCCTCAAGTCACGGCATCCATGATCGGTGTCGAATCGGGAGAAAGGCACCGGCCATGACTCGTATGCCAATCATTTCGCCTCATTTGCGTGATCAGTAGGGCATTGGCGTGGGATCATTGGGGGAGGCGAGAGGGGATGGTTCGGGAAACTCCGGATCTCCTGACAGCTATCCGCCGAGAATGCCATTATGTACGTCCCCGCTTACGTGGAGACATCGTGCGCGAAGCGAATGAGCACCTGCGTCAGGTCCGCGAGAGTTCGCCGTCCCCTGACGTTCCGGGGGCCCCGATGTCTCGCCAGGAACTCGCCGATCTGGTCAATGCCCACCTCCACGGCAAGACCGGGCGGGTCTACGAGCTGGACGACAACTACATCGGCAAGCTCGAGCGAGGCGTCATCCGCTGGCCGCAGGCCGAGTACCGGGAGGCTCTGCGGGTCGTTCTCCGCGTCGGCTCCGATCGAGACCTGGGCTTCGTCAACACCCGCCGGCTCAGTGTCGTCCGCCCGGCCGGAAGCGGCGTCGCCGACGTCGTTCGCCCGGACGCCATCGTCCAGCCAGGCAGTGACGACGTGAAGCGCCAGGAGTTCCTACGCGCGGCGTTCGTGGGCGTCGGCGCGCTGGCCTCGCCGTCCATGCTGCTCGACCTGCTGGCACCGCTGCGCCCGAGCGACGCGCCCAAACGCGTCGGCCGCGACGAGATCGAGCAGGTGCGCGGTGCCGCGGACCTGCTGATCAGCTGGGGCCACAGCCATGGCGGCGTCGGGGTCCGCGAGGCCGCCAACGCCCAACTGCGGTGGTTCGCCCAGCTGCTCAACGCGCAGTGCTCCGAACCGGTCCGCGTCGAGTTGCACGAAGCGGTGGGCCTGCTCGGCCACGCCACCGCACACATGGCCTTCGACGCCTGCGCGTACGACGACGCCCGGCAGATCTTCAAGTTCTCGCTGGCGTGCTCGGAGGAGATCGGCAGCTGGCACCTGCGAGCCAAGGTGCTGTCGTCGATGGCGCGGCAGGAGATCTGGCGCGGCCAGGCCGACCTTGGTCTCACCTACGCCGAGCTGGCTCTCGTCCGTGCCGACCGGCTCACCGCCACCGAACAGGCCATGCTCCACACCGCGCGGGCTCGCGCGCTGGCGAAGCTGGGCCGCGATCAGGAGGCACTACGCGCGGTCGGCCAGGCCGATGACGCCTTCGTCCACTCCGACCCGGCGGGCGACCCTGCGTGGATGGCGTACTACGACGCCGCCCAACATGCCGGCGACACCGGTCACGCCCTGTTCGACCTGTCCGTCCAGGGCCGTCGCACCGATGCGGCCGGCCGGCTCAAGGCGGCCATCGAGGGCCACACCGCCGGCTATGTGCGCTCGCGAGCCATGTCTCAGACGAAGCTCGCGTCACTCACCATGGCCGAGGGCGACCCGTCCGAGGCCGCCCAGATCGGCCTGGCCGCGGTCGCCGACGCCGGCCGGCTGCACTCTCGCCGGGCCGCGATGGACCTCGCCGAGCTGCACGACTTCGCCGGCCGTCACGCCCGTCGCCCCGAGGTGGCCGAGCTGCGACACCGGCTCGGCACCGTTCTGGCGTCGTGACGGCTGACGATCCCGAACGCGCTCTGCACCACGCCTGCCGGATCGCCGAGCTGGACGACGCCGGAGCCCGGCTGCTCAGTTCGGCCGAGAACTCCGTCTACCGGCTGCCCGGTGGCGTGGTCGCCCGGATCGGCCGGGCCGGTCAGGCCGGGTCGGCCGCCAACGAGGTCCGGGTCGCGCGCTGGCTGGAACGCACCGGCCTGCCCGCCGTGCGTGCCCTGCCCGGCGTGACCCAGCCGGTCGACGTCGACGGCGTCCCTGTCACGTTCTGGGCGGAGCTGCCCCCGCATCACGACGCGGAGAACCCCCAGGTGGCAGAGGTGCTGCGGCGGCTGCACACGCTGGACCCGCCGGCGGACTTCCGGCTGCCGCCGCTGGCGCCGTTCGTCCGGGTGCGCGACCGGATCATGGTGGCACCGACGGTCTCGCCGGCGGACCGTGCGTGGTTGCTGTCGTACCTGAACGACCTCGAGCGCCGGCATGCCGAGCTCCCGGACGGACGTGCCCGCACGGTCGTGCACGGCGACGCCTGGGTCGGCAACGTCGCCGTCGACGGGCACGGCACCGCGTGGATCGTCGACCTGGAGCGATTCTCCGTAGGGCCGCCGGAGTGGGACCTGGTGTCGACCGCCGTCCGCATGACGTCGTTCGGCACCCTCGACGCGGCCGGCTACCGGCGGTTCTGCGACGTCTATGGGTACGACGTCACCGGCTGGGCCGGGTTCGAGACGCTGCGCGACATCCGCGAGCTGCGCGCGTGCTCGTACATGCTGCAGCACGCCGGGAGCGGCGCGGCGGCCCGGGCCGAGGCCGAGCGACGGGTCGCCTGCCTGCGTGGCCTGGCCGGCGCCCGGCCCTGGAGCTGGCGCCGCATCCTCTGAGGCGATCGACGCCCGTGCGCCCGGGCCGCTCAGGGCGTCAGAGGAGCCGGTTGAGCAGGCCGAGGTCGAAGGCCTCGGCGGCCGACAGCACCCGGCCGGTGCCTAGGTCGGCACGGACGTCGTCGGGCACGCCACCGGTGACGCCGGCCACGAGCTCACACAGGTGGGCGACCTGGTGCTCGTGCTGGTCGGCCTGGACGCTCAGCTGGTCCGCCGTGCCCTCCGCCTCCAGGCGCGGGAGCGACAGAACGATCAGCGCGCCGCGATGCGCGCCACGTTCCTGAGCGGCGCACAGCACTGCGACGGCCGGCCCGTGCAGTGTCCCGTGCACCACGGCGTGAACCGGCGCCGCGAGGAACCCGACGGTGTCGGCGAGGGAGAGCGATGCGTCGAGCTCACTGTCGCGGCACGACAGATGCAGCTCGACCGGGCGCGGGTCGTGCCGCCCGAGCAGCAGGAGCTGGGCCGCGGCGCGGTTGGCCAGCGCGGCGTCCAACCGGCCGCCGAGGTGCACGATCCGCTGGGCCAGCAACCGGTCGGCGACGTCACTGCGGCCAGGTGTCACGTCCAGCTCCTCCCACACCGGGAGGATGGGCTCCGACCCTGGACCTGGTGGCCCGGACGGCCGCCCCGGCGACCCTGGTGGGCCGGGGCGCTGCGGCGGCGGGACCTCCGGCGGCACGTTCGGCGGCCAGGAGGCGGCGGGGTGAGTGCGGATCATGAGAGCTCCTCCCGTGGGTGGTTCTCCTCCCAGCATGCCCCCGCGACCGACCGCTCAGGGTGCTCAACAGGGCGTTGCTGCCGCTGGAGGGGCGGCAACGCCCTGTTGATCACGGGTCAGGATTCGTCGCTGAAGGTCCCTCCGAAGATGTCGGAGTTGCCGAAGGTGGGCGGGCACTGGGTGTTCGGGCCCGGCCGCAGCGCGTCGGAGTGCGCGTTCGGCAGCTCCGCGGCCCCCGCCCGGTCCGCCGGCCGGTCACCGACTATCGGCTCCGTCCCGCCGGCCAGGACATCCTCGACGAAGGCCTGCCGGTAGGCGTTGATGGCCGGGCAGACCGCGCCGTCGCGCATGTCGTTCCATACCAGCGAGCCGTAGTCGCGGGTCGCCACGGCGTAGTTGTAGTCGCCGAGGAACTCCGAGGTCAGCGCGTTCGCCGACGACGCCCGCCCGTCGCCAACGGCGCCGCGCAGCAGCGTCGTCCACATCCCGGTCGCGCCGGTGGCCGGGTCGACCTCGGCGTGCCGCACGACGCCGAGCACCCGCCGCGGCGACGTGGTGTCGGTGCGCCAGGGGTCCAGCCAGGCGTTGTAGACCAGCCACGCGTCCGTGCCGTCCGGCGAGATGGCGATGGCTGGGAAGTTGGCTCGGTCGGTGCCGTCGTTCGCGTTGATGGGGGCGGAGTAGCTGTCTCCGCCGTTCGTGCTGCTGACGATGAAGACGCGTTCCTGGTTCACGCCCGCGCGGTTGTCGGACCAGGTGATGAGAATCTGGTCGGTCGCGTCGGCACCGGAGGGCGCGCCGTTGGCGATGTCGATGCTCGGGAACGAGTTGGTCCGCGCACCGGCGATGCCGTCGATGGTGAACCTGCCCTGGGCCGGGTCGAACTGGCCGATGCCGGCGATCGGCCGCACGATCGCGCGCGGACGCTCGAAGTTCGCGCCGCCGTCGAACGAGCGGGCCTGGAGGAACACGCCTTCGCGAGTGCGGATGTCGGTCCCGATCCAGACGACGTAGATCACGCCGGTGCTGTCGGTGCGAATTGCGCAGCCCTGCCGGCCGCCGGTCTGCGGGTTGTTCGTGGCCGGGGTCAGCTGACGGGTGCTCCAGGTGTCGCCACCGTCGGTGGACCGGGCGAACAACACCGGTTCCGATCCGGCGGCCCCTCGGAAGCCGACGTTGCATACGTAGACATTGCCGAAGTGCGGGCTCGACTCGGCGTTGTCGGCCCAGATCTGCTCCTTGTCGCTGAACAGCGCAGAGTTCTGCCGGGTGACGACGACGGGGTCCATCCAGGCGTCGTTGTCACCGGCGATCGCGCCGGCGACGTCGTCGGTGCGCGAGACGGCGATGGCGGCCGCGCCGCGGAAGCCCGGGTCGCCGGGGAACGGCGTGGCGATGTTCGTGTAGTAGAGCCGCTGGCCGTTGTCCCATGAGAAGTCGCCGTTGGCGTCGGGGACCGGGCCGAACACCAGCTCCGGGTCACCGTTGGAGACCATGCCGGTCTCGTCGTAGTGCGGAAGCGTGCCGATAGGGCCGTCCGGGTCGGGGACGCAGCCGGCGTCGGTGGCGGGCGGCTGGCCGGGCGCGGGGTCGGGCTGCCCCAGGCAGCTCGGCGACACCCGGGCGGAGAAGCCGGTGTACGTGGGCTGGACCCAGGTGCGGCCGGCGTCGGTGGAGAACTGCACGCCGGACAGGCCCACCCCGGGGGTGAACGGGCAGGTCCGGTCGTCGCCGGCGGTGCAGGCCTCCATGTCGATGTTGTCGTTGGCCCCGGCGGCCAGGATGTTCGGCTGTACGGGGTTCACGGCGAGACCGGGCTCGTTCTGCTTGTTCTGCGAGAACAGCAGGTCGTTGCTTCCCACGGTGACCTCGGTGGATCCACCGGGTGTCAGCGGGGCCGCTGCGGCAATCCCTGCGACGAGAACGGTGCTGAGTGCTGCGGTCGTGACCGCGGTAGATCGCCTGATGCGCATGACATCTCCTGAACGTGGCGGAAAGGTCTGCGCGGCACGCCGCATCAGGTGACCAAGCCCCCCGAGGCGCCCGGTGCCCGGACGCGGTGGTCGCAGGCAGCAGCCTCCACCGGAGGTGATCGGCTGGCAAGAGTGGTCGGAACCGGTCGACGCGCGGTCTCCGGCGCCAGTCGGCTGGCGCGGGACGGGTCGTAACCCGCCCGCTGCGTTGATCTTGGAGTTTCCGCGAAATCGATCGGGCGAAACGGGCGCCGATTCCGCTGTTAGTCCACGATCAACGGGACGAGAGTGCGCTCAGCCGGGCGTCGCCGGGAAGACCCAGAACTCCCAGATCGAGAAGCCCCACTGGGTGGCGCGCAGCCGGCCGTGCATCCGCACGAACCGGAACTCGCCGGCGCCGTCGACCTCGTGCGCGTCCGGCGCCGCCGTCGCCTTCCCGCGGACCTCGCGCGCCACCGTCCAGGCGGCACCGTCGGGAGACACCAGCAGGTCGTAGTCGCGGGCGTACGCGCCCTGCCAGTGCAACTCCACCCGGCCGGTCGCGATCGGCCGGGCCAGCTCGACCTGGATCCACTCGTCGTCGGTGTAGGCCGCCGCCCACCGGCTGGACATCGACCCGTCGGCGGCGAACCGGGCGGCATAGTCGTCGGAGAACTGGCTGGACGCGGTGGCGCCGACGACGAACGACGCCGGCGTGGTGCTCGTCACCAGCGGCGATCGCTCGAACGCGCCGACGTTGCCGGCGGCGTCGATGCCGACGACCCGGTAGTGCCAGGTCTCGGGGTCCGGGCCGAGACCTGCGTGGACGTACCGGCTGACCGGAGCCTCGACCACCAGCTCGGCCTCGCGGGCGGTGAAGCCCGGGCGTGGTGAGCCGTACACCATGTAGTGGTCGAGGACGCGGCCGCCGGCCGGCGGCGTCCAGTCCAGGACGACCGCCTGGCGTGCCGGTCCCTCCTGCGGTGTCGCGGACAGCGCGACGACGGGCCCGAGCGGCGTTCGGTAGTCGATCGTCATGCCGGCACCGCGCCCGGACGGCCGTCCTCGATGACGTAGGTGGCGCGGGTCGAGACCGGCGCACCCGGGGTGAGCACCTGCGGCAGCACCTGGAACCGCGTCGTCCACCGCTGGGCGTCCAGCCGGCACGACACGTAGCCGCGCTGGATGTTGTAGAACTTCACGTGCGGATTGACCAGCAGTCCGGCCCGGCCGAGGTTGTCGATGTCGGTGCCGTTGCCGCCGGAGCTGATCGACGTGCCCACCAGCTCCGAGGCGATGGTGGCCGAGCTCGGGTCGGCGTAGTCGGCCTTGATGTCGGCCACCAGGTGGCGGTGCCAGTCGCCGGTCAGCACGACGGGGTTGCGCACGCCGCGCTCGGCGATGCCACCGAAGACGCGGTCCCTCGACGCGACGTAGCCGTCCCAGCTGTCCATGCCGAAGCCTTCCCAGCCGTCCTGCGGCAGGTTCGGGTCGGACTCCGAGCCGTGGTCGAACTGGGCGACCCGGATCTGCTGGGCCAGCACGTTCCACCGCGAGCTCGACGCGGACAGCCCGTCGAGCAGCCAGCGCTCCTGCTCGTCGCCGGTCAGAGTGCGCGACGGGTCGAACCGATCGTCAGTCTCGGCGTCGGCCATTGGCGAGCGGTACTGCCGGGTGTCGAGCAGGTTGAACTCGGCCAGGTGGCCGAAGGTGAAGCGACGGTACAGCCGCATGTCCGGGCCGGTCGGCAGTGCTGTGCTGCGGATCGGCAGGTGCTCGTAGTAGGCGCGGAACGCCGAGGCGCGCCGTTCCAGGAACTCCTCCCGGGTGGGGGTGAGCGTGTTGCCCTCGGGTACGTCATCGGCCCAGCCGTTCTCGACCTCGTGGTCGTCGAGCGTCACCAGCCACGGGAACGCCGCGTGCGCCGCCTGAAGGTCCGGGTCGCTCTTGTACAGCGCGTACTGGGTGCGGTAGCGCTTCAGGCTGACGGTCTCGGTGGCGAAGTGGTCCGGGACCGGTGTGTTGCGGTTCCCGCCCGTTGCCGGGATGCCGTACTCGTAGATGTAGTCGCCGAGGTGGACGACCAGGTCGAGGTCCTCGTCGGCCAGGTGCCGGTACGCGGTGTAGAAGCCGTCCGGCCAGGCCTGGCACGACGCGAACGCGAACGCCAGGCTGGACACCCGAGCGTCCGGAGCCGGCGCGGTCCGGGTCCGGCCGACGGGGCTCTCCGCGCGGCCGGCGGCGAACCGGTAGAAGTAGGACCGCCCCGGCTCCAGGCCGTTCACCTCCGCGTGCACCGAGTGCGCCAGCTCAGGGGTCGCTTCAACGCTGCCGCGGCGGACCACCCGGCGGAACCGCTCGTCGGTGGCGACCTCCCAGCGCACCCGGACCGGCCGCGGCGGCATCCCGCCGTGACCGTCCTCGGCCAACGGGTCGGGCGCCAGCCTGGTCCACAGCACGACGCTGCCGGGTAGCGGATCGCCCGAGGCCACGCCGAGGCTGAACGGGTCGGCCTGGAACGACGGCGCCGAGTGCGCCCGCTCCGAGGAGATCGCGCCGGTGCCCAGCATGATCGACGCGGCGCTGACGCCGCCGAGCTGGAGCAACCGGCGCCGGTCGAGCCGGATGCCGTCTGCGGTCACTGGTCTCCTCCATCTCGCCCCGGGAAAGGTGCGGGGTGTGACGGACGCTGTCAGCTCAGCGTTGACCGGCGGTCGCGGCGACTCGAACCAAAAGTGAACAGTTGCGGCAATGTGCGGAGTCAACCAGCGCAGACGAGGGCGGTGGCCTGGCGGGCGATCTCCAGCTCCTCGTTGGTCGGCACCACCATCACCGTGACGTCTGCCTCGTCGGGGGAGATGACGTGCGACCTGCTGGTGGCGAAGGAGTTGCGCACGTGGTCGACCTCGACGCCGAGCCGACGCATGCCGGCCAGCGAGTGGGAGCGCACCCACGTGTCGTTCTCGCCGACGCCCGCGGTGAAGACGATCGCGTGCGCATGGCCCAGCACCGCGAGGTAGGCGCCGACATAGTGGCGGATGCGATGGCAGTACACCTCGCGGGCCAGCCGGGCGGTCTCGTCGCCCTCACGTGCGCGGCGGTGCACCTCGCGCATGTCGTTCGCGCCGGCCAGGCCCAGCATGCCGCTGCGGCGGTTGAGCAGCTCGTCCAGGTCCGCGACGGAGAAGCCGGCCTCGCGGTGCAGGTAGGTGAGGACGCCGGGATCGATGTCGCCGGCGCGGGTGCCCATGACCAGCCCTTCCAGCGGCGTCAGCCCCATGGAGGTGTCGACCGACCGGCCGCCGCGCACCGCCGTCACCGACGCGCCGTTGCCCAGGTGCAGCACGATGAGGTTGGCGTCCTCCGGGTCGAGCTCCAGCAGCCGGGCGGCCTCGCGGCTGACGTACGAGACCGACGTGCCGTGGAAGCCGTAGCGGCGCACGTGGTACCGCGCCGCCAGCTCACGGTCGAGCGCGTACGTGGACGCGGCCGGCGGCAGCGTGTGGTGGAACGCGGTGTCGAAGACAGCCACGTGCGGCACGTCCGGCAGCGCCTGCCGGGCCAGCCGCAGCGCCGTCAGCCCGGGCGGGTTGTGCAGCGGCGCGAGCGGCGCCAGCTCCGCGATCGCGCGCTCGACGTCGTCGTCCACGGTGACCGGTTCGGTGAATCGGTCGCCGCCGTGCACGATCCGGTGGCCGACGGCGACGAGGCCGCGCTCGGTCAGCCGCTCGCCCGCGGCCTGGAACGCCGTGACGATGTCGTCCAGCGCCGCGGCGTGGTCGGCGAGGTCGGCGTCGCGCTCGTCGACCTGGTCGCCGATCTCATGCTTGACCCGGCTCGACGGCTCGCCGATGCGCTCGGCGATCCCTTTCGCGAGCAGGGTCGTCTCCCCGGCGTCGATGAGCTGGTACTTGATCGACGACGAGCCGCAGTTCAGCACGAGGACGGTCGCGGTCATCTGTGTCGTCCGTTCCTGTCGGAGGGGGCCGTTAGTCTGCCGCCATGCCGAGCAACCGCCTTCAGGTCGGAATGTGCTTCGACCGGACGTTCCCGCCGAGTTTCGTCACCGAGATCGCCCGCTCGCTCGACCATGGCGGTGCCGGGCAGCTGTGGGTCATCGAGGACTGCTTCTTCACCAGCGGCCCGAGCCTGGCTGCCGCCGCGCTGAGCGTCACCGAACGGCTCACCGTCGGCATCGGCATCCTGCCAGCGGTGGTGCGCACCGCGGCCGTCACGGCCATGGAGATCGCCACCCTGTACGGGCTCGGTCCGGGTCGGGTGCTGCCCGGCATCGGGCACGGCGTGCAGCCGTGGATGGGCCAGATGGGCGTCCGGCCGGCGTCGCCGGTCACCGCGCTCGAGGAGGTCATGGTCGCGGTCACCCGGCTGCTGGCCGGTGAGGAGGTCACCTCGCACGGCCACTACGTCCAGCTCGACGCCGTCCAGCTCGACCAGCCGCCGGCCGACCCGCCGCCCCTGCTGGCCGGCGTGCGCGGGCCGCGGTCGCTGGCCATGGCCGGCCGCGCCGCGGGTGGCCTGGTGCTGGCCGAGCCCGCCGGCGCCTCCTACGTGCGCTGGTCGCTGGAGCAGGCCGGTCGCAGCGCTGACGACTTCCACGTCGCCGTCTTCGGAGTCGTCTGCGTGGCCAAGGAGCGCAGCGAGGCCTACCGCACCATGGCGCCGTGGCTGGGCCGCCAGCTCGACCACCCGACGCCCAGCCTGACCACGCTCCCGTTCTACGACGACCTCGCCGCCCGCTACGCCAGCAAGGGCATCGACGGCTTGGCCACCGTGCCGCCGGAGTGGTGGATCGAGATGGCCCCGGTCGGCACCATGGACGACGCCGCCGCGCACCTGCGGTCGCTGGAGGACGCCGGCGTACGCAGCGTGGGCCTGTACCCCATCCCCGACGTCGACGCCGCCCGAGCCCAGGTCGCCGACGTCCTGGAGCTGGCAGCGCGCTAGTCCGGCCGGTGGGTGGGAGGATGCCGTCAGGGGTAGGCGCGGGCGTCCGAGCGAGGAACGAGCGAGGCGGGCGGAGACGGCATCCTCCCACCCACCGGAGGCTGTCGTGCTCACGAGGCCTCCGCCGACTGGGCCTGGATCGCCGTGATCGCGATCGTGTTGACGATGTCGCGCACCAGCGCGCCCCGCGACAGGTCGTTGACCGGTCGGCGCAGACCTTGCAGCACCGGCCCGATCGCCACCGCGCCGGCGCTGCGCTGCACGGCCTTGTAGGTGTTGTTGCCGGTGTTGAGGTCCGGGAACACGAACACCGTCGCCCGGCCGGCCACCTCGCTGCCCGGCAGCTTGGCCCGCGCAACACTGGCATCGACGGCGGCGTCGTACTGTATGGGGCCCTCGACCTCCAGGTCCGGACCGCGCTCGCGCACCAGCGCGGTCGCCGCCCGCACCTTGTCGACGTCAGACCCGGAGCCCGACGACCCGGTGGAGTACGACAGCATCGCGATGCGTGGGCCGACCCCGAACTGTGCGGCGGTGGCGGCCGACGAGATCGCGATGTCGGCCAGTTCCTCAGCGGTCGGGTCCGGGTTGACCGCGCAGTCGCCGTACACCAGCACCCGGTCGCGCAGGCACATGAAGAAGACGCTGGACACGATGGATACCCCGGGCAGCGTCTTGACCACCTCGAACGCCGGCCGGATGGTGTGCGCGGTGGTGTGCGCCGCGCCTGACACCATGCCGTCGGCCAGATCCAGCAGCACCATCATCGTGCCGAAGTACGACACGTCGGCCACCTGGTCCCAGGCGGCCTCCTGGGTGACACCGCGGTGCGCGCGCAGCCGGGCGTACTCGTGCGCGAACCGGCCGCGCAGCTCGCTCTCGCGCGGGTCGACGACGTCGGCGGCGCTGATTTCCACCCCGAGCCTGTCGGCGGCGGCGCGGACGTCGTCGGGCCGCCCGAGCAGGGTCAGGTCGGCGATGCCGCGGCGCAGCACGGTGTCGGCGGCGCGGAGCACCCGCTCCTCCTCGCCCTCGGGTAGCACGATGCGCTTGCGTTGTGCACGCGCCCGGTCGACCAGGTCGTGCTCGAACATCAGCGGCGTGACGACGCTGCTGCGGGTGACGTCGAGGCGGTCCAGCAGGTGGCCGGCGTCGACGTACTCGTCGAACAGCGCCAGCGCGGTCTGCACCTTCCGGGTGGCGCCGTGGGTGAGCCGGCCGCGGACCGCCGCGAGCTTTGTCGCCGTCGCCAACGTGTCGCCGGGCACGGTCGTGATCGGGAGCTCGAGGTCCAGGCCGTCCATGAGCTGGAGGATCTGCGCGGGCAGCTCGAAGCCGCCGTTGAGGACGATGCCGGCCAGCGTCGGGAGCGTCTTCGACGCGTGCGCGAGGAGCACGCCGAGCAGAACGTCGCTGCGGTCGGCCGGGGTGATGACGACGGCGTCGTCGGCGAGCCGGTCCAGCACGTTCGGCAGTGTCATGCCGGCCACCACCAGACCGCTCACCTCGCGGCCGAGCCGCTCCGGCGCGCCGCGGAACAGCGTGCCGCCGCCGGCCTGGACGAGGTCGCCCATGGTCGGCGCGGACAGCAACGGCTCCTCCGGCAGCGCGTACGCCGGGCCGTACGGCTCCAGCGCCGCGCGGGCGTCGTCGACCGACTCCGGTGGCACCCGGTTGGCCACCACCGCGGCGAGCGTGCCGTAGTTGGCGGTCAGCTCTGCGGTGGCCATCTCGGCGACGGCGGCGAGGTCGACCGGGCTGCGGTCATGGCCGTTGAGCACCAGGACCACCGGCGCGCCGAGGTTCGCCGCCACCCGCGCGTTGAACGAGAACTCCGTCGGGCTGTCGACGTCGGTGTAGTCGCTGCCGACGACGACCACGGCCTCGCACTGCGCGGCGACGGCACGGTAGCGGCTGAGGATGGTGCTCATCGCGGCGTCGGGGTCGGCGTGCACGTCCTCGTAGGTGACGCCCGCGCAGACCTCGTAGGGCAGGTCGACGCCGTCGTGCTCCACCAGGAGTTCCAGGACGTAGTCGGGCTGCTGGCCGGATCGGACCACCGGCCGGAACACCCCGACCTCGCCGATGCGACGGGTCAGCGCCTCCAGCGTGCCCAGGGCCACGGTGGACTTCCCTGTCTCACCGGTGACCGAGGCCACGTAGACGCTGCGAACCACGCCGTGAGGCTATCTCGGCGGGCGCGGCGATCGGTGATCCTGTGCGGCGAGTCACGCGGGTGCTCCACCTCGTCGCGGCGGTGCCTCGTCCTGGTCGTTTTCCTCGGCCGGGGAGCGGGTGAAGATCGAGAATGTTCCGTCGGCCTCCAGGACCATGAGGTCGACCTCGGCGAGGTCTCGCACGCCGTGTTCGCGGGCCGCGGCCAGCACGTCGTCCATCGGCAGCCGCTCGTAGCGCAGGACCTTGTCGTCGACGCTCCCGTCCCGGATCAGGATGGTCGGCTCACCCTCCAGCACCGGACGGATCCGGCGGAACCGCCAGCTCACCCAGGAGAGCAGGATCGACAGCAGCGTGAACGTGGCGACCGCGAGCGCCCCGCCGGTGAGCGACAGGTCCTCCTGCAGGACGGTCTGGCTGATGAGGTCGCCGAGCGTCACCAGCAGGATCAGCTCGAAGGCCGACAGCTGCGTGACCTGCCGTTTGCCGGACACCCGGAGCACGAACCAGAGGATCGCGAAAACGATGGCGGCGCGCACGATGACGTCCATCAGGGCAGCACCGTCATCCGGAACGTGGCACGAGCCACCTCGGTGTCCTGCTCGACGACGGCGACGGCGTACCGCTGCGTGCTGGGTAGCTGCCCGGGTGCCGTCCGCGCGTCGAGCAGGACGTGCAGCACCTCGCCCGACGGCGGCGCGAACTCGTACTCCACGACGGTCGGGCCGGCGGTCTCGGCGTCAGGGTTCGGGTACCAGTCGTTGAAGTCGATGCGGTCGAGCAGGTCGCTGCTGATGCTCAGCGTCACCGGGCCGGCGAAGCCGCCGTCGCGGCGGACCGTGATCTCCAGGGGCACCGGGATGCTGGGCCGGGTGACCTGGCCGTACCGGATCGACAGCTCGTAGCCGCCGCCGTCGGCCCGGACGGTGCCCGCGCGCGGCCCCAGCGCGCCGGTCAGCCCGGCCGCGACCAGCACGCACAGCACCGCGACGCCGGCACGGCGCAGGTTGCGCCCACGACGGGCCCGGTCGGCCTCGCGATGGCGCGGGAGCGTCGCGATGTGGTGGACCACGTCACCGTTGTACCGGTCCGGGCCGGTGGGACCCGGTGGACGCGCCGGTGCGTGCGGGCCGGGTCAGTCCTCGTTGGGCATGATCAGCCAGAGGGCGATGTAAGCCAGCACCTGCGGGCCGGGCAGCAGACAGGACACCAGGGCCAGGATGCGGACCGTTCGGGTCTTCATGCCGAAGCGCTGGGCCAGGCCCGCACAGACACCGGCGATCATCCGGTTGCCGCGCGGCCGGACCAACCCGCCGCGGCTGGCGGTGGGGTAGTAGTCGCTCGTACTCATACCTCAACGGTAGGCGCGCGCCCGGCTCACAGACGTCCGTCTGGAGGATGGTCGAACCCGGAGAGGGCTGCTCAGGGCATCCCGGAGGGTGTCTCGGCCGCAGCCCTGAGAGCCCGGCGCACCTCAGCGGCGTCGGCCGGCCGGGCGCCGAGCTCGCGCTGCCGGCGTACGACAGCCCGCTCCGCCCGCAGCAGCGCGAGCCCGCGGCGTAGCAGTGTGAGCGGCGGCTTGCGGCGCTCGGCGAGGTCGCGGGCCAGCCGGCGCAGGAAGTTCTTCCACGGCTTGCGATGCAGCACTATGGCGTCGGCCAGGATGCCGTGGGCGCGGCAGTCCCGCACGATCTCGGCCGCGAACAGTCCTTCGGCGATGAAGACCGGTGCGGCGCCGACGGTGAACGGCTCGCTACCGGTGGCGCGGTCGTGCGCGATGTCGTAGACGGGGATCCGCGCCGACCCGGTGCGGCACAGCTCGGTCAGCGTGTCGACGGCGCGGCCGGCGTCCCAGGCGCGCGGATCGTCCCAGTCGACGATGCTCAGCTCGGGGTGGCGCGGCATGTCCGGGTCGTCGCCGTCGCGGTAGAAGTGGTCGAGGTTCAGTACCGGGAGGCCGCTCTCGCGCGCCAGCCGGGACTTGCCGCTGCCCGAAGGGCCCGCGAGGAGGACGACACGGTGCACGGGCTCCAAGTCTGCCATGCATCGGTGTGACCCGACCCACATTGGACATACCCTAGGGGGGTACTGTACGGTCAGGTCATGCGATGAATACCGCACCGGGGTATGGTTCCAGTGAGGGCATCGCAAGGAGGACCGCCATGACCGAGACACCAGCCGAGACGCCAGCCGACTCGCACAGCACGCACGGCTACATCCACCGCAAGGACGACTACCTCAAGCGGCTGAGCCGCATCGAGGGGCAGGCGCGCGGGCTGCAGCGCATGGTGTCTGACGAGAAGTACTGCATCGACATCCTCACCCAGGTGTCGGCGATGACGAAGGCGCTGGAGTCGGTGGCGCTCGGGCTGCTCGAGGAGCACCTGGCGCACTGCGTGGTCGAGGCCGCGCGCTCCGGCGGCCCGGAGGCCGACATCAAGGTGAAGGAAGCCTCCGACGCCATCGCCCGTCTCGTGCGGTCCTGACCTTCCCACATCCGATCCGTCAGAAGGGTTTCGCCATGACCACGTCCACCTACACCGTCGTCGGCATGACCTGCGGGCACTGCGTGAGCTCCGTCCGCGAAGAGGTAGGCCGTATCGACGGCGTCACCCAGGTCGACGTGGACCTCGCCAACGGCGCGGTCGACGTCACCAGCGATGCTCCGCTCACGGACGATGCCGTGCGGGCTGCGGTCGAAGAGGCCGGCTACCAGCTCGCCGGCTCCTGAGCGCGCGGCGAGGAGCGAAAATCATGAACGCTCCCGCCAAGCTCGGCATCTACGCGCTCTGCCTGGCCGGCGTGTTCGCCCTGGCCGCCGGCATCGGTCGCGCCGCCGGGCCGATCGACGACGGCGACGAGCCCGCGGCCGCGGAAGCCGAACACGGCGACGAGGCCACCGACACGCACAGCGGTGATGACGGAGACGAGGCCGCGAGCCACAGCGGCGCGGACGGCGCGTCCGGCGGGCACCTGCCGGGTGGGCTGATGGTGTCCGACCGCGGCTACACCTTCGCGTTGGACGCCGACACGCTGCCGGCCGGTCCGGCCACCCCGCTCTCGTTCCGGATCCTCGGGCCCGACGGCGCCGCCGTCACCACGTTCGAGGAGGAGCACGACGAGGAGCTGCACCTCATCGCGGTCCGCCGCGACCTCACCGGCTACCAGCACGTGCACCCCGTCCGCGACGCCGCGGGCACCTGGAGTATCCCGCTGGCGCTCACTCCGGGCGAGTGGAAGCTGTTCGCCGACTTCGTCGTTCCCGGCGAGGACGACGGGCTGGTGCTGGCCGCGGACCTCGCGGTCGCCGGCGCCTACCAGCCGGCCGCGCTGCCGGAGCCGGCGACCACCGCGGAGGTCGACGGGTACACCGTCACCCTCGACGGCGAGCCGCATCCGGGCGAAGAGGCCAAGTTGACGCTGTCGGTCAGCCGTGACGGCCGCCCGGTCACCGACCTCGAGCCGTACCTGGGCGCCTACGGGCACCTGGTCGCGCTGCGCGACGGCGACCTCGCCTACCTACACGTCCACCCTGACGGCGAGCCCGGTGACGGCACCACCGAACCGGGCCCGGACATCGCCTTCTACGCGACCGCCGCATCGGCCGGCGACTACCGGCTGTTCCTGGACTTCAAGCACGACGGCGTCGTGCGCACCGCCGAGTTCACGGTGCGCGTCCCCGCCGTCGACGACCACGGGGAGGATTCATGAGCGCCGGCACCGTCGACCTGCAGATCGGCGGCATGACCTGCGCCTCCTGCGCCGCCCGGGTCGAGAAGCGGCTCAACCGGCTCGACGGCGTCACCGCCAGCGTCAACTACGCCACCGAGAAGGCGCGCGTGACGTACGGCGAGGGCGTCGAGACCGCGCAGCTCATCGCGGCGGTCGAGGCCGCGGGCTACACGGCCAGGCTGCCCGAGCCCACGCGTGCCCCGTCCGGGCGCGACGATGACGGCGACGGCGAGCGGCTGGACCCGGCGCGGGCGCTGCGCGACAAGCTCACCGTGTCCGCGCTGCTCAGCGTGCCGGTTATCGTCCTGGCGATGGTTCCGGCGCTGCAGTTCGACTACTGGCAGTGGCTGTCCCTGACGCTGGCCGCGCCGGTCGTCGTCTGGGGCGGTGCGGCGTTCCACCGGGCCGCCTGGGTCAACCTGCGGCACGGCGCCGCCACCATGGACACACTCGTGTCGATGGGCACGCTGGCCGCGCTCGGCTGGTCGCTGTACGCGCTGTTCCTCGGCACCGCTGGCATGCCCGGCATGGAGCACCCGTTCGAGCTGACCATCTCCCGGGGCGGCGGCGACGGCAACATCTACCTGGAGGTGGCCGCCGGCGTCACCACGTTCATCCTGGCCGGGCGGTACTTCGAGGCCCGGTCGAAGCGGCGGGCCGGAGCCGCCCTGCGCGCCCTGCTGGAGCTGGGCGCCAAGGAGGTCTCCGTCCGGCGCGGCGACCGGGAGGAGCGCATCGCGGCCGACCAGCTGGCCGTCGGCGATCTGTTCGTGGTGCGGCCGGGGGAGAAGATCGCCACCGACGGCGTCGTCGTCGAGGGTGCGTCGGCGGTCGACGTCTCCATGATCACCGGTGAGTCCGTCCCGGTCGAGGTCGGCACCGGCGACAACGTCGTCGGGGCTACCGTCAACGCGCACGGCCGGCTGGTCGTCCGTGCCACCCGGGTCGGCGCCGACACCCAGCTCGCGCAGCTGGCCAAGCTGGTCGAGGACGCGCAGAGCGGCAAGGCGGAGGTCCAGCGGCTGGCCGACCGGGTCTCCGGGATCTTCGTGCCGATCGTCATCGCGCTGGCCGCGGGCACGCTCGGCTTCTGGCTCGGTACCGGCTCCGGCGCGGCCGGGGCCTTCACCGCCGCCGTCGCCGTGCTGATCATCGCGTGCCCGTGTGCGCTGGGCCTGGCCACGCCGACGGCACTGCTGGTCGGCACCGGTCGCGGGGCCCAGCTCGGCATCATCATCAAGGGCCCGCAGGTGCTGGAGTCCACCCGCAAGGTCGACACCGTCGTGCTGGACAAGACCGGCACCGTCACCACCGGGACCATGACCCTGCTGGACGTCGTACCGGCCGACGGCGAAAACGCCGACGAGGTGTTGCGCACGGCCGGCGCGCTGGAGAACGCCTCGGAGCACCCGATCGCCCGGGCGGTGGCCGACGGGGCCGCGTCCCGGCTGGGCGCCCTGCCGAAGGCCGATGACTTCCGCAACGTCGAGGGACTGGGCGTCCAGGGCATGGTCGACGGCCGGGCGGTCCTCGTCGGTCGGCCTCGGCTGCTCGAGGAGTGGTCGCAGAAGTTGCCGTCGTCGCTGGTCGTGGCGATGGAGCGGGCCGAGGCGCAGGGCCGCACCGCCGTCGTCGTCAGCTGGGACGGTGCCGCCCGCGGGGTCTTGGTGGTCGCCGACGCCATCAAGGCGACCTCCCCGGCCGCCGTCGAGCGGCTGCGCGGGCTCGGCCTCACGCCGATCCTGCTGACCGGTGACAACGAGGCCACCGCGGCGTCGGTGGCACGCGAGGTCGGCATCGGCGCAGTGGTCGCCGAGGTGCTGCCGGCCGACAAGGTCGACGTCGTCAAGCGGCTGCAGGCGCAGGGCAAGGTCGTGGCGATGGTCGGCGACGGGGTCAACGACGCGGCCGCGCTCGCCCAGGCCGACCTCGGCCTGGCGATGGGCACCGGCACCGACGTCGCGATCGAAGCCTCGGACCTGACCCTGGTCCGCGGTGACCTACACGCCGCCGCCGACGCCATCCGGCTGTCCCGGCGCACCTTGGCCACGATCAAGGGAAACCTGGTGTGGGCGTTCGCCTACAACGTCGCGGCGCTGCCGCTGGCGGCGGCCGGGCTGCTCAACCCGATGCTGGCCGGCGCGGCGATGGCGTTCTCGTCGGTGTTCGTGGTCACCAACAGCCTGCGGCTGCGGCGGTTCACCGCAGCGCGGTGAGCCCGGCACAGTCGCGCAGCGCGTCGCGGTCGGCGGTCAACCGCTGCGCCGCGGCGCCGCTGGCGAACACCGGCAGGCCGTCGGCGCCGATGCGCCCCGGCGCCCAGGCCTCGCCGGTCACCTCGCCGTCGTCGACGGTGACCGTGAGCACCCCGGTGGCCGCGGTGGCGTCGGAGGCCTGCGTGTACCAGACGAAGTTGCCCAACCCGTACGCGACGTAGGCGCCGTTCGGCCGGATCCGTCCGGCGCCCTGCAACCGGTGGGCGTGGCTTCCGACGACGACGTCCGCCCCGGTCGCCGGGTCGGACAGGGCAGCGGCCAGCGTGGTCTGCGATGGGCTCGGGCAGCTCTCGCCCTGCACGCCCCAGTGCAGGTACACGACGACGATGTCGGCGACGGTCCGCGCTTGGGCGACCGCCCTCAGCAGCGGCGCCGGATCGAGCGCTGTCGCCACCCCGGCGGAGGTCTCGGTCGCGGCCCAGTGGCCGGTCGGGTCGGCGCCCGGGTCGTCGGGGACATTGGCGCCGAGAACCGCGACGGTGGTGCCGCGCACGTCGCGGACCGCGGGGGCGAACGCCTCGGCCGCGTCGGCGCCGACCCCGACGACGTCCAGGCCCGGCCGTGCGGCCGCGACCGCTGCCAGCGTGTCGGCCAGTCCGTCCGCGCCGAAGTCCATCGCATGGTTGTTCGCCATGGTGACGATGTCGACACCGGCCGCCTGGAGCGCGGTGAAGGCCGACGGCGGGGCCTGGAAGGTGAACCGCTTGCCCGGCTCCGGGGCGCCACTGGCACCGACCGAGGTCTCCAGGTTCACGACGGTGACGTCCGCGGCCCCCAGCTGCGGGGCGATCGGCGCCAGGGCGCTCGCCGGGTCGTCGAGCCGGGCCCGCAGGTGGCCCTCGAAGTGGATGTCGCCGGCGAAGGCCAGCGTGACCGGGCCGGGGTCCGGCGTGGGCGTCGGTGTGTTCGTCGGGGACTGGGTCGCCGGCGGGCTGGACGTGGCCAGATCGTCGGGCACGAGCCCGCTGGGCGACCCACCCGCGGACGGCGACCTGACACCGTCGTCGGCCCGGTCCGCTCCCGCGCAGCCCGCGCCGGCCGCGGCGGCGACCACCGCCACCAGCAGGAACCCGCGTCCGTGCATGCTCCGAGCCTATGGTCGCGGCGGCCTCAAGCCCGACCGCGACTCCGACCCTGCCCCCGGCGCCGGTGAAGTGAGGGCACCTCAGATGCCGACCGGGTGCCAGACGGTCTTCGTCTCCAGGTAGGCGGTGATGCGTTCCAGGCCGGGTTCGGCGGTCCATTCGGGCTCGGCCTCGGGCGCGCGCACCACCCGCTTGAGGTTGTCGGCGGCGGCCAGCTCCAGCTGGCGGGCGTGCTCGGCGTCACCGGCGGCACCGGCGAGGTCGACGGCGTTGACGTCCATGTGCGCGGCAAGCCACGCAGCGGTGTCGCCGACCCGTCCGGTGAGGATGTTCACCACGCCGCCGGGCAGGTCGGACGTCGCAAGCACCTCCGACAGCGTGACGGCCGGCAGCGGCCGCTCCAGCGACGCCGCCAGGACGGCGGTGTTGCCGCCCACGATGACCGGCGCGAGCACGGACACCAGGCCGAGCAGTGACGACCGCTGCGGCGCCAGCACCGCGACCACGCCGGTCGGTTCCGGGACGGAGAAGTCGAAATATGGGCCCGCGACCGGGTTGCTGGACCCCACCACCTGGGCGATCTTGTCAGACCAGCCCGCGTACCAGACCCAGCGGTCGATGGCCTCGTCGACGAGCTTCTCGGCCTTGCCGCGCGCCACGCCCTCGCCGGCGGCGACCTCGTCGACGAACTGCGCGTGCCGGCCCTCCATGACCTCGGCCACCCGGTAGAGCACCTGGCCGCGGTTGTACGCCGTAGCGCCGGACCAGCCCGGGTACGCCTTGCGGGCGGCGACGACGGCGTCGCGGGCGTCCTTGCGCGTGGCCCAGGCGGCGTTGGCGAGGAACCGGCCCTTGGCGTCGCTGACCTGGTACGACCGGCCGGACTCCGAGCGCGGGAACTTCCCGCCGATATACAGCTTGTAGGTCTTCTTGACCGCCAGGCGCTCCGCCATCAGTCCTCCGCCTTCAGGTATGCCAGCAGGCCGTGCCGGCCGCCTTCGCGGCCGTAACCGGACTCCTTGTATCCGCCGAACGGTGAGGTCGGGTCGAACCGGTTGAAGGTGTTGGCCCAGACGACGCCGGCGCGCAGCCGCTGCGACATCCACAGGATGCGCGAGCCCTTGTCGGTCCAGACGCCGGCGGACAGCCCGTACGGTGTGTTGTTCGCCTTCTCGACCGCCTCGGCCGGCGTGCGGAACGTCAGCACCGACAGGACCGGCCCGAAGATCTCCTCCCGGGCGATCCGGTGCGCCTGCGTGACGCCGGTGAACACCGTCGGCGGGAACCAGAAGCCGCGGTCGGGCAGCTCGCACTCCGGCGACCAGCGCTGCGCGCCCTCGGCCTCGCCGACCTCCGCCAGCTCCCGGATGCGGGCCAGCTGCAGGTGAGAGTTGATGGCCCCGATGTCGGTGTTCTTGTCCAGCGGGTCGCCGACGCGCAGCGTGGTCAGCCGGCGCTTCAGCCGGGCCAGGGTCTCGTCGTACACAGACTCCTGGACCAGCAGCCGCGAACCTGCGCAACACACGTGGCCCTGGTTGAAGAAGATGCCGTTGACGATGCCCTCGACGGCCTGGTCGACCGGCGCGTCGTCGAACACGATGTTCGCGGCCTTGCCGCCCAGCTCGAGGGTCGCCTTCGTGGTGGTGCCGGCGACGCTGCGGGCGATCTGCTTGCCGACCTCGGTGGACCCGGTGAACGCTACCTTGTCCACTCCGGGGTGCTCGACGAGCAGGCGGCCGGTCTCACCGGCGCCGGTGACGATGTTGACCACACCGGGCGGGAGGTCGGCCTGCTGGCAGATCTCGGCGAACAGCAGCGCGGTCAGCGGCGTCGTCTCGGCTGGCTTGAGCACGACGGTGTTGCCCGCGGCCAGCGCCGGGGCGATCTTCCACGCGAGCATCAGCAGTGGGAAGTTCCACGGGATGACCTGGCCGGCGACGCCGTGCGGCTTCGGGTCGGGCCCCGCGCCGGCCCAGCGCAGCTTGTCGGCCCATCCGGCGTAGTAGAAGAAGTGGGCGGCGACCAGCGGGATGTCGACGTCACGCGACTCACGGATCGGCTTGCCGTTGTCGATGGACTCCAGCACGGCCAGCTCGCGGGCCCGCTCCTGGATGATCCGCGCGATGCGGAACAGGTACTTGCCGCGGTCGCGGCCGGACAGCTTCGACCAGACGCGGTCGTAGGCGCGCCGCGCGGCCTGCACGGCGGCGTCGACGTCGGCGTGGCCGGCCTGCGCGATCTCGGCGAGCACCTCCTCGGTGGCGGGGTTGACCGACTTGAACGACGACCCGTCCACGGGGTCGGCGAACTCGCCGTTCACGAACAGGCCGTAGGAGCTCTTGATGTCGACGATCGCGCGCGACTCCGGCGCCGGTGCGTACTCGAACTTCGTCATGGTGTGGCCGCCTCAGTCGAGCGTGAAGTAGTCGGGACCCGCGTAGCGGCCGGTGAGCATCTTCTGCCGCTGCATCAGCAGGTCGTTGAGCAGGCTGGAGGCGCCGAGTCGGAACCAGTCGGGGTCGAGCCAGTCCTCGCCGGCGGTCTCGTTGACCAGCACGAGGTACCTGATGGCGTCCTTGCTGGTGCGGATGCCCCCGGCAGGCTTGACGCCGACCTGCCGGCCGATGGCGTCGCGGAAGTCGCGCACCGCCTCGAGCATCACCAGAGTCACCGGGAGGGTCGCCGCCGGCACGACCTTGCCGGTGCTGGTCTTGATGAAGTCGGCGCCGGCCAGCATCGCCAGCCAGGACGCTCGCCGGACGTTGTCGTACGTCGCCAGCTCGCCGGTCTCGAGGATGACCTTCAGGTGCGCACCGGCACCATCATCGTTGGCGCCATGGGCGCGGGCGCACGCCTGCTTGACGGCGACGATCTCGTCGAAGACCTGGCCGTACCGGCCAGCCAGGAAGGCACCGCGGTCGATGACCATGTCGACCTCGTCGGCGCCGGCGGCGACCGCGTCGCGGGTGTCGGCCTCCTTCACCGCGAGGCTGGTACGCCCGGACGGGAAGCCGGTGGCCACGCTGGCGACCTTGACGTCCGAGCCGGCGCCGAGGGCTTCCTTCGCCGTCGCGACCAGGTCGGGGTAGACGCAGACCGCCGCGACCCGCGGCACGGAGCGGTCGGACGGGTCCGGGCGCAGTGCCTTGGCGCACAGCGCGCGCACCTTGCCCGGAGTGTCCTGGCCCTCCAGCGTGGTGAGGTCGATCATCGAGATGGCGAGGTCGATGGCGAATTGCTTGGCCGTGGTCTTGATGGACCGGGTGGCCAGCATGGCCGCCCTGGCCTCGGCGCCGACTTGGTCGACCCCGGGCAGTCCGTGGAGGAAGCGGCGCAGCGACGCCTCCGACGACGTGATGTCGGACAGGCGCGCGTCGTCGAGCGCGGAGAGCACGGTCACGCTCACGAGTCTAGGCGCCGCAGGGCCTGCCTTCGCCGACGGCGACGGACCAGGACCGGGTCGGGCGGGTCCCAGCGATGCCGCCGGTCGAACGTGAATCGAGGGACGCGCCGGCGCAGGTCCGGCACGTTGTGCTTGTCGCGCCACCAGTGACTCCGGCGACCCACGCGACGAACACGCAGGTGCGCCGGATACCGCCGCCCTGCGGCATCCCGGTCGACCACCAGCGGCTCGTGGCCGATCACCTCGCCTTCGGGCGCCAGCAGCGCGAAGGTCAGCTCGCAGGCAAGGACGCACCGGAACACCACCGACCAGCGCGCGACCGTGCGCCCGGCCTCGATGCGCGCGATGGTCGACTGCGCCAGCCCGGTCCGCTCGGCCAGCTCCCGCTGGCTCAGGCCGGCATAGGCCCGTGCGGTGCGAAGGACGGCACCGGCGGTCCACAGCTCATACACCACCGATCCGTCGCGCACACCCGGATGCCCCCATTCCGGTCTGTCGCCGCCGGACCACACCCCCGGCGCGGCACCGTCCCCGACGGTCCGATAGGAGGACAATCTGGCCAGATGCTCCGGCTCGATCTCGCCGAGGGCTTGCGAGGGAGCGTCGGTGCTGTCTTTCATGGCTCGATTCGACCAGCCGATCGCGGCCGGCGCCAGGGCGCGACGGCGGAATGTGGATACCCTCGGGTGCCGATCCGGACCTGTGGACATCTCGCCCGGGATGGCCGATGTGGCCTGGGGGTCCGCGAATCGGCCCGGTCGGACTTCGTGTCAGCCGACTGGGGCTCTGAGAGCGTCGCCGCAGTCAGAGCCCCAGTGTCCGAGCAGGAACTCCGCCAGCCCTTGATCGGCCGCTGTCTGTGCTGGTCAGAGGCCCAACGCGGCACTCACGTCGGAGCGGATGGCGGCCAGGCGGCGGGTGGCCGTCTCGCGAGCCGCCGGAAGGCCGGACGCGGCCGCGACCGGGATTACGACCTCCAGGTAGCACTTGAGCTTGGGCTCGGTCCCGCTCGGCCGCACGATGGCGCGTGAGCCGTCCGCGGTCAGGTAGCGCAGCCCGTCGGTGGGCGGCAGGCCGCCGTCGCCGGCCAACAGGTCGTCGGCGGTGGTGACGGGGGAGCCGGCCAGCGTCGACGGCGGCGTCGCCCGCAGCCGGGCCATCGCGCCGCCGATGAGCGACAGGTCGTCGACCCGGACGGATAGCTGGTCCGAGACGTGCAGGCCGTGCCGGAGGGCGAGGTCGTCCAGGACGTCCCACAGCGTCCGGCCGCCGGCCTGGGTGGCGGCGGCCAGCTCGGCGACCAGCACCGCGGCCGAGATGCCGTCCTTGTCGCGCACCGACTCGGGATCGACGCAGTAGCCGAGCGCCTCCTCGTAGCCGTAGCGCAGGCCGGGCACCCGGGAGATCCACTTGAACCCGGTGAGCGTCTCGACGTGCTCCAGGCCGTGTGCGGCGGCGATCCGGCCGAGCAGGCGCGAGGAGACGATCGAGTTGGCGAAGACGCCGCCGCGGCCGGTCGCGGCGAGGTGCTCGCCGAGCAGCGCGCCGACCTGGTCGCCGTGGAGCATCCGCCAGTCGCCGTCGCGCTCGTCGGCTCGGCTGGGGAGCGCGACGGCGCACCGGTCGGCGTCGGGGTCGTTGGCGATGACGAGGTCGGCGCCGACGTCGCGGGCCAGTGCCAGCGCGAGGTCGATGGCGCCGGCCTCCTCCGGGTTGGGGAACGCGACGGTGGGGAAGTCCGGGTCGGGGTCGGCCTGCTCGGCCACCGCGTGCAGGTGGGTGAAGCCGGCTTGGCGCAGCGTGTCCAGGACGGTCGCGCCGCCGACACCGTGCAGCGACGTCAGCACGATCCGCGCCTGCCGCGGACCGCCCGGCATTGCGACAGCGGCGGCCGACGTCAGGTAGGCGTCGACGACATCCTCGCCGATCTCGGCCCAGCCGGTCTCGGCGCGCGGCACGGACGCGACCGACGCCACGGCGTCGATGTGGGTGGCGATCTCGGCGTCGGCGGGTGAGACGATCTGCGAGCCGCCGTCGTCGCCGCCGAGGTAGACCTTGTAGCCGTTGTCCTCGGGCGGGTTGTGGCTGGCGGTGACCATGACGCCGGCGTCTGCGTCGAGCTGCCGGACGGCGAACGCGAGGACCGGCGTGGGCAGGGTCCGCGGCATGATCAGCGCGTCGAAGCCGGCCGCGGTCATGACGGCGGCGGTGTCGAGGGCGAAGTCGTGGGAGCGGTAGCGGGCGTCGAAGCCGACGACGACGCGGTGCCGCCGGCCGTCGACCGGGATGCGCGTGTCGCGCAGGTACGCGGCCAGCCCGGCGGCGGCGCGGATGACGACGGCGCGGTTCATCCGGTTGGGTCCGGCGCCCAGCGCGCCGCGCAGACCGGCGGTACCGAACCGCAGGATGCCGGCGAACCGGTCGGCGAGGTCCGCCAGCGCGTCGTCGTCGCCGTCGACGGCCCGGCTGAGCACCGCCCGGAGCTCGGCGCGAGTGGCCGGGTCGGGGTCGTCGGCCAGCCAGGCGCGAGCCTTGTCGAGCACGTCGCTCATCGCGAACCATCCCTTTCTTTGCGGGGCGGGCCGGGCGCCGCGTCGCGTTCAGGAGATCCTAGGAGCATGCGGGTGTCCATCCTCGGACCCGTGCGGGCCGGGCCGGCCGGCGCGGTACCGGGTGCTGGCGTGCGTGCGCTGCTCGCCCGGCTCGCGACGCCGGGGTGGAGACGATCAGACCGTACGCCTCGATGGCCAAGGTGTCTGTGGTCATGCGTCGTCCCGTGATCAACGGCGCGGGCCGGTGGCCCGTGCGATGACCAGCGTCGGAGGAGCGGCTGACGGTCCGCTGACAGGCCGCTGACCGAGCGGCGCCGGGCTCAGAGCCGGGCGACGACGGCCGCCAGCAGTGCGCTGATGCGCGGTTCGGCGGCGCGGCCGGCGGCGATGACCTCGTCGTGGCTGAGCGGGGTCGCGCTGATGCCGGCGGCGAGGTTGGTGACCAGCGAGACGCCGAGCACCTCGACGCCGGCCTCCCGGGCCGCGATCGCCTCCAGCGTCGTCGACATGCCGACCAGGTCGCCGCCGATGCGCTGGGCCATGCGGACCTCGGCCGGAGTCTCGTAGTGCGGGCCGCGGAACTGGACGTAGACACCCTCGGGCAGCGACGGGTCGACCTCGCGGGCGACGGTGCGCAGCCGGGACGAGTAAAGGCCGGTCAGGTCAACGAACGTCGCGCCCTCCAGCGGCGACGCGGCGGTGAGGTTGATGTGGTCACTGATCAGCACCGGTGTGCCGGCGGGCCACTCCTCGCGCAGCCCGCCGCAGCCGTTGGTCAGCACCAGCGTGGAGGCACCGGCGGCGGCCGCGGTCCGTACACCGTGCACGACCGCGCGGACGCCGCGGCCCTCGTAGAGGTGGGTGCGCGAGCCGAGCACCAGCGCGTGCCGGTCGGTGTCGCGGACCCGGATCGAGCGGATGGTGCCGACGTGGCCGGCGACGGCCGGCGGCGCGAAGCCGGGGACCTCGGAACTGGGGACCTCCGCGACGGTGTCGCCGATCAGGTCCGCCGCGCCGCCCCAACCGGAACCGAGGACCAGCGCGATGTCGTGCCGCTCCACGCCGGTCGCGGCCGCCAGGTGATCCGCGGCGGCGCGAGCGCCCGCGCGCGGGCCATCCAGGGCGTCGGTCACCGGGCGACTGTACCGCGCACGTCGCGGTGCCGGATCAGCCCTTGACGCTGCCGGCGGTCAGCCCGGCGACGATCCGGCGCTGGAACGCCAGCGCGACGATGATCATCGGGATCACGACCACCACGCACGCCGCCGTGATGGTGCCGATCGGGCGCTGGAACTCGACCTGGCCGGTGAACCCGGCGATCGCGACCGGCACGGTTTGGGCGATCTCCGCGTTGCGGGGCGCGAACGTGCTGGCGAGGAGGAACTCATTCCAGGCCGTGACGAAGATGATGATCGCCGCGGCGAACACGCCCGGTGCCGCCAGCGGGAAGATGACCTTGTAGAACGCCTGGAACGGCGTCGCGCCGTCGACGCGAGCCGCCTCCTCGAGTTCCTTCGGGATGGCCGCGTAGAACGTCGTCAAGATGAAGATCGTCAGTGGCAGTGTGAACGCCGTATACGGGATGTACAGGCCCTCCCAGGTGTTCAGCAGGCCAAGGTTGCGCCACAGCTCGTACAACGGCGGCACCAGCGCGACCGGCGGGAACAACGACACCGCGAGAACACCGGTCAGCAGGAGGATCTTCCGCTTCAGCGGCAGCCGGGCCAGCGCATAACCGGCGAGTGAGCCGATCACGATGCAGATGATCGTCGTCATGCCGGCGATGGCCAGGGAGTTGCGCAGGTTCAGGTGGAAGTCCTGCTCGAACACGTTGCCGTAGTTGCCCAGCCCGAACGGACCTTGGAAGAGGTCGGGACTGTTCAGCGCCCGATCGCCGAGCTTCAGGCTGGTCATGATGAGCCAGAAGAATGGGAACAGGCACCACAACAGGATGACGCTGAGCAGCCCGGTCTTTCCCCAGAGCCGCGCTCCGTTCCGGCGCGGAGTCACCGCGATCTCGCGGTCAGGAGTCGTCGCGACGTCGCTCATCGCTCTGCTCCTCTTCCGACGACGATGTCTCGGCCGAGCATTCTCACGAAGACCATTCCGACGGCAAGGATGAGGATGAACGTGATCGTGGACAACGCCGAGCCGTAGCCGGGATTCGGCGTGCGGACGACGTACTGCTGGACCAGCACCGAAAGGGACTCCGTGTCGAACGCCCCGCCCGTCATCACCGCCACCAGGTCGTAGACGCGCAGCGCGTCGACGGTCCGGAACAACAGGGCGACCAGGATCGCCGGGCGCAGCAGCGGCAAGGTGATGTACCACAGCCGCTGGAACGCGTTGGCTCCGTCCACCAGGCCGCTCTCGGTCATCTCACTGGGGATGGTCTGCAATCCGGCCAGGAGCAACAACGCGACGAACGGAGCCGTCTTCCAGACGTCGGCGAACACGATCGCGAACGTCGCCCACCCAGGTTGCCCCAGCCAGCTGAAGTCACCGAGCCCGAAGATGTTGTTGATGAACCCCGGCGTCACGTTGAACATGAAGAACCACATCTGGGCGGCGATGACAGTCGGGATCACCCAGGGAATCAGGATGGCCGCCCGCGTGATCCCGCGACCGCGGAATGTCTGGTTCATCAGCAACGCGAACCCCAGACCGATCAGGAACTCCGCCGCCACGGATGTCACCGTGAACGTGAACGTGAACTGCGTGGCCGACCAGAATCGTCCATCCGTGAGCGCGTCGACATAGTTGTCGAGCCCGCCGAAGCCCGTGCGTTGCCGGCGGGTGTACGAGTAGAGGCTCAGGACGATCGCGTAGATGACCGGGAACAGCGCCACCAAGGCCATCACCAGCAGTGACGGCGCGATGAACAAGCGTGCGAGCGCGCGTTCGGAGAGTCCTTTGCGTCGGGTGCGCGCAGGGCCCCGGTCGGCGCGCGCATCGCCGGTCGGCGCGGTCCGCATCTCGGTCACGCTGGCCTCCCGTCGCCGCCGTCCCGCCTACTACTCGATCGTTCCCTCCAGGAAGGTGCGGACGGTCTCGACGGCCTGCTCGATGTCTGCTTGGCCGTTGACCGCAGGGTGCAACGCCCGCTGCATCTCCACGCTGATCTCGTTCCACTGCGGTGCCGGCGGCCGCGGCTTGGCGTCAGGGAGGATCTCGCCGAGCAACGCCATGACCGGGTCGTCGAGCTCGTCGTAGACAGACTGCAGGGTGGGTGGCACCGATGCCTCGGTCGCCAGCATCGTCTGAGGCTCCGGGTCCGTCGCTGCCCAGACGACGAAGTCGATCGCCGCATCCGTGTTGTCGGAGAACGCGCTCACCGCGTTGTTGAAGCCGCCGAGCGCGGAGATGGTGCCCTCGCCTTCGAACGTAGGAAGCGGCGCGATGTTGAAGTTGCCGTTCGCCGGGCTCCCGGTGTCCTCGTTGACCAGCCCGTACACGTACGGCCAGTTGCGCATGAACACCACGTTTCCCTGCTGGAACTCGTTGCGGGCCGGCTCCTCCTGAGCGGTATTGAATCCGGGCGCGTAGCAGCCCTCACTGATTGCATCAGCCATGAACTGGGTGGCTTCTGCGGCGATCTCGGTGTCGAACAGCACTTCGGTCTGGTCGTCGTTGTACAGCTCGCCGCCCGCGCTCCAGTAGTACTCCAGCCAGTTGACGACGAAGCCCTCGTACTGCGCTCCCTGCCCGATGAAGCCGCCGATACCCGCGGAGGCGGCCGTCGTGGTTGCCGTCTGGCACAGCTCATCCCAGGTGGTGGGCGCCGAGTCGACGAGGTCGGTCCGGTAGTAGAGGAATCCAGCGTTCGTGTTGTATGGCGCCGCCCAGAGCTCGCCACCCCAGGTGGCCGACTCGAAAGCTCCCGGAAGGGACGCCTCCTCGATCTCGTCTCGAACGTCCTCGAGGCTCTCGACCCAGCCGTTTTCTGAGTATTCTCCGGTCCAGATCACATCCACCCCGAGCACGTCGAAGCCGCTGCCTTCGGCCTGCAGCTCGAGCGCCTGCTGTTCGCGCTGCTGATCCGCCTCCTCCGGCAGGAGCTCGATGCGAATCGGGTTGTCGGGGTTCTGCTCGTTCCACAACTCGGCGACCTGCTGGTGAACACCGCCGGGCTGCGCTTCGGCACCACCGATGGCCCAAACGAGCTCGCCGCCACCGTCACCGCCACCGTCACCGCCCTCGTCGCCGTCGTCATCGCCACCGGGCGTACATGCCGCCATCACCAGGACGAAAGTGCCGGCCGCTGCTACCCATCTGCGCGCGCGCATCGTCGATCGCCTCCTCGCGCCTGTGGCCCCGTGCCGGTTCCGTTCCCAGGTCGGGCGACGCTCAAACGGGTAGGAGTCGGTCAGGGTCGTTCGTCGGCCGCGTTCGACGCGGCTTGGCCGGCGCCGTCGACGGTGCTGCCGCGCAGCGTCAGGACCGCGATGAGCACGGCCGCCACGGTGATGGCGATGTCGGCGATGTTGCCGACGAACAGGCCGCCGTAATCGATGAAGTCGACGACGTGGCCCTCCGGGAAGCCGGGCTCGCGGAAGAGCCGGTCGATGAGGTTGCCGAACGCGCCGCCGAGCAGGAGCCCCAGCGCGACGGTCCAGCCCGGCGAGCCGAGGCGCGCCGACGCCCGGATGACCGCCGCGATCACGATCACCACGATGAGCGTGAGCAGCCACGTCATCCCGGTCGCGATGGAGAAGGCGGCGCCGGAGTTGTACAGCAGACGCAGCTGCAACAGGTCGCCGATCAGCTGGATCGGCTCACGCCCGGAGAGCTCCGCCTCCGCCCAGACCTTGCTCGCCTGGTCCAGGACCGTCACGGCGACCGTCAGCATCGCCAGCCAGCCGATCAGCCGCCAGTTGCGCGACCGCGGCTCTGGCCGGCGCTCGCCGGCGTCGGGATCGGATGTCGACGGCACGGACACAGGGTGCCATGCCACAGCTCGCGGGGCGTGAACCGGGGCTGCGACCACGGTACGGAACAATGGCCGATGTGACACGTGTGGCGATTCTCGGTAGCGGGCCTGGCGGCTACGAGGCGGCCCTGGTGGCCGCGCAGCTCGGAGCGGAGGTCACCTTGGTCGATCGCGACGGCGTCGGCGGGTCGGCGGTCCTCACCGACTGCGTGCCCAGCAAG
The DNA here is from genome assembly GCF_004349065.1 of Jiangella asiatica. Taxonomy (GTDB): domain Bacteria; phylum Actinomycetota; class Actinomycetes; order Jiangellales; family Jiangellaceae; genus Jiangella; species Jiangella asiatica. Next base: position 81,619 of record NZ_SMKZ01000001.1, read on the forward strand.
ACGCTGATCGCGACGGCGGAGGTGCTCACCGACACCGCGGAGTCAGGCGAGCTCGGCGTGGTGCTCGGGGGTGCGGTCGGCGTCGAGCTCGCCCGGGTCAACCGCCGGGTCCTGGCGCTGGCGAAGGCGCAGTCAGCGGACACCGCGGCGGCGGTCGAGAAGGCCGGCGTCAGGATCGTCCGGGGCTCGGGCCGGCTGGCGCCCGGCGACCGCGTCGTCGTCGACGACGGCGCGCACGAGCTGGTCGCCGACGTCGCCCTGCTGGCCACCGGCGCGCGCCCACGCATCCTGCCCGAGGCTGAGCCCGACGGCGAGCGCATCCTCACCTGGGAACAGGTCTACGACCTCACCGAGGCGCCCGAGCGGCTGGTGGTGGTCGGCTCCGGCGTCACCGGCGCGGAGTTCGCCAGCGCCTACAACGCTCTCGGTTGCGACGTCACGCTGGTCTCGTCGCGCGACCGGGTGCTGCCCGGCGAGGACGCTGACGCCGCGTACGTGCTGGAGGAGGTGTTCGCCCGGCGCGGGCTGAAGGTGCTGTCGCGGTCACGGGCGGCATCGGTGCGGCGCGACGGCGACGGTGTCGTCGTCACCCTCACCGACGGGCGGGCCGTCCGCGGCTCGCACTGCCTGATGGCGGTCGGGTCGGTCCCGAACATCGAGGACCTCGGCTTGGAGGAGTGCGGCATCGCCCTGGACGGCCGCGGCTTCGTCAAGGTCGACCGGGTGTCGCGGACCTCCGCGCGAGGCGTCTACGCCGCCGGCGACGTCACCGGGGTCAACATGCTGGCCTCGGTCGCGGCGATGCAGGGCCGCACGGCCATGTGGCACGCACTGGGCGACGCCGTCACGCCGCTGGACCTCAAGGCGGTGGCGGCCAACGTCTTCACCGCGCCCGAGATCGCCACCGTCGGCTGGAGTCAGGCCGCCGTCGACGCCGGCGAGATCGACGCCGTCGCCGTCAAGCTGCCGCTGGCCACCAACGCGCGGGCCAAGATGCAGGGCATCCGCGACGGCTTCGTGAAGCTGTTCTGCCGCCGCGGCACCGGCATCATCGTCGGCGGGGTGGTCGTGGCGCCGAAGGCCAGCGAGCTGATCCACCCCATCTCCGTGGCGGTCGAGGCGTCGCTCACGGTCGACCAGATGGCCCGGGCGTTCACCGTGTACCCGTCGCTGTCCGGGTCGGTGGCCGAGGCCGCCAGGCGGCTGCACCTGCGCGGCTGATCAGCCGGTCTGACCGGGTGGCGGCGGGTCGAACCAGGCCGTCGCGCCGGCGCCGTTGAGCGCGTGGTCGAGCCGCTTCTGGATGTGCGGGTGGAGCTCCGGCAGCTCGTCGGGGGCGAACCACGCGACCGCGAGCGACTCGTCGTCGTTGACCCTGGCCGTGCCGCCGACCGGCCGGCACCGGAACGCGATGTCGAGGTACTGCACGACGTCGCCGTTCGGGTAGCGGACCGGCGGGTCGGTGACGACGCTGGTGATCCGCTCGACGGCGATGTGCACGCCGGTCTCCTCGTACGCCTCCCGCGCGACGGCGTGCGCCGGCTGCTCGCCGGGCTCGAGGATGCCGGAGATGAGCGCCCACTCGCCGGTGTCGGACCGCTGGTGCAGCAGCACCCGCCCGGCACCGTCGACGACGACCGCCGTCACACCGGTCAGCCACAGCAGGTCGTGGCCGACGTGCTCGCGCAAGGCCAGGATGAAGTCAGGTGTCGGCATGGGTGCTCAGGCGAGCCGGGTCACTCGAAGCCGCCGCCGAAGTCGCCTCCACCGAAGCCGCCGCCGAAGTCGCCGCCGTCGAACCCGCCGCCGAAGTCACCGCCGCCGCCGTCACCGCCGCCACCGGCGTCGCCGCCACCGCCGCCGCCGTCGACGTAGATCGGGTTGGCCATGGCCGAGCCGAGCATCGTGCCCATGAGCATGCCCGGGAGCAGACCGCCGAAGTACCCGCCGGCCCAGCCGCCGTACGCGGGACCGGCGTCGTAGTACGGCCGCCGCTCGCCGTCGCCGACCGGCACCATCCGGACCTCCGGGTCACCGCCGTTCTTGATCCGCAGCGCGTCGGCGGCGCAGGCCGGGACGGCGCGCGGGGCGCCGTACCGCGGTGCCCACTCGATGTCCTCGATCGACGGGCCGTGGCCGGGGTCGAAGAAGCACGGCAGCCGCCGGTCTGGGATCGGCTCGTGCTTGAGCCGGGCGTCGACGCACGACAGCAGCCAGCGGCCCTCCTCCAGCGCCGACGTGACCGGCTTGAGGTCCGTGGGCCGCTCCGCGCGATCGGAGTACATCTTCGCGTTCTCGTAGAGGTCCAGGGCCCGGCTGTATTCGTGCCGCGCCTCGATCGGGACCTTGGAGTCGTCGCGGACGTCGAGGTCGATGGCCGAGAGCCGCTCGCCGTACGTGGTGATGTCCTCGTCCAGCGCGTCGCGCACCTGCTCCAGCTGGGCACGCTCCTTGCTGCGCTTGTTGCGGCGGTAGAGCAGGAACCCGCCGCCGCCCGCGGCCGCCAGGATGGCCAACGGGAGCAGCCCGCCCCCGCCATCATTCGACGAAGCGTTGCCGTTCCCCCCGCCGCCCGAGCCGCCGTTCGCCGCCAGCTCCTCCAGTTGCGGCACGAGCTCATCGACGAACTGCGACACGTCGTTGGAGGAACTTGCAAGGCTTTGCGCAGCCTGCCGTGCGGCGCTGCTGTCCATCACGGTCGACCCGGCGTCCGCCTGCCGATTCGGCAGATATGCGACGTACGTTCCGTCTTCCTGGACCTCACGGGCGATGTGGCCGAGCGGGTCGTCGTCGTTAGCAGCACTGGTTGGCAGCACGACCAGGTAGATGGGTGTCTCAGCATCGCTCAGCGTCTGCTCTGCGCTCGTCTGGGCGGCGCCATCAAATGGCCGGCCGTCGGCTCGAAGCTCATCGGCCGCTGTGTCATCGACGTACAGCCTGGAGCTGCGCAGGGCATCGGCCGCATCGTCCCAAACGCTCGACATACTCCCATCATCCACGGTTGGCGCCGTCGTGCCACGGTCAGGTCCTGTCGGTCACGATCTCTGTCGGTGCCGCATGGTTCGATGGTGACCGTGGAGAAGGTCTCGTGGGGTCAGGCGCTGGCCTGGCGGTTGCGCCGCCAGTACGTCGCCGAGCCGTCGTCAGGGCTGGTCGACACCGCATCGCGGCTTCTCGGGCTGCACGCGCAGGTGGCCTCGTCGGCGGAGCTGATCGCGGGAGTACGCACCCCGTCCTACCAGCTCGGCGACATCGGCACGGCGTTGTGGACCGACCGCTCCCTGGTACGCACCTGGGGCATGCGCGGCACTCTGCACCTGTTCCCGTCCGCGGAGCTGCCGCTGCTCACGGCCGCGTTCTCGCAGCGGCAGTTCCCCAAGCTCACCCCGGCCTGGGAGCGCTACCACGGCGTCTCCGGCGACGATCTGCGCCGTGTCACCGACGTCATCGGCGAGGTGTTACCGGGCAGGTTCCTCACGCGCGAGGAGCTGTCGGCCGAGGTCCTGCGGGTCATCAGCACACCGGGGGTCGAGAAGGCGCTGCGCTCGGGGTGGGGTCAGCTGTTCAAGCCGGCCGCGGCCGGCGGCCTGCTGTGCTCCGGCCCCGACCGCGACCGCGCCGCCACGTTCACCGACCCGCGCGGCTGGCTGCCCGACGCGCCCTGGGACACCCGGCCCGACGAGCACACCGCCCTGGCCACAGTAATCGGCCGGTTCCTCGACACGTACGGCCCGGCCACGCACACCGACTTCTCCCGCTGGTGGGGCATCGACCAGGCGGCGGCACGGCGGCTGTTCAAGGAGCACGCCGACGTCATGGTCGCGGTCGATCTCGACGGCATCGCGTCGTGGGCCACCCCGGCCGGGCTCGACGCCATGGCCGGCACCGATCCCCGGGCCGGCGACGGCGTCTGGCTGCTGCCCGGCTTCGACCCGTACGTCATCGCACCGGTCGGCCACCGCGTCCACACCGTGCCCGAGGGCTGCATCGACCGTGTCTCGCGCGCGGCCGGGTGGATCTCGCCGATCCTGGTGGTTGACGGCGTCGTGCGCGGGGTGTGGAGCCACGAGCTCAAGAACTCCACCCTCACCGTCACCGTCGAGCCGTTCGCACGGCTCGGCGCCCCGACGAAGAACGCGGCCGCCACCGCCGCCGCCCGGTACGGCGAGCTGTTCGACGCGGACGTCCAGGTCAGCTGGGTGGCCTGAGACGCGCGACGGCCGCGGCCCCGTCGGGACCACGGCCGTCGCCCTGAACTCTCAGGCGGCTTCCTCCAGCAGCTGATCCACCGACACGCGCACGGTGACCCGCTGCTCACCCTCCTTGCGGAACGGGTAGCTGTCGGCGTCCAGGTACTTCTTCGCCAGCCGGTCGATGACCTCGTCGCCGTCCGCCGTGGACAGCGTTGCCGTGCCGGTGACGCTGACCCACCGCCATGCGTTCTCCGGGTCCAGGACGCTGATCGAGACGACGTCGTTCTCGCGGAGGTGTCGCTCCTTCACCCGTCCGGCGGCGGTGTTGAAGATGACTTCGTCGCCGTCGAGGTCGACCCAGACGATGCTGTTGTGCGGTCGTCCGTCGGCGTCGATCACCGTCGCCCAACCGGGAATGGGGCGGGAGAACAGGTCGCGGGCGGTGTCCGACAGAGCGGGCATGGGGGCATTCCTCTCGAATCGTTGACGTGTCAATTACGACAACCATCCGAGGGCCCACCCATCTTCCCCGTGATCGTCAACGATTACGGGCGTGATCACACCCGAAATCGTTGACGATCACGGGGCGTCCTGTCAGTCGACGATGGTGCAGATGACCGCGCCGTTGGCGATGGTGGCGCCGACCTGCGCGGACAGCCCGGCGACGGTGCCGGCCTTGTGCGCGGTGATGGGCTGCTCCATCTTCATGGCCTCCATGACCACGACGACGTCTCCCTCGGCCACGGACTGACCGTCCTCGGCGACCACCTTGATGATGGTGCCCTGCATCGGCGAGGTCAGCGTGTCGCCGCCGGCGGACGCCGAGCTCGCCCGGCCGGCGCCGCGGCGGGCCGGGCGGCGCGTCTGACCACCGGCGGCACCGCCGGAGCCGCTGGCGCCGGCGGAGCCGAGCCCCGCGGGCAGCACGACCTCGATCCGCTTGCCGCCGACCTCGACGGTGACCCGCTCGCGCGGTGCCTCGCCCTCACCCGCGTCGGAACCGGACGTGACGAACGGCTCGACGCGGTTGTCCCACTCCGTCTCGATCCAGCGTGTGTGCACCGAGAACGGCGTGCCGGCGTCGGCCGGGACGAACGCCGCGTCGTCCAGGACCGCCCGATGGAACGGGATGGCCGTGGCCAGCCCGTCGACCTCGAACTCCGCCAGCGCGCGCCGGGCCCGCTGCACCGCTTCCTCGCGGCTCGCCCCGGTGACGATGAGCTTGGCCAGCAGCGAGTCGAAGTTCTGCCCGACGACGCTGCCCGCCTCGACGCCCGCGTCGACCCGCACGCCCGGGCCGGCCGGCGGCCGGAACGTGGTGACCGTGCCGGGTGTGGGCAGGAAGTTGCGGCCCGGGTCCTCGCCGTTGATGCGGAACTCGAACGAGTGCCCGCGCAGCGGCGGGTCGTCGTAGCCCAGCTCCTCGCCCTCGGCGACGCGGAACATCTCACGCACCAGGTCCAAGCCGGTGACCTCCTCGGTCACCGGGTGCTCGACCTGCAGGCGGGTGTTGACCTCGAGGAAGGAGATGGTGCCGTCGTTGCCGACCAGGAACTCGCAGGTGCCGGCGCCGACGTAGCCGGCCTCGCGCAGGATGGCCTTGGACGCGCGGTAGAGCTCGGCGTTCTGCTCGTCGGAGAGGAACGGCGCGGGCGCTTCCTCGACCAGCTTCTGGTGCCGGCGCTGCAGGGAGCAGTCGCGTGTAGAGATCACAGCGACGGCGCCATAGTGGTCGGCCAGGCACTGGGTCTCGACGTGCCGCGGCCGGTCGAGGTAGCGCTCGACGAAGCATTCGCCGCGGCCGAACGACGCGACCGCCTCGCGGACCGCCGACTCGTACAGGTGGGGGACCTCTTCCAGGGTCCGGGCCACCTTCAGGCCACGGCCGCCGCCGCCGAACGCGGCCTTGATGGCGATGGGCAGCCCGTGCTCCTTGGCGAACTCGATGACCTCGTCGGCGCTGGTGACGGGGTCGGGGGTGCCGGCGACCAGCGGCGCGCCGGCGCGGGCGGCGATGTGGCGGGCGCGGACCTTGTCGCCCAGCGCCTCGATGGCGGCCGGCGGCGGGCCTATCCAGGTCAGCCGGGCGTCGATGACGGCGCGCGCGAACTCGGCGTTCTCGGCCAGGAACCCGTAGCCGGGGTGCACGGCATCGGCATCGGCGCGGGCGGCGACGTCGAGGAGCTTCGCGATCGCAAGGTAGGTCTCCGTGGCGGTCTCGCCGCCGAGCGCGTAGGCCTCGTCGGCGAGTCGGACGTGGGGGGCGTCGCGGTCGCCGTCGGCGTACACTGCGACACTGGCCAGGCCCGCGTCGCGGCAGGCACGGATGACCCGCACCGCGATCTCACCGCGGTTCGCGACAAGGACTCTGCTGATCCGGCGGTATTCCACGCTCACTCCTCCCTGGGCTGAGGTGAGTCTAGGGGACCGCTCCCCGGCCGCCCGACCCGCGGCGTTCGTCCGGCTTGGCGCCGAGCGCCGTGCATCGAGGCAACCCATCGGGCCGGTGGGGCGTGTTGTCGACAACGAGAAAAGGTTCGAGTGGGGGTCGCGATGCTCGTACAGTCCCCTGACGACGACGCCGCGATCGTGGACGCGACGGCGACGGTCAGCTGGGTCGATCCGGATGAGGCGATGGTGGATTTCGAGGAGTTCGTGCGCGCCAGCCTGCCTGGCCTGCTGCGCTACGGGCATGCCCTGACCGGGTCTCCGCACGACGCGGCGGACCTGGTCCAGACCGCGCTGGAGAAGGTCGGCTCGCGCTGGACGAAGGTGATGCGGCAAGGCAGCGACCCGCTGGCCTACGTGCGTCGGTCGATGGCCAACGCACATGTGAGCCGCTGGCGACGGCGACGGCGTGAGGTGCTGGTCGACGACGTGCCCGACCGCGGTGTGGCACCGGCGGACCGGATGGACGGCGAACCGCTCTGGCAGGCGCTGGCGCAGCTGCCGCCGCGGCAACGGGCGGTCCTGGTGCTGCGCTACTACGAGGACCTGTCCGAAGCCGAGATCGCCGCCGCGCTCGGCATCAGCCAGGGAACGGTCAAGAGCCAGGCAAGCAAGGCGATGGCGAAGCTGCGAACGATCGTCGCGGTGGAAGGAGAACAGCGATGAACCACTTCGACGACGAACTGCGGCGCGTCCTCGGCGACGATCGCCTGACGCTCAGCGCGCGCCCGGATGCCGTCGGTCGCATCGTCTCCGGCGCCCAGCGCCGGCGCACCGTCCGTGTGGCGGCGACCACGGTCACATCGGTGGGGCTGGTGGCGGCACTCGCGCTGGGTTCGATGGCGACGGTGGGCGAGCTCGGCGCCGGGCCGGACGAGATCGTGCCGGCCGAGACGCCGACCGTCCTGCCCGGCCCGGACGACACCGCCGACGGGGACCCGACCCCGTCGGAGACTCCCACCGCAGCGCCGACCGGCGATCCGACCGGTGCCTCGGAGAACGACGCCGACCCGACCGACCCGACTGAGCCGGACGGCGAGGAGACCGCTCCCGAGGCCGCCCCGATCGTGATCGACCCGAACGTTGGTATCGACGGCTTCACCGTCGGCACGCCGCTGGCCACGCTCGAGGGACTGGACGGGGTGGAGATCACCCCCTACGGGCCGGAGCGCGGCATTTCGACCATGTGCTACGGCGAGTACCGTACCGAGAACGTCTACGGCACCATCTCGGTCCGCGGCTCGTGGGGCGACCCTCCGGACGACCCGACGCCGTACTACGAGGTCGCGACGATGCGCTCGGACCAGCCGATCGCCACGCCGGAGGGGATCACCGTCGGCGCCAGCGAGGCCGACGTCCTCGCCGCGTACCCTGGGGCGACGCGCTACGGGAACGGCGACCTCGGCGTCGACCTCGGCGACGAGACCATCCGCAGCTGGGTGTTCACGATCGGTGACACCGGGCTCGTCACCGAGGTGATGCTGGACGGCGTGGACCGCTGCAGCGACCCGGCGGACGCCCCGAACGAGCCCGACGGGCCGACCTACACCGGCGGCCCGGAGGACTTCGAACCCGGCGGCTGGCGGGTCAGCGGCGACGAGGCGTTCGGTCCGGTGTGGCTCGGCATGACCGTCGGCGAGCTCAGCCAGCTCGAGGGTGTGCAGATCACGCCGGCCGCCGACGCCGTGTACTGCTACGGCACGTTCCAGTACCAACACCTCAGCGGCTTGATCTCGGTCCGCCGCGACCTGCGCACCGACTCCGGCCCGACCCCGGCCGAGTCCGAGGACGACTACCGGGTGACGTTCGTCAGCTCGTCCGTGGACGCGTCGACGACGCCGCTGGGGCTCGGGCGCGGTTCGACGCTGGAGCAGGTCCGGCAGGCGTATCCCGGCCTGATAGAGGGCGAGACGTTCGACCCCTTCGTGCCCGACGCGTACAACCCCGCGGTCAACTGGGTGTTCCACACCAACGACGGCGAGACGGTGTCGGGCATCGCGCTGGACGCGGGCCAGAACTGCGCCGGCTGATCACCTGGAGGGGGTGAGGCGCGCGAGGTCGGCGCGGCAGCGACGTTCCAGGTCCGAGAGCTCGGTCAGGGTCGCGTCGATGTCGCGCCGGCGCTGCTCCAGCTCCGCGCGCCGATGCGCGATCTGCTCGAGCAGGTAGCGCAGCTGGCCGACCTCGCCCGGCTCGGCGTCGTACATCCCGATGATCTTCTTGATCTCGTCCAGTCCGAAGCCGAGGCGCTTGCCGCGCAACACCAGGCCCAGCCGCACCCGGTCGCCGTCGCGGAAGACCCGGCGGGTGCCGTCGCGCTGCGGCGTGAGCAGCCCCTGCTCCTCGTAGAACCGGATGGTGCGCAGGGTGACGCCGTACTCCTCGGCCAGCTCCGCGATGCTCCACGTCCGCTCGTCACCCACGCCCGACCCCTTCCGAATGATCACGTTCAGCACGAAATCTCGTGGTACACCATGCATGCACGCCTCGTGATGCGCGTACTCGCCTAGTGGTGTACCTGGTGCGCTCGTCCAACTTACGTTAACGTAAACGTCAAGTACCAACAGCACCAGGAAGCGGGAACGACGATGTTCGAGCTCTCCGCGGAGCACCAGGAGTTCCGCGCCGTTGTCCGTGAGTTCGCCCGCGAGCAGATCGCGCCACACGCCGCGGAGTGGGACCGCAAACACGAGTTCCCCGTGGGCACCGTCCGCGCGATGGGCGAGCTGGGCCTGTTCGGCCTCACCGCGCCGGAGGAGTACGGCGGGGCCGGCGGCGATCTCACCAGCCTGTGCGTGGCCATCGAGGAGATCGGCCGCGTCGACCAGTCGATGGGCATCACGCTCGAGGCCGCCGTCGGCCTGGGCATCACGCCGATCCTCGCCTACGGCACAGAGGAGCAGAAGCGGCGCTGGCTGCCAAACCTGGTCGCCGGCCGGTCGCTCGCCGGGTTCGGGCTGACCGAGCCGAGCGCCGGGTCCGACGCCGGCGCGACCGCCACCCGCGCCGTTCTGGATGGCGACATGTGGGTCATCGACGGCGCCAAGCAGTTCATCACCAACTCCGGCACCGAGCTGACCAGCTGCGTCACCATCACCGCGCGGACCGGGGACCAGCCGGACGGCACGGCGGAGGTGTCGGCGATCATCGTCCCGGCAGGCACGCCGGGCTTCGTCGTCGAGCCGGCCTACGACAAGCTCGGCTGGCACGCCTCGGACACTCACCCGCTGACGTTCGACGGCGCCCGGGTGCCGGCCGATCACCTGCTCGGCGGGCGCGGCACGGGGTTCGCGCAGTTCCTGGCCACGCTCGATGACGGACGTATCGCCATCGCCGCGCTGGCGGTCGGGTGTGTCCAGGCGATGATCGACGCGTCGGTCGGCTACGCGAACGAGCGCACGTCGTTCGGAGCGCCGATCGGCAGCAAGCAGGGCGTGGCCTTCCAGGTCGCCGACCTGCACGTCATGGCCGAGGCGGCGCGGCTGCTCACGTACCGGGCGGCCGCACTGCGCGACGCAGGCGCGCCGGCGCCACAGATCAAGCAGGCCGCGGCGACGGCCAAGCTCTACGCGACCGAGGCTGCGGTCACCGCGACCCGGATCGCGACCCAGGTGCACGGCGGGTACGGGTTCATGGAGGAGTACCCGGTGGCCCGGTTCTACCGTGACGCCAAGATCCTGGAGATCGGCGAGGGCACCAGCGAGATCCAGCGGATGGTCATCGCGCGTGGCCTGGGGCTGCCGGTTTCGGCATGATCATGTTTCCTCGTGGACGCTGAGCGACCGCGAGGGAACATGACCATGGGAGAGGGAAGGGGCTGGACGTGGGGCGCGACCACTACGCCGAGGTCGAGGCGGCCCGGAAGGCCACCGAGGCGCCGTCGGAGTCCGGTGCGGCGAAGCTGACCGCGCAGGGCAAGCTGTACGTCCGCGACCGCCTCGACCTGCTCTTCGACGCAGGCACGTTCGTCGAGGACGGCCAGCTGGCCAACGCGCTGGACGGCAACCTGCCCGCCGACGGCGTCGTCACCGGCCGCGGCCTGGTCGACGGCCGGCCCGCGCTCGTCGTCGCGAACGACCCCACGGTCAAGGCCGGCTCCTGGGGCGCCCGCACCGTCGAGAAGATCGTCCGGGTCACCGAGGTCGCCCTCCGCGACGAGCTGCCGGTCTTCTGGTTTATCGACTCCGCCGGGGCGCGCATCACCGACCAGGTCGAGCTGTTCCCCGGGCGGCGCGGTGCCGGGCGCATCTTCCACAACCAGGTCGCGTTGTCGGGCAAGGTGCCGCAGATCTGTTGCCTGTTCGGGCCCAGCGCCGCCGGCGGCGCGTACATCCCGTCCTTCTGCGACATCGTGATCATGGTCGAGGGCAACGCGTCCATGTACCTGGGTTCGCCGCGGATGGCCGAGATGGTCGTGGGCGAGCGGGTCACGCTGGATGAGATGGGCGGCGCCCGCATGCACGCGACGGTGTCCGGCTGCGGCGACAACCTGGCCGCGGACGACGCCGAGGCGATCGAGCAGGCGAAGGCGTTCTTCTCCTATCTGCCCGGGTCGTGGCGGACCGCGCCGCCGTCGTACACGGCCGGTGCGCCGTCGCGCGAGTTCACCCGCGACCTCCTACCGGCCGAGGAGGCGCTGGGCTACGACATCCACGACGTCATCGACGCGTTGCTCGACGACGGCTCGTTCTTCGAGGTCAAGCCGCTGTTCGCGGCCGAACTGGTGACCGGGTTCGGGCTGCTGGAGGGCCAGGTCGTCGGCGTGGTGGCGAACCAGCCGGCGGTCAAGGGCGGCGTGTTGTTCGTCGATTCCGCCGACAAGGCTGCCCGGTTCATCTGGCTGTGCGACGCGTTCAACGTCCCGCTGGTCTACCTCGCCGACGTGCCCGGCTTCATGATCGGCTCGCAGGTCGAGCGGCAGGGCATCATCCGGCACGGCGCCAAGATGATCACCGCGGTGGCTGAGGCGACGGTGCCGACGGTGTCGGTGATCGTCCGCAAGGCCTACGGCGCCGGGCTCTACGCGATGTGTGGACCCGGCTTCGGCCCGGACGCCTGCCTCGCGCTGCCGACGGCGAAGATCGCGGTGATGGGCCCTGAGGCCGCGGTGAACGCCGTCTACTTCAACAAGATCGCCGCCATCGAGGACGAGGGCGAGCGAGCGGCCTACGTGGCCGGCCTGCGCTCGGAATACGAGGCCGACATCGACATCCTGCGGCTGGCCTCGGACCTGGTGATCGACGCGATCGTCGAGCCGGAGCAGCTGCGCGAGCAACTGGTGGCCCGGCTGGCCGCCGCGGCCGGCAAGGACCGGTCGTTCTCGCGCCGCCGGCACGGCGTCCCGCCGGTCTGACCGTCGGCGTCTCCTCCCATGATCATCAACGGTTGGCGACGCTATGACGTCGCCAACCGTTGATGATCATGGGCGGCCGGCGCGGCGGGCCCGGCGACGGACGGGTTCGTGGTCGCGGTCGGTGCGCCACAGGTCGGTGATGGAGACGCCGAACTCGGCCAGCAGCCGCCGCAGCAGCGGCAGGGACAGGCCGACGACGGCGTGATGGTCGCCCTCGAGGCCGGTGATGAACGGGCCGCCGAGGCCGTCGATGGTGAATCCGCCGGCCACCCGCAGCGGCTCGCCGGTGGCGACGTACGCGTCGATCTCGGCGTCGGAGAGGTCGGCGAAGTGCACCGTCGTGTCGGCGGTCTCGCCTAGGGAGCGGCGGGCTGTTTCCACCTGTGTGGGTTGCCACGTGTCGCCCGGCCCTCGCGGGCGGCCGCCGGCCTCACCCGCGTCGGGCTCGCGCAGGTCGATGAGCCAGTGCCCGGTGTGCAGGATGCCGGAGCGCCCGCGCATGAGCCGCCACCGGTGGGCGGCCTCGTCGGCGTCGGCCGGCTTGCCGTGGATCTCGCCGTCCAGCTCCAGGACGGAGTCGCAGCCCAGCACGATCATGCCGGCGAACGTGCGCCCGGCGACGTGCTCGGCCTTGGCCCGCGCGAGGAGCAGCGGGACGTCGCGTGGGGACAACGGGCCGCGGGAACGTGCCTCGTCGAGCACCGCGTCCTCGTCGACGCCGGAGACCTGGACCACCGGTTCGATGCCGGCGGAACGCAGCGTCGCCAGCCGGGCAGGGGACTGGGAAGCCAGTAGCAGCCGCAACACAGGACCTCACGTTACCGAAAATGATCATCGGCGGTCGATGCCCTGCGGACATTCGACCGCCGACGATCACCGGGCCTTCATGGTCACTGCGAGGCTAACCCGCGACCGGCGGCCCTGTCTTCGGTCGTTCGGTTGCGATGGTGCTGCCTCATGCCGTCGCCAGGCTGGCCGGCCGCGCCGGCTCGTCGTCCTCCGGCTCGCTGCCGGCGAACACGTCGCCGCGGCGGTCGGCGTTGTAGACGTCGAGGTCCAGCAGGCCCTCGCGCTTGGCGACGATGGTCGGCACCAGCGCCTGGCCGGCGACGTTGACCGCGGTACGGCCCATGTCGAGGATCGGGTCGACGGCCAGCAGCAGACCGACCCCGGCCAGCGGTAGGCCCAGCGTCGACAGCGTCAGCGTGAGCATGACCGTCGCGCCCGTGGTGCCCGCGGTCGCCGCCGAGCCGACCACCGACACCAGCACGATCAGCAGGTAGTCGGAGATGCTGAGGTCCAGGCCGAAGAACTGGGCCACGAAGATCGCGGAGATGGCCGGATAGATCGCGGCGCATCCGTCCATCTTCGTCGTCGCGCCGAAGGGCACCGCGAACGACGCGTAGGACCGCGAGACGCCGAGGTTGCGCTCGGTGACCTGCTCAGTCACCGGGAGCGTGCCGACCGACGAGCGCGACACGAAGGCCAGCTGGATCGCCGGCCAGGCGCCGGTGAAGAACTTCAGCGGGTTGAGGCCGTGCGCACGCAGCAGGACCGGGTAGACGACGAAGAGCACCAGCGCCAGCCCGACGTAGATGGCCAGCGTGAAGCGGCCGAGCGAGCCGATGGCGTCCCAGCCGTAGTCGGCGACGGCGTAGCCCAGCAGGCCGATCGTCCCGATCGGGGCCAGCCGGATGATCCACCACAGCACCTTCTGGATGATCGCCAGGGCCGCCCGGTTGAAGGCCAGGAACGGTTCGGCCTTTTCACCGACCTTCAGTGCCGCGATGCCGATGGCCGCGGAGACCACGACGAGCTGGAGCACGTTGAAGGTCAGGCTGGTGGCGGCCGCGCCGGACTCGGGGTCGAGCGACGTGGACGCTTCCAGGCCGAGGACGTTGGTCGGGACCAGGCTGGTGAGGAACGCCCACCAGTCGCCGGTGCGGCCCGGCTCGGCGGCGGCCGCCTCGGTGACCGACGTGTGCTCGCCGGGCTGCAGGATGAGCCCCAGCGCGAGGCCGATGCTCACCGCGATCAGCGCGGTGGCGGCGAACCCCAGCAGGGTCTGACCGGCCAGCCGGGCGGCGTTGGTGACGTTGCGCAGGTTGGCGATGCTGGCGACGATCGCGGTGAAGATCAGCGGGACGACCGCGGTGCGGAGCAGGTCGACGAAGAGCCCGCCGACGGTGTCGAGCGTGCTGGTGAGCCAGTTGGGGTTGCCGTCGGCGGCCGGGCCCAGATTGCGGGCGACGAGGCCGAGGACGACGCCGAGGACCAGGCCGATCAGGACCTGGACGGAGAAGGACGGGAGCCGCAGCCGTCTGGACGCGGGCGCATCGGCGGTCGTGGACTGGGACATGCTGAAGCCTTTCGGAACACGGAACGGGGGACGGTCACACGGGGAGCGGCGAGCGCGGGGCCGCCCATCGCCGGCGCGGCGGGCGCTCGCTTGGGCTCAACCCGGACAGACCGCGCTGGCCTGCCGTCGCAGATCGACGTGCAGGCGCTCGGTGAGTCCCCAGATGTTCGCCATGGCCGATACACCCTAACCCACCCAGACGGAGTGCTATTCCCGAAGTCGGGCGGAAAGTCGCGCTCCGCCGAAGTCGGGACCATCGTTCCCGCGCCGTTCGCCGGATATGGACGTACGATCGCCGGTACAGGCCGCGCCGCGACGAGCCGGCACCCGAGGTGTGGTGGGCACCCGCCGGCCGGGCGTGACGTTCGAAATCGTGCGCACTCGGGGGGAGCCATGCACGAAATCGACGGTGTTGCCGTCGCCCCGCAGCTGTTCGTGCGGTCAGCGCATGATCGAGACCGGCACCCACCTGCTCGTGCCGGCGGCCGGCCAGTGTTCCTCGACCATCGCGGTCGGCGACGCCGCAGGATGACCTGGTGGGGCCTGGCGGTCGCCGCGGTATGCGTGCTCTATGTCGCGCTGCTGGTCGCCAGCCTGGCAGCCGACCCCGTGCGTCCCGGTGACCGGAGCGGATCTACGGATGTCCCGGCAGTCGAGAGAACGCCGCGACCGGCCGAGGTGGGCGTACCGAGATGACGTCGGTCCGGCCGCGACCCCCGCCGGACCAGCTGACCAGGACCTCAGGCATGGCCCATGCGACCACGCCGCGGCTGCACTGGCTGCTCATCAGCGTGGTCATTGTCGTCTTCGCGGTGCTGCTCCTGGTGAACGGGTTGGTCAAGGCGCAGTTCGGTGCTGACCACCGAGTGGCGCCGCCCACCGACGCCTACAGCGTCCCGGACGTCGTCCGCTCCGGCCGGCCGATCATCGACCTGCGCGACGGCACGGCACGTGCGTTCGCGATCCCGGAACGGACCGTCGTGCTCACCTTCGACGACGGCCCGGACCCGGTGTGGACGCCGCGCGTCTTGGAGGTGCTGCGCCGCCACGACGTCCCTGCCACGTTCTTCGTGGTCGGGAACCTCGTGGCCCAGTGGCCGGGACTCGTCCGCCAGATCCGTTCGGCCGGCAGTGAGCTGGGGATCCACACGTTCACCCACCCCGACCTCGCCTACCTCCCGGACTGGCGCCGCGAGCTCGAGCTCTCGCAGACCCAGCTCGCGGTGGCCGGTGCCGCCGGCGTGACGTCGGCGCTCGTGCGCCCACCGTACTCGTCGGTGTCCGAGGCGATCGACGACACCACCTGGCCGTCGATCCGCAACCTCGGCCGTGGAGGGTATATCACGGTACTGACCACCCACGACACCAAGGACTGGTCCCGTCCTGGCGCGGACGCGATCGCACGGGACGCCATTCCCGAAAACGGTGCCGGCGGGATCGTCCTGATGCACGACTCGGGCGGGGACCGCGCGCAGACCGTCGAGGCGCTGGACCGGCTCATCCCGGAGCTGCGCGCCCGCGGTTACCGATTCGCCACGGTCGCCGACGTTGTGGGCGGGGAGGATCTCAACCCACGGGCCGACCAGGTCGAGTGGCTGCGCGGCACCACGCTGCTCGTCCTGGTCCGCGCCGCGACGACGGCGACAACGGTGCTCGCCTTCCTCACGGCCATCGCCGGCGCCCTGGTCATCCTACGGCTGCTGACGCTCGTGGTGCTCGCGCGCCGGCATGCCCGCCGGCGGCGGTCGGCGCCGCACCGGCCTCCGGCCCACGACCCGGTGTCGGTCATCGTCCCCGCGTACAACGAGGAGGCCTGCATCGCCGACACCGTCCGGTCCCTGGCTCGCAGCGACCACCCCGCCGAGGTGATCGTCGTCGACGACGGATCGACCGACGCGACGGCGGAGGTGGCGCGGGCGCTGGACCTGCCGGACGTGACGGTGATCCGGCAGCCCAACGGTGGCAAGCCGGCCGCCCTGAACACCGGGGTCGCCCACGCGAGGCACGACCTGATCGTGATGATGGACGGCGACACGACGTTCGGGCCGGACACGGTCCGCCAGCTCGTGCAGCCGTTCGCGGACCCGGGCGTCGGTGCCGTGGCCGGCAACACGAAGGTGGCGAACCGGTCCGGGGTGCTCGGCGCCTGGCAGCACATCGAGTACGTCGTCGGCTTCAACATCGACCGCCGGGCCTACGACGTGCTGCAGTGCATGCCGACCGTCCCGGGCGCGGTGGGCGGGTTCCGTCGGCGCACGCTGACGGAGGTCGGCGGGGTCAGCGACGACACGCTG
This sequence comes from Jiangella asiatica, assembly GCF_004349065.1. GTDB lineage: Bacteria > Actinomycetota > Actinomycetes > Jiangellales > Jiangellaceae > Jiangella > Jiangella asiatica. Next base: position 98,266 of record NZ_SMKZ01000001.1, read on the forward strand.
GCCGAGGACACCGACCTGACCATGGCGATCTCGCGAGCCGGCTGGCGGGTGGTGTACGAGCCGACCGCGGTGGCGTGGACCGAGGTCCCCGCCGGCATGGGTGAGCTGTGGCGACAGCGCTACCGGTGGAGCTACGGGACGATCCAGGCGATGTGGAAGCACCGTCGTGCGGTCGTGGAGCCCGGCCGCTCGGGCCGCTTCGGCCGGATCGGGCTGCTGCACCTGGCGCTCTACCAGGTGCTGCTGCCGTTGCTGGCGCCGTTGATCGACGTCTTCCTGGTCTATGGCCTGGTGTTCCTCGACCCGGTCCGCACGCTGCTGGGCTGGCTCGCCTTGGTGGGCAGCCAGCTGTTCGCCGGAGCGTACGCCAGCCGGCTGGACGGTGAGTCGATGTCCGGGCTGTGGCTGCTGCCTTTGCAGCAACTGGTGTACCGGCAGCTGATGTATGCGGTGGTGATCCAGTCCATCGTCACGGCGCTGGAGGGCATCCGGCTGCGCTGGCAGAAGCTGCGAAGGGTGGGCAAACAGGAGGACGAGTCCGCCGCCGTCCACCCAGGTCCGCGGACGTCGGCCCACGGAATCACCACCCGGGAATCCTCCATGCATGAGTCGTCCACTCGGGAGGCGCGATGATGGGCGCAACAGGAACCATGGAGCGGGAGCGGCACCTCGACGTATACCGGGCCGTCGCTCTCCTGGGGGTGATGGCCTACCACCTGGCCGGGTGGGCCTGGCAGTCCATCGTGTTCCCGGCAATGGGCGTGATCTTCGCGGTGGCGGGTTCGCTGGTGGCGCGGTCGCTGGAACGGGCGCCGGCCTTCGACGTGATCGCGCAGGGGCTGCGCCGGCTGCTGCCGCCGTTGTGGTTGCTGGGCGCGGTGGTCGTCCCCGCAATGCTGTGGCGCGGCTGGGACGCCGACGGCGACACCGTACCGGTGCCGTGGGACGAGCTGGTGTACTGGATCGTCCCGGTGCTCGACCCGCCCGCTAGTGCGTGGGCGGCCGGCGCCACCGAACCGCTGTGGTATGTGCGCGCCTACCTCTGGTTCGTTGTGCTGTCGCCGGTGCTGATGTGGGCCTTCCGGCGATGGCCCGTGCCCACGGTGCTGGCACCGATCGCCGTCATCGTCCTGAGCGCCGCTGGCCCGCTCGAACTGGATGCGTGGGGCACGCCCGGGGACGGACTGCTGGACTTCGCGACCTTTGGCGCGTGCTGGCTCCTCGGGTTCGCGTACCGCAGCGGCGGGCTGCGCCGGCTGCATCTGGCGATCGCGGCGACGTTGGCAGCTGCCGGCATGGCCGCCGGTTTGGGGTGGGCGCTGACCCAGGCGGCGCCCGAGTTCGGCAACGACCTCTACAAGATCCCGGTGGCGCAGGCGCTGTGGTCCGTGGGCGCCGTCCTGCTGCTGATGCGATGGTCTCCGCGGCCGGACGGGGTGGACCGGGTTCCGCTGCTGGGGCGGCTGGTCGACTTCATGACCGCGCGCGTCGTGACGCTTTACTTGTGGCACGGCATCGCGATCGTCCTCGCCGTAGGGCTGTGTGCCGATCTCGGCGTTCCCGCCCTGGGCGCCGTCGCGCTCCTGGCCGCGGCCCTGACCGTGCTGGCCACGGTGCTGTTCGGGTGGGCGGAGGACGTCGCCGCCGGCCGGCCGGTCCGGCTGCTGCCCGGGTTGGTCCACACGACGTCCGTGTCTCGCCGTCCGGCGTGGAGCCGCGGCGTCGCGGCGGTCTTCAGCCGGTTCGGGGTAGCGGTCCTGGTCGCGCTCCTGATCACCTCGTGGGCCGCGATCCCGGCGACCAGCCCGGACGAGCCGCCCGAGCGGACCTGGACGGTGGGCGCGTACCTGGCGCCGTGGGATCAGCAGCGTGGCCTGGCCTCCCTTCAGGTCGCCTCCGACGTACTGACCTCGGTGAGCCCGGTCTGGTACACCCCCACCGACGCCGGCGGGCTGACCCGCAACCAGGAGTCGGAGACCGACGACGTGCGCGACCAGGCCTGGGCGCTGGGCCTGGAGGTGATCCCGTCCATCAGCAACTTCCGCGACGACCAGTGGGACGGCGCCCTGGTGCACGAGCTCGTGGCCGATCCGCGGCGGCGGGCCGGGCACGTCCAGGCAATCGTGGACACCGTCCACGCCAACAGCTGGGACGGGATCGACGTCGACTACGAGGCGCTGGCACCGCAGGACTACGAAGCGTTCGGGGTCTTCCTGCACGAGCTCGCCGACGCCCTGCACGACCAGGGCAGGCGGCTGACGGCGGCCCTGCCAGCCGCGACCACGGACGATCCGCCCGGACTGGCCCGGCTCTACGAGCTCGCCGGGGCCGCTGTCGACGAGGTCCGCGTGATGGCCTACGACCACGCGTGGGCCGGCTCCGAGCCCGGGCCGATCGCGCCGGTCGGCTGGGTCGACGACGTCGTCCGGTTCGCGGTCCGGCACATCCCCGAGGACCGGGTGATCCTCGGGCTGGCCGCGCACGGCTACGACTGGGGAGCAGCCGGCGACGACGGCGCCCGCAGCGTCATGTTCGCCGACGCCATGGCCGTCGCCGAGCGGCACGACAGCGTAGTGCAGTGGGACACCGACGCGCAGGTGCCGTGGTTCACCTACCCCGGCGCTCAGAACGAGCACGCGGTCTGGTTCGAGGACGCACCCAGCCTCGCCGCCAAGCTGGACGTCGCCACCGAGCACGATCTCGGCGGGGTGTTCGTGTGGCGGCTCGGCGGCGAGGACCCGACCCTCTGGCGGGTCCTAGGGACCGGCCGGCAGCCGTAGCCGCCGGCTGGGCGGTGGGTCTGGTCCGGCGCTGCTCGCCCGGCCGAACCCCGTCGAGCAGCAAGCGGCTCGATCACGGGACGGCTGTCAGAGGCGGGCCAGGGCGTTCTTCAGCGGGTCGAGGCCGACCGAGCCGAGGTCGAGGGCCGCCCGGTGGAACTCCCGCAGGTCGAACGCGTCGCCCTGACGGCGCCGGGCATCGTCGCGGGCGGCCAGCCAGATCCGCTCACCGACCTTGTACGACGGGGCCTGGCCCGGCCAGCCGAGGTAACGGTCCAGCTCGAAGTGGAGGAACTCGTCGGGCAGCCGGCAGTGCGCCCGCAGGAACGCGTACGCGGACTCCGCGGTCCATGGTCCGGGCGCCAGCCCGTCGGAGCGCACCAGCGACTCTGGGATGTCCTTGCCGAGGTGAATCCCGATGTCGACCACCACCCGCGCGGAGCGGAACGCCTGGCTGTCGAGCATGCCCAGCCGGTCGCCGGGGTCGTCGAGGAACCCGAGGTCGGCCATGAGCCGCTCGGCGTACAACGCCCAGCCCTCGCCATGCCCGGACACCCAGCACATGAGCCGCTGCCAGCGGTTGAGGACCTCGCGGCGGTAGATGACCTGGGCGACCTGCAGGTGGTGCCCCGGGACGCCCTCGTGGAACACCGTCGTCGTCTCGCGCCAGGTGGAGAAGTGGTCCACCCCCTCCGGCACCGACCACCACATCCGGCCCGGCCGGGTGAGGTCGTCGCTGGGGCCGGTGTAGTAGATGCCGCCGTCCTTGGTGGGCGCGATGCGGCACTCCAGCCGCCGGATCGGCTCCGGGATGTCGAAGTGGACGCCGTTCATCGACTCGACGGTGCGGTCGGAGAGGGTCTGCATCCACGCCCGGAGCGCGTCGGTACCGGCGATCATCCGGGCCGGGTCGGCGTCGAGCGCGGCGACGGCGTCGTCGACGCTGCCGCCGGGAACGACCTGACGGGCGACCTCGGCCATCTCCGCCTCGATGCGGGTCAGCTCGGCGACGCCCCACTCGTACGTCTCGTCCAGGTCGATCTCGGCGCCGAGGAAGTACCGCGAGGCGATGGCGTAGGCGTCCTTGCCGACGGCGTCGTCCTCACGGGCCTTCGCCGCGACCATGTCGGTGAGGAACCGGCCGAACCGCTCGAACGCCAGCGACGCCTCGGCGGCGGCCGGGTCCAGGTCGCCGCGCATCGCCTCCGGGCCGGTGGACACCAGCTCGCCGAAGAACGTGCCGGAGATGCGGCGGGCCTGCTCGGCGACCGCGAGCACCTGGCGCAGCGCCGGCGGCCGGTCGGCCGCGGTGTCCTCGCGCATGGTGTGCTGGTACTGCTCCAACGCGGTGGGTACCTGTCGCAGCCGAGCGGCGATGTTGGCCCACTGCTCGCCGGTCTCGGTGGGCATGAGGTCGAAGGTCTCGCGTGCCCAGTGCATCGGACTGTCGATGACGTTGAGGTTGCGGTTCAGCCCGGCGGAGTCCATCTCCAGGTCGAGGCGGAGCCGTTCCCGCATGGCTTCGGCGGCGACCCGCTCGCGCTCGTCGGCCGCGGTGGCGGCGTCCAGGTCGGCGAGGGTGTGCCGCGCCAGCGCCCGCCGCGCGGCGAAGCCGTCGGGCGACAGGTCGGTGCTCGCGTCGTCGTGGCCGGTCAGGCCGACGTACGTGGCGGTGTAGGGGTCGAGGGCGGCGTACGCGTCGACGTAGGCGTCAGCGATCTCGTCGACGGTTCGCGGTGGCTGCGGATTGGTCACGGGAGCGACCCTAGACGGTCGCGTCCTTTTCGGTCAGATTCGCCCCGTCAGCGAGGTAGCGCGCTGGCCCGCCAGGCACCCGCGCCCGGAGTGAGCGGCGCCCGATAGGCCCAGTACGACGCCCAGGACGACCGCCGCGGGCCCGACGGCGCACGTCCGGCCGTCGCCTTCGCCGTGAGCACGACGACGAGCGCGGCCAGCTCCTCGTCGGTCGGGTTGCCCCGCACCACCCGTAGCAACGGCGTCTCGCTCACGCCGTCACCCTAACCCCGTCTCACGGGGCTCGGAACGGCAGCGTCCGGTTCGGCTCGCGGCCGTACCCGTCGATCTCGAAGCGGTCGGCGTGGACCTGGACGATCGAGAACGCGTTCGAGTCCAGCTCGACCATCCCGCGGAACGTGACGTAGTGGACGCCGTTGCGGAACCCGTAGTTGCCCTGGTGGTTGTGCCCGTTGAAGTAGGCGATCACATTGTCGTAGGAGTCGATCACGTCCAGCAGCGCGTGGTCGTTCCACGCGTTGTGCGCGTCCTTCGGGTACACCGGGTGATGCGCGCTCAGGACCACCTTCTCGCCCCTGCGCCGTGCCATCGTCAGCACGTCCTCGAGCCAGGCCAGCTGGTCCTCCCCGACGGCGCCGTTCCAGGTGTAGGCGTTGACGGCGCCCTGCCGCACCAGCTCGTCGTACATCTCCTGGGCCAGCTCGTGCTTCTCCGAGCCCTCGGGGTTCGCGTACGTGCTGACGTCGTTGGTGTCGAGGACGACGAACCGCCAGCCGCCGCGCCGGTAGTGGTAGTACTGGTTCGGCATGTCGAGCACATCGAGCAGCTGGTCGGTGGGCATCTGGAAGTCGTGGTTGCCCAGGACGTGGACCTTCAGCCGACGCGCCTTCTCGAACACCGGCAGGATCTCGGCGAAGCTGCGCTCGAACCGGTCGACGAAGTCGCCCAGGTGGGTGATGAACTCCAGGTCGCTCTGGTTGAACGTCTCGACCGCCTCGGCCAGCTTGCCGATGGACGCCCGGTAGTGGCGGGTCCCGGTGTTCTCGAAGTCGGCGTACTGGCAGTCGGCGACGACACCGAACCGGAACCCGTCCTCGCCGGCACCGGCCTGCGGGCTGCCCAGCCCGAACGGGATGGCGATCGCGCCGGCCGAGACCCCCAGGAATCCCCGTCGGCTCCACGTCCTCGCGCTCGTACCGGCGGTGCTGTTCACGACGACCTCCTGGTGGCTCGGGAGGTCTCAGCCAACCGAAGCGACCGGTCGCACGGCGGAAGCGGCCGGGAACGAGGAATGAACCTTGGATGACCCCGGCCGGGCTCAGGCCGGCTACAGCGGGATGTTGCCGTGCTTCTTGGGCGGCAGGCTCTCGCGCTTGGTGCGCAGTGCGCGCAGCGCCTGGACGATGGCCACCCGGGTCCGCGACGGTGCGATGACGGCGTCGACGTAGCCGCGCTCGGCCGCGACGTAGGGGTTGGCCAGGGTGTCCTCGTACTCGGTGATCAGCTCCGCGCGGCGGGCCTCCGGGTCGGCGGTTTCGGCGAGCTCGCGCCGGTACAGGATGTTCACCGCGCCCTGGGCGCCCATGACCGCGATCTGCGCGCTCGGCCAGGCGAGGTTGACGTCGGCGCCGAGGTGCTTGGAGCCCATGACGTCGTACGCGCCGCCGTATGCCTTGCGGGTGATGACCGTGACCAGCGGGACGGTGGCCTCGGCGTAGGCGTAGATGAGCTTGGCGCCGCGGCGGATGATGCCGTTCCACTCCTGGTCGGTGCCGGGCAGGAACCCGGGCACGTCGACGAACGTCAGGACCGGGATGTTGAAGGCGTCGCAGGTTCGCACGAACCGCGCGGCCTTCTCCGAGGCGTCGATGTCCAGCGTGCCGGCGAACTGCATCGGCTGGTTGGCCACGACGCCGACAGACTGGCCCTCGACGCGGCCGAAGCCGACGACGATGTTGCCGGCGAACAGTGGCTGCACCTCGAGGAAATCGCCCTCGTCGAGCACGGCCTCGATGACGGCGTGCATGTCGTACGGCTGGTTGGCGCTGTCGGGCACCAGCGTGTCCAGCGCGAGGTCGGCGTCGGTGATCTCCGGCACGGCGTCCGCGTCCGGGAACGAGGGCGCCGGGTCGAGGTTGTTCTGCGGCAGGTACGACAGCAGCGCCTTGACGTAGTCGATGGCGTCGGCCTCGTCGGCGGCCATGAAGTGCGCGTTGCCGCTCTTGGTGTTGTGCGACCGGGCGCCGCCGAGCTCCTCGAACCCGACGTCCTCGCCGGTCACGGTCTTGATGACGTCGGGCCCGGTGATGAACATGTGCGAGGTCTGGTCGACCATGACCGTGAAGTCGGTGATGGCCGGCGAGTACACCGCGCCGCCCGCGCACGGCCCCATGATCAGTGAGATCTGCGGGATGACGCCGGACGCGTGGACGTTGCGGCGGAAGATCTCGCCGTAGAGGCCGAGCGAGACCACACCCTCCTGGATGCGCGCGCCGCCGGAGTCGTTGATGCCGATCATCGGGCAGCCCGTCTTCAGCGCGAAGTCCATGACCTTGACGATCTTCTCGCCGAACACCTGTCCGAGGCTGCCGCCGAAGACGGTGAAGTCCTGCGCGAACACCGCGACCTGACGGCCGTCGATCGTGCCGAAGCCGGTGACGACGCCGTCGCCGTACGGACGGTTCTTCTCCATGCCGAACGCAGTGGAGCGGTGCCGGGCCAGTTCGTCGAATTCGACGAAGGACCCTTCGTCCAGCAACATGGCGATGCGCTCGCGCGCGGTCTTCTTGCCGCGGGCGTGCTGCTTCTCAACGGCCCGCTCCGAGCCCGCGTGCACCGCGTCGTCGATCCGCTGCCGCAGGTCGGCCAGCTTGCCCGCGGTGGTGTGGATGTCGGGGACGTCGTGCACGGTCATGTCGGTGCCTCCGATGGGTGGACGAAGCTCTAGCAGGTTAGAGCACGGGCGATAGGCGCCGTCTCGCACTGTGGGGCACGACCGCCGGCCAGGCTCGACGTCACTACCCTGGGCCGCATGGCCGCAACTGCCACCGGTTCCCGCGAGGCCGCCCGTTTCGAGATGCCCGAGCGGCTCCGTGCCGACGTGCGCCAGCTGGGCGACGCGCTCGGCCAGGTGCTGCGCGAATACGGCGGCAACGGGCTGCTCGCCGACGTCGAGCGGCTCCGCGAGCTGACCATCGCCTCGCACCACGAGGACCAGACCGTCGCCGACGACGCCGCCACGCAGGCCGAACAGCTGGTCGCGTCGTGGACGCTGGAGCGGGCCGACGAGGTCGCTCGCGCGTTCACCGTCTACTTCCACCTGGTCAACGCCGCCGAGGAGTATCACCGGGTCCGCTCGCTGCGCGCCGGCGACCGCGCCGACCACCCGTTGGCCGGCACCGTCGCCAAGGCCGTCGAGGACGTCGCCCGGCTGGCCGGGCAGGACAAGGCCAAACACCTGCTGGACGGGCTGGAGTTCCGCCCGGTGCTCACCGCGCACCCCACCGAGGCGCGCCGGCGTGCCATCGTCACCGCGATCCGGCGCATCGCGGGGCTGCTGGAGCGACGCGACGACCCCCGCCTCGGCGCGTCCGAGGACGCCGAGACGCACCGGATGCTGCTGGAGCAGATCGACGTGCTGTGGCGCACCGAGCCGCTGCGGGTCGACCGGCCCGGACCGCTCGACGAGGTCCGTACGGCCATGTCCGCCTTCGACGACGTCCTGTTCCACGTCGTGCCGCAGGTGTACCGGCGGGCGGAGATGGCGCTGTCCGGCGGCGACGCGGCGGCCGGCACCGGTCCCGTCGCGGCCCCCCAGGTGCCGGCGTTCGTCCGGCTCGGCTCGTGGATCGGCGGCGACCGCGACGGCAACCCCAACGTCACCAGCGCCATCACCCGTCAGGCCATGGCCATCCAGTCCGACCACGTGCTGTCCGCGCTGGAGGCCGCCTGCACGCGGGTCGGGCGCGGGCTCACCCTCGATGCCGCCAACACTCCGGCCTCGCCCGAGGTGCGCCGCATGCTCGCCGACGCCGAGTCCGCCCAGCCCGACGCGTACACCGAGCTGGCCTCCCGCTCGCCGAACGAGCCGCACCGCATCGCGGTTCTCTACGCTGCGGCGCGCGTCGGTGCCACCCGCCGCCGCGACGCCGACCTGTCCTACGGCACGGCCGCCGAGCTGCTGGCCGACCTGCGTGCAGTGCAGGGGAGCCTGGCCGAGGCCGGCGCCGCCCGGCAGGCCTACGGCGAGCTGCAGGGCCTGATCTGGCAGGTCGAGTCGTTCGGCTTCCACCTGGCCGAGCTGGAGGTCCGCCAGCACAGCGCGGTGCACAAGGCCGCGCTGGACGAGATCGCCGCCGGCGGCGAGCTGTCCGAACGCACCGAGGAGGTGCTGGCGACCATCCGGGTGATGGCGCAGATCCAGGCCCGCTTCGGCCCCGATGCCTGCCGCCGTTACGTCGTCTCGTTCACCCAGTCCGCCGACGACGTCGCCGCGGTGCACGCGCTGGCCCGGCACGCGCTGGACGGCCGGCCGCTGGCGCTGGACGTCGTGCCGCTGTTCGAGACCGGGGCCGACCTCGCCGCCTGTGTCGACATCCTCGATGAGGTCGTCGAACTGCCACAGACCAAAGCCCGGCTCGACACCACCGGCCGGCGCCTGGAGGTCATGCTCGGGTACTCCGACTCCGCCAAGGACGTCGGCCCGGTCTCGGCGACGCTGGCGCTCTACGACGCGCAGGCCCGGCTCACCGCGTGGGCGCGCTCGCACGAGGTCACGCTGACCATGTTCCACGGCCGCGGCGGCGCGTTGGGCCGCGGCGGCGGGCCGGCCAACCGGGCCGTCCTGGCGCAGGCGCCGGGCTCCGTCGACGGCCGCTTCAAGCTCACCGAGCAGGGCGAGGTCATCTTCGCCCGGTACGGCGACCCCGCCATCGCCCGCCGGCACATCGAGCAGGTGGCCTCCGCCGTGCTGCTGGCCTCCACGCCGGCCGTGGAGGAGCGAGCCCGGGCCGCGGCCGTCGACTTCGCCTCGGTCGCGGCCATGCTGGACGAGGCCGCTCGCGAGGCCTACCACGCGCTCGTGCGCACCGACGGCTTCCCGGACTGGTTCGCCCGGGTCACCCCGCTGGAGGAGGTCGGCTCGCTGCCCATCGGCTCGCGACCGGCGCGGCGCGGGCTGACCGTGTCGTCGCTGGACGACCTGCGCGCCATCCCGTGGGTGTTCTCGTGGTCGCAGACCCGCGTCACCCTGCCCGGCTGGTACGGCTTGGGCTCCGGGCTGGCCGCCGTCGGCGACCTGGAGCTGCTGCGCCGCGCGTACGCCGAGTGGCCGCTGTTCACCGTGATGATGGAGAACGCGGAGATGTCGCTGGCCAAGTCCGACCGGCGCATCGCCGCCCGGTACCTCGCGCTCGGCGACCGGCCGGAACTGACCGAACGCATTCTCGACGAGCACGCGCTCACCACGCGCTGGGTCCTCGACGTCACCGGGCACAGCCGACTCCTGGAGGACCGCCACGTGCTGGGCCGGGCGGTCGCGCTGCGCAACCCCTACGTCGATGCGCTGTCGTACCTGCAGGTCCGGGCGCTGCGGGCGCTCCGGCGCGACGAGGTGGAGTCCGGCTCCGCTGCCGAAGCCGCCAACCGCCGGCTCCTGCAGATCAGCGTCAACGGCGTCGCCGCCGGCCTCCAGAACACCGGCTGAGCCACCCGCCGCCGTGGATGCTCCTGCCCACTCCCGTAATGATCACGTTCAGCACGAGATCTCGTGTCGCACCATGCTTGTAAGGGTGGTGCGACACGAGATCTCGTGCTGAACGTGATCATTCCGACGGCGGGAGAAAGGCTGGTGCGGTGACGGTGTGGGACGTGCGGTGGGTCGCGACGACGGGGTCGACGAACGCTGACGTCGCCGCCGGGGCCCGGGACGGCGCGGCCGAGGGCTTCGTCGTCGTCGCCGATCACCAGAGTGCGGGGCGCGGCCGGCTCGACCGGCGGTGGGAGGCCCCTCCGGGCACGTCGCTGGCGATGTCGTTCCTGCTCCGGCCGGACGACGTACCCGGCGCGCGATGGCCGTGGCTGCCGCTGCTGGCCGGTGTCGCGGTGACCGAGGCGGTCGAACGTGCCGCCGGCGCGTCCGCGGTGCTCAAATGGCCCAACGACGTGCTCCTGGCCGCCGGCGCGGGGGACGTCGTCGGGAAGCTGGCCGGCATCCTGACCGAGCGGGTCGAGACGGAGCGCGGGCCGGCTGCCGTCGTCGGGATCGGGCTCAACGTGTCGCAGACTCCGGAGCAGCTGCCGCCGGGTGCGGCGTCGCTGGCGGCCACCGGGGTCGAGCCGACCGCGCTGTTCGACGCCGTCGCCGACCGGTTGGCCGCGTGGTACGGGTCCTGGCGGGCCGCCGGGGGTGACCTGATGCCGTCGTTGGCGGCCGCCTACCGGGACCGCTGCGACACCATCGGACGGGAGGTCCGCGCCGAGCTGCCCGACGGTGCCGCCGTCGACGGCCGCGCCACGGGTGTCGACGACTCCGGGCGGCTGGTGGTCGACACGGGCGCCGGGACGGTCGTCGTCGGAGCCGGCGACGTCGTGCATCTGCGGCCTCGGTGAGTGTGGCGGTTCACCTGCGGTGCCGCGACGTGCCAGGATTCACGGCATGGGCTTTTCCGACAAGCACCTGAGCGACGACGAGCAGGTGATCTTCCACCTGCACACGCATATCAAGGCGCTCATCGTCCCGGTCCTCGTGCTGCTGGTGCTGGCCGCCGGCGTGGGCTTCGGCCTGGGCGCGCTACCCGACGATGAGCTGATCGGCACCATCGGCCGCTGGGCCCTGGTGATCGTCGGCGTCGTGGTGCTCTTCGTGTGGGTGATCTGGCCGTTCCTCACCTGGCTGACCACCACCTACACCATCACCAGCGAGCGGCTCGTCACCCGCAAGGGCATCATCACGCGCACCGGGCGCGACATCCCGCTGCGAGTGATCAACGATGTCGCCTACGAGATGCAGCTCAACGACCGCGTCCTGCGGTGCGGCACGCTGGTGGTCTCCGCCGCCAGCGAGCAGGGGCAGGTCCGACTCGATGACGTCCCCCGGGTCCAGCAGGTTCAGCTGAAGCTGAGCGAGCTCGTGCGCGAGGCGCACGACGAGGACGAGCGCGCGTGACCCTGCCGCCCGAGCCGACACGGCGGCCTACCGCCGACGAGCTGGAGCGGCTGCTGCTGGGCGCGTCCCGGCGCTACACGCGTGAGCAGATCGCCGAAGGCGCCGGCCTCACCGTCGAGGAGGCACTGCGGTACTGGCGGGCCCTCGGCTTCCCCGACGTCGGCGAGGAGCAGGCGTTCACCGTCTGGGACCTGGAGGCGCTGCGCGGCGTCACCGACCTCGTGCGCGACGACGTGGTCGACGAGGCCACGGCGGTTCAGATGGTGCGGGCGCTGGGGCGGATGACCGGCCGTCTGGCCGAGTGGCACGTCGAGACTCTCGCCGAGATCATCGAGGAGAACGAGGCGTCCGGCCGCGGCACCGGCAGCCGGCTGACGTCGGCGTACCTGGTCGCGCAGAAGCTGCTGCCGGAGTTCGAGAGGCTGCTCATCTACGCGTGGCGGCGCAAGCTTGCCGCGTCGGTGAACCGGCTGGTCGCGATCGGGCGCATCGGTGAGGCGCCGCTGCTGGCCGCGCCGGCGTCGGTGGGCTTCGCCGACCTGGTGTCGTTCACCCGGCTGTCACGCGGGCTCAGCGTCGAGGCGCTGGGCGAGCTGGTCGAGCGGTTCGAGGCCACCACCAACGACGTCATCTTCGGCACCGGCGGCCGGGTGATCAAGACGCTCGGCGACGAGGTCGTGTTCACCGCCGACGATCCCAAGACCGCGGCGGCCATCGCCTGCCGGCTGGTGGCCGAGATCGGCGAGGACACTACCCTGCCCGACATCCGGGTCGGCATCGCGACCGGCCCGGTGGTGGCCCGGCTCGGCGACGTGTTCGGCACACCCACCAACCTCGCGGCCCGGCTGACCGCGCTGGCCGAGCGCAACACCGTGATGGTCGACGACGTGACGGCGAAGGAGCTGGCCGACGTGGGCGACTTCGCGCTGCGCGCCCTCCCGCCGACGACGGTGCGCGGCCTGGGCATCGTCAACGCGTTCACCGTGACGGTGCGGCGCGAGCCGACGGCGCCGTGAGGCCGTCGTGACGGTCGAGCATCGGGTTGCCGCCGGGGTGCTCGTGCGCGGTGGACGCGGTGCGCCGCGACTGCCGAGGAACAACTCGGCGTTCAGGTCACCCGGCGGCACCGGACCCCGCGCAACCTCGCCCCGGAGGAGCACGACGACGTGCGCTGGTTCAGCCTCGACGAGGCCCTGGCCCTGACGCTGCCCGATCCGCGCTACCCCGACCTGCTGCGGCGGGTCCTGCTGCCGGGACCGGCCGGCGGCTGGTGGCGCCTCGGGGTCGACGTTTTCGGTCCGCTTTCGGACTGGTCGCATATACGCCCCGGGCGAGGTGGTGCGTACATGCGACCAGTTCGAAGGGAGCCGCTGGGCATCTCCCAGCCGGTGCCGTGTAGCGTCCGCGGCATGATGAGCGCAGCGCCGGTGCGCCAGGCCGTGATCCTCGCCGGTGGGCAGGGTTCGCGCCTCAAGCCGTACACCGACACCGTCCCCAAGGTGATGATCGAGATCGCCGGTCGGTGCATCATCGACCATCAGCTGGAATGGCTCGCCGAGGCCGGCGTCACCGACGTCGTCGTCTCCGCCGGCCACCTGAGCGACGTCCTGGTGTCGCACCTGGACTCCCGGGAGCAGCCGGTGCGCCTCCAGTCGGTCATCGAGGACGAGCCGCTGGGCCGCGGCGGCGGGCTCAAGTACGCCGGCAAGCACCTGCCGCACCCGGACCAGAGCTGGTACGCGCTCAACGGCGACATCTGGACCCGCTTCGACCTCGGGGCGATGGCCGCCTACAACGCCGAGCGCCAGGCCGTCGCCACCATCGGACTGGCCCGGCCGCGGATGCCCTGGGGCGTGGTCGAGCTGGACGAGCTGGGCCGGGTCACCGACTTCGTCGAGTCTCCGCCGTCTCCGTACTCGATCAACGGCGGTATCTACGTGTTCGCGCCGGAGATCCTCGACCTGTTGCCCGACGTCGGCGACCACGAGCGCACCACGTTCCCGTCGCTGGCCAAGCAACGCCGGCTGGCCGGCTTCCCGATCGAGGGCTACTGGCGCGCCATCGACACCGCGAAGGACATCGCCGAGGCCGCCAGGGAGTTCGCCGCCGGCCGATAGGGTCAGCCGCATGAGCAGTGTGACGATCAACCGGCCCGACGGCGTACCTGGTGTAACAGAGCTGGTGCTCGACCGCCCCGAGGCGCTCAACGCCATCTCCACCGAGCACGCGCGGGCCATCGTCGCCGCGACCGCCGAGGTCGCGGCCGACCCCGCGGTGCGCGTGATCGTGCTGTCGTCGTCGGCCGAGCGAGCTTTTTGCGTCGGCGCCGACCTCAAGGAGCGCAAGACCATCGACGACGACGGGTTGCGGCGCCAGCGCCTGGTCTTCCGGGCCGCGTTCACCGGCGTCCTGGAGCTGCCGGTGCCGACCGTCGCGGCGGTGCACGGCCACGCCCTCGGCGGTGGGCTGGAGCTGGCGCTGGGCTGCGACCTGATCGTCGCCGACGAGACCGCCGTGCTCGGGCTCCCGGAGGTGACGGTCGGCCTGGTCCCCGGTGGCGGCGGCACGCAGCTGCTGCCGCGGCGCCTGGGCTGGAACCGAGCCGCCGATCTGATCTTCACCGGCCGCCGGGTCGACGCCGCCGAAGCGCATCGCCTGGGACTGGTCGACCGGGTAGTCCCCGCCGGTCAGGACCGGGCCGCCGCGCTGGAGCTGGCCGCGTCGATCGCCGCGAACTCCCCGGTGGGGGTCCGCAACGCCAAGCAGGCGATGCGGCACGGCCTGGACGCGTCGCTGCGGTCGGGGCTGGACATCGAGGACGCCGCCTGGCGCGCCACCGCGTTCAGCGGGGATAGAAATGAAGGTGTGGCGGCGTTCAACGAGAAGCGGCGTCCCGATTGGCCAGGTGAGTGACGGTGGCGTTCCCCCAGAGTGTGAGCGTGCGCGAGGTCGGCCCACGCGACGGCCTGCAGAACGAGGACCCCATCTCGACGACGGCCAAGGTCGAGCTGATCGACGCGCTGTCCCGGACCGGGGTGCGGCGCATCGAGGCGGTGTCGTTCGTGCACCCGAAGGCGATCCCGCAGATGGCCGACGCCGACGACGTGTGGTCGCGGGTCCGCCGCGACCCCCGGGTCCGCTACTCAGCGCTGGTGCCGAACCTGCGTGGTGCGCAGCGGGCGCTGGCCGCCGGCTTCACCGAGCTCGAGGTGGTCGTCTCCGCCTCCGACACGCACAACCGCAAGAACATCAACCGCTCCACCGAGGAGTCGCTGGCTGAGCTGCCGGAGCTGGCGCGGCTGGTCCACGACGGCGGCGGCACCCTGCAGCTCATCGTCTCCACCGCCTGGGGCTGCCCGTACGAGGGCGACGTGCCGGTCGAGCGCGTGCTGTGGGCGGTCGGGCAGGGCGTGGCGGCCGGCGTCGACTCGCTGGCCTTCGGCGACACGACGGGCATGGCGACGCCCACCCGCGTCACCCACCTGGTCGGCGACACCCGCTCGGCTCATCCGGCCGTGCCGCTCGGGCTGCACTTCCACAACACCCGCGGCACCGGCCTGGCCAACGTCTACGCCGCGCTGCAGTTGGGCGTGGACGACTTCGACGCCTCGGTCGGCGGCCTGGGCGGCTGCCCGTACGCCCCGGGCGCCTCGGGCAACATCGCCACCGAGGAGCTGGTGTACATGCTCGAGGACATGGGCATCGACACCGGGGTGGACCTGGACGCCCTGCTCGCGGTGGCCGGCCTGGCCGAGCAGTTGGTCGGGCGGAAGCTGGACTCTCAGGTGCTGCGGGCCGGACCGCGTACCCGCACCGCGGCGAGCTGAGCCGCCGCCGGCGTCAGGTGGCCTGCTGGGCCGGTCAGGTGGTCTGCTGGATCGCCGGGAAGACCCAGGTGCGGTACGACCAGAACCGGAACAGCGTGCCCAGCAGCAGCCCCACGACGTTGGCCGCGATGTTGTCGGCCAGCGGCCCGGACAGCCCCAGCACGTACCGCGAGAACCCGAGACAGGCCAGCGCGATGCCCAGCCCGACGCCGTTGAGGACGAAGAACAGCGCGTACTCGCGGGCGACGCCGGTGCGGGCCCGGTGCCGGAACGTCCAGAGACGGTTGCCGGTGTACGTGACGCCGGTGGCGGCCACGACCGCGATGGTCTTCGCCCATAGCGGGGAGTCGTGCAGCGGCCCGACGCCGTCGTCGCCGGCGAACAGCAGCGCGTTGAAGATCAGGAGGTCCACGACGAAGCCGATGCCGCCGACGGTGGCGAACTTGGTGGCCTCGCGGATCAGGTGGTGCAGCCCATACCAGACACGAGTCGCCGCACCCAGCAGGCGCGGGGTGCGGCGCGGAGGCGGCGCGGTATCGAGCACGCGCCCAGGGTAGCGGCACACCGCCCGAAACGCCGCATCCTGACCTGTTCGCCCTGTTCAGAGCGGCCCGACGATGCGGCGTCGGGGCCGCGCTGTACGCTCGTGGCCCGTGGGTGATGAAGCGACGTGGCCCGTGGTGGGCATGGTCGGCGGCGGGCAGCTGGCCCGGATGACCCAGCCGGCGGCGGTGGCGCTGGGAGTGCGGCTGTCGGTGCTGGTCGCGTCGCCGGAGGAGTCCGCCGCACAGGTGGTCAACGACCCGGTGGTCGCCGACGAGAAGGCGCTGGCCGACCTGCGCGCGTTCGTCGCCGGCTGCGACGTGGTGACCTTCGACCACGAGCACGTCCCACCCGATCACTTGCGCGCGCTGGAGGCCGACGGGGTGCTGGTGCGGCCGGGCTCGGCGGCGCTGCTGCACGCCCAGGACAAGGGCGTCATGCGCTCGCGCCTGACCGAACTGGAGGTTCCGTGCCCGCGGCATCGGGTCGTGGCCTCCCCGGCCGAGGTGGCGGCGTACGCGGCGACGCTGGGCACCGATGTCGTGCTGAAGACCACCCGCGGCGGCTACGACGGCAAGGGCGTCTGGCTGGTGACGCCGTCGACCCCGGCCGAGGTGGTCGAGGAGCCGTTCCGCGCCGGCGTCCCGGTGCTGGCCGAAGAGCGGGTGGACTACCGGCGCGAGCTGTCCGCCGTCGTCGCCAGGTCGCCGCACGGGCAGGCCGTCGCCTACCCCGTCGTCGAGTCGGTGCAGCGTGACGGCATCTGCGTCGAGGTGATCGCGCCGGCGCCGGGCTTGGACGACGACCTCGCCGTCGAAGCGCAGCGGCTGGCCATCTCCGTCGCCGGGTCGCTGGACGTCGTCGGGGTGCTGGCGGTCGAGCTGTTCGAGACGACCGACGGCCGGCTGCTGGTCAACGAGCTGGCGATGCGGCCGCACAACTCCGGGCACTGGACCATCGACGGCGCCGTCACCAGCCAGTTCGAGAACCACCTGCGCGCCGTGCTCGACCTGCCGCTTGGCTCGCCCGCGGCCCGGGCGCCGTACACCGTCATGGTCAACGTGCTCGGCGGCGACCTGCCCGACATCTATCCGACCTACCGGCACGTGCTGGCCCGCGACCCCGGGCTCAAGGTGCACTGGTACGGCAAGGGCGTGCGGCCCGGCCGCAAGGTCGGCCACGTCACCGCCTACGGCTCCGACCTGACCGACCTGCGCGAACGCGCGTGGCACGCGGCCGACTACATCCGTGGAGTGATCGATGAGTGACATTGCTGGCCTGGTGACGGCGCGCGGCGACGGTGCGCCGCTGGTCGGGATCGTGATGGGCTCCGACTCCGACTGGCCGGTGATGTCCGACGCGGCGACTGTCCTGGAGGAGCTCGGCGTGCCGCACGAGGTCGGCGTAGTCTCCGCGCACCGGATGCCGCAGGCCATGCTGTCCTACGGCGCCGCGGCGACGTCGCGCGGCCTGCGGGTGCTGATCGCCGGCGCCGGCGGTGCCGCGCACCTGCCCGGCATGCTCGCCTCGGTGACGTCGCTGCCGGTGGTGGGCGTTCCCGTGCCGCTGAAGCACCTCGACGGCATGGACTCCCTGCTGTCGATCGTCCAGATGCCGGCCGGGGTCCCGGTGGCGACGGTGTCCGTCGGCGGCGCCCGCAACGCCGGCCTGCTGGCCGCCCGCATCCTCGGTGCTGCCGACGACGGGTTGCGTTCCCGGCTCGACTCCTTCCGCGCGTCGCTGGAGGCCGCGGCGACGGCCAAAGGCGAGGCACTGCGCGCCCGCCTCTCCTGACCCCGCCGTCCACACCCGCCGCGGCGCTACGGCGGATGCCGGCACCGAGTGCTGGGCGACGGGCGTTGTCCACAGCCGACGGGTCGCGTCGGAGGTCGTCCACATTCGCCCGAGTCGGCCTGGCGCGGGCAGTCGGAAGAACACAGGCTGGGCACATGCCCGACCTGCTGCGTCACGTCCCCGACGACATCGCGGAGCTGCTCGCTCGTGGGCACGGGATCGTCCATGTCACCGACGCGCGCCCGGCCGGTGTGGTGCCCAGCCGGCTGACCCGCCTGGTGCGCTCGGGCCGGCTCGTCCGGCTGGCTCCCGGCTGCTACGCGGACACCGCCGCTTTCGACGCCGAGCCGCCCTGGGAGCGCTTCCGGCTCCGTGCTCGAGCGTTCGCGCTCTCCGCCGGGCCGACGACGTTCCTGACCAGCTGGGCCGCGGTCGCCACCTGGGGGTTGCCCACCGCCGGCCGGCCGCCCGAGCGGGTACGCGCGGTCCGTTCCAGTGCCACCGGGTCCAGCGTTCGGTACACCAAGTGCGGCGACATCAGGATCGCGCCGATTCCGCTCGGGCAGGCGCGCCGCCACGCGGGCATCGGCATCATGTGCCCGGAGTGGGCGGTTGCCGACGCGGCCCGATCTGGCCCGTTGCCGGCGGCGTTGGTCGCCGCCGACGCGGTGGCGCGGCAGGGGGCGGACCTCGGCGAGACCGTCCGGGCGATGGCCGGCTGGCCGGGCGTTCACCGTGCCCGGTGGGTGTCCCACCACGCCGACCCCCTCGCGGAGTCGCCGATGGAGACACTGGGCCGGTTCACGTGCCTCCAGTTCGGGCTGCCCATGCCGGTCAGCAACGCCTGGGTGGGTGCGGACGGCCCGGAGTTCCGGGTGGACGGGCTCTGGCCGCATCACGGTGTGGTGTTCGAGGCCGACGGCGCGGTGAAGTATGACAACCGACCGGATGCCTCGCGGATCGTGGCACGCCAGGGCAAGCGCGAGTGGCGGTTGCGCCGCGCCGGGCTGGAGATCGTGCGCTTTGGCTGGGACCTGGCCTGGCGGGGCCGCGCGCCGTTAGCTCGTACTCGAATTTCTTGCTCATACCGGCTACCGGCGCGCGGTATGAGCAAGAAAATCGAGTACGAGCACATCCGGCGCGGATGAAGGAGCTCGGCCGGCCCGAGAAATTCGGTTGCGCGGGCGCTGGGGTGGGCGGTTAGGCTGCGCCCAGCACGTTGTCAGAGTCCAGCGGGAACGCTGGCGATACGGAGGGAGGGCGGACCGATGGCTGCCATCCAGTGGCGGCGCGCCGTCGCGTGCGCGCCAGACGCCCTTCACATCGCCGTTCCCGCCGGCGGTCGCCGACGCTGAGGCTTGCGCACCAGGTGGGAACCTCCCTCGTCAGGAGACCACCGCAGTGCACGACAACGAGATCTTCTCCCGGATGCGCCCGCGCGGGCGCGCCACCACCCGCGAAGAGCGCGCCGAGGTCGCCGAGCGCAGCCTCGACGACGCCTTCGCCGAGTACACCGCCCGCTACGGCCTGACCGTCGGCAGCAACGGCGACGGCCACGACGGCGCCGGGCCGAACCACGACGGGCCGCCGTCTGGGGACCGCTGGTCCACGTGGGACGAGTCCGCCGCCGGCGAGCGCGGGCCGCGGCCGTACCCGGACTGGCTGGTCACGGAGCTGGCCGCCGTCGACACCGAGCTCGGTGTGCTGAAGACCGGCAAGGAGGCCGACGTGTTCCTGCTGGAGCGCGCCGTCCCCGGCACCGACCGGGCCACGCTGATGGCCGCCAAACGCTACCGTGACCTGCAGCATCGAATGTTCCACCGGGACGCCGGCTACCTGGAGGGGCGGCGCGACAAGGAGTCGCGCATCAACCGCGCCATGTCGAAGCGGACCGCGTTCGGCCGCGAGGCCATCGCCGGCCAGTGGGCGTACGCGGAGTTCGCCGCGTTGTCCGCGCTCTGGTCGGCCGGTGTCGCGGTGCCGTATCCGGTGCAGATCCTCGGCACCGAGCTGCTCATGGAGTTCGTGGGCGACGACGACGGCGTGGCGGCGCCGCGGCTGGCTCAGCTCCGGCCGGGCCCCGACGAGCTGGAGCATCTGTGGGAGCAGCTCGTGCACAACCTCGAGCTGATGGCGCTGGCCGGCTACGCGCACGGCGACCTGTCGGCGTACAACCTGCTCGTCGAGGACGGCCGGCTGGTGGTCATCGACGTGCCGCAGATCGTGGACGTCATCGGCAACCCGCACGGGCGCTCGTTCCTGGATCGCGACGTGCGCAACATCGGCGGCTGGTTCACCGCCCGCGGCCTGCATCCTGGCCGCGTCGACGACCTCGGCCGGGCCCTCGCCGCCGACGCCCGCCTCGGCGGCTGAGCCACGACCAGCAGGGCGCCGCTACCCACCGGCGGGTAGCGGCGCCCTGGTGGTCGCCATCGGATCAGCGGCGGCCGTCGCTGACGATCTCGACGGTCGCGGAGGCCGGATCGCCCACCTCGTATCCGGTGCCGGGCTCGACCGTGACGGTCACGGTGCGTTCCCGCGGGCTCGGCCCGCGCCGGTCGATGATCCCGACCACCTCGGTGGCCGTGGTCTCGCCGGGTGCGAACGTCACCGTGCCGTCGAGCGGCTCATAGTCGCGGCCGGGCTGGGTGTAGCGGTTGTCCTCGACGGAGTAGCTCACGGTCAGCTCGCCGGTCGCCGCGTCCGCCGGACGGGTGAAGGTGAGCACGCCGTCGGTGGCCGGCTCGACCGCGTCCGCCGTCGCCTCGACCGTGACCACGGCGGCGGCCACCGACGCCGTCACGTCGACCGACGTGGTGACCTCCTGCGCGCCGGGGTTGTCCGTGACGTGCACGACCTCGTTGGTCAGCACCTGGCCGTCGGTGACGTCGCCGTCGACGGTGACCTGGTAGCTGATCTCGACGGGGTCGAGGTCGGGCCCGGCGTACGTGGCGCAGACGACGGTGTCGTCGGCGATCACGCCCGCGGCACTGCCGGCGCTGACCAGCGACGCCGCCGTCGTGCCGGACGCGTTCTCCGTCCCGATGGTGATCGGCCCGGCCAGCGGTCCGGTGAGGTTGTCGTAGGCGAACACCAGGTCGTTGCTGCCCCGGAACGCGAACGCCTGCACGTCGTACGTGCCCTGCGCCCCGGGGTCGTCACCGGCGAGCCGGAGGTCGTCGTACTCGATGATCCCCAGGGCGCCCTGTCCGGCCGAGGCCAGCGTGACGCCGGTGTTGGACGGGCCGTCGTACCGGATCTGCATGTCCTGCCAGAGCATGGCGGCCAGGTTGTTCGGTCGCGCCGAGTCGGGCAGCTGCTGCGGTGTCCCGGGATCGCCGCCGTAGTTCGCCGCTGGGTCGTAGATCAGGAACCCGTCGTCGGTGAAGCCCAGGGCGGTGTACGGCCGGTCGTAGAACCCGAAGGTCGAGCCGAAGTCGACGGTGTACGCGACGCCGTCGCCGCTGATGTCCGGGTCGGCCGCCAGCCCGGCGCCGGCCAGGTCGAAGTACGCGGCGGTTCCGGTGAGCGGGTTGACGCAGGCCGGGTCGTTGGCACTGGTGGTGATCTCGTAGTTGCCCTCGACGCCGACCGCGGTCGGCAGCACGCCCTCCCACGTCAGCACGCCGTTCTCGACGGTCGCGCCACCGGTCGCGGAGCCCTCCACGTAGGTCATGCCGTCGGGGATCGTGTCGGTGAGGCTGTACGTCAGGTCCTCCGGTGTGACGTTCGGCTGGACCGTGACGGTGTACGTGACGGTGTCGCCCTGCGCGGCGGTGGTTACCGAGGCCGTCTTCACGACGTCGTCGGCGTGCCGGGTGACCGTCACCGGGAGGAGGCCGATGTCGCCCGGGGAGTCCGGGCTGGACCCGAGCGCGATCGCGCCGTACCACGTCTCGCCCGGGTCGAGCTCGGGCTCGTCGTAGAAGGCCCGGACGGTGAACGGCTCGCCCTGCGGCTGCGAGGCGGGTCCTTCGACGGTGAGGTTGCCCGCGTCGCCGGCGACGACGGCGGTGCCGAGGGTGACGGTGTCGGTGCCGCCCGGGGCGGACGCGTCCCAGTTCTGGACCAGGATCCACCAGGTGCCGGCCGCCGGGTCACCGACGTCGCAGAACTCGTCGGCCGAGGCGGTGGCGCTGGTGCAGACCATGGTGGCGTCGCTGGGTTCGGAGCCGGTGCCGACGTACAGGTCCATGTCCAGTGCGCTCGCGTCGGAGAGCGACGCGACCAGCCGGGCGGCGTCCTCGGGCACCTCGACCAGGACGACCTCGGTGCCGTTGCCGTCGTACGGATCGGTGTTGGTGGAGTCCTCGACGATTGACAGCTGCTGCTCTTGCGCCGGGACCAGGCCGGACACCGTCGGCGTGAACTCGGTGATCTCGATCGCCTCGATCGGCGCGGACTCCTGCGAGCCCGCGTCCCGGCGGGTGTCGATGTCGATGCCGTCGGGCAGCACTCCGGCGGACGGCAGCGCGGCCACCGGCAGGTGTGCCACCGGAGCCGCCGAGCCCTCTGCCGGGGTGAGGATCACGTCGGCGAACTGATAGGCCTCGGTGCTGGCGCTGGAGACGTCCGCGGTGACGGTCAGCTCGACCTCCTCGCCCTCGGCGATGGTGAACGTCGAGGGTTCCACGGTGACCGAGATGGCGTCGGTGATGGACTCGGCGCTGGCCGTCCACGTGCCGGCGCCGGTGTCGGTGCCGGAGACCGTGCGGGTCCACTCGCAGGTCTGCATGCACTGCGCATTCGCCAGACTGGCGGTGTTGAGGTCCTTGACGTCGCCGCCGGTGGCCGGGTCCGCCGCCAGGTACTCCGCGACGGTCACGTCCAGGACCAGGCCGGCCTGTGCGGCGACGTTGAGGTCCACCCGGCCCGAACCCATGTCGAACCAGTCGGCCGGCGAGCCGTCGGTGTCGGTGACATCGGTGGTCGCGGTCGTCATCAGCGCCGACTGCGCCTCCGCGGGCGTCCACTCGTCCCCGCGCAGCGCCTTGAGCAGCGCGTACGAGCCGGCGACGTGCGGGCTGGCCATCGAGGTGCCGGAGATGAAGCCCCACGAGACCTCGTTGCCGACGCCGTTGGCGGCGAGGACGTCGACGCCCGGCGCGGTCACGACCGGTGAGATCAGCTCCATGGCGCGGTTCGGGCCGCGGCTGGAGAACGAGGCCATGACGTCGCCGAGGTCGTCGGAGATGACCTCCAGGCCACCGGAGAGCGAGGCCTGCTCACCCTCGACCGACGCCATCCAGGCCTTGAGCTCGACGCCGTCGTCGAAGCTGATGTGTACGGCCGGCAGCACGTGCGCGTCGGCGTTGAGCGAGTCGCCGCTGGGCGCGTCGTTGGCCAGGATCATGCCCTCGGCGCCGAGCGCGGCGACCACGCCGCCCTTCTCGACCCGGCCGGTCACGCCGCGGTCGCAGACCACGATCTGGCCGGTGAAGTCGGTGCCGGCGGGGAACTCATCGGCCTCACACAGCGGGTTGCCGAGGTCGCCGGCGTAGACCAGCGCGAACGTGCCGGGCGTTGCCGCGCTGAAGCCGAGGCCGCGGACCGGGGCGTGGGTGGCACCGCCGTCTGCGGTGAGGTTCTGCACCTCGGCCTGCCACTGGCGGTTGTGCTGCGCCGCGCCGACCGCGGTGATCCACGGCACGTCGCCGGGCGAGCCGGTGGTGGCCGCTCCGGGGCCTTCGTTGCCGGCCGAGGTCGCGACGTAGATGCCGGCGGCACGGGCGTTGAGGAAGCCGATGGTGTCCGGCTGCGACCACGGGTCGGCCGAGGCGGACGGGCTGCCGATGGAGTAGTTGATGGCGTCGACGCCGTCGGCGATGGCCTGGTCGATGCCGGCCAGGATGGCCGACGACGGGCAGGTGTCGTGGCAGACGTCGTAGGCGATGACGTTCGCGTGCGGCGCCACGCCCTTGACGTTGCGGGTGACGCCGAACTCGTGCTCGGTGCCCTCGGCGCTGAACGTGGTGGCGTCGACCTGGTTGCCGGCGGAGGTGCTGGCGGTGTGGCTGCCGTGGCCGTCGTTGTCGTAGGGGTTGGTGCCGTCGACGGCGGTGAAGTCCCAGGCGCCGATCAGCTTGTCGTTGCAACCCCAGTCGGGCAGGTGGATCTCGGTGTTGGCGGGGTCGCAGACGCCGTAGTAGGTGCCGGCTCCGCGCGGGTTCGTGTGGTCGTACCCGTCGCCGCCCTCCTCGGCCGGGACGACGTCGGCGAACGAGGGGTTGGCCGGGTTGATGCCGGTGTCGAGGACGCCGACGACGATGCCCTCGCCCTTGGTGCCGGTGTCGTCGGGGTCGGGGGTGCCCGAGCCGTCCCAGAGGCTGGGCGCGCCGATCCACTCCGGGCCGACGTCGGTCTGCAGCTCGTGCTGCTGGTCGACCGTCACCGCGACGACGCCGGGGAGCTCCGCGACCGCCAAGGCCTCGTCGCTGGTCAGCTGGACGGCGATGCCGTTGAGCGCGTTGGTGTAGGTGTGCACCACCTCGGGCTCGTGCCCGACCTCGTCGCCGATCCGGGCGACCAGCTCGGCCTGCGTCTGCTCGAGGAAGTCGAGGTACTCGTCGGCGGCGGGCGCGTCGGCGTCCAGCGGTGCGGCGCCGCGCGCGGCCGGGCCGGTGGCCTCCAGGCCGTCGATGCCGCCGTCGTAGGCGGGCAGGGCCGGCTGCTCCAGCTGCACGATGTAGAGCTCGGGCGCGTCGGCGGTGCCCAGGCGCAGCGCCGGGCCCTTCTCGAGGCGCTGCTCGCTGGCGGCGGAGACCGGTGCGAGCGAGTCGAGGTCGGGGACGGGTGGGTCGGCCGGTGCGGCGCCGGCGCCCTGGGTGAGTCCCAGGGCCAGCGCCACCGCAGCGGACAGGGTCAGGCTGCGACGCAACATGCGGGCTCCTTACATGGCGAGCCCGCCGCGCACCGGGGGTGTGGTGCGGGCGGGCCGGTGAGACGCAAGGGGGGAGATGCGACGAGGACGTGTCGTCGACCTCGCGACAGCGCATCCATCACGGGCCCCCTCCGTGCGGGTCGAGCTGCCGCCCGCTCGGGGTGGCGGCGCTGTCACGAGTATGCGGGCGAACCTAGACGAACCTGTCACCACTGTCAATGGTGACATTAGGCTGGCATCCGTGGACACCATGTCGAACATGGCCGGACTGGTCGATCTCGGGTTGACCCGGTACGAAGCCCGCGCCTACCTGGCGCTCATCGGCCGCCGCGACGGCACCCCAGCCGAGATCGCGCGGATGGCGTCCATTCCCCGGCAGCGGGCCTACGACGTGCTCGCCTCGCTGTCCGAGCGAGGCCTCGTGCTGCCGGTGCCCGGGCACGGGGTCCGCTACCGGGCGCAACCGCCGGACCACGTGACCGAACTGCTCATCGCCGTGCGCCGGCGCGAGCTCGACCGGCTGGCACGTGGCGCCACCGACATGGCCGCCGATCTGAGCGCGCTGTACCAGCGCGGCCAGGACCTCGGGAAGCCGCTGGACTACGTCGAGGTGTTGCGCGATCGCGAGCACGCAGTCGAGCGGGTGCAGAAGCTGTGGGCCGAAGCCAGTCGCGAGGTGCTGACACTCGTCCACCCGCCCTACCTCGGCGCATCCAGCCCGCAGGACACCGTCGTACCGCCGGGCATCGTGCAACGGGCCATCTACGAGCTGGCCACCCTCGACGACCCGCGGATGGCCGCGCAGATCAGCGGCTATGCGGCGCTCGGCGAGCAGATCCGGCTCACGACGGTGCTGCCGCTCAAGCTCACGATCGTCGACGGCAGATCGGTGGCGTTCAACATGCCCGACCCGTCCGAGGCCGACGGCTCCGTCACCACCCTCGTCGTCCAGCACGAGGCGCTGGCCGCGACGCTGAAGATCGCGTTCGAGAGCCTGTGGGCCGGCGCCCGCCCGCTAGCCGACGTGCTGGCCGCGCGGTCCTACTGATCGATCGACCGCGGCGAGCGGAACGGAGTCAGATGCCGAGGCGAGGGCTTTCGATCGCGGGGCAGGCGTCCATGACCACCTCGAGGCCGACGGCCTTGGCACGTTCCGCGGCGGCCTCGTCGATGACGCCGAGCTGTAGCCACACCGCCTCGATGCCCAGCCGCTCCCGCTCGGCGATGGCGTCGTCGACCACCTCGCCGACCCGCTGGCTGTTCACGAAGCAGTCGACGACGGCGACCGGCGCCGGCACGTCGGCCAGCCGCTTGTAGCCGGTCATGCCCAGAGTGTCCTCGCCGCGCAGGTTGACCGGCACGATCGTCATGCCGAGGCCGTCGCGGACGTACTGCGAGACGCCGTAGGCCGGCCGGGCACGGTTGGTGGACAGCCCGACGACGGCCCAGGTGGCGGGCGTGGTGAGGAGCCGTCGGACGGTGGCGGGATCGTTCGTGTGCGTGCTCACCCGGTCCACCGTATGTCGGCGCCAAGGGTGACCTGCAAAGCGACCGGGTGAGTGGAGCGGCGCCCTCTGCGTCGACGTCCAGGGTGCCCGGCCGGTACGACGACATCCACGTCCGCATCAGCTCGACTCGTGCGGCGTTGGCCTCGTTGCCGACGACGACGGGCTCCTCGTTGTAGGCCATGGTGTCCGAGCGCCGGCGCAGCTTGATGTACAGGCCGGACGCCTCGATGGCGTAGCGCTCCATGTCGTCCTGGAGGGCGCCGACCACGGTGATGTTGTGGTCGTTGCCGATGCGTTCGAACAGCGCGACGGCCTCGCGGCGGTGCTGCTTGCCGAGGTTGCGGCCGAGCTCGTCGAGGATGAGCAGCAGCGGACGGTCGGCGCCGCGGGCCAGCGCCGCCGCGCAGACCAGCTTGACCGCCTTCTCGTCCATCTGCGCGGTGTTGCTGCGCAGGGTGTACGCCGACATCCGCTGGCCCTCCGCCCGCCGCCATGTGGGGCTGACGGTCCACCGCCATGGCTTGTCCGGCTCCGACGGCGGCTCGGGCTCGGGGAAGTCCAACCCGGCGCCGTAGCCGCCGTACTCCTGGTCGAGCCGGTTGAACTCGGCGGCGACCTTCTTCAGCATCGCCTTGATGCCCGAGGCGAGCGACGTGCGGTGCGCGCGGGCGGTCTGTTCGGCCTCGCTGTGCCCGAGCCGGGCGGCGGCGAGGTCGGAGGTGCGCCGGGCCCGCTGGTCAGTGATCTGGGTGAGCTGGTGCTGGTCGTGCTCCTCGGTGTCGTCGAGGTGGGTGTCGAGCGCCCGCTGCAGCGGCGCGACCAGCGCGACCCGCGCCTCCAGGCTGCCGCCGACCCAGTTCTGGGTGACCAGCAGCTCGCGCAGCTCTGCGGTCAGCTCGTCCGGCGCGGTGCCGGGCGGGAAGCAGCGGACGGCCACCTCGTTGGTGAGCCGGGTGGCCGCTTCGTCCCAGTCGGCGGTGGTGCGGCCCTGGACGTCGTCGTCGAGATCCAGGAGGTGCCGGCGGGCCGCGTCGGGGGAGTCGCCCCAGGCCTTCTCGCGGTCGAGCAGGCCGATGGCGTCGCGCTGGGAGGTCAGGTCCAGCCGCCGCGCCTCGTGCTCGGCGAGCGTATGAGTCAACCGCTTGCGGGTGTCGCGCAGGCTGGTGACCCGCTCCTCGCGGGAGTTGTGCACGCCCAGCTCACGGGCGTACGCATCCTCGGCGTCGACCAGCTCCGGGACCAGTGCGTCGCGGCGGTCCTGGCGCTCGACACCGGACTCGCGCAGCTCGCCGATCTCCTTCTGGACGGCGTCGGCGCGCTCGGCGGCGTCAGCGGCCCGCACGCGCGCCTCCGCCCGAGCCAGCGCGGCGCGCGCCTGCTCGACGACGGTGCCGGCGTCCTCCAGGGCGGCCGCGGCGGCGTCGTGGTCGGCGGTCGCGGCGGCGACGCGGGCCGGCTGCCCGGTGATCGGCTCGGCGAACCCGCCGACGGCGATGATCCCGGCGGCCTCGTCGACGACGGCGACGGCGGACGGGTCACCCTCCCCGCCGCCGAACCTGCCGCCCGCGCGGTCGGCCAGGGCGGCGCGGAACGCGGACAGGTCGCGGTCGCCGTCGGCCAGCACCAGCAGCGAGCCCGGCAACCGGGCCAGCGCGGCGGCCGCGCGGGCACCGTCGGCGCGCGGCACCACCACCGCCTCGCGGTACGGCGCCAGCCTCGGCTCCCACACGTCACGCTCGGCCGGGTCAGCCTCCACGACGTCGACCAGCGCCGTCGCCTCCACGCCTGCCGCCCGCAGCAGCCCGATCTGCTCGGCCGCCACATCGTCGCCGGACTCCGTCGCGGTGAGCCGGCGGCGGGCGTCGTCGGCGGCGGCCCGGGCCAGCGCCTGCGCGCCCAGCGCCTCCTCCAGCGCGGTCCGGGCCTGCTCGAGCTCGGCTGCGGCCACAGGCGGGGTGCGGCCGTCGGCGGCCTGCGCCTGCTCGGTCAGGTGCCGGAGAGCCTCGCTGAGCCTCTCGACCTGCTGGGCGGCCGCGAGGTGGGTCGCCTCCAGCTCGCGGTCGCGGGCGATCAGCTCGTTGCGGCGGCGCTGTGCGGCCTGGAACCGGCGCGCGGACTCGTCGTCGTCGGTCAGCGCTGACAGCCGCTCCTCGACCGCCTCGATCTCAGCGCGTAGCTCGGCCTCGCGCTCGTCGAGATCGGCCAGCGCGCGCCGGGTGTGCTCGGCCTCCTCGACGCCGTCCAGCAGGTGCCGGGCGCAGCGCGCCCGCCAGGCCGTCCGCGCGTCGTCGAGCAGCTCCCGGGCCGCGAGCCGGCGGGCGATGCCGGCCTCCACGACGGCCATCTCGCTCTCCCACGCGGCGAGGTCGCGCTCGGCGTCGATGACGTCGCCGCGGTGGCGGTGCTCGGCGGTGCGCAGCACCTGTTCGTGCTCCAGCTCGCGGTCCAGGCCGGTCAGCGTCGCGATGGCGTCGAAGATGCGGTGCGGCGGGAGGTCATTGAGCGGCTGCGCCAGCAGGTTCGCCGTCTGGCTGGACCGCACCGACGTCGACAGGAACGACACGCACCGCGCGTGCTGGCCGAACAGCACCCGGGACAGCTGGCCGGCGTGGACGTCGGTGCGCCCGTTGCTGCGCGGCAGCGCCTGCCACAGCTCGTCGACCCGCGCGGCGCGCTCGGCCTCGGTGGCGCCGTACGGGACGTGCAACCCGTCGGTCCACCGCACGTCGAGGTAGGGCGCCTTGCGGTTGATGCGCAGCCAGACCGTGAGGGTCTCGGCGGTCGGGTCGGTGCGGCCGGTGGTGCCGGGCGGTGCGAAGACCCCGATGACGTAGCCGCGGTCGACGTTGGACCAGCTGCCCTCCTGCGCGGCCAGCTCGGCGGTGAACAGCAGCTCGGCCGCTCCGGCGGCACCGCTGGCGAGCTTCCACTGCTCGTCCGCGTGCAGCAGGCTCAGCGCGGCGATGAACGACGACTTCCCGGCACCGTTGGAGTCCTTCGGCCCCTGCCCGGCGACGGTGACCAGGCCCTGGCCGATCATCGGCACCGGGTGCGTGGACAGCCGGGAGATGTCGACCACCTGGACGCCGACGAGCACCCGCTCGCCGACGATGTCGAAAGCGCCCGAGGCTGGGCTCACGTGTCGTCACTCCCTTCGTCGGTGGGCCGGCCGGGGCGGCGCGCTCGGATGGCCGCGGCCAGCGGGCTGTCCGGCGCGGCGGCGAGGATCAGCTCGTGCTCCAGGCGTTGCCGGGCGGCCTTCGTGAGCCGGTGCAACGCCGGGCCCGGCAGGTAGGCGGGCCCGTCGGTGACGGTGGTCCGTCCGCGCGCCGGCGCGATCTGCACCAGCCCGGCCGCGCGCAGCCGCTGCAGCGCCGGCCGGATCTCACCGCGCGGGAGCTGGGTGTAGCGGATCAGCTCGTCCACCGACGTGGGGTGCCCCGACGTCCAGGAGTCGCCGCCGATGAGCCCCTGGCTGCGCGGGATCGCGACGGAGTGCACGAGGACGAGCACCAGCACGGCCCGGTCCATCGACGTCTGCGCGCCGGTCCCCTCGGCGGACAGGGCGGCGGTGACGTCGTCGCGGAACCCGGACGTCCAGTGCGTGCCGCCGACCCGGACCAGCGTGCGACCCACCCGGTTCAGCAGGCGCTGCAGGTCGCGCCGGACGGTGGCGTCGCGCAGCGCCAGCAGCTGCGCCTCCGCGACCGGCTCGCGACCGTGCTCGAGGGCGGCGAAGGCCGCGAGGACCTCGTCGCGGTGTCGTTCGCCCAGCTCGGCCAGGGCGGCGTCGAACACGGAGCCGTTCACTCGTAGGTCTCCCGGTCCGTCGCGGCCGGCTCCTCGGCCGCACGCGGCGCCGAGGGTGACCCTGACCCCGTCGTCGGCGGGGGCAGCGGCAGCGAGCGCCACAGCTCGCGCAGCGTGCTGAGTTCGGCGGCGGACCAGGCCGCCACCCGCGGCCCGAGCCGGACGGTCCTGGTGTCCTCGTCGAACAGCACCCAGCCGGCGCCGGCGAGCCGCCGCAGCGCGCCCATCACCGCCGCGTGCAGCGCGCGTTCGTCGCGGCTGCCGGTGACCGCTCGGAACACGGCGAGCACCTGGTCGAACGGTGCCGGCGCCGCCGGCCAGATCGGGCCGCTGGGCTCGGTCCAGCAGCAGCGCAGGCAGGCCGCGAGCACGCGTGCGGTGTCGCCCCGCTGGTCGACGGCGACGCCCGGCAGGCCCAGCTCGTCCAGCACGTCCGGCCGCGCGCCCGGCGGCAGCTCGGGGAGCAGCCAGACCGCGCCGGCATCGGGCTCGATCAGGCGCGTCATGCCGGCCGGGTAGGCGCTCGCGGGCGCGACCCGCTGCGGTCCGCCCGCGCGGTAGCGCGCCCACCAGAGGGCGGTGTCGTCGTCGGTCATGTCAGGCGGCGCTCGTCTCCGGCGGGGTGCGGCGGAACGATCCGTCCGAGACCCACGACGCGCTGCCGCCGATGTCGATGCGCAGGCCGTCGGACCAGGTCAGCTCGTACTCGAGGTCGGGATGGTGGTGGATGGCAGTCAGGTCGGCGAGCGCGCGCCGGGCGGCCAGCCAGTCGTCGGCGTCGTCGAGTACGGCGGCGACGCACACGGCGTCGGCCCCGCGCAGCAGCAGCTCCGCGGTCTGGCGCAGCCGAGCAGCGTCGTCGACCGGCGTGATGTCGGGTGGCGGCGGCGCGGTGGCCGACTCCGGGCGCGGCGGGGGCTGGCGGACGGTGGAGGAACTACGGCCGCTCTCGACCGCCTCGGTGACCAGCGTCGGCGAGAACCACGGCGCGGGCGCGTCGAAGACGAAGCTGTCGAGCACCCCGGCGAGGTCGTCTTCCGACGCCGTCCGGGCGAAGCTCAGCCACGACTCCACCGACAGCAGCCCGAGGGCGCGGGTGGTGCCGGCCCGCTCGATCAGCCGGCCGGCCGCCTTCTCGACCGCGTCACCGTAGGCGGCCAGCGCGACCCGCAGCGCGGCGCACTCGCCGTCGAGCTGAGGCCAGCGGTCCAGGGCGACCGCGTGCACGTCCTCGGCCTGTCCGATGAGGGTCTGGTTGCCCCAGAGCAACTGCGCGTGGTCGCCGAGCTGCTCGGCGGTGCTGCCGGCGGCGAGGATGGCCAGCTCGTTGCCGAGATGGCGGAAGATCCTGGTCAGCCGGTTGATCGAGGTGCGGCCGGTCTCTGGGACCGCGTCGGACGCCGTCACCCCGACGTGCTCCAGCGTGAGCAGCTGGTGCAGCTCGGCCTGGCCGCCCTGCTCGGCCATCCGGCGTAGGAACAGCAGCATGACGTACGGCGCGAACGCGGCGCGGTGGTACCGCTCGTTGGGGCGATCGACCACCTTGCTGATGGCGGCGTAGTCGCGCAGGACTTCGAAGCGGCGGTGCACCAGGCCGGGGTCGATGGGCCGGCATGCGGCGACCGCCTGGTCGACGGTGAGTCCGTCGCGGCCGGCGTCGGCGAACGCGTCGAGGATGGCCTCGTCGACGTCGAGCAGCTCGACGTCGGAGATCATGGCGCCGGACTCGCGTGCCAGCACCGCGAAGACCTGCCGGTAGAGCCGCTCCACCGCGGCGTCGCCGGCGAGCTGATCCAGGGTCAGCTCGGCTCCGGCGGTCATGCCGGACAGCATGCCATCACCGATGGGGACCCTGTCCAACCGACGGGGACGGGTCAGCGGTCGGCGCGCTGGCCCACCGGGCGCACGAGGATCTCGTTGACGTCGACGTGCGGCGGCTGGCCGACCGCGTAGAGCACCGCCCTGGCGACGTCGTCGGGACGGAGCTTGGGGTCGGCGACCCGGCTCGGCGGGATCGCACCGGTGTCGACGAGACCCGGCTGGATCAGCGTCACCCGGATGCCGGTGCCCACGCACTCGGCCCGGATCGACTGTGTCAGGCCGGTGACCGCCCATTTCGTGGCCGCGTAGAGGTTGCCCGGCCGCACCCCGCGGCCGGCCGCGGACCCCGTCAGCACCAGGTGGCCGCGGGTGCGCCGCAGCTCGGGGAGGACGGCGCGCGCGGTCAAAGCAGGGCCGTAGACATTCGTGAGCACCAGGTCGCGCCACCGCTCAGGTGGCTCGCCGCCCTCGCCGAGGAACGACGTGGTGACGCTGATGCCGGCGTTGGCGACGACGACGTCGAGCCGGCCCCAGCGGTCGAGGACCTGGTCGACGGCGCCGGACAGCGCGGTCCAGTCGGTGCTGTCGCACGCGATGGCGATCGCGCGGTCCGGGCCGCCGAGCTCGCCTGCCAGAGCCCGCAGCGGCGCGATCGTCCGGCCGGTGAGCACCAGGCGGTAGCCGGCCTCGGCCGCCGCGGCGAGGCGCGCGGTGGCCGCGCCGATGCCGCGGGACGCCCCGGTGACCATGAACACGGACTGCTCGGTCATGGTCGAACTCTAGGGCGGTGGTGTCAGGGCTTGTCGAACACCACGACGTCGAAGTCGCTGCCGGGCGGTGGCGGCATGCCGAGGTCGAACCGGGCGTTGACCACCGCCAGCCGGTCTCCGCGCTCAACCACCGTGGTGGGGATGCGGAACAGGCCGCCGACGTCGTCGTCGGTGACGATGTCGGTGATGCGGCCGGTGGCGAGGTCGTGGCCGAGCCGGATGCCGACCACCCTGTTGGCGAAGTTCTCCACCACCCACAGCGTCCGGCCGTCGAGCAGGACGCCGTCCTGCGCGCCCGGCGTCAGCGTGCCGCCGGTGACGGCGATCTGGCGGCTGGCGCCGGTGACCGGGTCGACCGTCATGACGGCGCCGAGGGCGGAGTGCGCCACGATCAGCGTGCGGCCGTTCGGCGTCGCGGTGATGCCGTTGAGGTTGAAGTCGCCGGCGATGGCGGCCGCCGGGCCGCTGAGCTGGATGGTCCGCGGCGTCCCCAGGCCGTCCCGCCCGAGCGGGACCTCGTACAGCACCGGGTTGAACGAGTCGGTGACGTACGCGGCCCGCCGCGTCAGGGTGACGTCGTTGAGGAACGCGGTGCCGGCCGGGGCGAGCTGGACGTCGTCGACGGGGGCGCCGTCGCGGCTGTCGTAGACGTAGAGCTCGCCGCTCGGGCCGCCGGCGACGACGATGTCGCTGCGGCGCTGGTCGACCTTGAGGCCCACCGCGATCCGGCCGGGCGGCGCGTCGACCAGCACGTCGCCGTCGCCGGTGCGGAGGCTGCCGCGGTAGATATCGCCGTCGGCCAGGGAACCGACGTAGAACGTGGACCCGCCGCCGACGGCGATGCCTTCCGGCGCGAAGTCGACCGGCAGCGGCAGCGACTTCGGCTCGGGCGTGCCGCCGGCCATGGTCACAGTGACGACGGGCACGATGAGTAGCAAGGACACGAGTCGAGGCAGGCTTCGGGACATGGGCGTCGTCCCTTCCGTGGCGGTGAGTGCGATCAACCTCAGGTCTAGTCCGCGGAGCACGTAGAGTCCAGGGGTCACGGCCGTCGGTACTCGCCCGTCACGTAGGCGGGGAGGTACGGTGTCGCCAAGAATTCTTTTCACAAGACTGTTTCCAGATGCCGAATCGGAGACGCCGTGTCGCAACGACCTGGCACGCCGAGCCTGCTGCGGGCCATCAACGACCGCAGCGCGCTGGAGCTGCTGCTCACGGCCGGGCCGCTGACCCGGGTCGACCTGGGCCGCCTGACCGGCCTGTCCAAGGTCACCGCGTCGCAGCTGTTGGCCCGGCTGCAGGAACGCGGCCTCGTCGAGGTGGTCGGCACCCGCTCGGCCGGCCGCGGGCCCAGCGCCGAGGTGTACGCCGTCCGTCCCGGCTGCTCGTACTCGATCGGGGTGGAGCTCAACCCCGACCTCGCGGTCGCCGGCGTCGCCGACGTCACCGGCGCCGTGGTCGGCCAGGTGTCGCAGCCGCTGGACGGCGGGCCCGAGCCCAAGCGGCTCATCCACGACATGGCGCTGGCCGCCGCGGCCGAGGCCGGCATCCGCGTCGCCGACGTCGACGACGTCGTCATCGGTATGCCCGGTGTCGTCGACCCCACCAGCGGCGACATCGAGCTCTCCTTCGACCTGCCCGGATGGCACCGCGGCCTGCGCGACCTGCTCGCCGCCGACCTCGGGTGCGACGTCGCGTTCGAGAACGACGTCAACCTCGCCGCCGTCGCCGAACGGGCCGAGGGCGCCGCCCGCGACGTCGACGACATGGTGCTGCTGTGGGTCGGGCGCGGCGTCGGCCTCGCGGTCGTGCTGAGTGGTCACCTGCACCGCGGCGCGACCGGGGCGGCCGGCGAGATCGGATACCTGCCGATGCCCGGCGTCCCGTCCCCGGCCAGCGTCGAGCGGCCGGCGAAAGGCGCGTTCCAGGCGCTGGTCGGCGCCGGCGCCGTCGACGAGCTCGCCGACGAGCACGGCATCCTCGCCGACGGTGCGGCCGCGGCGGTGCGGGCCGCCCTGGCCGGCGGGTCGGCCGCGGAGGGGTTCCTGCGGGACTTCTCCCACCGGCTTGCCCTCGGCGTGGCGTCCGTCTGCGCCGTCGTCGACCCCGCGCTGGTCGTCATGGCGGGCGAGATCGGTGCGGCCGGCGGTCAGCGGCTGTGCGAGCTGGTCGGCGACGACGTGCGCCGGATCGCCCCGGTGAACCCGCGGGTGGTCCCGACGGCGGTCTCGTCCGCCCCCGTCCTGCGCGGCGCCGTCCTCACCGCCGTCACCCACGCCCGCGAGTACCTCTTCACCACCACCGACTGATCCCCGCGCCCTCGCCGTCCCCGCGGCGGGTGGGTGCACCCCGGCTCCGGCCGGAATGATCACGTTCAGCACGAGATCTCGTGTCGCACCATGCCTGCACGCATGGTGAAGCACAGATGATCCTGGTGATGGCCCCGGATGGGTGGGTGCACTCCGTCCGTCGGCGGCGGTGACGTGCTCGTCGCGAGCCGTTGCTCGGCGCATGGATCGGGGAGCGTGCGGATGGGCGCCGGTTGCTCGCGCTCCAGCCATCACGAGGAGATCTCGCGCATCACCAGGCCTACAAGCATGGTGCGACACGAGATCTCGTGCTGAACGTGATCATTCCCAACAGGGTGTTACGGAACTGTGACTGGCGGAATTGGCAGGAAACCTTACAGTAGGGGCACATATAGAAAGGTCGCCTTCCAGTTTGCGCGTGCACAGGAGGAACCGCCGTGAACAGAGCACGACTACTCACCGCCGGCCTCGCCGCCGCGGCGCTCGCCCTCTCCGCGTGCGGCGGTGACGGCGACGACAGCACCGAACCCGCCGCCGGCGGCACCCCGGAACCCGCCGACATCCGGCTGTGGATCAACGGACCCGACACCCCGCAGTCGATGCGCGACTGGCTGGTCGCGGAGTTCGAGGAGCAGAACCCCGGCTCGACGCTGACCATCGAGGAGCAGCAGTGGGAGGGTCTGGTCGACCGCCTGACGACGTCGCTGGGCAGCGAGTCGGAGACCCCGGACGTCGTGGAGGTCGGCAACACGCAGGCGCCGACGTTCACCACGGTCGGCGCGTTCAGCGACATCACCGACCTGCTGCCGGACCTGGGCGGCGACGACCTGCTGCAGGGCTTCGTCGAGGCCGGCAGCGCCGACGGCAAAACCTACGCCGTCCCGCTGTACGCCGGGTCGGCCTACGTCTTCTACCGCAAGGACCTGTTCGCGGCGTCCGGCATCGAGATCCCGACGACGATGCAGGAGTTCGTCGACGCGGCGGTCAAGCTGAAGCAGGACAACGCCGACGTCCCGAACTTCTCCGGATTCTGGCTGCCCGGCCAGGACTGGCGTGACGGCGCCGCGTTCCTCTGGGACGCCGGCGGCGAGTTCGCCGTCGAGGAGGACGGCGAGTGGGTCGGCTCGCTGTCGTCGCCGGAGTCGCAGGCCGGCCTGGAGCTGGTGCAGCGGCTGTTCGCCGAGGCGTCGGGCGCTCCGAAGGACGCCAACGAGGCCGACGGGCACGTCCCGTTCTGCGCCGGTGAGGTCGGCATGGCGCTGCGCCCCGGCTGGCTGCGTGGCAGCATCGAGGACCCGGCGATCGGCTGCCCGGACATGATGGCCAACGTCGGCGTCTTCGCGCTGCCCGGCAGTGACGGGGAGCCCGCGCCGGTCCTGCTCGGCGGCTCCAACATCGCCGTCTCCGCCACCTCGCAGAACCAGGAGCTGGCCCGCAACCTGGTGGAGCTGATGCTCAGCGACGAGTTCCAGAGCCAGTACGCCGAGAACGGCCTCACCCCGGCCAAGACGTCGCTCGCCGCGGGCCTGGGCACCGACGAGTTCGCCGCGGCCACCGTCGAGGCCGTCACGAACGCCAAGCTGACCCCGGCAGCGGCCGGCTGGGCGTCGGTCGAGGGGTCGCGGATCTTGGAGGACCTGTTCGTCGCGATCGCGAACGGTGGCGACGTCCAGCAGCTCGCCGAGGATGCCGATGCCGCCATCGCCGACCAGCTCGGCTAGTCCGGCCGGGCCCGTCCCCGCGGGCGCGCCGTCCGCGGGCGCCGGCGCGCCGGCGGGTGGGGGCAAGCCCCGCCGGCGCCGCGAGGGCCTGCTGCCGTATGTGCTGCTGGTGCCGGCGGTGCTGGTGCTGGCCGCCGCGCTGGGCTACCCGCTGGTGCGCCAGGCGGTGATGTCGTTCCAGGAGTACGGGCTGGCACAGCAGTTCGGCCAGCCGCCGCAGTGGGTGGGGCTGGACAACTACGTCGAGCTGGTCACCGACTCCTACCTGTGGACGGTCATCGTCCGATCGGTGGTGTTCTGCCTGGCGAACGCGGCCATCACGATGGTGCTGGGCGTGGCGCTCGCCGTGCTCATGACGCTGACCGGCACCGGTCCGCGGCTCACGCTGCAGATCGGGCTGCTGCTGGCTTGGGCGATGCCGCACCTGGCGTCGCTGACGGTGTGGCAGTGGCTGTTCGAGGCTCAGTACGGCGTCATCAACTGGGTGCTGGTCAGGGCCGGGTTCGAGCAGTTCGCCGGGCACTCGTGGCTGATCGACCAGCTCTCGTTCTTCGTCGTGGCGACGGTCATCGTCGTGTGGATGAGCGTGCCGTTCGTGGCGTTCGCGGTCTACGCCGGGCTGACGCAGGTGCCGGGCGAGCTGCACGAGGCGGCCGCCATCGACGGCGCCTCGGCCTGGCAGCGGTTCCGCGCCATCACGATGCCGCTGGTCAGGCCGGTGCTGCTGATCGTCGGCCTGCTGCAGATCATCTGGGACCTGAAGGTCTTCACGCAGATCTTCGTGCTGCAGGACGCCGGCGGCGTCACCGCGGAGACGAACCTCATCGGCACCTACATCTACCGGCTGGGTCTTGGCGAGGGGGAGTTCGGGATGGCGGCCGCGGCGTCGTGGTTCATGTTGCTGCTCACCGTCACGTTGAGCCTCTACTACGTCCGCGTCCTGGTCCGCGAGGAGGAGCTGTGAGCACGCTGACACCGTCGACGACGGCGACAGGTGACCGGCCGCGCGGGCCGCGCTCAGCGCCGCCGCGTCCGAAGCTGCGGCGCTCGTCGCCGCGGCGCCGTCGCAGGTGGTTCGGCGCCCTGGCCGTGGCGATCGCGGTCGTCTGGGCGTTCCCGGTCTACTGGATGCTGAACAGCTCGTTCCTGCCGTTCAACCGCATCCGCA
Organism: Jiangella asiatica; assembly: GCF_004349065.1. GTDB lineage: Bacteria > Actinomycetota > Actinomycetes > Jiangellales > Jiangellaceae > Jiangella > Jiangella asiatica. The sequence continues at coordinate 136,117 of NZ_SMKZ01000001.1, forward strand.
GTCCGGAGCCGACGTTCTTCCCGGTGGGCGGGACGGTGGCGGCCTACGAGCGCGTCTTCGAGAGCAACTTCCTCAGCGCGCTGCGGGTCAGCGCGACCGTCACGCTGATCACCGTGGCCGCGGCGCTGCTGTTCGCGTTCCTGGCGGCGCTGGCGCTGTCGCGCTTCCGGTTCCGCGGCCGCCGCAGCTTCTTGTTGGCGGTGCTGATCATCCAGATGATCCCCGCCGAGGGACTGTTCATCTCGCAGTTCAAGCTGCTGGAGGGGTGGCAGTTGCTGAACAGCGTGGTCGGGCTGTCGCTGCTGTATGTGGCCGCGGTGGTGCCGTTCACCATCTGGATGCTCCGCGGGTTCGTCAACGGCGTTCCGCGTGAGCTGGAGGAGGCGGCGCTCGTCGACGGCTGCAGCCGGGTGCAGGCGTTCTTCCGCATCACGCTCCCGTTGCTGGCGCCAGGCCTGGTCGCCAGCGGGGTGTACGCGTTCCTGCAGGCCTGGAACGAGTTCACGCTGGCGCTCGTGGTCATGACGAGACCGGACAACATGACGCTTCCGCTGTGGCTCAAGACGTTCACCGAGGCCAATCGGGCCAGCGACTGGGCCGGTATCATGGCCGGCAGCGTGGTGATCGCGATCCCTGTGATGATCTTCTTCCTGTTCGTCCAGCACCGGATGACCTCGGGTCTGGTGTCAGGGGCGGTGAAGGGCTGACATGACCGATCTGCACGCGGGCCGCGCGGAGCTGCGCCGGCTCGCCCTCGCCACGATGTTTCCGGGCTTCCTCGGTGCCGCCACGCCGCCGGCCTGGCTGAGGCGGCTGGCGGCCGAAGGGCTGGGCGGCGTCGTCCTGTTCGGCCGCAACGTCGACCCCTCGCGGGGTGACGCCGGCGTGGCGGAGCTGACGGCCGCGCTGCGCGAGGCCAACCCGGACCTCCTGGTCGGCATCGACGAGGAGGGCGGCGACGTCACCCGGCTCGACGTCGCGGCTGGCTCGACGCTGCCCGGCAACGCCGCGCTCGGTGCGCTGGACGACCCGGAGGCGTCGGAGCGGGTGGCGGCCGAGATCGCGGCCAGGCTCCGGGCCTGCGGCGTCCACCTCAACTTCGCGCCGGTGGCCGACGTCGACTCCAACCCGCAGAACCCGGTCATCGGGGCTCGGTCGTTCGGCTTCGACCCGGACCTGGTGTCGCGGCACGTCGCGGCGTTCGTCGCCGGCCAGCAGGCGCAGGGCGTCGCCGCCACCGCCAAGCACTTCCCGGGCCACGGCGGCACCAGCGAGGACAGCCACCTCACCGTCCCGTCCATCCACGACTCGCTGGAGGTCATCCACCAGCGCGACCTGCCGCCGTTCCGGGCCGCGGTCAAGGCAGACGTGAAGATCGTGATGACGGCGCACATCCGGTTCCCCGCCATCGACGGCGAGCGGCCGGCGACGCTGTCCGGCCCGGTCATCACCGGGCTGCTGCGCGAGGAGCTCGGCTACGACGGCCTCGTCATGACCGACGGCATGGACATGCACGCCATCAGCCGCACCGTCGGGCATCCCGAGGGAGCCGTGCTGGCGTTGCTGGCCGGTGTCGACGCGCTCTGTGTGGGCGGCGACACCGTCGGCCCGGAGACGCTGGAGGCGATGGCGTCCGCGCTGGTCGAGGCGGTGGAGTCCGGCCGCCTACCGGAGCAGCGGCTGGCCGAGGCGGCCGGGCGGGTGGCGTCGCTGCGCCGCTGGCTGGCCGGGGTCACGCCGGTCCCGGTCGCCGCGGGCGCCGCCACCGGCGCCGCGCGGCGCGCGGTGACCACGGCCGGTGACCTGCGACTGGAGGCGCCGCCGCTGGTGCTGCAGCTCGAGGACGAGCCGTCCATGGCCGCCGGGCCGATCCCGTGGGGGGTGGCCGAGCACCTGGCGGCGCGGGTGCCGGGCACCGTCGTCGTCCGGCTGACCGAGGCGGGGCCGGACCTCGCCGGGGTGCTGGCCGAACACCCGGACCGGCGGGTCGTCGTCGGTGTCCGAGGGGTGCGGCGCCGGCCCTGGCAGGTCGGTCTGGTGGCGGCGGCCCGGGAGCTGCGGCCGGACCTCGTCGTCGTCGACCACGACGTGAACCCGGTGGCCGACGTGCTCGGCGAGCACCACGTGCTCACCTACGGTGCCGCCCGGGTGACCGCCGAGGCCGCTGCCGACATTTTGGCAAGCCACTCAGGGGTGTCTGAGCCCGGCTCAGCGACGTGAGGAGTCGCGCACGGTCAGCTGCGGGTGGAACACGACCCGCTCGTGTCGGTGGCCCTCGTCCTCGGCGATCTCGGCCAGCACCAGCTGCGCGGCCCGGTAGCCCAGGCCGTACTTCGGCTGGCCGACGGAGGTGAGCGGGATGGTGGCCTCCGCGGCGAGGTCGATGTCGTCGTAGCCGGCGACGGGGACGTCGCCGGGCACCGCGATGCCGGCCCGCGTGAGCCGGCGGGTGACACCGATGGCGAGCAGGTCGTTCGTGCAGAAGACGGCGTCGGGCAGCGCCGGCCCCTTGAGCAGCTGGCCGGCCGCCTCCACCCCGTCGTTGATGGTCATGGAGGCGGCGGTGACCTCGGTGAGCGCGTCGGCCGGCAGCCCGGCGGCCTTGATCGCCTGGCGGGCGCCGCGGCGCCGGTCGGCACACGGCCGCAGCGAGACGGGGCCGTTGACGAGCGCGACGCTGCGCGCGCCGAGGCTCAGCAGGTGCTCCGTGGCGATCCGGCCGCCCTCGACGTCGTCGACCGCGACCGAGCAGAACTCGCTGGTACGCACGGACCGGTGCACGCACACCACGCGTGAGCCGCGGTCGCGCAGCGCGGCGAGCCGGTCGGGGATCGCGGCCAGCGGGTTGATGACGACACCGGCGACCCGGTGCTCCTCGAGCACGTCGAGGTAGCGGTCCTCCTTCGCCGGGTCCTGGTCGCTGTTGCACAGCACGACGGCCACGTTGCTCTCGCCCGCGGCGTCGACGGCGCCGCGGGCGACCTCGGCGAAGAACGGGTTGGTGATGTCGGGCACCACCAGGCCGATCATCCGGCTGCGCCCGGAGCGCAGGTCCGCGGCACCCCGGTTCGGGACGAAGTTCAGCCGGTCGATGGCGTCCTGGACCCGCCGGCGCGTCCGCTCGGCCACCACCTCGGGCCGGTTCAGCACGTTCGAGACCGTGCCGATGGAGACGCCCGCGAGCTGGGCGACCTCGCGGATGCCTGTTGGCAGGCGACTCTGTTTCGTCATTGAACCGGATCAACCTCCAATGCTCTGATAGACGCATTGTGCCATGTTTCCGTGGCCGGTGACTGCCCTGGTCAGCGCGAACGTTGCGGCGCGGTGCCGAGGAGCGCGGCGAGAACCGGTGTTGACGGGCCTGCGGCGAGGCGTTAGCTTCGCGGCAGTAAAAACGGTTCAATACTTCGCAGCGCGGCTCGCAACCTGATCCCACCGACAGGAGAGGTGCCATGACGCCCGGTACGCATCGCCCGCACCGCAGGCCCGGCCACACCACGTCGTCGCGTCGCCTGCTTTCCGCACTCGTCGCTGCCGGCGCCGTGCTCGCCACGCTGGCCGGCACGACGCCGGTGGGCGCCGCGACGACGTCGGGCCCGGCCACCGCCACCGCCGCCGCGTCCACCGCGGGCTGGTCGGTCGAGCAGGACGAGGGCGCCGGGACGGTCACCATGTGCGGCGAGCGGTACTGCGCCGTCCTCGACGTCGACGGTGGCGCCGTCGTCCGCAGCCTCACCGTCGACGGTCACGAGCAGCTCGACCACGCGCGGGGCCTGCACTCCAGCCTGACGGCGGACGGTGGCGAGGTCACCTCGCTTGAGCTCGCGGCCGACCCGGAGGTCGCGGTCGACGGCGCCACGGTCGAGGTGCGGTTCACCACCGAGCTGGCCGCCGAGTCCTGGACGTTCGCCGTCAGCGCCGACGCCCTCGACTTCACGTTGCGGCGGACCTACGCCGCCGACACCAGCCTGATCGAGCAGGGCACGCCGGCGCTCACGTTCGCCGACGGCGCCGTCGAGCAGATCCGCTGGCCGGGCGACGGCGGCAACTTCCCCGTCGGCGGGCACCTGGTCGACAGCTACCAGGAGAGCTGGCTGGCCGGCGGCGACAACCTCGACACCAACATCCGCACGTCGAAGGAGCAGGTGTCGTTCGATCTGCTCAGCGCCACGACCGAGACCGCACTGACCGTCACCGGCCGGACCGCCCGCGACGGCGTCGACTCCGGCCGTGCCACGGAGCTCTGGCGCTCGGGGGAGGACGCCGGGGCGGTGCTGAACGCCGCGGTGGCGACGGCCGCCGGCGGCCTGCGCTACGCGGGGCCGAACCCGCTGGGTTACGGCTACCAGACCACCAAGGACGGCTCGCCGGTCTTCCAGCCGGTGCCGGTGACGGCCGGCCAGGTGGACGAGGTCACTCTCGAGCTCGGGGTTGCCGACCACGAGGACTACTACGACCTGGGCGAGCTGGAGGGGGTCGACGAGGACGCTCTCAGCGCGGCGGTCAACGACTACGCGCGCTGGATGATGCAGGACGTCGACAAGGGCGCCTCGACCGAGCAGCCGCAGCTGCAGTCGGAGGTCCCGCCGCTGGAGATGCACTGGATCGGGCAGCTGCTGGAGCTGTTCCCGGAGGCCGGCTCCATCGGCGCGTTCCAGGCCGGGCTCGAAGACATCCGCGACCACCTGATCGAGCCGTCGGGGCGGGTCATCTGCTGCTACCCGGGCTTCGGCTCCACCTGGGGCCACGACTACGGCGACCAGGTGTCCGGCTACGCGCTGGGCGTGGCCAAGGCGTACGAGCTCTCCGGCGACGGGGACTGGCTGGCGTCGATGGAGCAAAGCGTCGACCGCGCCCTGGACCACCTCGTCACCCGATGGACCGAGCCGGCCACCCGGTTCGTCCGAAACGTCAAGCCGGACCTGAGCGAGGCCGACTACGACAACGATTACTGGGAGAGCTCGACGGGGGAATTCAACGGCTACACAACGGTCCTGCTCTACGACGCGCTGACGCGGTGGGCGGAGCTGGAGCGCGAGGTGCTCGGCGACGAGGCCCGCGCCGGCGAGCTGACCGCGCTGGCCGACACGATCCGAACCCACTTCAACCGCGACGTCGCCGACGGCGGCTTCTGGTCGCCCGAGACGAACACGTTCCTGTACGGCACGGGCAACCAGGACGCCCTCTACCTGCCGGTCAACGCGGCCGTACTGAAGACCGACATCACCGACCGCGACCGCATGCTGGCGATCGTCCGGGCCATCGAGGCACATAACGCCGAGCACAACCACGACCTGCACCCCATGAACGTCCGTGACCTCTACGTCGAGGACGCGATCGCGCGGACGGCCGGCAAGGGCGGGGAGAACGGGGGGTGGTACGGCGCTCCGGACGGCGACTACTACGCCGGGCTGCCGCTGCTGGACGATCCGCAGGTGCTGCAGACCGCGGTTGCGAGCTTCCTGTTGCGCTACCAGGCCGACGGGTTCCACGGTGCGACGGCGTGGGACCGTGACAACCCGCTGAGCAGCACCGCGTCGGGGGTCTGGTTCCCCACGACGGTGATGCCGGCGTGGGGGCTCTACCACTACGGCTACGGCCTGCAGCCCGAGCACGACCGGCTGGTGCTGGCGCCGTACCTCACCGACGCGATGAGCGGGTCGTCGGTGCACTACACCTGGCGGCAGGTCCCGCTGACGGTCACCTACGCCGACCCGCTGTCGTACCAGATCTCCGTGCGCGGCGAGCTGCCCACGCCGGTCACCGTGCGCTGGCAGAACCAGACGCCGGGCGAGGAGTACCGGGTGCTGCTCGGCCCGGGTCGTGCGCGAACGGTCACCGCCGACGCCGCCGGCACCGTCGAGGCCGAGCTGCCGGCCGGTTCCCGCGGCCCGCTGTGGGCGCGCTGCCTGACCTGCACCGCGCCCGAAACCGCCGACCCGAGCGGATCCGGCCCGGCGGTGGAGGACTACGACGCCGACGGAGCGCCGCTGCGCTCGGACGGCTACGACCAGGTCGGCATGCGAGTGGCCGTCGGCCCGCACCCGGTGGAGGTCACCAGCCTCGGCCGGTTCAAGGCCGAGGGCAACGAGGACGTCCACCGCGTGAAGATCGTCGACGTCGAGGGCCGGATCGTCGCGTCGGCGGCCGTCGACCTGAGCGGCCGGCCCGACGCCGACGGCTTCGTGTCCGCCGCGCTGTCCGAGCCGGTCACCCTCCGGCCCGGGCTGTACTACGTCGTCAGCTCCGAGACCCGAGGCGGCGACGCCTGGCATGACGCCGGCGGTACGGTGACGGCCGGCGACGGTGTCACGGTGCTCGGGGCGGTGTCCGGGCGCGACTTCGCGGTCGCGGCCGAGGGCGCCACCGCGTTCGGGCCGGTGACCTTCGGCTACCGGCAGGTCGGCGACGAGGAACCCTGGATCCAGGCGCTGGCCGAGCCGCGCTCCGTCCGGGCCCGCTCGGGCGAGGAGATCACGTTCGACGTCACCGTGTGGGGTCAGGCGGCCGACGGGGTCGACGGAACGGTGGCCGCACGGCTGCCGGCCGGCTGGTCGGCCGAGCCGGTGCCGTTCACGGTGCCCACCGAGGGCGAACCGGCCAGCGTCACCGTCCCTGTCACCGTGCGGGTGGCGCCCGACGCGCCGACGGCGGACGTGCCGCTGGCCTTCACGGCCACCGGCCCGGACGGGCTGACGTCCAGCCGGACCGTCACGGTCTCGGTCGCGAACCTCCTCTACGACTTCGACGACGGCACCACCCAGGGCTGGCAGGGCGGACCGGGCGTCGTGAGCGTCCGCGCCGTGCCGAGCACGGCCAACGGCCCCGGCGTGCCGTACGCCGGCAGCCACCTGCTGGAGTTCGACGGCGGCCCGATGATCGGCGCGGACCCGCGCACCATCTCGGTGGAGCCGGCCGAACCACTCGACCTGTCCGCCGCGTCGACGGTGTATGCCCACGTCAACAGCTGGGGAGCGTGGCCGCTGACCCCGGACAGCTACGAGGTCACCGTCACCCTGCACAGCGGCACCGAGAGCATCTCCGCGACCACGGAGTACGAGGCCAACGTCTGGAACCGGGCCACGGTCGACGTCTCGGGCTGGGAGCACCGCGACGAGGTGACCCGCATCGACGTCACCTACGTCGTGAACGTCGACGGCGAGAACTACCGCCTCTACTTCGACCTGGACTCAGTCGGTTACGACACGTGACCGGCACCGAACGCGAGGAGCAACAGTGAGACTCAGACTGACGATCGCGACGCTCGGCACCGCCGGGCTGCTGGCCGCCTGCGGCGGCGGAGGTGGCGGCGACGACGGTGGCAGCGACACCGCCGCGGTGGCGGAGGTGACCGCGCCGGCCACCGGCACCATCCGGTACGAGTCCTGGACACCCACCCAGGAGACGTTCGACGCCGTCGTCGCCGGGTTCGCCGAGGAGAACCCCGACGTCGAGGTGACCAGCGCGCTCGCGCCGATCGCGGACTACCAGACGTCGCTGCAGACCCAGCTGCGCGCCGGCGGGGGGCCGGACGTGTTCGTGGTGTCGCCGGGTGCGATGTTCAACCAGTTCCGGCAGTACATGGAGCCGCTGGACGACTACGCCGAAGCCGCCGGCGGCGACGGCTGGGCCGAGGAGTATGCGCCGGAGGCCCTCTCGCGCGGGCAGGTCGACGACGCCACGCTGGGCCTGCCGGTCGGGTACGGCGTGGCCGGCTTCCTCTGGGTGAACCGGACCGTGCTCGCGCAGGCCGGCGTCGAGGTGCCGCAGACCTACGACGACCTCGTCGCGGCGGCCGACGCCCTCGCGGCACAGGGCATCGCCCCGATCGCCCTGGGCGGCAAGGACGCCTGGCAGGTCACCGACTACTACCTGGCACTGGCCGCCGACATCGACGCCGACGCGCTCTACGCGGCCATGGAGGGCTCCGGGGAGTGGACGGCGCCGGGTCTGGTGGAGGCGTTCGAGGCCTGGAGCCAGCTGTTCGCCGACGGCGTGTTCCAGGAGGGCGCGGTCGGCGCGGCCACCTACAACGACGCGTACGACCTGTTCACGCAGGGCCAGGCCGCGTTCTTCGCCAACGGCAGCTGGAACCTGGACATGTACGCCAACTCGCTGGACCGGGTCGGCGGGTACGACATCGACGCCGTCCCGTTCCCGTTCGGCGACGACGGCGCTCCCATCACCGGCGACGTCAGCGGCATCGTCGTGGTCAACAAGGCCAGCGAGAACAAGGGCGCGGCCTACCGGCTGGCCGAGTACCTGAGCCGCGGCGACGGCAGCCAGATCCTCATGGACACGTTCCTCGACTTCCCCGTGACCGCGCAGGCCCGCGAGCCCAGTGCATTGCCCGAGCCGGCGGCCCAGCCGCGCGCCTCGATCGTCACCATGATCGACGAGCGGCTGGCCGGCTACCGCCAGGTGCCGTCGCCGACGGTGGCCGAGGCGTTGGGGCAGGCGCTGGTGGCGGTCGCGGCCGGTTCGGCCAGCCCGGACGAGGCGGCCGGACGGGTCCAGGATGCGGCCGAGTCCGCCTGAGCGCGCGGCCGTCGTCGAGGCGGGGTGGCGGCGCGGCGCGAAAGGACTGCTGTACGTCGCGCCCGCCGTCCTGCTCTTCGGCGTGTTCGTCGCCTGGCCGGTCGCGAAGAACCTGCAGACCAGCTTCCTCGGCAACAGCGAGCTCGACCCGACGCTGAGCTTCGTCGGCCTGGACAACTTCCGGTGGCTGCTCGAGACGCGGGCCAGCCGGCTCGCCTTCCGCAACGTGGTGCTGTTCGGCGTCCTCACCGTCCCGGTCCAGATGGCGCTCGGGCTGCTGCTGGCCGTGGCGCTGCGCGGGCGCGGTGCCGGCCGGGCGCTGCTGCGGACCCTGCTGTTCCTCCCCGTCGTGCTGACGCCGGTCGTCGTCGGCTATCTCTTCGCCGACCTGCTGGAGACCACGAACGGCTCGGTCAACTCCACGCTGCGCGCCATCGGCCTGGACGCACTGGCCCACCCCTGGCTCGCCGACCCGGCCACCGCGCTGCCGGTGGTCGCCGCCGTCAACGTGTGGATGTGGACCGGCTTCTCGATGGCGATCTACCAGGCCGCGATCACCGGCCTGGACGACGAGGTGCTGGAGGCCGCCGCGCTCGACGGTGCCTCGCGGTGGCAGGTGGTCCGGTACGTGGTGGCACCCCTGCTGCGCCCGGCGCACTACGCCCTGCTGATCCTCGGCGTGATCGGCACGCTCAAGGCCTTCGACCTGGTCTACGTGCTGACCGGGGGCGGGCCCGACCACGCCAGCGAGACCCCGACGACGCTGCTGTTCTCCACGCTGCTCAACGGGCGCGACGGACGGGCCGCGGCGCTGGGCACCGCGGTGTTCGTGCTGGCGTTGATCGTGACCGTGCTGCAGCTGCGGCGCTACCTGAAGGAGGACCGACGGTGAGATCCGGCCGGCTCGCCCTGCTGCTCGCGGCGGCCGTCACGGTGCTGTGGATGCTCCCGCTGGCCCAACTGGTGACGGTGTCGCTGCGCGACGGCGGCCTGGACAACTACGCGGCGGTGCTCCGGCAGCAGGGCCTCGGGCGCTACCTGCTCAACAGCGCCGTCGTCACCGCCGTGACGGTGGTGCTGGTGCTCGCGCTGGGGTCCGTGGCGGCCTTCGCGTTCAGCAAGCTCCGCTTCCCCGGGCGCACCGCACTGTACGTGCTCGTGCTCACCGGCCTGATGATCCCGGTGGCGGCGATCCTCGTGCCGCTGACCGAGCTCGAGACGGCGCTGGGCTGGCAGAGCACCTACCAGGGTCTGTTCATGCCGTACGCCGCCCTGTCGCTGCCGTTCGCGCTGGTGATCCTGCGCAACACTTACGACAGCCTGCCCGACGAGCTGCTCGAGGCCGCCGTCGTCGACGGTGCCGGCACCTGGCGGGCGTTCGTCCGGGTGTACCTCCCGCTGACGGCGCCGGCGCTGGTGATGGTCGGCATCTGGACGTTCCTGAACTCCTGGAACGAGTTCCTGCTGGCGCTGATGTTCATGGTGTCGCCGGACATGCGGACGGTCACGGTGGTCCCGGCCAGCTTCCAGCTGGAGTTCTTCGTGGACGTGCCCAAGATCTTCGCGGCCCTGGTGCTGATCCAGCTGCCGGTCGTCGTGCTCTACGGACTCATGCAACGCACCTTCGAACGCGGACTGACGGCAGGAGCGATCAAGTGACACTGGCACCAGGACCGGTCTCGACCCATCTCGGTGGGCCGCTGAGCGAGCACGTCGCGGCGGCCGCGGCCCAGCTCGCCCGGTCGACGCCGTACTCCGTCGAGCTGGTCACGCAGGACGTCGTGTGGGCGGCCGGGTCGTCGCGGCTGTTCCAGGACTACCGCGGCGACCTGTCCGGCCGCTACCTCGACGCCGTCGACGCCGCCCTGGCCATGGGCCTGGCGGTCGACCGGGACAAGGCGGCGGCCGTGCTCGCCGCGGTGCTCGGCGCGCAGCAGCCGGACGGCCTGTTCGGCCCGCCGGCGCTGTCGACCCAGGTCGATCAGGGCAGCGCGTGGGGCCACGGCCGGCTGCTCGACGGGCTGCTGTCCGCGCGGTCGTGGGCGCCGGACCGGCTGACCGGCACGCTGGAGCACGCCACCGCGCAGCTGGCCGTGGCGATCGCCGCCCGGACGACCGCGTGGGGCCGATGGGTGGGCGCCGCCGGCCGGCAGAAGTTCCGGCTGGATCCGTTCTCCGTCGTGCTGCCCCTGGCCAGGTACGCAGCGGCCGCCGGCTCCGAGCCGGCCGCGGACGCCGCCCTGGACGCGGCACTGGCCCTGGCCGAGGCGCTGCCGGAGGACGTCGAGCGGGCCCACATGCACGGCTACCTGCTGGCCCTGCGCGGGCAGGTCGAGGTCGGGCGGCTGACCGGTGCGGATCATCTGGTGCAGGACGCGCTCGCCCGGGTCGAGGTGGTCGCCGACCGGTACCAGCTGCCGCACGGCGGCGTGCCCGAGAGCGTCTCGCTGCCGTGGGACGTCAACACCGAGGGCTGCGGCATCGCGGACTGGGTGATGCTGAACCTGCGGCTCCACGAGCTGACCGGCGAGGAGGCGCTGCTGGACCGGGCGGTTGTGGCGGCGGTCAACGCGCTGCTGCACACCCAGCGCGCGTCCGGCCACTTCGGCTGCGAGACGCTGTCCGGTGAGAGCGGCGTGCTGGTGAGCGACTACGCGCCGGAAGCGTGGTGGTGCTGCACGTTCCACGGGCTGCGCGCGCTGCACCACCTGGCCGAGCGCGCCGTCACCGTCGACGACGACGCCGTGCGCCTGCACGTTCCCATCGCCACGACCAGGCACGACGACGACGGCGCCACGGTCGTGGAGGTGACCGGGGACTACCCGTACGACGACGTCGTCACGGTGACGGCCGGCCGGGCGCTGCGCGCTGGCGGCCTGTGGCTGCGGGTGCCCCCGACGGCGTCCGTCGCCGAGCTGCGGGTGGACGGCGAGCCGGTGCGTGCCGACGCCGCCGGCGGGTGGGTGCGGCTGCCGGCTCCGCCGCCGGGGAGCCGGGTGACGCTCCGCCTGCGTCAGCACGAGTGGTTCTCGGTCGCTGGCACGCCGATGGTCCCGCCGTTCGCCAACACGACGCTGCCGGCACCGGACCTCTCCGACCGGCCGGTCGCGGTGTTCCGCGGACCGCTCCTGCTGGCCGCCGGCGCCGCCGACAACGACACCGAGGACGTGCTGCGCGGCCGGTTCCTGGTGCACCCGCGCGAACAGCCGGCGCTGGCACGCGACGACGACGGCCGCGAGCTGGCGACGGTGAGCGGCCACGACAGCTTCCACGCCTCGCTCCGGCTGGCGCCGCTGGCCGGTGCCGACCGGGCCCGCAACGACCGGGCGGTGCGGGCGTGGTTCGGCGGGCTGCGGTACGAGCGGCCGGGGCTGCACGGCCACTGACGCACCGACCCCTCGCACGGGGTACGTCCCGGTCGCCGATCCCCCGTGCGAGGGAGGCGGCGCGGTGGCGCCGGCCGGAAGCATCGGTGGCATGGCACGCGATACGAATGTCCGGCTGTGGTCCGCGCCCCGTCAGGTCGTCGGCGACGTTCTCGCGATCGGCCGGCCGTGGTTCTGGTTCGTCTCGCTCGTGCCGTATTACCTGGGCTTCGTGCTGGCCACCCGGCGGATGCTGCCGACCGTGGAGCAGCTGCCGACGCTGGCGGTCGGCGCCGTCGTGATCGGGCCGCTGGTGTGGGTGTCCGTGCTGGCCGTGAACGACGCCAACGACCTGCGCGGCGACCTCCTCAACCCGCGCAAGGCCGGGTCGCCGCTGACCAGCGGCCGCATCTCGGCCAGGGCGGCGAGGCGGATCGCGGCCGGGTCCGGGGCGCTCGCGGTCGCCGTGGCGTTCGCGGTCGGACCGCTGTTCGCGGCCGGGACGCTCGCCGTCGTCGTCGTGGGGTGGGCCTACAGCGCCCCGCCGCTGCGGCTGAAGACGCGGCCGGGCGCCGACGTCGCGGTCAACGCGCTGGCACTCGGGACGGTGGGGCAGCTGGCCGGGTGGGCGATGGTGCGGCCGCTCGACGCCTTCCCGTGGGCGATGGCCGTGCTCGGGACGCTGGTCGGCGCCGCGCTCTACCTGCCCACGACGCTGGCCGACCTGCGCGCTGACCGCATCAGCGGGTACACGACGGTCGCGGTCCGGCTGGGCCCGCGGCGGACGTACCTGCTGGGGCTGGCGCTGTGGACCGCGGCCGCGCTGCTGTCGCTGGTCATGGCCGCCACCGGCACCGTCCTCCCGCGCACCATGCTGCCGATGGTGATGGTCCTGGTGCCGCTGCTGATCGTCGCGTATCACCGGCTGGTCCGTGCCGAGCAGACCTTCCGCGGCATCGTCGCCGTGGCGGTGCTGTTCCTGGTGCCCAGCGTGACGTTCGTGCTGACCTACACCGGCGTCGTCAGCTGAGCCCGCGGGACAGCTCGTCGAGGCGGTCCAGCTCCTTCTCCGTCAGCCGCAGGTCCATCGCGGCCGCGCTCTCCGCGGCGTGCCGGGGCTTGGACGCGCCCGGGATCGCCACGACGGTGTCGCCGTAGAACGTGGTCAGCCAGCTCAGCGCGACCTGGCCGACGGTGGCGCCGTACGCGGTGCCGATGGCGCGCAACTCGTCGATCAGCGGGGCGGTGCGTGCGAGGGTCCTGGCGTTGAACCCGGCCAGCCGGCGGCGGATGCGGCGCATCGAGGTCAGGCGGCTGGGGTCGTCGTGGAACGCGCCGGTGAACAGGCCGGTGCGCAACGGTGACATCGCGATCAGCGTCACGCCCAACCGGCGCGCGGCTTCCAGGACGCCCTCACGCTCGATGCCGCGCTCGACGAAGTTGATCTGGACCTGGTTCGAGGCGAGCGGCAGACCGTACTCGCGCAGCACCTGGTGGGCCCGCTCCATCTGCGCCGCGGAGAAGTTGCTCACCCCGATCGCGCCGATCTTCCCCGCCGCGCGCAGCTCGGCCATCGTGCGCACCTGGCTGGCGATGGACGAAAAACCGCCGTGCGGCATGTGGATCTGATGGAGGTCGACGGGGTAGCCCTGCAGCGCGGCGTGCCGGGCGCCGATGGTGCGGCCGATGCTGGACGCCCGGCGCAGCAGCGGCGTCCACTTGGTGGCGATGGTGACCCGGCCCGGCTCGATGCCGTGCTCGCGCAGGGCCGTGGTCAAGGTGCGCTCGCAGTGGCCCTTGCCGTACATCTCGGCGGTGTCGAACCAGGTGATGCCACCGGCGAGGGCGGCGCGGACGATCTCGGTGGCAACCGGCTGCGTGATGGTGGCGTAGAACCGGTCGGTGACCCCCGGGCCGCCGAACGGCAGGCAGCCCAGCCCGATCGGGGTGATCTCGAAGTCCGTGCGGCCCAGCCGTCGCGTCGTGACCATGATGACCCTCCGTCCAATGATGAGACATAGCTATCTCAACACAAGACACGGTCATCTGACAATGAGACGTGCGTAGGATGGGCGCATGGTCCGGCACCCGGCCCTGCGCGATCGCATCGCGGCGGGCATCCTCGACACCGCGGCGTCGGTGCTCGCCGAGCGCGGCGACGCGGCCAGCATGGCCGAGATCGCCCGGGCCGCCGGCGTCGGCCGGGCCACGCTGTACCGCTACTTCCCGACCCGCGAGGCTCTGCTACTCGGCCTGACCCGAGCCGCGTTCGAGGAGCTCAGCGTACGTATCGCCGACGCGTCCCTCGACACGGTGCCGCTGCGTGAGGGCGTGGCCCGGGCATCCCGCGCGTTCATCGCCGCCGGGGCCAGGTACGCCGCCGTCGTCCACGTCGGGAAAACCTACGTCGACGACCCCGCCGAGTTCGATCGCGCCGTGGCCGAGCCGGTGCGTGCCCTGCTGCGCCGCGGCGTCGCCGACGGCGAGCTGCGCACCGATCTGCCCGCCGAGGTCCTGTTCGAGATGTTCACCGGCCTGCTCGAGCGGGGGCTGCGGCTGGTCGAGCGGGGCCAGCTGGGGGCCGAGCAAGCCGGCGCCGCCATCACGACGGTGTTCCTGGACGGCGCCTCCCGGTGATCATCAACGATTTCGGGCGCTATGACACCTGAGATCGTTGATGATCATGGGCGCGGGCGGGAAAGCTGCTCGACCAGCAGGAGCAGCGCGCTGTGGTCCAGCGAGCCGTGGCCCTGGGCGCGCAGCGACGCCATCAGCTGCGCCACCAGCGCGCCGGCGGGGACGACCACTCCTGCCTCACGCGCGGCGGCGGTGACGATCCCGAGGTCCTTGTGGTGCAGGTCCACCCGGAACCCCGGCGCGAAGTCGCGAGCCAGCATCGCCGGCCCCTTGCGGTCCAGGACGGCGCTGCCGGCCAGGCCGCCGCCCAGGACGGTGACCGCCCGTTCCCGGTCGACTCCGTGCGCGTCGAGGAACACCAGCGCCTCGGCTACCAGCTCCAGCGTGCCGGCGACGATGAGCTGGTTGGCCGCCTTCACCGTCTGGCCCGCCCCCGCCGGCCCCATGTGCACGACCGTCGAGCCGAGCGCCTCGAGCACCGGCAGCACCTGATTGAACGCCGACTCGTCGCCGCCGGCCATGATGGACAGTGTGGCGTCGACGGCGCCCTGTTCGCCGCCGCTGACCGGTGCGTCCAGGACCGGCACGCCTCGCTCGGCGCCGGCCGCGGCCAGCTCGCGGGCGACGTCGGGCCGGATGGTGCTCATGTCGACGACGACCGTGCCCGCCGCGGCGGCGGCCAGGACGCCGTCGACGCCGTCGTCGCCGAGGATGACCGCCCGCACGTCGGGTGAGTCGGGGAGCATGGTGATGACGACGTCCGCGCCGGCCACGGCCTCGGTCACCGATCCCGCGCCCCGGCCGCCCGCGGCCACCAGCCGTTCCACTTTCTCGGGGCTGCGGTTGTAGCCGGTGACGGTGAACCCTGCGGTGACCAGGTTGGCGGCCATCGGGCCGCCCATCACGCCGAGGCCGATGAATGCGATGGTCGTCATGCGGCGCTGCCTCTTCCGTCGTCGGATGCGAACCAGGACTCTCGCCGAGCGAACGGGTCGGCGTCCGTGCTCACGTACTCCAGTGCGAACCAGCCGCCGTAGCCGCCGGCCGTGAGCTCGTCGACCCATGCCCTCAGCGGCAGCTCGCCGGTGCCGGGCGCGCCGCGGCCGGGTGCGTCGGCGAGCTGCACGTGCGCGATCCGGTCGCGGTGCCGGCGGATGGCCGCGGAAACGTCGTCGCCGTTGACGGTCAGATGGTAGACGTCGAGCAGCAGGCCGAGGCCGCCCTGGCCGGTCTCGGCCGCGACCCGGTCGATGACGGCGACGGCGTCGTCCGCGGTACGCAGCGGGTAGGCGTCCACACCGCTGACCGGCTCGATCAGCACCGTCGCGCCGATCTCGGCAAGCTCCGCGGCAACCTGCCCGAGGGCGCGGACGCCCACGTCGTCCTGCTCGGCCGGGTCGTGGCCGGGCAGCCGGTTGCCGTAGAGCGCGTTGAAGGATCGGCAGCCCAGCTCCTGGCCGATCGTCGCCGCGACGCGCGCGCTGGCCAGCAGCTCGCCGGTGCGGCCGGGCCACGAGACGACGCCGCGGTCGCCGCCGGGCAGGTCACCGCCATAGAGGTTCAGTCCGACCAGCCGCAGTCCCGCGTCGCGGACGGCGGCGACGAACGCCTCGACCTCGGCGTCCGCCGGGGTCGACGTGTCGAACGGCCACCAGAACTCGACCGCCTCGAAGCCGGCCTCGCTTACGGCTTCGAGCCGCGCCGGCCACGGGCGGTCGGCGAGCAGGATGGAACAGTTCACGGCGAAACGTGGGGGCACCCGTCCGATTATGGACGACGGCCCGCCCGTGATCATCAACGGTCGGCGACGTGACCGCGTCGCCAACCGTTGATGATCATCAGGTCGAACGAGCTCACTCCTTCTTGGTCCGCGCTGCCAGGCCCTCGGCGGTGCCCACCAGCAGGACGGCCGCGACGACCGCGACGATGAAACCGATGACGTTGAGCTCGAAGATGTCGCCGGTGCCGATCAGGTTGGCCACCAGCCCGCCGATCACCGACCCGGCCAGCCCGAGCAGCAGGGTGGCGATCCAGCCCAGGTTCTGCTTGCCCGGCTTGATCAGTCGCGCGAGCGCGCCGATGATGAGCCCAGCGATGATGAAGCCGATCATGGGGATCCTCCTTCTCGGGCACGTCCGTACCCAGGTCTGCACCCAGCATCTCGCAGGTGGGGCCGTTCTGGCGGTTCTCGGCGCGGATACACGCCGGGTAACGGCGGCGACGGCGAGCACCTTCGGTGCGAATGGGTACAAGCCTCGCGGCTGAGCGACCAGCAGGCGCGGTGCTCCCGCGCCCTCGTCACCGGAGGAGATGAGTGCCGTGCAGGATCGACCAAGGGCTCGCGTGGTGATCGTCGGAGGCGGGTTCGCCGGGTTCAACGCCGCTCGCTCGCTGCGTCGCTCGTTGCCCGGCTCGCTACCGCCGGGGCGCGACATCGAGATCGTCCTGGTGAACCCGACGGACTACTTCCTCTACCTTCCGCTGCTGCCCGAGGTGTCGGCCGCGATCCTCGACCCGAGACGCATCACCACCTCGCTGCCGGCCGCGCTCCCGGGTGTTCGGCTGGCGCTGGGCGAGGTGACCGACGTGCACCCGGACGATCACCGCGTCGACTACGTCGACCCGGAAGGCGGAGAACACGTCCTCGACTACGACCGGCTGATCCTCTCCGTCGGCAGCGTGAACAAGCTGCTGCCGGTGCCGGGGGTGGCCGAGCACGCGCACGGCTTCCGTGGCATCCCGGAGGCGCTGTACCTGCGCGACCACGTCATCCGCCAGATCGAACTCGCCGCGGCCAGCCCCGACCCCGCCGAACGGGCCGCGCGCTGCACGTTCGTCGTCGTCGGCGCCGGCTACACCGGCACCGAGGTCGCCGCCCAGGGTCCGCTGTTCACGCGGGTGGTGGCCGGGCGCCACGCCGAGCTGCGCGGTCAGCCGATCCGCTGGCAGCTGCTGGACGTCGCGCCGAAGGTGCTGCCGGAGCTGGACCCGCGGCTGTCACGCACCGCGGACCGGGTGCTGCGGTCGCGCGGCGTCGAGGTGCTGATGGGGACGTCGGTCGAGGAGGCGACCGGTGACGGTGTCCGGCTCACCACCGGGGAGTTCGTGCCGACGCGGACGCTGGTGTGGTGCGTCGGGGTGCGGCCGGACCCGCTGGTCGAGCGGTCGGGCCTACCTACGCACGAGGGCCGGCTCGTGGTGAGTCCGACCCTGGCTGTGCCGGACTGCCGGGACGTGTACGCGTGCGGCGATGCCGCGGCCGTCCCCGACCTCACCCGCCCCGGCGAGGTGACGGCGATGACGGCGCAGCACGCGAGCCGGCAGGGCACGCTCGCCGGTCGCAACGTCGCGGCATCACTCGGGTTCGGCTCGACGCGCGCGTACCGCCATTACGACCTCGGCTTCGTCGTCGACCTGGGCGGCACGCAGGCGGCGGCGAACCCGCTGCGTGTCCCGCTGTCCGGGCTGCCGGCGAAGGCGGTGACGCGCGGCTACCACCTGCTGTCGATGCCGGCGAACCGGGTGCGGACCGCGATCGACTGGCTGCTGGACTCGGTGACCGGGCGGCAGTCGGTGCAGCTGGGCCTGCTCCACCCGGGCGCCGTCCCGCTGGACAGCTCGTCGCCGGAGGTGCCGCGCCTCGCCCCGCTGCGATGATCATGGGGCGGCGTCGAGGTCCAGCGCGCCGGTGGTGTCGTAGGCGGTCAGGACGGTGGCGTACGGCGCGATGTCGAGGCCCTTGTCAGCCAGCCAGCCGTCGTCGAAGCACGTGCTGACGTACCGGTCGCCGGAGTCGCACAGGAGGCTGACGATGCTGCCTCGCTCGCCGTCGCGGCGCATCCGCTCCACCAGCCGCAACGCGCTCCAGACGCTGGTGCCGGTGGACGGCCCGACGGCACGGCCCATGCGGTCGGACAGCCATCGCATGGTCGCGATCGAGGCGGCGTCGGGTACCCGCTCCATGTCGTCGATGACGCCGCCGACGAACGACGGCTCGATGCGCGGGCGGCCGATGCCCTCGATCCGCGACGGCATGCCGGTGGTGTATTCCGAGGTGTCCAGCTGCCAGCCGTCGAGGAACGCCGAGTTCTCCGGGTCGGCGACGAAGACCTTGGTCGGGTGCCGGCGGTAGCGCACGTAGCGGCCGATCGTGGCCGACGTGCCGCCGGTGCCCGCGCCGACGACGATCCAGGTGGGTATGGGGTGCCGCTCGGCGGTGAGCTGCTGGAAGATCGACTCGGCGATGTTGTTGTTGCCGCGCCAGTCGGTCGCCCGCTCGGCGTAGGTGAACTGGTCCATGTAGTGACCGCCGCACTCGGCGGCCAGCCGCGCCGCCTCGTCGTACATGTCCGGCGGACGCTCCACGAAGTGGCACCGCCCGCCGTACCATTCGATCAGCGCGATCTTCTCCGGGCTCGTCGACGCCGGCATGACGGCCACGAACGGCAGGCCGATCAGCCCGGCGAAGTACGCCTCGCTCACCGCGGTCGAACCGCTGGACGCCTCGACGATCGTGGTGGTCCGGTTCACCCAGCCGTTGCACAGCGCGTACAGGAACAGCGAGCGCGCCAGCCGGTGCTTGAGGCTGCCGGTCGGATGCACCGACTCGTCCTTGAGGTAGAGGTCCACGCCGGGGTCGCCGGGCAGGCCGATGGTGTGCAGGTGCGTGTCGGCGCTGCGGTTGGCGTCGGCCTCCACCCGCCGGACGGCCTCGGCGATCCAGGCGCGATCTTCACTCGTGGTCTTCGGCACGAGCCTCCTTCCAACCGGTCGGCGTCAGCCGCTCCATGAACATGACGTTCCGATTTCGTGCTGCCCGGGGCCTTGACCCCGCCGCCGGCATTCTGGCACAGTCCCAAGACATGGAAGTCGACTCCCATCAGGTGGAAGCCGAAGAGGCGACGCAGGATGGCGGAGTGCGCTCGGTGCGCCGCGCCCTGTCCCTGCTGTCGGCGCTCGGCAGCGACGGCCGCACGCTCACCGAGCTCGCCTCCGCGGCCGGCATCAGCCTCAGCACCGCCTCCCGCCTGCTGGGCACGCTGCGGATGGCGGACTTCGTCGCCCAGCGCGAGGACGGCGCCTACGTGCCGGGCCGGGAGCTGACGTCGCTGCTCTACG
This sequence comes from Jiangella asiatica, assembly GCF_004349065.1. Classification (GTDB taxonomy): domain Bacteria; phylum Actinomycetota; class Actinomycetes; order Jiangellales; family Jiangellaceae; genus Jiangella; species Jiangella asiatica. Next base: position 155,775 of record NZ_SMKZ01000001.1, read on the forward strand.
CCACCGACCCGTGGGCCGGCATCCGCTCCGTCGCCGCCAGAGCCACCCGCACACTGCGCGACCAGCTGGACGAGACCGCGGCGTTCTTCGTGCTCACCGGGAACGACTGCCTGTGCATCGAGTCCTCGGAGTCCACCCGGCTGGTCCGGCGGGTCTGCCCGCCCGGAGAGCGGCGTCCGGTCTACCTCGGCGCGGCCGGCAAGGCACTGCTGACGTTCTCGGCGACACCGCCGGCCGGGTTCGGGCTGCGCGAGTCCGACGAGACGTTCACCACCGCCACCGGGGCCGTCCGCACCGTCGCGGAGCTGCGCAGCGAGCTGACCGAGATCGCCGCCCGCGGGTGGTCGTTCAGCAGCCACGAGTCGACGCTCGAGTCGTGGGCCGTCGCCGCGCCGGTCCGTTCCGGCGGCACGGTGATCGGCGTGCTCACCGCCGTCGTCCCGGCCACCCGCGACGGCGACGACTACGTCGCCCGGGTGGTGGCGGCCACCGTCGACGCCGCCGCGGCCGTTCGCTGACCCCGTCCTTCATCCCCACCACCGCGAGGACCACCGTGACCCGAGAAGCCATGACGACCGACGACCACGCCGACGTCCGCGACCTGATGTCGGCCGTCGCGTACGTGCTGGACTCGCACGAGTACGACCGGCTCGGCGAGGTGTTCGCCGCCGACGTCCACTTCGAGAACCCAGGCCGGCTGGTCGCCGACGGGCTGCCGGCGCTGATCGAGGCGTTCAAGGGCATCGCCGACCCCGCGATCAGCCACCACGTCACAAACGTCGTCGTCACCCCGGTCGACGCCACCACCGCGACCTGCCGGATGAAGGCCCTGGCGCTGCGCTCCGGCGGCGTGCTCACCGCCGCGGAGTACACCGACACCGTTCGCAAGGAGGCCACCGGCTGGCGCATCGCGTCCCGCCACATCCGTCCGCTGGGCTGAGCCACCGCACGCGCCCCACCCACCGACGAGCCATAAGCAGGAGAGCATGGACGACCACAGCTACGACGCCATCGTCATCGGCACCGGCCACAGCGGTCTCGTCGGTGCGTGGTACCTGGCCCAGGCCGGCTGGTCGGTGCTCATGCTGGAGCGCCGCGACATCGTCGGCGGCACCTGTGTGACGGAGGAGATCTTCCCCGGCTACCGCGGCAGCAGCGTGGCCAACTCCAGTCACAGCCTCGACCCGCGCATCGTCGGCGACATGCGACTGGACAGGTTCGGGCTGCGCTTCGCCCACCCCGAGCTCGGGTCGCTGACGCTGTTCACCGACGGCCGCGCCCTGGTGCCGTGGCCGGACCGGGAGAAGCGGCGCGCCGAGCTGGCCCGGTTCGCGCACGGCCAGTCCGACCTGGACGGCTACCACGCGCTGCTGGACTTCTACCGGTCGGTAGCCATGCGGATGCAGGTGTCGTTCTACGACCCGGCGCCGAGCCTGGCCGCCGTCGCCGAGCGGTTCCAGACCCCGGCACAGCAGCGGGCGTTCCAGAAGGTGATGTTCGGCAGCGTCGCGGACATCATCGAGGAGCACCTGGAGTCGCCGGAGCTGCAGGCGTTCTTCGCCGGCACCGCCGTCGCCACCAACTTCGTCGGCCCGCGCACGCCGGGCAGCGGCTACCTGCTGCTGCAGCGGCCGCTGTGGGAGGAGTCGATGAAGAGCGTCGGCACCCACGACGAGAACGACCTCATGATGCGCAACGCCGCCCCGATGGGCGGGATAGGCGCCATCACGGAGGCGATGGCCGCGGCCGGCCGTGCCGCCGGCGTGCGCATCGAGACGAACGCGGAGGTCGTCCGCATCCTCTGCACCGACGGCCGGGTCACCGGGGTGGCGCTGGCCGACGGGCGGGAGTTCCGGGCACCGCGGGTGCTGTCGAATGCGAACCCGAAGCTGACCCTGACCAGGCTGCTCACCGCCGACGAGCTCGGCCGCGACTGGTACGCCCTGGCCGAGGACATCCCGATGAAGGGGTCGTCGGCCAAGGTGCACCTGGCGCTGAACGGCACGCCGCGGTTCGCCTGTGCCCGCTCGGACAAGGAGAACGAGCTCTTCCTCGCCACGAACTTCCGGATCGCGCCGAGCATCGACGTGCTGCAGGAGGCCTACAACGAGGCCATCATGGGCCGCTGGAGCGAACGCCCGACGATCTCGGGCATCATCTCCTCGGCCATCGACCCGTCGCTGACGCCGCCGGGCGCCCACTTCGTCAGCCTCAGCGTGCGCGGCGTCCCGTACCACCTGGCCGAGGGCACCTGGGACGAGCACGGCGACGCGCTGGCCAAGGCAGTCGTCACCACCCTGGAGGAGCACGTCCCGAACCTGCTCGACGTGCTGGACGACTACCACATCTACACACCACTGGACCTGGAGCGCGAGTTCGCGCTGCTCGAGGGCAACGGCGCGCACGGCGACATCGTCCCCGGCCAGATCTTCGACTCCCGGCCGATGCCCGGCTGCGCCGACCACCGGACCCCGGTGGAGGGCCTCTACCTGTGCGGCGTGGGCACCTGGCCGGGCAACTTCATGAGTGGTGTCACCGGCTACAACGCCAGCCACCGCATGCTGTCCGACGCCCGACTGCCGCGGCCGGACACCGACCCGATGGCAGCGGTGGAGGACTCGATCACGTGACCGCCGCCGTCCATCCCACCCGCTGACCAGAGGAGATCTTCATGCACGTCGGACGAGGACGGCGCGACGGCCAGCCGTCGGGCCTGCGCTCGTCGACCACCACCGGCCAGGTGTGGTCCGACATCGTCCTCGACGCCGAGGGCACCCGCGCCATCACCATCTTCTTCGCGCCCGGGTCGCGCACTCGCTGGCACAGCCACCCCGGCGGCCAACTGATCTACACCGTCGCGGGCGAGGGATGGATCCAGGAGCGCGGCGGCGAGCTCGTCACCGTCGGCCCCGGCGACGTCGTCTGGACCGAGCCCGGCGTCGAGCACTGGCACGGCGCCACCGACACCGGCCTGGTCACGCAGCTCGCCGTCCACTTCGGGGATGTCGACTGGGGCGACGAGGTCACCGAGGAGGACTACCCGACGACGGAGTGAGTCGGCGGCTCCGCCGATCCGACGCCCGCCGCCGGACCCCGATCACCGACCCGCTTGGAAGGAGGCCGGGCACCCGATGCCCGTACCGGCCCATGAACGCAGCTTCGACACACCACCTCGGCCGCCCGCCGGCCAGGCGCGCCGCCGGGCGTGCCGCCGCCGGGTTCGCGGCTCTGATCGCCCTGCTCACGACCGCCTGCTCCGGCGACTCCGGTGACGACACCGCGTCGTCGGGCGGCGACCCGACCGACGTCCGTCGCTTCGACGGCGAGACCCTGACCGTCGCCGGCTACTCCAGCACGTTCAACGACGTGTGGGCGGAGAGCTTCGGCGCCTACTTCGAGGAGCGCACCGGCGTCACGGTCGAGTGGCTGGAGTCGAGTCCGCAGCAGGCCATCTCACGCATCCGGGCCGCCGGCGGCTCGCCGGACATCGACATGATGCTGCTGGACACCGCCAACCTGGCGCAGGCGGTCCAGGCGGACGCCGTCGCCGAGGTCGACACCGGCCTCGTCCCGAACCTCGACGACGTGCCGGATGCCCTGCGCATCGACCAGGGCATCCCCACGATGCTGTACCGCTACGGCAGCTGCTACCGCGCAGACACGTTCACCGACCTCGGGCTGGCCGCGCCGACCACCCCGGACTCGTGGTTCGACCCGCGGCTGGCCGGGCACGTCATGCTGCCCGGCAGCACCGCGTCACAGTGGCTCATCACCGCGCCGGCGTTCGCCCAGTCGCTCGGCTTCGCCGTGGACGACGCCGAGGGCACCGCCGACAGGCTGGCCGAGCTGGACCCGTACGGGTTCTTCAACGCCTCCGGTGACGTCGACTCCGCGATGACCGCCGGCGACGTGTGGCTCACCCTCGGCAACGTCCAGGGCCGCTGCCTGGCGCTGAAGCAGCAGGGCGTGCCGGTCGAGTACGCCGGCTGGGAGATGGACGTCGACGGGCAGCAGTACACCGACCTGCTCAACCCCGACAACATCGTCCTGGTCAACGGCACCGAGAAGGCCGAGGTCGCCGCGCTGTTCATGAACGAGTACCTGTCGGCCGAGGCCGCCGCGGCAACCGTGCCGCTGTGGCAGTTCATCGCCGGCACCCCGCCCACCGAGGCGGCGCTGGATGAACTCAGCGCCGACCCGGCCGCCGCCGACTGGCTGATCGCCGACCCGTCGGCGCTGTTCACCCCGGACTACCAGGCGTTCCTGCCCAGCCTCGCGGACTGGAACACCGCCTGGAACGGGCTGCTGTCGTGACCGGACCGGCCGCGCGCCGGTGAGGGAAGGAGCGTCGTTCCCATGAGCGAGCTCGTCATCGAGGGACTGGAGATCGAGTACGGGCGCAACGTCGTCGTCCACGGCCTGGACCTGCGGGTCGAGTCCGGCGAGTTCGTCAGCTTGCTCGGCCCGTCCGGCTCGGGCAAGACGTCGGTGCTGCGCGCCATCGGCGGCTACCAGGCGCCGAGTGAGGGCAGCATCGCGATCGCCGGCCGGGACGTCACGGACGTCCCGCCGCAGGGCCGCGACGTCGGGATGGTCTTCCAAAGCCTGGTCCTGTTCCCGCACATGAGCGTGCTGCGCAACGTCGAGTTCGGGCTGCGCACCCGCAAGGTCCGCCAGCCGGAGCGGCGGCGCCGGGCCATGGAGACGCTGGAGATGATGCAGATCGCCCACCTGAGCGAGCGGCTGCCGTTCCAGCTCAGCGGTGGTCAGCAGCAGCGGGTCGCACTGGCCCGGGCGCTGGTCGTCCGGCCGTCACTGCTGCTCATGGACGAGCCGCTGGGCGCGCTGGACGCCCGGCTGCGGCTGCAGATGCAGGTGGAGATCCGGGCACTGCAGCACGCCACGGGCGTCACGACGATCTTCGTCACGCATGACCAGCAGGAAGCCATGGCGATGTCTGACCGGGTCGTGGTCATGCGCGACGGTCGCATCGCCGACCAGGGCGGCCCGGAGGGCCTGTACCGCGAGCCGCGAGATCGCTTCACCGCGGAGTTCATGGGCCTGACGTCACTGCTGCCGGTCGACGTCGTGCGGCCGGCGGGGGACGGCGCCCGGGTGCGGCTGGCCGGCACCGCGCACGAGTTCGACGCCACCGGGTCGGCGGACCCCGCCGGCGGCGAGCCCACGTTCGTGTCGTTGCGGCCGGAGGACATCCACTGCACGACACAGCCGGTCGACGGCGCGCTCACCGGCAAGGTCATGGCCCGCACGTTCCGCGGCGTGAACACGTTCGTCCAGGTGCGCGTTGGTGACCAAACCGTGCTCGCGCTGCAGCACCGCGGCCAGTCCCTGAGCGAGGGAGCGGAGGTGTTCGTCTCCTGGGACGCCGCCCGGGCCCGACTCGTGGCCGGTGACGCGCCATGAGAGGCGCCATGACGAGCCGGCGCGTGCTGCGCATCGGCGTCCTGCCGCTCGCGCTGTTCTACGTCTTCTTCTTCCTGCTGCCGGCGCTGCAGTTCCTTCGGTCCAGCCTGTACGACTCGTCGGAGTCCACCGACGACGGCGCCTCGCTGACCAACTACCGCCGCGCCCTGGGCAGCGAGTCGGTGCTGGACTCGCTCGCGACGACGCTCGGCATCGCCCTGGTGACCGCGGTCGTGTCGCTGCTGCTTGCGTACCTCATCGCGTACCACGTGGTCCGCGGGCCGGCCTGGCTGTCGCGGCTGATCATGGTGGCCGCGCTGAGCTCGCTGTTCGCCAGCGCGATCGCCCGCGCGCTGGGCTGGCGGGTGCTGCTGGCCGACTCCGGGCCGCTCAACGACCTGCTGCTGGCGCTGGGCGTCGTCGACGAACCGGTGCGCCTGATCAACAACACCATCGCGGTCACCGTCGGCATGGTGCACGTCCAGGTGCCGATCATCATGCTCGCGCTGATCCCCGTCATCGAGGCGGTGCCACGGGAGATGGAGCGCGCCGCGTACGGGCTGGGCGAGTCGCGCTGGCGCACGTTCCTGCGCGTGCACCTCCCGCTGACCTGGATGAACGCGGTGCCGATCGGCCTCATCGCGGTTATGGCGACCGCGGCGTACTTCACCACCCCGGCGCTGCTCGGCGGCGGCCGGGTGCTGGTGCTGCCGATCCTCATCCAGCAGGCGGCGCAGGTGCTGTTCGACTACGCGACCGCGGCGACGCTGGCAGCGATCCTCAGCATCGTCATCGTCGCGATCGCCTGCGTCGTCCTGGTGTTCACCCGGTGGCGGCGCACCATCCGGGAGAGGGGGCACGCATGAGGCGGCTCATCGTCACCGACGCGATCCTCGGCGGGCTGTCGCGCGCGCTGGCCGTCCTGGTCGCGCTGTTCCTGCTGGCGCCGCTGGTCGTCGTGTTCGCGACGTCGTTCAACGCCCGGGCCGTGGCCTTCCCGCCGTCGGACTGGTCGCTGGCGGCGTACACCACGATCCCCGACCAGGCGTTCCGCACCTTCAGCACCAGCCTGCTGCTCGGCCTGGCCAGCGCCGTCGTCTCGGTGGTGCTGTGCGTGCCGGCGGCGATGGCGCTGGTGCGTGGGCGGCTGCCGGGCCGCAGCGCCATCGAGACGGTGTTCCGCAGCCCGCTACAACTGCCGCCGATCGTGCTGGGCATCGCGTTCCTGCAGTACTTCCTGTACTGGCAGAACCTGACCGAGATCAAGGCGCTCGGCACGTTCTGGGGACTGCTGGTCGCCCACGTCCTGATCGTGTCGCCGTACGTCCTGGTCGCGGTGATCGCCCGGCTGTCGACGCTCGACCCGCGGCTGGAGGAGGCGGCGGCGGGGCTCGGCGCGGGAACGCTGATGACGCAGGTTCGCGTCGTGCTGCCGCTGCTGCGGCCCAGCATCCTGGCCGGCATGTTCATGGCGTTCGTCATGTCCTTCGAGGACGTGGCCGTGACGCTGTTCCTGGTCGGCGCCGACACCACGACGTTCCCGGTGTACCTGTTCGGCAGCGCCCAGGTGTCGAACACCCCCAGCCTGTACGCGGCGTCGAGCCTGGGTGCCGTCGTCGCCATGGCGCTGGCACTCGTCGTCCAACGCGTCGTCGGTCTGCGTACCGTCCTGAGCAGGTGAGGAGTCCCAAGATGACCACCAGCCACACCGCCGTCGAGTTCCTCGCCGGCACCGAGCCTGGGCTGTTCGTCGACGGCGCCTGGACTCCCGGCGCCACGGGGGAGACGTTCGAGGTGTTCGACCCGGCGAGCGGGCGGGTGCTGGCCACCGTCGCCGATGCCGGCGCCGACGACGCCGCCGCCGCGGTCACCGCCGCCGCGGCGGCGCTGCCGGGCTGGGCGGCCACACCCGGGTGGGAGCGCTACGAGGTGCTGCGCGGCGCCGTCGAGGCGATGCGCAAGAACCAGGACGACCTCGCCGTCCTCATCTGCGCCGAGACCGGCAAGCCGCTGGCGGAGGCGCGGGCCGAGGCGCGCAACACCGTCCGGTTCTTCGAGTGGTTCGGGCACGAGACGATGCGGCTGCCCGGACAGGCCTGGTCCGACGTCGCGGCCGGGCGGGACGCCGTCGTCCTCCAGGAACCGGTGGGCGTCGTCGCCGCGATCACGCCGTGGAACTTCCCCGGGTTCATGGTCGCGTGCAAGGTCGGCGCCGCGCTCGCCGCCGGCTGCCCCGTCGTGCTCAAGCCCGCCGAGCAGACGCCGCTGACAGCGCTGGCCATCGCGAAGGCGTTCCAGACCGCGGGCCTGCCGCCGGGCGTGCTCAACGTCCTGCCGACGTCACACCCGGCGCGGGTCGGCGAGGTCCTGCTCGCCCATCCCGACGTGGCCTGCGTCAGCTTCACCGGGTCCCGCCGGGTCGGTGAGCTGCTGATGCGCGAGGCCGCCGCGACCGTCAAGCGGGTGCTGCTCGAGCTGGGCGGGAACGCGCCGGTGGTCGTGCTCGACGACGCCGACCTCGACCTCGCCGTCGCGCAGCTGGTGCGGGCGCGCTACCTCAACGCCGGCCAGGCGTGCGTGGCGGCCAACCGGGTGTACGTGGTGGAGTCGGTGGCGGCGGACTTCGTGGCGGCGCTGACCGAGGCGGTGCGTGGGCTGCGCGTCGGCGACCCGCTGGAGAGCACCTCCGACCTCGGGCCCATGATCGACCTCGCCGCCGTCGAACGCATCGAGGCGCAGCTCGCCGCCGCCGTCGGCGACGGCGGCTCGCTGGTGACCGGCGGCGACCGGCTGCGGTCCAACGACGTCAGCGCGTACGTCTCGCCGGCCATCGTGTCCGCCGACGGTGACCGGCAGCCGGGCGTCTTCGCCGAGGAGCTGTTCGGCCCGCTGCTGGCCGTGGTCCGCTGCCGCGACGCCGACGAGGCGGTCCAGCTGGCCAACGCCACCGACTACGGCCTGGCCGGCTACGTCTTCGCCGGCTCCGCGGCCCGCGGGATGGAGATCGCCCGCCGGCTTCGCGTCGGCTCCGTCGGCGTCAACTGCGCGCTGGTCAGCGAACCGCAGCTGCCGTTCGGCGGGGTCCGCGCCAGCGGTCTCGGGCGCGAGAGGGGCCGGGCCGGCGTGGAGGAGTTCCTGGAGACCAAGACGGTGCAGCTGGGCCGATGACCCGCGCCGCAACGCGTTCGCACGACGACGACCCGCGGCGCCGGACTCCGGCCGGCGCCCCGGACAGAGCATGAGGGAGCTACGTATATGACCGGCAACGACGTGTGCATCGTCAACGCCACCGTGAGGACCATGGACACCGCCGGCTCGGTGGCCGAGGCGTTCCGCTTCCGCGACGGCCGCATCGTCGCCGTCGGCAGCCGGTCGTCGGTGCTGGCCGGAGCGGCCTCCGGCGCTGAGGGCGGGCCGCGCGTCGTCGACGCCGCAGGAGCGACCGTGCTGCCCGGCCTCATCGACGCCCACTCCCACCTGGAGATGCTCGCCTACGCCTGGGAGGTGGCCGTCGACTGCCGCTCCACCCGGGCCTCCTCGATCGAGGACATCGTCGCCGCCCTGGCCGAGCGTGCCGCCGCCGTACGTGCCGGCGAGTGGATCCTCGGCCAGGGCGAGCACTACCAGCACACCAAGCTGGCCGAGGGCCGCTACCCCGACCGGCACGACCTGGACCGCGTCAGCACCACCCACCCGGTGATCTATCGCGCCAGCTACCACCTCAACGTCTTCAACTCGCTGGCCCTGGACCTGCTCGGAGTCGACGACGACACCCCCGACGCGCCCGGCGGCCGGATCGAACGGGACCCCGCCACCGGCATCGCCACCGGCCGTACGTTCGACATGTTCGCGCCGCTCGGCGGACCGCAGGCGCCCGTCGCCGTGCTCGCCGACGCCATGAAGGCGGTGCAGCAGCGCTACCTCAGCGTCGGCATCACCGCGCTCGGCGACATCCTGCTGCACTCGCACGCCCTCGACGCCCTGGTGGACCTGGCCACACGTGAGGAGCTGGTGCTGCGCACCGTGGCCTACCCGAAGCTGCCCAGCGTCGTCGCCGCCGCCGACGTCCGCTCCGCGGCGCTGGCCGGCAGGTTCTCCGTCGTCGACGGTGAGAGGCTCGCCCTCGGTGGCATCAAGGTGTTCCTCGACGGCGGGCTGACCGCCGGCGCCGCCGCCCTGCACGACGACTATCCGGGGCAGCCGGGCTACCGCGGCGAGCTGGCATACACCGACGACCAGGTCGCCGAGCTGGTGCGGCTGGCCGACGACGCGGGGCTGCAGATCGCGATCCACGCCATCGGCGACCGCGCGCTGGATCAGGCCATCGACGCCGTCGCCGCCCTGCCGCCGGACCGGCGCGCGGTCATCCGGCACCGCATCGAGCATGCCGGGAACATGTTCATGACCGATGAGCGGATCAAGCGGATGCTCGACCTCGGGATCGTGCCGGTGCCGCAGCCGGCGTTCCTGCTGACGACGGCGCCGGGCTATGCCGGCCACCTCGGGCACGACCGGATCGGCACGCTGATGCCGTTCCGCACCCTCATCGACGCTGGCCTGGCGATCCCCGGCAACTCCGACGCCATCGGCATCACCGCCGACCAGCACCACCCCTTTCCCGCGATGCAGGCCGCGGTCACCCGGCGCACCGCCAGCGGCGAGGTCATCGACGGCCACGAGGCGGTCACGGTCGCGGAGGCGCTGGCCATGTACACCCGGTGGGCGGCGTACTCGCTGGGATGGGAGGACCTGATCGGCTCCCTCGAGGTCGGCAAGCGGGCAGACTTCGTGCTGCTCGACGCCGACCCGCTGGCGGTGTCGCCGGACGCGCTGGGCGAGGTCACCGTCCGCTCCACCTGGGTGGACGGCCGCGAGGTCTACCGCCTCCGTCATTGACGGGCGTCTGTTCGAAGCGCTGTCCGCGTCTCCTGGTGATGTCGCCGAGCGCCTGGTCGCGGCGGCCTGCTCCTCCTCCGGTCAGGGTGATGGACCGGTCGGCCGGCATCTCGCTCCTCGCGTCCCGGGTTGCAGGGATCTTTCTCCATACTGTATGCAGTATGGATGACAAGTATCGTCGTGACGGGCCACGGTTCGTTCGCCGCCTCGTTGCTCGAGACGGCGCAGATGATCGTCGGCTCGACGGAGAACGTGCACGCCGTCGACTTCCCGGTCGGTGCCGGTGTCGACGAGCTGACCGACCGCGTGGGTTCGCTGATCGACCGGCTGAACCCCGACGGTGAGCCGGGCCGGGTCCTGATCCTGGCCGACGTCCTCGGCGGATCGCCCGCCCGCGTCGCGCTCACCCAGGCCGCAGCCGGACGCGCGAACGTCGTCACCGGCGTCAATCTCCCCATGCTCATCGACCTGGCGCTGAGCGCCGGAACCTCGACCGCGTCCGAGCTCGCCGCCCGGGCCGTCACCGCGGGACAGGACGGGATCCGTGCCGCCGGGTCGCTCGTCCGCCCGGAAGGAGGAGTGTCGTGACGCTCTGGCAAGCGTTCCTCATCGCGCTGGTGGTCGCCCTGGCCTACCTGGCGCGACGCATCCTCGGCGATCCACAGATCGAGCGCCCGATCATCCTCGGCCCCGTCGTCGGCCTCATCATGGGCGACCTCGAGACCGGCCTGATCGTGGGCGGCTCCCTGGAGCTGATCTTCATCGGCGCCGCGACGTTCGGCGGCACCGCCCCGCCGAACGTGGCCATCGGCGCGGCCGTCGGCACGGCGCTGTCCATCTCCGCGGGTCAGGGCGTCGAGACGGCGCTGGTGGCGGCGGTGCCGGCGGCCGTGCTCGGCACCTTCTGCGAGCTGTTCGCCAAGACCGTCTGCTCCTTCCTGGTGCACCGCGCCGACGCGGCCGCCGCGCAAGCACGAGGACGGACCATCACCGGCATCATCTGGATCGGCAACGCGATCCACTTCCTCGCCTACTTCGTGCCGACCTTCCTGGTGCTGCAGTTCGGCGCCAACGCGCTGGAAGGGGTGCTCTCCGCGCTGAGCGACGACGTCCAGAACGCCCTGAACACCTCCGCGGCGCTGCTACCGGCGGTGGGCTTCGGAATCCTGCTGTCGGTGCTGTACAACAAGGCGCTCTTCCCACTGTTCTTCGCCGGGTTCGCCCTGGCCGCCTTCACCGACTTCACGGTGATCGGCGTCGCCGTCATCGCCACCGCGATCGTGATCGTGATCATGCGCAACCGCACCCCGCAGGCACCGTCCACGCCCCAGTCGTCGGCGCTGCTCTGAGCGGGAGAGAGAAGACACCATGACAGAGAACGCCAGCACGGCCACCGAGGTACTGGAGCGGCCGGACGAGCAGAGCCGGGAGATCCGGCGGCTGACGGTGCGCGGCCTGCTCCTGCAGGGCGGATTCAACTACGAGCGGTTCCAGAACCTCGGATTCTGGTGGGTGATGCGCCCCACGCTGGACCGGCTCTACCCCGACCCGGTCGACCGGGCGGCCGCGTACCAGCGGCACCTGGTCTACTTCAACACCAACCCGTGGGTGGTCGGCCCGATCGCCGGTGTCACCGCCTCCATGGAGGAGCAGCGCGCCAAGGGCGCCACGGAGCTCAACGACGAGGCGATCAACTCCGTCAAGGTCGGGCTGATGGCGCCGCTGGCCGGTATCGGTGACTCCCTGATCTTCGGGACCATCCGGCCCATCCTGGCGGCGGTCTGCGCCGGGATGGCCATCGACGGCAACATCGCCGGGCCGATCATCTTCTTCCTCGTGCTGCTGGCCGTCCAGGTGCTCATGCGGATCGGCGGCACGGCGAGCGGCTACAGGACCGGCATGCAGTTCTTCGAGAAGCTCTCGCCCGCGCAGATCGACCAGATCAAGCAGGGCGCGACCATCGTCGGACTCGCGGTCACCGGTGCGCTCGTGGCGACCCTGCTCGACGTCACCACGCCGTGGTCCTACACCAGCGGTGAGCAGACCATCGCCCTGCAGGACCAGCTCGACCTCGTGCTGCCGGCGTTGCTGCCGCTGATCGCGACGCTGGGCGTCTACGTACTGATCCGGCGCCGGGTGTCGCCGGTCTGGGTGCTGCTCGGCACGCTGGTGGTCGGTCTGGTGCTCGGCTACTTCGGCATCCTGGCCTGATCCGCGCCATGTCCGAGACCGACGAGTACGTGCTGACCCGCGCGCGGGTGCTGCTCCCCGACGGCCGGCTCGAACCGGGTTCCGTCCACGTGCGGGCCGGTGTCATCGCCGGGGTGCTTGCGGCGCACGGCGCCGGACGCGACGTGCAGCGGATCGACCTGGACGGGCGCATCGTGGCGCCCGGCCTGATCGACACGCACGTGCACGGTGGCCTCGGGTTCAACGTCATGAGCGCCGACGGGGACGTAGTGCGGGCGATCGGGCGGCGGCTGCGTGCGGCCGGCGTGACGTCGTTCGTCGCCACCACCGCATCGGTCCCGTTCGAGCAGATCCTCCGGTCGGTGCGTGGCCTGGCCGCGCTGACCGGTCCGACGGAGGCGGACGGGGCGGACCTGCTGGGGATTCATCTGGAGGGACCGTTCCTGAGCCCGGACTTCCGCGGTGTGCACCGGCGGGAGAACCTGATCGAGCCGGAGCCGGCGCGGATCGCCGAACTGCTCGCCGCGGCCGGTGGGGCGTTGCGCATCTGCACTGTCGCGCCCGAGCTGCCGCACGCGGAGTCCGCCGTCCGCACCCTCACCGAGGCCGGCGTGCGGGTCTCCGTCGGCCACACGGCGGCGACGTTCGAGCAGGCCAGGGCGGCCGTCGGCTGGGGAGCCCGGCGGGCCACGCACCTGTTCAACGCGATGCCGTCCATCCACCACCGCAACCCGGGGCCGGTGCCGGCGCTGCTCGCCGACGAGGCGGTCTACCTCGAGATCGTCGCCGACGGTCTGCACGTCGCGCCGGAGCTGATCGGCGCGCTCGCCGCCATGCCGGGCGTGCGGGACCGCCTGATGCTGGTGAGCGACGGCACCGACGTCTCCGGCCTGCCCGACGGCGAGCACCGTCGCTGGGACGGCACCGAGGTCCAGGTCAGCGGTGGCCGCGCCTTCACCCGGGCCGGCGGCATCGCGGGCAGCACATCGACGCTTATCGACGGTGTCCGCGTACTGCTCACGGCCGGCGTGCCGCTGGAGATCGCGCTGACCGCGGCGGCCCGCAACCCGGCGCGCTCGCTCGGTCTCGCCGACCGGGGAGCCGTCGCCGTCGGCCACCGCGCCGACCTGATCGTCGTCGACGACGACGCGACGATCGCGCACACGATCATGCATGGACAATGGGAAAGGCCATAGAGAGGGAACGAGATGGACATCGCCCTGATCCGCGTCGACGACCGGCTGATCCACGGCCAGGTCGTCATGGGATGGACCCAGGCGCTGGGTATCCAGCAGATCCTCGTGGCCGACGACGCCACCGCGGCGAACCCGACGCAGAAGAACCTGATGCTCCTCGCGGTGCCGGCCGGCGTGCGGGCCGACATCCTGTCCATCGCGGACTCCGCGCGGATCGTCGAACAGTCCGGCTCCGACGTCAAGACGATCGTCATCGTCAAAGGCCCGAGGGAGCTCAAGGCACTGCACGATGCCGGCATGAAGATGACCGAGGTCAACGTCGGCAACGTCCACACCGGGCCGGGGCGCAAGCGACTGACCAAGGAAGTGCACGCCAGCGACGACGAGATCGCCATCTGGCGGGAGCTGTCCGACCAAGGCGTCCGTTTGGAAGCCCAGTGGTTGCCCGGCACGGCGCGGACCGACCTGGGCAAGCTCGTCGCCGGACTGAGCCATGACCACGCCTGACTCCCTCGACGCCCGGGCCGGTGCCACGAGGCAGCTCGCCCGAGGTGACGTCCCGGTCCTGCAGCGGGCGAGCCTGCGTGAGCAGGTCCGCCAGGCGCTCGAGGAGTTCATCGTCTTCGGCCGGCTCGCCCCCGGCGAGCACCTCGCCGAGGAGTCCCTGGCGGAGTTGCTGGGGGTGAGCCGGCAGCCGGTCAGGGAGGCACTCCAGTCGCTGTCCGCCGCCGGCTTCGTCGACCTGCGAGCCGGGCGTGGTGCGTTCGTCCACGAGCCGACGGCCCGCGAGGCGCGGGAGGTCTTCCACGTCCGAGCGCTGCTGGAGTCGGACAGCTGCCGGCTGGCCGCCCAGAACATCGACGACGACGGCGCGCGGCGGCTGGAGGTCATCTACGCCGAAGGGCACGAGGCGTCCCAGCGCCACGACGACCCCCGCCGGCTGATCGAGCTGAACCGCACCTTCCACCGGACGATGACCGAGATCGGCGGCAACCGCGTATCGATCGCCCTCGTCGCCGACCTCGAACGACGTGCGGGCTGGTACCTGGCGACCATCATCACCAACCGGGCACCGTCCTCCTGGGCCGAACATCGCGAGATCCTCGACGCCGTGGTCGCTCGCGATGCCGACCGCGCCCGCGATCTCATGCTGAACCACATCGACCACTCCAGGGACCTGCTGGAGTTCACCGGTCAGTAGCCGCTCCCGCCCGGGGTCGCTGAGCACCCCGGCGGAGCTGGACAGCCTGGCCTCGTCGCCGGCTGAGAAAGAGTGTCATGTCCGCAGTTGAGCTCGGCCTGTTGTTGCTCGCCGCCCTGGCGGCCGGATCTATCAACGGGGCTGTCGGCTCCGGTTCGCTGGTCACCCTTCCGGTCCTCCTGGCCTTCGGCCTGGACCCGGCGGCGGCCGTGACCACCAACACGATCGCCATGGTCACGTCGGCGCTCGGCGGCACCCTGGCCTACCGCAAGGAGCTGCGGGAGGACCGCGAGCACATCCGCGGCTTGCGTTACATCTCCGTCGCCGGCGGCGTCATCGGCTCCGTTCTCCTGCTCACCACCAGCGCCGACGCACTCGACGTGATCGTGCCGATCCTCATCGGGTTCGCCCTCGTCCTGGTGATCGTCCAACCGCGGTTGGCGGACCTGGCACGGTCACGAGCCGGGCGGCGGGCGGGCGACAACCCGTTCGGCAGCAACGGCCTGCGCCTCTCGATCCTCGGCTGCTCCGTCTACGGCGGCTACTTCGCCGCCGCCCAGGGCATCCTGCTGCTCGGCGCGCTGGGCGCCTTCAGCGGCCGGCCCCTGCGCACGACCAACGGCATCAAGAACCTCCTGACTTTGACCGTGAACGTCACCGCCGCAACCGGCTTCACGATCGCCTACTTCACCGGCCACGCCGACGTCGAGTGGCTCGCCGTCGCCGTCATGGCCGTCGGCGCGACGATCGGCGGCTACACCGGGGGCCGGCTCGCGAAGGCCGTACCGGACTGGGCGCTGCGCGCCCTCATCATCGTCATCGCCGTCGTCTCGTTGGCCCACGAACTCATCGGCTGAGGTCTTGGCCCGGACGCGGTCAGCCCTTCACCGCGCCGCCGAAGCCCTGTGCCAGCCGCCGCTGGACCAGGCCGAAGAAGACGAGGATGGGGATCGAGAACAACGTCGACGCCGCCATGACACCGCCCCAGTCGACGAAATACTCGTTGAAGAACGACTGCAGCGCGACCGGCAGGGTCTTGAGCTCCTCCTCGCGCAGGAACGTCACCGCGATGAGCAGCTCGTTCCATGCGCTGATGAAGCCCTGGACGGCGGCCGCCGCGATGCCCGGCCAGGCCAGCGGGAGCACGATCCGCCACAGCGCGGTGAAGCGGCTGGCCCCGTCCACCCAGGCGGCCTCTTCGATCTCGATCGGGATGCCGACGAGGTAGCCGCGGACCAGCCAGATCGTGAAGGCCACGGTCATCGTGAGGTTGGCGACGATCACCCCGATCAGCGTGTTGATCAGTCCGGCGTCGATCGCGAACCGGTAGAGCGGGATGATCAGCACGATCTCCGGCAGCATCTGCAGTGACAGAAGGACGACCAGCAGTACCGTCTTGCCGCGGATGTGGAGCCGGGCCAGGGCGTAGGCCGCGACGACCGCCAGCAGCAACGTCAGCGCCACCGTCGCCGTCGAGATGATCAACGAGTTGACCAGTTGCTGGAGGAAGTCGCCCTCGAACAGCGCGCCGTACCGCTCGAAGGTCGGGTTCGCGGTCCACAGGTGCGGCGTCTTGGTGAAGATCTCCGGCTCGGGTTTGATGGACGTGACGAACATCCAGTAGAAGGGGAAGAGGCAGGCGACGACGAGCAGCGTCGTCATGATCGTCAACCCGGTGCCGGTCAGGAGACGGCGCGGTGTCAAGCGGCGGCTCACGTCCTCTCCTCCCTGCTGAGGCGGTAGTAGACTGCGGTGAGTGCGCTGAGAACCAGCAGCGAGGTGACGGCGATCGCCGCCGCGCGGCCCTGCTCCAGCAGGCCGAACCCAGTCACCCAGGTCAGGATCGACACCAGTTCGGTCTCGTGGTTCGGACCGCCCGCCGGGGTCGTCATCACGAACACGTAGTCGAACGAGTTGAACGACGAGATGCTGGACAGCACGATCAGGATCAGCAGCACCGGCATGATCATCGGCAGCGTGATGCGCAGCAGGATCCGCAGCGAGCCGGCGCCGTCCACGCGAGCGGCCTCCAGCACCGCCCGGTCCACGGTGCTGAGCGCGCCGTAGAGGGCGATGGCCAGGAACGGCACCCGCTGCCACACGCTGGCCGTACCTATGGCCACGAACGCCGTCTCGCCCTGGGCGAACCACGAGAACCCGTCGAACCGCTCGAACCCGAGCGAGGTGAGCAGCCAGTTGACCACGCCGTACTGGTCGTTGAACATCCACTTCCAGATGATCCCGGAGGCCACCCGCGGCATCGCCCACGGCAGCAGCACCACGATTCCCAAGAGCCCGGCCCAGCGGGGTAGCCGGTTGAGCAGCAACGCCACGGCCAGCGCGAGCACCATGCTGAGCGCGACGGTGCCGGCCACCCAGACGATGGTGCGCAGCAGGGACGCCAGGTACTGCGCGTCCGTCACGAGCTCCGTGTAGTGCTCGAACCCGACGAACTCGCCGGTCTCGACTCCGCGGCCGTCGTGCAGCGACAGCCACAACACGTCCAGCAGCGGAACACCGATGACGCCGATCAGTACCGCGAGTGCCGGGAGCAGGAACAGCAGCGCGTAGCGGCGATGGTCCCGAGCCAGCCAGCCGCCGCCTCGCCGGGCCGGGACCCGGCGGAGCGGCGGCTGACGGCGTGCGTCGGCCCGGACGGCCACTAGCCGTCTCCCAGGGTGTCGTCCATCGTCTGCGCGAGGTCGTCCATGACGTCTCGCGGAGCCGAACCCCCGATGATGGCGTGCAGCGCGTTGACCAGCTCGCCGGTGGCTTCGACGCCGCCCCAGGCCGGGGTCGTCGGCACGAACCGGGCCGTCTCCAGCTGTGCCGGGAACACGTTCCACAGCTCCGACGAGTACGAGCCGGTGGTCGACTCCAGCTCCAGCGCGTCGAGCTTCGCCGGCATGAAGCCGAGCTGGCTGGTGATCTCCACCAGCCGCTCCGGGTCGAGGATGTAGTCGATGATCTCCTCGGACTTCTCCGGGAGCTCGCAGCCCTCGAAGATCACGAAGTCGCTGCCGCCGAGGAACGTGGCGTTGTTGCCCGCGGGCCCGCTGGGCATCGGCGCCGTGGCGACCTTCGACTCCATCTCCGGGTTCTGCAGCAGCAGGCTCTTGAGGTCCCAGTTCCCGGCGACGAACATGCCGATCTCGTTCTGGCTGAACGCGTTGACGAGGTCGCCGCCGTTCCAGTTCATGGCGCCTTCCGGCGACAGGCCGTGCTCGGTGAGCAGGCCGGCGTAGAACGAGTACGCGTCGACGGCCTCGGGCTCGTTCATGCGCGACGCCCACGTGCCGTCGTCCTGCGTGGCGATCTCGCCACCCCACGCCCAGACGTTGGGCAGGTAGTACCACTGCCCGCCGCCGGCGACGCCGAACCCGTACATGTCGGGATAGGCGTCCTGGAAGGCCAGCCCGACGTCGACCACGTCGTCCCACGTGGCCGGAGGCTCGAGACCGGCCTGCTCGAACAGGTCCGCCCGGTAGACCAGCGCCCGGACAGCTGCGTTCCACGGGTAGCCGTAGACCTCGTCCTCGTACGTGACGCTGTCCGCGGCCGCGGAGACGTACTGCTCCTTGACGTCGTCCGGGGACTGACCCGTCGGCCGGAGCGCGCCCAGCGACGCGAACTCCGGCACCCAGGTGTTGCCGACCAGCCCGATGCACGGCGCCGTCTGGCTGCTGATGGCCGTCACGTACTGCTGGTGGGCGTCGTTGCCGCCGACGAACCGTAGTTCGACCTCGACGCCGTCGGTGCTGAACTCGTCGGCGATCTGCGCCCAGTACGGCTCGTACTCCGGGCCCCAGTCGCTCAGCCAGATCTCCAAGGTGCCCGATTCGGTCCCGCCGGCCGTCCCCCCGTCGCCGGACGAGCCAAACGCCGCTAGGACCACGGCCGAACATCCGGCCGCCACGAGAGCAGTGGTTCTGCGATGCGATTTCGACACTGCCGTGCTCCCTCTTTGTCGGTGATGCGTGCTTGTCACGTGCTCGTGGGCCGGCGGACGGTGTACCGGCCGCGTTACGCCCCCGGCCGCCAGTGACCGCTGGCCGTGGCGGCCTCGACGAACTCGGCCACCCGGTCTGCGTCGACCTCGTTCCAGGTGTTGCCGTCCTTCTTGAGCGAGGAGCCCACGATGACGCCGTCGGCGATCGAGAGGACCGATCCGACGCTGGCCGCGGTGACCCCGGTGTTGGCCAGTACGGCGACGTCCGGGACGGCGTTCTTTGCCTCCCGCACCTTCTCCGGGTCCGCGGCGACGCCGGTGGCGGAGCCGGAGACGAGGATCCCGTCGGCCAGCGAGCTGAACACCGCGCTGTGCGCGACCTGCCCCACCGACCGGGTGTCCAGGGGCGCGGCGAACTCGGCGGTGATGTTGAAGAAGAGCTTCACCTCGGAGGCGCCGATGGCGCGCCGGAACTTCAGCGCACCGTTCGGGTCGGTGTCCCACAATCCCAGCTCGCTCGCGTAGACCCCGGTGAACACCTCGCGCACGAACCGCGCGCCGGTGGCGTGCGCGATGGCGATCGCGGCCTGCGGGTCCCACAGGACGTCGACGCCGAACGGGATGGTCAGCTCGCGCGCCGCCTCGGTGACCACGGCCGCCATGGCCGACGTCACCTCCGGCCCGGCCGTCGTGCTGTACGGACGGTCGTTCTCGTTGCAGAACAGCACCGCGTCGACACCGCTGGCCGCCAGGATGGCGACGTCACGCGCCACAGCGTCCCGGATGGCGGCCATGCCACCGCGCTCGTCGTACAGCGGGAATCCCGGCAGGGCGGGCAGGTGCGCCATGGCGATGATGGCCTTCGGTTTGCCGAACAGTTCGGTGATGACGGTCACGGTTGTCCTTCGCTCGAGTGATGTGCGCGCCGGTGCGTGGACGCTACGCCCGGTTTCGCTCGGTAGTCAAGGCAAAATCGCGTAAATTCGTGCAGCATCATGCGGCAGAGCGGGGTATTCGGGCATGATGCGCTGCGAACTTGCGCGATACAATGCCCGCACACTGGAGAGAGGGCGGACCTGTGTTGATGACCACGCGGCACGAGCTCATTCGCCGAGAACTCCTCGCCAATGGCTTCGTCGCCACCAGCGAGCTGAGCGAACGGTTCGGCGTCGACGTCTCGACGATCCGTCGTGACCTCGCCGTACTCGAGCGCGAAGGAGCGCTGCGGCGCAGCCACGGCGGCGCCACGGCGCTGACGGTGGCCGGGGAGCCCGACATCCCCTATCGGCTGAAGAAGACCAAGCGCCTCCCGCAGAAGAAGGCGATCGCGGAACACGCGGCCGGCCTGGTGTCCGACGGGCAGATCCTCGTCATCGACAGCGGGTCCACCACGTACGCGTTCGTCGAGCGCCTGCGCCACCTGAACTCGCTCACCATCGTCACCAACGACCTTCGCGTCGCCAAGTTCAGCGCCGAGCAGGCCGGCTGGATGCTGCTGGTCACCGGAGGGCAGGTGATGGAGGGGGTCTACACGATGATCGGCGACCACGCCGTGCGCCTGCTCGGCGAGGTCCGGGCCGACTGGGCGTTCCTCGGCGCCGACGCGATCGACCCCACGGCCGGGATCACGAACTCCAGCCTCGAGGAGAGCAAGGCCAAGCGAGCCATGATCGTGTCCGCGAGCGCGACGGCGGTCCTCGCCGACAGCAGCAAGTTCGGGCATCGATCGGTGTGCCCCGTGGCGGCCATCGACGACGTCCGCCACCTCATCACGGACGACGACCTGCCGGTCGCTGACCGCGGCGCCTACGGCGACCGGCTGATCTGCGTCGCCGCAGACCCAGCGGCGGAAAGTTCCTGATCGCGGGCGCCGGCTGTCCATGGCCTCTACAGACGCCCGCCGGGCGGGCGGATCCCGCGCAGCGCCGGGTACAGCGCGGAGTACACCCCGAACCCGACGGCGTACGCGGCCTCGTGCGCAGGCTCGGGATCGATCCTGTCGACGACGTCCACCAGCCGCTCCACGTCCGCCCAGTCCGTGAACGCGCCGGTTCCCATCCCGGCCACGTATGCCGCGCCGAGCGCGGAGCTCTGGTGTGGCCCGAGCCGCTCGACCGGCAGACCCAAGACGTCGCTGACGATGCCCGCGAACACCCGCGAGCGCGCGCCGCCGTCGGAGACCCGGACCGAGCCGGCCGGCAGGCCGCGCTGGGCGAGGACGTCGACGTGCTGGCGGAACCCGTAGGCGATGCCCTCGAGCACCGCCCGGTACAACACGCCGCGACCGGCGCCGAGGTACAGGCCGACAAACGCCCCGCGCGCTGACGGGTCGTTGACCGGGGTCTTCTCACCGAGCAGGTACGGCAGGAACACGACGCCGTCGGCGCCGGCGGGGACGGCAGCGGCCGCGGCGTCCAGGTCCGGCAGGGCCGTGCCCGCCGCCAGTTGTTCGGCGAACCAGCGGATCGCGCTGCCGCTGGCCGCCATGCAGCCGTTGGGCACGTAACGGCCGGGCGCCGGGTGGAGATCGAGGAACAGTCGTTCGTCGACGATGGGCTCACCGGACACGGCGAGGATGTCGCCGGCGCCGCCGATCTTGACGAGGACCTGCCCGGGCTCGGTGATCCCGGCGGCCAGGGCCGACAGCACGTGGTCGGCTCCGCCGGTGAACACCGGCGTGCCGGCCCGCAGGCCGGTCGCCGCCGCTGCCGATGCCGTCACCGTGCCGATCAGCGCACCGCTGGCCAGGACCGTCGGCAGGAGATCGCGGTCGACGCCCGCGGCCGTCACCATGAGCTCGGACCACGCCCCCGACGCGAGCTCCCACAGCCCGCTCTCCAGCGCCCAGTTGGTCTCGGTGGTGACCCGGCCGGTGAGCCGGGCGGCGACGAAGTCGTACGAGCCCACCACCCACCTGGCGGCCTCCAGAGCCGCGGGAGCGTGCCTGGCCAGCCACCTCAGTTTCGGCCCGACCGACTGCGCGCTGACGGGCGCGCCGGTGACGGCCAGGACGTCGAGGCTCGCGGACCGCTCAGCCAGCTCGGCGATCTCCTCGTGGGCGCGCACGTCGTTCTGCTGGATCGACGGGGTCAGCGCCCTGCCGTCGTCGTCGACCGGGATCACCGTCGGGACCATGCCCGTGACGGCCACGCCGTCGACGGGCAGTTCGCCCAGCTCCCGCGTCATCGCGCACACGTTGTCCCACCAGTGCTCCGGGTCGGCCTGCGCGTACCCGGGCGCCGGGCTGTCGATGACCGCCGGCCGCGACCACGACCCGGCCACGCCGCGCACCGGATCGAGCGCGACCGCCTTCGTGGCGGTCGTGCCGATGTCGATGCCCAGCAACACGCCCATCAGCCGGCCACCGCCACCCTCGTGCCCGTCCGCACCGAGGCGTAGAACGCGTCGATGACCCGCTGGACCCGCAGCGCGGCGGACACGGTCAGAGCGGGATGGAACGGCTCGCCGGAGAGCACCCGGTCGACGAAGTAGCCGGCCTCGCCGGCATACCCGTCCTTCGGCGGCGTGGCGCGGGTGTACGAGACGACGCCGTCGCGCTCCGTCGTCCGCTGCCAGTCCAGCGGCGGCACGACCCCGGCGGCCGTGTGCAGCTCCCACCGGCCGCCGACGTCGATCAGGGTGCCGCCCGTGCCGTGGTATGACAGCCGCAACGGCGACGGGCCGACCTGGTGCCACTTGGTGTCGACGACGCCGACGGCGCCGCCGGCGAACCGCAGCGTGGCCAGGGAGACGTCCTCGACCGATGCCGGCAGGTAGTCGCGCTCGCCGAGGTTCACCGCGGTGCCGTCGACTTCGACGATGGTGTCGCCCAGCTGGTCCATGAACGTGTCGAGCAGGTAGCAGGCCTGGTCGATGAAGGTGCCGCCGCCGCCGCGGGCCGGGTCGACCAGCCAGTCGACGAAGTCGTCCGAGACACCGCCCTCGCGCAGCCCGCCGTGACCGGCCACGCCGCGGGCCAGGTAGACGCGTCCCAGCGCGCCGTCCGCGACCAGCTGCCTCGCCTCGTCGTGGACACCGTCGAAGACGGTGTGGAACGCCACCATGACGCGGGTGCCGGCGTCGGCGGACCGGGCGACGGCCTCGGCGACGGCCTGCGCACCCGTGCCGGTGGCCGCCAGCGGTTTGTCCATGTAGACGTGGCTGCCCCTGGCGACGCACCACGGCACCACCTCCGCCTTGGCCCGGTTGTCCGAGCACACCAGCGCGACGTCGAACCGTGCGTCGTCGGGCACCTGGGCCAGGCACCGGTACGCCGGCACCGGGCCGAACGTGTCGCAGGCACGGGCGCGCAGGTGGTCGCCGTCGTCGACGACGGCGGCGACCGTGACCTTCCCGGTGGAGAGCAGCCCGGCGGCCATGGACCACGCGTGGTCGCTGGCCAGGCCAATGACGATCGCGGAGAGAATCTGCACCGCGCTCACCACTGCGAGCCGAGCGCGGGCGTGGGCGGCTCCACGTCGGTGAAGGTGGACTCGATGGTCACCGCCGTGCCGGTCCGCGCGGACTCGTACGCCCCGAGCATGATCTCCAGGGCGTGCCGGGCCAGGTCCGCGCCGAGCGCCGACGGCGTGCCGCCGAGCACGCAGTCGGCGAGGTGGTCGACCAGCAGCGCCCGCTTCAGGGCGAGCGCCCAGGTCTCCGCGCCGGCGAGGTGCCCGAGGTCCGGCGCGATCCAGCCGTCGAACTCGCTGCCGGTGATGTCGGTGCGGTAGACCTCCAGCTGCGGCGCCGGGCCGGACTGGTTGATGTTGTAGTTGACGTTCAGCGCGCCTTCGCGTCCGTACACCTCGATGCGCGGCCCCTTCGCGGCGTAGACGTTGAACGTCGAGTCCACGGTGGCGAAGACGGAGTCGCCGAAGTCCAGCAGCATCAGCGTGTTGTCGTCGGCGGTGACCTCGACCTCGAGGCCCTTGAACGGGCCGCGGCGCACCGTGCGGACCGGGTCGGTGATGCCGGAGAACGCCGTCACCCGGCGCACCGGCCCCAGCAGCCCGAGCAGCTCGTGGATGCCGTAGACGCCGACGTCGAACGTCGGGCCGGAACCCTCTCGGTAGAACCAGGACGGGTCGCGCCACGGCGCGCCGGCGGCCGGTCCGGCACCGGACGGTCGGGCCCGGGCGAACGCGATCCGGCCGATGACGCCGTCGCGGATGAGCTTGCGCGCCTCGCTGCGCGACGGATACAGCATGTTCGGCGGCGACACCACGACGGTGAGACCCTGCTCCTCGGCGAGGTCGACGATGGCGTTCGCGTCGTCCAGCGTGGTGGCGACGGGCTTCTCCAGCGCGAGGTGCTTCCCGGCCTCGAGGATCCGCCGCGACGTGTCGCCGTGCGCCGGGATCGGGGTGAGGTTGACGACGGCGTCCAGCTCGTCCAGCTGGAGCAGCTCGTCAAGGGACGCGAACGTGTGCGGGACGGCGTACGTCTTGGCGGCCGCGGCGAGCCGGTCCTCGACGGGGTCGGCCAGCGCGACGAGATTCACCTTGTGCGCGATGTGGTGGAGGTTCGGAAGCACGCCGTGCGGGCCGAGCGCGATCTCTCCCACCCCGAGCACGCCGATGTCTAGCTTCTTCTCCGTCACTGGGCTCTCCTTCTCGGTCGGTTCGTCCGTGCCGCTCAGGTGGGGTCGATGACGTCGCGGTAGACGCGCATCCAGTTGCCGCCCATGACCTTGGCGACGTCCGCCTCCGGCAGGTGGCGGCGCAGTTCCAGCTCGACGGCGGGGAAGCCCTCGGTGGTCTTCATCCAGTCCGGCGGCGGCGTCACGCCGGGTGAGGCGGCCGAGCCGGCGCCGTAGAACTCGCCCTTGGTCCACCGGCCCACGCGCATCCAGTCCAGGTAGGCCTGGTCCTCGTTGCGTCCGATGTCCGTGCCGATGCCGACATGGTCGATGCCGGCGATCTCGACGGTGCGCAGGATCAGCTCGCACCAGCGCTCGAGGCTCGCCGCGTAGTAGTCCCCGCAGATCTTCGGGTAGGTCGGGATGCCGATGATCCCGCCGCGCTCGGCGACGGCCGTGATCAGGTCGTCGCCCTTGTTGCGCTTGTGCGGCACCAGCGAGCTGGCGTTCGCGTGCGTGATCGCGATCGGCCGCTCCGAGCGCTCAGCGGCCTCGAGCCCGGTGCGCTCGCCGACGTGCGAGATGTCGATGAGCATGCCGACCCGGTTCATCTCCCTGATCACCTGCTCGCCGAAGCGGGTGAGGCCGGAGTCGCGCGGCTCGTAGCAGCTGCCGCCGAGGGCGTTCTGGTTGTTGTAGGTCAGCTGCATGACCCGCAGGCCCATGTCGTGGAAGAGCTCCACGAACCGGACCCGGTCGGCGATCGGGGAGCTGTTCTGAGTGCCGAGCATGATCGCGGTGCGGCCGGTCGCCGCGGCGTGCTCGATGTCGCGCGTCGTCCGGGCCAGCAGGATGAGATCGGCGTTCTGCTCGGCGAAGTCGTGCCACTGGCCGATGCGGTCCATCGTCTCCAGCGTGTCCTCCCAGAACGCCATGGTGACGACGGCGCAGGTGATGCGGCCGGCGCGCAGCTCCTGGAAGACCTGCCGGTCGTAGATGCTGTTCTCCAGCCCGTCGACGTAGATCATCTGGGTCGGCTGGGTGGTCGCGGTCGTCATCTACAGCTCCTCGAAGGACTCGCCGTGCACGACGCCGTCGGCGTCGATCATCATCGGTCCGGCGTGCCGGCTGGAGACGTCGTTGTCCGGCGCGAGAGCGAGCAGCGCGCGGTCGTAGGCCGTCCAGTAGACGCGTGCCGGTGTGGGCATACCGTGCCGGGCCGCGCGCAGCAGGGCGGCTCCGCCGGCGACGGCGCTCACGCCGGCCGGCCCACTGCCTTCGGCGGCCGGTGCGGCGATCACGACGACGTCACCGGCGACGTCGCGGGCGTCGCCGTCCGGTGTCGACGCGGTGGTGCGCGCGCCACCGCAGACCACCACGACGCTCACGCCGTACCGGTGCGCCGAAGCGGTGACGGCGGCGAGCAGCCGCGGGTGCAGGACGTCGTCGACGCTCAGCACCGCCCGCCCGTGCCGGTACACGGTGTCGACGGCGAGGTCGACGATGCTCGGCGCGACCAGGAGCGAGAAGGCGCCGTGGCCGGTGACCCGCAGGAACTCGCCGTCGTCGGTGACGATGGTGAGGCGCTGCCCGTTCCGGTCGCGGATCCGGTCGAAGTCGTCCGCAAGCACCTCCAGCGCGCCGAGGCCGAGGGCCTGCGCTTCGAGGATGAGGTCGCGGACGGGGCCGCTCTCGCTCTGCGCGAAGCCCAGCAGGAGCAGGTTGCGCTCGACGACCAGCCGGGTCTCGCGCGGGCTGAGCCGCATGACGCCGTTCTCGTCGCCGGGCCAGCGGTGCTGCGACGGGGCGTCGGTGCTCACCAGGGACGTGTCGCTCATGACGTGACTCCCATGCGTGGCTCGGCCGGCCAGAACCAGTGCGCGCTGCCTCGCTCGCGCAGGTCGCTCCACGTCGGTGCACCGTGGAAGAGCAGGCCGCGCAGGGTACGGCGCAGGTGGTCCTTGGTCCGGTCCAGGCCGTAGAAGGCGATGTTGACCAACGCGATGATGTGCGCCGGGTTGACGGTGTCGCCGAGCAGCTCCATCAGTGGGGTGTGGTACGGATCGTCCGCGAGCGCCTGGACCCGCTCGACCAGCTGCCGGCGGCGCGGATGCGCGACCAGGAACCTCGCGACGGACAGCTCGTCGGGGTGGTCGTCCAGCTCGCCCCGCAGCCCCGCGAGCAGCGTGGGCAGGTGCAGCGCCAGGTCGATCGCCTCGCCCGCCTCCGAGCGCGGGCCGCGCCGGGGCTCCTCGGCGTTGCGGGACTTGTAGAGAACCCGCGGGTCGTCCGGGACGCCCGCCAGCGCCAGGTCGAGGGCCCAGCCGTACTGGCGGTCGATGAGCGCCTTGAGCTCCCCGATCGTGGACTGCGGCGAACGCACGAGGATCTCGCTCACGGTCAGCTCCCGCAGCAGCGCGTCGGCGTACTCCGGCACCAGTTCGATGAGCAGCGAGTCCAGGGTCTCCGCGGCGGTCGGCGACACCAGCGGGGCGACCCGGCGGCGCAGCTCGGACAGCGGTGCGGCTGGGGCCGCGCCGGTGCCGGCCCGGGTCTCGCCGGCGATCCCCCGGGCGACCTCGAGCACGCGGTCGAGATCGCGGGCGATGAGCTCGCTGGCGTCGAACGACTCGTAGCGCGTCCGGTCCTCGCGCCGGTGCCGGGCGGCCTTGACCAGCAGCGACTCCAGCAGCTCGAAACCGTCGCCGATCTGTTCGGCGGAGAGTGCGCACGCGTGGGCGATCGCCCGCTCGCGCAGCTGGATCCACCGCGACACGACGCGCGGGTGGTTGTGTACCCAGAGGATCAGCCCAAGGCCGGAGCCGTTGCCCAGGCCGAGGTACGTCTTCAGCCGGGGATCGAGCGGGACCGCGCCGGGGCCGCGCGACCGCGCCAGCGACTCGGCCAGATCGAAACCGAACTCCCGCATCAGGTAGGCGGCCAGCATCTGCGCGAAGTACGGCACCCGCAGCGGGTGGTTCTCCTCGTAGCCGAGGAACGAACGGGTCCCGAACGTGCCGTTGCCGTCCAGCCCGGTGTTGCGAAGGATGTAGCCGGCTTCGGCGAGGCGGTCCAGATCGGGTTGCCGGCCGGCGGCGAGGCTGTCGACGACGTGATCGAAGGCGCGCAGGCTGCGGTTCGACCGCGCCCACGCCAGGGTGCCCTCCGGCGCGCGCCCCTCGTACAGCTTGGGTAGTTCGGAGCGGGTCTGTTCGAGGGCGGCCGGCGTGACCGGGCCCTCCAGCAGCGCGCCCATCATGTCCCAGTGCCGGCCGATGATGCGGGCGGTGCGGCCTTCGATGCGCGGCTCGAACGAGAGCGCCACGAGGTCGAACGTGTAGCGACCGGCGTCGACCCGGTACAGCGCCTCGCCGCGGCCGCGCTCGTCGATGTCCCAGGTGACGCGCGAGATCGACCAGTTGGAGCCGACGAGCATGTTCATCAGTGCCCGGCTCGCCGACAGCCGGCTGGGCTGCAGGACCGCGAGCCGTTCCGGGCGCATGATCACCTCGGGGTCACGCATCGTCATCGCTCCGCGCCCAGGCCGGTGTGCAGCTCGTTCATGCGAGCCGCCGCTGCGGTGAGCTCGCCGAGCGCCTGCGCCGGGTCGAAGCGGCCGACCGGGCCGATGATCGACAGCGCGGCGAACACGGCGCCGCCGGCGTCGAAGACCGGGACGGCGACGGCGACGGTCTCCAGCCCGATGCCGGTGTCGGAGAGGGCGTAGCCGTGCTCCTTGATGGCGTCGAGCTCGTCGTCGCCGGGCACGTCGACGCCGGACGCGCGCAACGCGCGTACCTTGGCCGGGCTTCCCCACGCCAGCAGCACGCGCCCGGAGGCGGAGTGGCGCAGGTTCATCCGGCCCTCGAACGTCGAGTCCGCCAGGACCGCGCGGTCCGGTTCGACCCGCTCCACGATGCGCGCGACGTCACCGTCGATGACGGCCAGCGACACCGCCTCCATCACCGAGCCCGTCAGCTCCTCCATGACCGGCCGGACCCGCTCCCCGATGCCCGCCTGCGCCAGTGCCCGCTCACCCAGGTGGCGTGCCTTCAGCGACAGCCGGAACGTGCTGTCGGGTAGGTGCTCGAGCCAACCCGCCTCACGCAGTGTCACCAAGTGGGCGAAGAGCTGGCCGCGGGTGAGCCCCAGGCTCTCCCGGATGTCGGCGGCCCGGAAGGCACGGTCCTCCTGGCCGGCCCGCTCCAGCACCGCGAGCGTGGTCAGCGAGGTCGAGTAGGTCTGACTCATCGCGGCTCCCTGCGTTCCTGATATCAGGACGTCGTCCTGATAAGTCAGACGCTAGGGCTTGGCGTACGGCAAATCAA
Source organism: Jiangella asiatica (assembly GCF_004349065.1). Classification (GTDB taxonomy): domain Bacteria; phylum Actinomycetota; class Actinomycetes; order Jiangellales; family Jiangellaceae; genus Jiangella; species Jiangella asiatica. Next base: position 184,540 of record NZ_SMKZ01000001.1, read on the forward strand.
GGGGAAAGCGTGCAAAAGCGAGCATCCAGTGCGCTCGGCCGCGCGAGACTGGCTCGATCAGGGGACGACCGGCGCCGCCGGGATTCGGCTGGCCGGCGTTATCCGCAGGCCCCACTCGAGGTCCAACTCCGCGCCCGGTTCGAGGACCTCGAGATCGGTTCCGGTGGCCAGGGCCTGGGGCGGCGCGGTCATCGGTTCGACGGCGACGGCGCGGCGGCGGGCGGGCCCGGGCAGCGCGTCGCCGGTGTAGATCTGCAGCCAGCGGCAGCTGGGTCCGGCCCACAGTTCGATCGTGCGTGCCGGTTCGGCGAGCATGCAGCTGACGCGTCCGTCCGTGCGGCGCAGCCCGCCCAGCGTGTGGTTCAGGATGAGGCCGTCGAGTGGCCGGCCGTGACGGAGGTCGGGTCCGTGCCGCGACAGGTCGCCGACGCCGCTGGGCCGCCCTGCGGCGTCGGTCAGCACTCGTCGAGTGGCCGGCACGGTCAGCACGGACTGGTCGAGCGGCCCGAGCGGGCGCAGGTACGGGTGGGCGCCGAGAGCAACCGGCGCCGCGGCCGTTCCGGCGTTGCGGGTGACCAGCCGGGCGGACAACCCGTCCTCCGACAACGCGTAGCGGCACTCCAGGTCCAGGGCGAACGGATACCCCGGCCGCGCGGGCAGCTCGCAGCTGAGCGTGATGCTCGACGCGTCGTGCGCTCGCGGTTGCCAGGCGAGCCAGCGCACCAGGCCGTGACTGGCGCTGTGGCCTCTGGCCGGCTCGTCGACCGGAAGCCGGTGCTGCTGGCCGCGCCAGCTCCAGCGGCCGTCGCGCAGCCGGTTCGGCCACGGCGCGAGGATCTGCCCGTGCCCGGCCGGCGGCAGCTCCCCGGCGCCGAACCCGTCGACGAGTGGGCTGTCGTCGTAGGTGAGCTCGCGCAGGGTGGCGCCGGTCCGGGTCACCACGGCGCGGTAGCCGGCGGAGGCGATCCGGAACTCGCGGCCTGCCCCGCCGCTCAGAGGCTGAGGCCCGGTAGCCACAGGGCGAGCTCGGGGACGAGCGCGACGAGCAGTGTCGCCGCCAGCAGGGCCAGGAAGAACGCCACGTTGGCGCGGGCGACCTTCATCGCGTCCAGCCCGGCGGCCTCGCCGACGACGTACAGCACCAGGCCGACCGGGGGCGTCAGCAAGCCCAGCATCAGCGTCATCACGATGACGACGCCGAAGTGCACGGGGTCGATGCCGAGCTCGGTCGCCGCCGGCGCCAGCACCGGCACGACGATCAGCATCGCGGCGATGGCTTCCATGAAGGTGCCGATGACCAGCAGGAACACCATGACGATGAGCAGCAGCACCTGCGGGCTGGAGGTCATCGACGACAACGTCTCGGCGATGCTGCGGGGGATGCCGCGCACGGACATGATCCAGCCCACGTGCGCGGCGAACGCGATGATGATGAGGATACTCGCCGAGGTCAGCGCGGCGCGTTGGAGGACCTGACCGAGGACACGCGCGGGCAGCCGCACGTAGAACAGCGTGCACACCAGGGCGTAGCCGACGGCGATCGCGGCAGCCTCGGTCGGCGTGAAGTACCCGAACCGGAGCCCGCCGATGATCACGATCGGCAGCAGCAGGATCGGCAGGGCCTTTCCGGTCGCTCTGGCGGCGAAGGACGCGGAGAAGGGCTCCCGTGGCAGCGACCGGTCGCGGGATGTCGTCGCGAACACGACCAGCAGCAGTGCGCCGGCCATGAGGAAGGCCGGCAGGATCCCGGCCATGAACAGCGCACCGATCGACACCTGCGCGATGAGGCCGTAGACGATGAGTGGGATCGACGGCGGCAGGATCGGGCTGATGAGCGAGGACGACGCCGTCACGGACGCGGCGTAGCGCGGGCTGTAGCCGTTGCGGGTCATCTGCGGTATCAGCAGCCGTCCCGTTCCGGCGGCGTCGGCGACGGCCGCCCCGGAGATGCCGGCGAAGACCATGCTGGCGCCGACGTTGGCGTAGGCGAGCCCGCCGCGCAGGTTGCGCACCCAGCTCAGCACGGCGTCCATGAGGACGCGGGTGAGGCCCGCGGCGTTCATGATCTCGGCGGCGAGCAGGAACAGCGGGATGGCCAGCAGAGTGAACGAGTCCAGCGCCGCCACCGAGCGCTGCACGACGGCGGCGACGTTCGAGCCCTGCAGGAGGGAGAAGGCGACCGCCGAGATGCCGATCGCGTAGGCGACGGGGACACGCGCGAAGATCAGCGCGATCATCGGGACGAGTAGCCAGATGATGTCCATGGAGTCTCCTCGCGGCTCAGATGCCGCTGGTCTCGGTGGCGTCGTCGGTGGCGATCCGCCGGACCGGGTCCATGTCGAGGACCCGGCGCACGATCGACTCCAGGCAGTAGGCGGCGCCGATGCCGTAGCTGATGAACGCCGCCAGGGCCAGCGTCGTCCGCGGGATGCCGAGGCTGGGGGAGACCAGCACCGACGACGACGCCCAGACCGCCGGGATCTGCAGGAGCAGGACGGTGAGCAACGCGAGGACCGCGGCGTCGACGGCGAGCCCGAACCAGCGGCGAAGCGGTGCCGGGAACTTGTCCACGACGTACTCAACGGTCAGGTGGCGGTGTTCGCGCAGCAGTGCGGCCGCGCCCAGGAAGGTCATCCAGACCAGGGAGAGCCGCGCATACTCCTCGATCCAGTTCTGGCCCTGGCCGAGCACGAGACGGTCGAAGACCTGCCAGAGCAGCAGCAACGCCGAGGCAGACAGGATCACGACGATGCTCGTCACCAGTACGCGCTGGACCAGGTCGAGGAACCGCGAGACACGATCGACGGCGTGGCGCACGGTGCCGGGGCGTGTCGTCGTCGGCATGTCAGAACTCCGACTGGATCCGGTCGAGGACGCCGTCGCCCCAGATGTCGGCGGCGTACTGCTCGGTGACCGGGTACATCAGCTCACGGAAGGCGTCGACGTCCGGTTCGATGATCTCCAGTCCCTGGCTCTCCCACTCCTCCAGGATGTCGGTGTAGGCGGTGTCCAGCTCCGCGGACAGCCACTCTTCGGCCGCGCGCATCTCGTCGCGCAGGATCTCCTGGAGGTCGTCCGGCAGCGATTCGAGGAATGCGACGCTGACCCCCACGAACTGCGGCATGTACGTGTGCTCGGTGAGCGTGACGTACTGCTGGACGTCACCGACGGCGTTGGCGTACGCGGTGTCAAGGGCGTTCTCCTGGGCGTCGACGACGCCGGTCTCCAGCGCCGAGTACACCTCCTGCGACGGGATGCCGACCGGCGTGGCACCGACCGCCTCCCAGATGTCGATCTGGAATTCCGTGTTGGGCACGCGCACGTCGAGCCCGTCGGCGTCGCCCGGTTCCTCGACCCGCACGTTGCTCGTCAAGGTGCGGGGCAGCCGTTCGAGGACCCCGACGATCTCGACGCCGGACTGCTCGACCCAGGCCTCGGACCAGGGCTCGGCGACGTCGCTGCGCATCACCTCGAGCATGTGGTCGGCGTCCCGGAAGATGTAGGCCGCGGCGAGGAAGTCCAGCTCCGGCACGCCGGTGACGCCGCCGGAGACGCCGTGGACGTCGCCGTTGATGATCGCTTCCTGGGTCTCCAGCTCGCTGCCCAGCTGTCCGTCGGCGAGGATCGTGACGGTGAGGCGGTCGTCGCTGCGTTCGGCGACGGCGTCGGCCCACCGCTGCAAAGCCTGGACCTCGAGCGATCCACCCGCTGAGGTGGCACCCAGGATGAGTTCGTGGCTCCCACCGGAGCCGGCGTCGCCCGACGTGCTCGTACACGCGGCGCTGAGCATCAGCACGCCGGCGGTCACGGCGCATGCGGTCCGCGAACGGGAGAAGGACGTCATCGTCTGCACTTCCAATCGTCGGTGATGTGGATCATGCGCGGGTCAGTCGGTGGCGGAGGCCTCGTCCCGGGGGCGTCGGGCCGGCGGCGTGGTCAAGAGGTAGCCCGCGCTCCCGCTGAACCCCTCGCGCAGGAAGCCGACGTTGGCCTGGCGTACCCGTTCCCAGTGGTCGTGGTGCTGCTGGCGGGCCCGCTCCGGCTCGCCGTCCCGGATCGCGTCGACCACGGCTCGGTGCTCGTGCGCCGAGGTGGCGGCGCCCTGCGGGTAGATGTGCAACGACATGAAGCGCAGCCGGCCGATGATGGTCTCCACGCGCTCCATGACCTGCCGGAGCAGCGGATTGCCGGTGAGCTCGGCCAGCAGCTGGTGGAACTGCTCGTCGGCCTCCACCCACGCGCCGCGGTCGCCGCGCTCTGCCGCCGTCTCCATCCGCGACACGACCCGCAGGAGGTCATCCTTCTGGGTGTCGTCGGCATGCTGGGCCAGCCGGTACACCGCCACGCCCTCCAGGCCCATGGCGACGTCGTAGGCCTGCTCGACCTCGTCGACGGTGAGCGGGCGGACGCGGGCCGAGCGGCCGCCTTCGCTGTCGACCAGCCCGTCGGCCTGGAGGCGAACCAGCGCCGCCCGGATCGGCGTGCGGCTCACGCCGAGGCGCTCGGCCAGGCTCATCGTGGTGAGCCGTTCGCCGGGGGCGATGGCGCCCTCCAGAATCGCTCGGCGCAGTTCGCGATACACGCGTTCCGGCGCGGGCACGCGCTCGGTGTTCCTTGGCTCGCTCATGGCGTCATCCTCGCCGGGTCGTTCTGCCGGAGGATGCGCCGGGCGGCGTCGATGTTGGCCTCGCGGCCGGCGCGTTCGGCGTCCAACGTGGCCGTCTCGTCGCCCTGGAGCGGCAGCCACTGCTCGACGATCACGCCCAGCCGGCCGTCCAGCCGCTGGTCCGCCGCGACGACCGCGGTCAGGAGGCCTGGGATGTCCAACCAGCCCTCGCCGAGGGTCCGGCCCACCACATGGCCACCGACGCCGTGCTGGTCGCTCACCACCGCGTAGTCCTTGAAGTGCAGGTTCACGCAGTGCGGAGCCAGCAGCGCGATGGTCTCGGCCGGCCACTCGCCGATCATGATCGAGTTGGCGGTGTCGAGGCAGACGCCGACCGCTCGGCTCCCGGACCCCTCCACGATCGACACGAGCTGGTCGCTCGGGGTGAGGAAGTGGTTCTCGATGGCGACGGTGACGCCGGCGGCCTCGTAGTCCGGGGCGACGGCACGCAGGATGGCGACGCATTCCGCCGGACTGGGATGGACGCCGTCGGCGTCCAGGACGACTCGCACGATGTCGGCGCCCAGCTCGGCCGCCACGGTGAGCTGACGCCGCAGCCGCGCCTCGGTCAGTCCCGACGTGCCGACCTGCAACCGCACGCCGCGCGCGTCGGCGTGATCGCGCAGGGCTCGCAACCGGTCGGGATCCATCGAATCGAGCTCGGCATTGTCCGCGATCTGCAACAGACCGCAACCCAGCGCGCCGGCCTCGTCGACCATGCCGGCCACGGTGAGCGGGACCCGTGGCCGGAAGGCCGGGTGCCCGACGGCCCAGCGGAACGCGTAGCTGCCGACGCCCAGTTCCATGTCAGCGGGCCAGGGTCGTGAGCAGGTACTCGGTGGCGCGGGCCGGCGACTTCGTGTCGATGAGGTCCTGCAGCTCGGCGCGGCCGAGCTTGTCCAGCATCCGGCCCAGCGCGTCCATCGCGCGGATCGTCGCGTCGAAGGCCTCCACCGGGTCGCCGTGCTTGGTGAACACGTCGTAGGAGAACCAGCCGTCCCAGCCCAGGCGGTCGAGATAGAAGAGCGTCTCCAGCATGTCCCAGAGGTTGACCGCCCCGGGCACCATGTCCCAGTCCCAGGCCCGGTTGTTGTCGTTGAAATGGACGTAGAACAGTCGTCCCGCGTCGTGCGCCATAACGGCGCTCATGGCCGGGGTCTCGCCCGCGATGAGCGCGTGCCCGACGTCCATGGTGACCCCGATGTTGTCCAGACCGATCCGGTCGCACAGGTGCAGCGTGGTCGCCATGTTCGGCACGATGATCGACTGGCGCGCTTCGAACGCCTTGTACTCGATGCTCACTCGCACGTCGGACCGGTGGGAGGCGGCCTCACGGAGACCGTCGATCAACCACGCCCACTGCTTCTGGTAGTCGGCCTGGAAGTTGTAGTCCCAGCCGTCGATGAGCGGGCACACCGTGACCAGGCCGGCACCGAGATCTGCGGCAAGGTCCATGCTCACCCGCAGGTCGGACACCGCCCGGGCCCGAATCGCGGGGTCCGGGTTGGTGAACGACCCGTACCGCCACACCGGGTCGGTCTTGACGTTGAGGTTGACGGCGGCGACCTCGAGCCCGAACTCGCGCACCAGGGCGGCGGTCTCGGCCGGGTCCTCGAAGTCGGGCGGGTAGACCAGCTCGACGCCGCGGGCGCCGTCGATCCCCGAGGTCGCGGCGAGCCGGTCACGCAACGGGCGGGGCGGCTGGTACTCGGTGAACCGATCGGCGTACCGGCCGAGGATCCCCACCTGGACACAGTGCTTGAAGGCCATACTCATCGCTCCGTCACCCGCCGGTAATGGACCCGATTTTGGATCCATTTTGGGGTCCAACGTAGACCGCTGCGCCCCGGGCCGCAAGTGCGGCCGTGCGAGTAGCGCGACCCCGGCCGGACGTGAGACGGCCTGACCTGCGATCCGTCGCACATCACCCGACGCAGGACAAGCGTGGTTGGGGCGGTACGTCCCGGTAGGTGCTCGACACACTGTCGCTGGTGCGGCTTCTGGATCGAGGATGTTCCGCGGCCGGACCGACGGCATCAACGCGCTGCGGCATTTCTACCCCTCGACGTTGCTCGCCCCCGGGTTGTCGATCAAGGAACTGGCCGAGTACCTGGATCCAGGCCGATGCGGGCGCGGCAAGCCGTCGATGCCGTGTTCGGATCCGAAACTGACGGCCCAGAGACGGCCCGATCATGGAAACCGGCCCGATGCGCGCCCTCGGACTAGAAGCTCACAACCCCTTTGAGCAGCTGTCTTGCCATGACCATGCGCTGGATCTGGTTGGTGCCCTCGTAGATCTGGGTGATCTTCGCGTCGCGCATCATGCGCTCGACGGGGTAGTCGCGCGTGTAGCCGTAACCGCCGAAGAGCTGCACCGCGTCCGTCGTCACCTGCATGGCGGCGTCGGAGGCGAAGCACTTGGCGGCAGCGCCGAGGAATCCCAGCGAAGCCTCGTCGCGCTCCGATGCGGCCGCGGCGCGGTAGACCAGCTGGCGGGCGGCCTCGACCTTCATGGCCATGTCGGCGAGCATGAACTGGACGCCTTGGAAGTCGGCGATGGGGCGGCCGAACTGCTGACGCTCCTGGACGTACGCCGTCGCGGCCGCCACGGCGCCGGCGGCGATGCCGACCGCCTGTGCGCCGATGGTCACCCGGGTGTGGTCGAGTGTGCGTAGCGCGATCCTCAGGCCCTGCCCGAGCTCACCCACGAGCCGCGACTGCGGGATCCAGCACTTGTCGAACAGCAGCTCCCGGGTCGGTGACCCCTTGATGCCGAGCTTGCGTTCGAGCGCACCGTAGGAGAACCCGTCGTCACCGTCCTCGACGACGAACGCGCTGATGCCGCGCGAGCCGGCATCAGGGTCGGTGACCGCCATGACGGTGTAGTACTGCGAGACGCCGGCGTTGGTGATCCACGACTTCTGGCCGGACAGCACCCACCCGTCGCCGTCCTTCACCGCGCGAGTCGTCATGGACGCGGTGTCGGAGCCGGCCTCGCGCTCGGAGAGGCCGTAGGAGAACATCGCCTCGCCGGCCGCCACCGGCGGCAGGTACCGCGCCCTCAGCTCGGGCGACCCGGCCAGCAGCAGCGGCATGGTGCCGAGCTTGTTGACCGCCGGGATCAGCGACGTGGAGGCGCAGGCCCGGGCCACCTCCTCGATGACGATGCAGGTGGCCAGCGCGTCGGCGCCGGCCCCGCCGTACTCGGACGGGATGTGCGGCGCGTGGAAGTCGGCCGAGCGCAGCGCGTCGTACGACGCCTGGGGGAACCGCGCGGACTCGTCGACCTCGGCGGCGTGCGGCGCGACCTTGTCGGTGCAGATGTCGCGCACGGCGCCGCGGATGGCCTCGTGCTCCTCGGAGAGCCGGTACAGGTCGAATTCGGCGTCCATGACCCGATGCTACTCGTCAGTAGGGTGCGGCTGGCAAGTTCTCGTCCGGGGCCGGATGTACCCTCGTCGGGTCTCAGCGATTCAGCGGCGAAGGGTCTGCTCGTGGCCATGCGCATCTCCGTCATCGGCACCGGCTATCTGGGTGCGGTCCACGCGGTCGGCATGGCCGAGCTCGGCTACTCCGTGGTCGGCGTCGACGTCGACGCGGACAAGGTGGCGGCCCTGGCGCGCGGCGAGGCACCGTTCTACGAGCCCGGTCTGGACGACCTGCTGGCCACGCACGTCGCCGCCGGCCACGTCACGTTCACCACCGACTTCGCCGCCGCGGCCGACGCCGACGTGCACTTCGTCTGCGTCGGCACGCCGCAGCGGCGCGACGGGCTCGCCGCCGACATGAGCTACGTCGAGGGTGCCATCGACGCGCTGGCGCCCCACCTGTCCAAGCCGTGCCTCGTCGTCGGCAAGTCGACCGTGCCGGTCGGGACGGCGGCCGGGCTGGCCGAGCGGCTGCTCAAGACGGCGCCCGCCGGCGCCGACGCCGAGCTGGCGTGGAACCCCGAGTTCCTGCGGGAGGGCTTCGCCGTCCAGGACACCCTGAGTCCGGACCGGCTGGTCTTCGGCGTCACGTCCGCCGAGGCCGAGGCGACGCTCCGTGAGGTCTACTCGCGCACCATCGCCGCCGGCAGCCCCGTCGTCGTCACCGACCTGCCGACGGCGGAGCTGGTCAAGGTGTCGGCCAACGCGTTCCTCGCCACCAAGATCTCGTTCATCAACGCGATGGCCGAGATCGCCGAGGTCGCCGACGCCGACGTCACCAAGCTCGCCGACGCCATCGGCCACGACGCCCGCATCGGGCGCAAGTTCCTCAACGCCGGGATCGGCTTCGGCGGCGGCTGCCTGCCCAAGGACATCCGGGCGTTCATGGCCCGCGCCGGCGAGCTGGGCGCGTCGCACGCTCTGGCCTTCCTCGCCGAGGTCGACGCCATCAACCTGCGGCGCCGGCAGCGCGTCGTCGACCTGACGCGCGAGCTGGTCGGCGGCAGCGTCGCCAACAGGCGCATCGCGGTGCTCGGCGCGGCCTTCAAGCCCGACTCCGACGACGTCCGCGACTCGCCGGCGCTGAACGTCGCCGGCCAGCTGTACCTGCAGGGTGCCCGGGTCTCCGTCTACGACCCCAAGGCCATCCCGAACGCGCGCAGGATCTTCCCGACGCTGCCGTACGCCGAGTCCGCCGTCGAGGCCTGCCGGGGCGCGAACGTCGTCCTGCACCTCACCGAGTGGCAGGAGTTCCGCGCCCTCGACCCCGCGGCGCTGGCGGAGGTGGTCGAGACGCCGGTGGTGATCGACGGGCGCAACTGCCTCGACGCCGACGCGTGGCGCGCCGCGGGCTGGACCTACCGCGGTCTCGGCCGCCCCTGACAGCTGGGCCATCACCAGGACTTCCCGCGCATCACGAGGCTTGCGATCATGGTGCGACACGGGATTACGTGCTGAACGTGATCATTTCGGGCCCCGGGGGAGGGTCCAGGTCAGCGGGCGGGCGTGGGGTGAGCGGAAGGATGCGCCGAAGCCTACTGCTCTTCCTCCAGGAGCTCGGAGGGGATGTCGGTGCCGTCCTGCAGGGCCGTCCAGAGCTGCCCGGCCGCCTCCTCGTCCCAGGTCACGGTGTTGCCGACGTCGCCGAGGGGGACGGTGAGGGTGTCGCCGGAGCCGCCGGAGACCGAGCCGATGCCGCGGACGAACGCGAACATGTCCAGTGGTCCGGTGTCCTCGTCGAGAACCAGGGCGTCGCCGCCGGCCAGCGCCGTCCGCGCCAGCTCCAGCGGATTGAGCAGCGTGCCGGCGGACATGGCCTTGTCGGAGATCGCGGAGATGAGCTCGCGCTGCCGCTCGACCCGGCCGAGGTCGGAGCGGGGGTCGAAGTGCCGGGCGCGGGCGTAGCCGAGCGCGTCGGCGCCGTTCAGTTCCTGGCAGCCGGCCGGGAGGTCGATGTGGGCCTGCTCGTCCTGCACCGCCTCGTCCAGGCACATCTCGACGCCGCCGAGCGCATCGACGATCTCGGCGAACCCGCCGAAACCGATCTGGACGTAGTCGTCGATGGCGACGCCGGTTTTGGCCTCGATGGTCTCGACCAGCAGGGGCGCCCCGCCGAACGCGAAGGCGGCGTTGATGCGGTTCTCGCCCTGGCCGGGGATGTCGACGACGGAGTCGCGCGGAATGCTGACCAACGCGTTTCGGGCGCCGCCGCCGGGAACGTGCAGCAGCATGATGGTGTCGGTGCGCTGGCCCTCGACGCTGCCGGTGCCCAGCTCGCTCTGCTCCTCCTCGGACAGGTCCTCGCGGCTGTCGGAGCCGACCAGCAGGAACACCCGGCCGTCGGACGTGGCCGAGCCGTGGTCCTCGGGGATGGCGTCGACCTTCTCGATGCGCGACCAGACCCACCAGACCAGGACACCCAGCGCGATGGCGATCACCAGCAGGATGGCCAGGAACCAGCGCAGGAAGCGACCGAACCCGGATCGGCGCTTCTTCGGCCGGTCCGGCGGCTCGTCGCCCGGTCGACGCCGGGTGGCCGGTGGCGCCGGGGTCGGTGGCTCGCCGCCGGCCGGCTGCGCGGCCGGGTAGGCGGGCTCGGCGGCCGCGGGCATGACGCTCGTGCCGCGGGGGGCAGCTGGCGCCGGCTCGGGGCCCTCCTCGTCCTCCCGAGGGGAATGCGGCACGCCACCCCGGTAGGAGACACCTGGCACGTTGCCCGCCCGGTACGTCGTGACCTTGACCTCGGTACCTCTCGCTCCGCCGCCCTGCTCGGGCGGCGTGCCGGATTCGCCGTCGGGTCGCATCACTGCTCGACCATACCCACATCGGACGGCGCGGAGTAACCCGCCGACCCTCGCGCGGACCTCAGGGAAACTCGACGTCCGTGCCGTCGACGACGCCGAAGTGGTGGGCCGCGGAGCCGCAGCCGACCACCAGCTCGACGAAGCCGGAGCCCGAGCTGCCGACCACCAGACCCGCCTCGCCGGCCGGCACCTCGGCGAGCCGCTCGTAGCAGCGCACCTTGTGCGACCCGAGGTCCTCGCCGGCCCGCGAGAAGCTCACGGCCAGGCGCGACCCCGGCTCGAAGCCGACAGCCTCCGCTGTCGCGGTCAGCTTGCAGTTGCCGAAGTTGTCGACCAGCCCGACCCGGACCTTGGTCGCCTCGGGCACGGCCGGCACCCGCGTCGTCGTCGCCGGCACCGGATGCCCGTCGAGCACCCATTTGGCCAGCAGCGGCAGGTACCACAGGCTGCGGAATTGAGTGGTGGCGACGGCGTCCGCCTCGGCCCGGGAGAGGTCGGCCCACGCTGTGGCCGCACCCAGCACCGTCCGCGCGTCGGTGACCTCGACCTGGGTGACGTCGAGGTGGGTGCGCACCATCGCCAGCAGCCGGGAGTCGTAGGTGCTGAACACCGTGTGCGGCCCGAGGCGGAACCAGCAGAACGGTGCGCCGTTCTCCCAGGTGCCGTCGCGCGGGGCGACGTTCACCAGCGTCACCGTCGGGAACCCGTCCTCCCCGAGCGACCGGGTGGCCAGCAGCACGTCGAGCAGGGTGAGCCCGGCTGTCTGCTCCGGCGCCGGGCCGTCGAGCGGGAGCAGTACCGGCGACCGGCCGAAGAGCGCGGCCATTCGCGTGCTCAGCCGGGCCTGTGCGTTGGTGTCCGTACAGTCGCTGAGGTACGTGATCGGCGGGTACATGGTCCCCTCGGGGTCAGCTGGTGGGAGATGGGCATGAAAAAGGGCCCCCGGCAGATGCGGGGGCCCTCGACGCTGGCGTGACGGAGCTAGGCCAGCAGCGAACCACCGCACGGGGAGTGCAGCATTCGCATCATCATCATCTGGCCACGCGTCACGCGTTGAACCGTATCCGGCGCCATCGGGCCGGTCAATCCGGTCGCTGCCCTACGCTGACGGCGTGAGTCCTGAAGGCAGGCCGACATCGGCGGCGCAGACGAGCCTGTCGCGCATCATGACCGCGCTCGACACCAACCTCCTGGGCACCGTGCACGGTGGCGTGATCATGAAGCTGGTCGACGACGTCGCCGGCGCGGTCGCGCAGCGGCATTCCGGCGGCCCCGCGGTCACCGCGTCGATGGACGAGATGACGTTCCTCGAACCCGTGCACGTGGGCAACCTCGTGCACGCGCACGGCAAGGTGAACTGGACCGGCCGAACCTCCATGGAGGTCGGCGTGCGGGTGGTCGCCGAGCCGTGGAACGAGGTCCGCCCGGCCACGGCGGTCGCCACGGCGTACCTCGTCTTCGTCGCTCTCGGCCCGGACGGCAAGCCGCGCGAGGTGCCGCCGGTGCTCCCCGAGACCGACGAGGATCGCCGCCGATTCGCCGAGGCCGAGATCCGCCGGACCCACCGGCTGGCCCGCCGCGAGGCGATCCTGCGGTCGCGGCAGGGCGGCTCCGCCGACTTGTGATGGCGACCTCACCAGGACTCCTGGTGCTCTACCAGGAACGCAAGCCTGGTAGAGCACCAGAAGTCCTCGTGAGGTGCCCGAATCGTTGCGTGTCACCCATGACGTGACGTGGCCATCGTGTGACGGGTGTGACGCAAGAGACCCCTGGGCTCGGCGCGCCGCCGACGATATCGGTGCTCCTCGTGGTGATACTGGCGCAGCGGGGTGCGCGACGGGGCCCCGTCGTGTGGTTTGCATGTTGGGGGATGTGCATGGGTACAGCGGCACGACCGCCGGATCCGCGGCGGGATCGAGGCCGGCGGCAGGCGATGGCGGCGCTTCGGGCCCAGCGGGCCGAGGCGGCGCGGTTCCGCCGTTCCGTGACCCTGGTGGCGCTGTCGGTCATCGCGCCGGGCAGTGCCCAGATCATCGCCGGGCACCGCAAGGCCGGCAAGATCGTGTTGGGGGTGGCCGCCGGTCTGCTGGCCATCACGCTGCTCGTGCTCTGGCTGGTGCCGCTGCAGGACCTGGCCGGCCTCGCCGTGCGTCCGTGGCTGCTGTCCACGTTCAAGGTGTTCGTGTTCGGGGTGGCGCTGGCCTGGGTCGTCGTCATCATCGACGCCTGGCGGCTCGGCCACCCGCCGGGGCTGAACCAGAAGCACCGGCTCATCATGATCGGCGCGACGCTGGCGCTGGCGGCGATGGTGTCGACGCCGTTCGTCGTCGCCGCCCGCTACGCGACCGCCGCACATGACGCCGTCGTCGAGATGTTCCCGTCCGGCGAGGTCGCCGCCGCCAGCGACGGCCGGCTCAACATCCTGCTGCTCGGCGTCGACGCCGGCGACGGGCGCGTGGGCATCCGGCCGGACAGCATCAACCTGGTCTCCGTCGACGTCCGCACCGGCGAACCGGCGATGATCAGCCTGCCGCGCAACCTGGAGAACACCCGTTTCCCCGACGGCACGCCCGCCGACGACGAGTTCCCGCGGGGGTTCTCGGGCGAGGGCGACGAGTCCGACTACATGCTCAATGCCACGTGGACGTTCGGCGAGGAGAACCCGGAGCTGTTCGAGGGTCCGTCCGGGCCCGGGCCGACGGCGGTGAAGCAGGCGGTCGAGGGCACCCTGGGCGTCCCCGTCCACTACTACGTCGCCGTCGACCTTCAGGGCTTCCGCGACATCATCGACGCCATCGGCGGCATCACCATCGACGTCCACGAGGAACTGCCGATCGGTGACAAAGGCCGGGTCCTCGAGCCCGGCGTGCAGGAGCTCGATGGGTATCACGCGCTCTGGTACGCCCGGTCGCGCGAGGGCTCGTCCGACTACGCCCGGATGGCCCGGCAGCGCTGCGTCATCGGCGCCCTGGTCAACGAGGCCGACCCGCGGACCGTTCTGGCGAACTTCCTCGACCTGGCCGACGCGTCGAAGTCCGTGGTGACCACCGACATCCCACAGCAGGACCTGACCAACCTGATCGACCTGGCGATGAAGGCCAAGGACCAGGAGATGACGTCGCTGCAGTTCGTGCCGCCGCTCATCGCGCCGGCCGACCCCAACATCGGCCTCATCCAGGATCAGACCGACGCGCTGCTCTCCGGCGACGCCGAGACCGGCGGATCCGAGCCGACCGAGTCGCCGACGGAAGAACCGACGGAGGAGCCGGACGAAGGGTCGGACGAGCCGACGGAGGAGCCGGACGAGGGGTCCGACGAGCCGACGGAGGTGCCGGACGAAGGGTCCGACGAGCCGACGGAGGAGCCGGACGAAGGGTCCGACGAGCCGACGGACGAGGACTCCGGGGACGCGGGCTCCGGGGATGAGGGCTCGGGCGGCGAGTCCGGCGATGAGGATGAGTCGTCCGGGCCGGTCGGCATGTCGTCGGTGTGCTCCTACGAGTGACACCGCACGCGACCACGCGACGTCACGAGGATTTCTGGTGCTCTACCAGTGACGCAAGCGTGGTGACGCATCAGGAGTCCTCGTGATGTGCCGCCTCGTCGCCTGCGCATGCGTGGTGAAGCGGTCGCATCCATACTTAATGTGATCAATCGTCGAGGTGGTTGGTGGGGGCGGGGCTATGGCCAGGTTGAGCGGGTAAGGTGCTCGCCGACATGAACGCCGCCTACCCCACCCCAACGCCGCCCGCGGACCACCGCGCCTGGCCGGCCGTCTCCGTGATCATGCCCGTGCTCGACGAGGAGCGTCACCTCGCCGAGGCCGTCGCGGGTGTGCTGGCGCAGGAATATCCGGGCGAGCTGGAGCTGGTGCTCGCGCTCGGCCCGTCTCGCGACCGCACCGACGAGATCGCGCGCGAGCTGGCCGCCGCGGACCCGAGGGTGCGGCTGGTCGCCAACCCCGTCGGCCGCACGCCGGCCGGGTTGAACGCCGCGCTCGGCGTCGCCCGGCACGGCGTCGTCGTGCGGGTCGACGGGCACGGCGTGCTGTCCGACTCCTACATCCGCACCGCGGTCGAGACGTTGGAGCAGACCGGGGCGGCCAACGTCGGCGGCATCATGCACGCCGAAGGGCTGACCGACTTCGAGCGCGCCGTCGCGTGGGCGTACACCTCGCCGTTCGGCCTGGGCGGCGGCCGGTTCCACATCGGCGGCGCGGCCGGCCCGGCCGACACCGTCTATCTGGGCGTCTTCCGCCGCGAGGTCCTCGACCAGCTCGGCGGCTTCGACGAGCACTTCCGCCGGGCCCAGGACTGGGAGCTCAACTACCGCATCCGCGCCGCCGGGCACACCGTGTGGTTCACACCCGAGCTGACGGTCAGCTACCGGCCGCGGCCGACCCTGCGCGCGCTGGCCAAGCAATTCCTCAAGACCGGGCAGTGGCGGCGCGAGGTCGTGCGCCGCTACCCGGACACCGCGAACCCGCGCTACCTCGCCGCGCCCGCGGTGACGGTCGCCGTCGCCGCCGGGACCTTGGCGGGCCTCGCCGGGCTCGTCGGCCCCGGCTGGCTGCTCCTCGGGTGGCTCGCGCCGGCCGGCTACGCCGTCGGCGTCGCGGGGGCGGCGCTGCTGGCCGGCCGCGGCCTGCCCGTCAAGGCACGCGCCTGGCTGCCCGCCGTCCTGGCCACCATGCACCTGACCTGGGGTGCCGGGTTCATCGTCGGCTCGCGCGACGCGGCCAGGTCACGGCGGGCGGTCGGCGAGACGGACGCCGTGGACGACGCCCGAGCGCGCGGCGGCCGAGACGACGGCAGCCGAGGCGACGGCGATCCGGCGGACGGAGGCGGTGCGCGGGATCGTGCCCAGGCGGAAGGCCCGACGACGTGAACGTCCTGATGCTCGTGCAGTCCCCGGTCGCCGGCGACTCGCGAGTGCTGCGGGAGGCGGCGACGCTGGTCGAGGCTGGGCACGAGGTGCGCATCGTCGGCCGTGACGTCCCGGACGGCTTCGTCGCCGGCCCCGGTGTCACCGTCGAGTCGGTGAGCCGGTCTCGCGGCATGCGGCCGCCTGGCGCTCCGGCGGGGCTGGCCGCGGCGACGTCGGGACCGCAGGCCGCCGTCCGTCGCACCGGCCGGTGGCTGCTGTTACCCGAGCACCGCGAGCGAACCGAGCGGCACTGGCGGCGGGCGGCGGCCGCGCTGCTGGCCGACCGCCCGGCGTTCGACGTGGTGCACGCACACGACTACAACACGCTCGAGCTCGGCGCCGAGCTGGCCCGGCGGTGGTCGGCCCGGCTCATCTACGACAGCCACGAGCTGTGGTTCGACCGCGGCCTGCCCGGGCGGCCGACGCCGGTCTCCCGGCGGCGGGGCCGCCGGCACGAGGCGCGGCTGGCGGCCGAGGCGAAGGTGGTCCTGACCGTCAGTGAGGGCATCGCGCAGCGTCTGCGCGGCCGCCGGCTGGCCGACGTGCGGGTGGTGCGCAACACCTTCCCGCTCGGCGACCACGACGCGCCGTCGTTGCCCGACCGCCCGGCCGGGCTGGCCTACGCCGGGCGCATCGGGCCCGGGCGCGACCTGGAGGCCGTCGTGGGGGCGGCCGCCCTGCTCAAGCCTCTGCGCACAGTGCTGGCCGGTCCGGCGGACCCCGGCTACCGCTTCGACCCCACCGGGGTCGAGGTGATGCCGCCGATGTCGCTGTCCGAGGTGGACAAGCTGTACCAGGAGCTCGGTGTGGCGGTCGTCACCCTCACCGACACCTGCGAGAACCACCGCCTGGCGCTGCCGAACAAGCTGTTCCACGCCGTCCGAGCCGGAGTGCCGGTGGTCGCGGCCAACCTGCCGGAGCTGCACTCCGTCGTCCTCCACCACGGCCTGGGCCGGCTCTACCAGCCGGGGAGCGCGTCGTCGCTGGCCACGGCTGTCCAAGCGGTCGCCGCGGATTATGCTGGCTATCTGGAAGCCGTCCGCAAGGCGAGGCCCGCCCTGGCATGGGAGCAGGACGCGCGGGTACTCGCCGACACGTACGCTGACCTGGAAGCGGCGTGAGAGTCGTGACACTCTCCCGTCCGGCCGGTGGGTGCGAGATTTCGGCACCGTGTCGTCTACCCTTGACCCGATCCGGTGCGGATCCAGCCGATCCGGCACCCGGCCGCGGTAGAAAGGCAAGCCTTCGATGAACGCCACTCGTGTCGACGAGGACTTCACCTCGTCGGTGCACGTGTACGAGCCGCACCGGGCCGGATTGCCCCGGCTCGGCCCGTACATCCGTACGCTGTGGCAGCGCAGGCAGTTCGCCGCGGAGATGTCCCGGGCAAGCATCCGGGCGGCCAACACCAACACCTTCTTCGGCCAGATCTGGCTGGTGCTGAATCCGCTGCTGCTGGCCTGCGTGTACTACGTGCTGGTCACCATCCTGCGGGCCGGCAGCATGGAGGACCCGGCGGCCCGGTTCGTGCACCTGTGCGCGGGGCTGTTCGCGTTCTACTACTTCTCCGGCGCCATGCAGACCGGTGCCTCCAGCGTGGTGGCCGGGGGCAAGCTGCTGCTGAACATGTCGTTCCCGCGGCTGCTGCTGCCGCTGTCCGCGGTGCGCACGGCGTTCTTCCGATTCCTGCCGACGATGGTCGTCTACATCCCCATCCACCTCGGCTTCGGGCAGCCGCTCTCCTGGCAGATGTTGCTGTCCCCGTTGTTCCTGCTCATGCTGACGGTGTTCGGGGCCGGCATGGCCATGATCTTCGCGACGCTGCAGGTGTACTTCCGCGACACCGCGAGCTTCCTGCCCTACTTCGTGCGCATGTGGCTGTACCTGTCGCCAGTGCTGTGGTTCCCCGAGGACGCGCCGGAGCGCTTCGAGCCGTTCATGATCTTCAACCCGCTGTATTCGATGCTGGGCGGCTGGACCGACCTCCTGGTGCGGGGCCAGATCCCCGAGCTGTCCCTTTGGATCGCCGGTGCGGCATGGTCGCTCGCCGCCGCGGTCATCGGCAGCCTGTTCTTCATGTCGAGGGAGCGCGAGTTTGTCGTCCGTCTCTGAAATGAGCGCCGTGACCACGACCGGTCCCGCCAACGCCGTCCAGGTGGAGAACGTCTCGCTGACCTACCGGACGACATTCGAGCGCGTGCCGACGCTGAAGACCGCGCTGGTGCGTTTCGGCCGCGGCGAGCGCGCGGTCCGGGAGGTCCAGGCGGTCCAGAACGTCTCCTTCGACGTGCCGCACGGCAACGCCATCGGCATCATCGGCGCCAACGGCGCCGGCAAATCCACGCTGATGCGCATGATCGCCGGCATCCTGCCGCCGACCGAGGGTCGCATCCAGGTCAACGGCCGCGTCAGCACGCTGCTGTCTCTCGGAGTCGGCTTCAACGCGGCGCTCTCCGGTCGCGAGAACGTCGTGCTCGGCGGGCTGGCCAGCGGGCTGACGCGCAAGGAGATCCAGGAACGATACGAGGAGATCGCCGACTTCGCCGAGATCGGCGAGTTCATCGACATGCCCATGCGGACCTACTCCTCGGGCATGTTCCAGCGCCTGGCGTTCTCCGTGGCCGTGCACATGGAGCCCGACATCCTGCTCGTCGACGAAGCGCTCTCCGCCGGCGACGCCAAGTTCAAGCAGAAGGCCGCGGCCAAGATGAAGGAGCTGGTGACCAACGCGCGCACCAT
This sequence comes from Jiangella asiatica, assembly GCF_004349065.1. Taxonomy (GTDB): domain Bacteria; phylum Actinomycetota; class Actinomycetes; order Jiangellales; family Jiangellaceae; genus Jiangella; species Jiangella asiatica. The sequence goes on from NZ_SMKZ01000001.1 coordinate 203,103, forward strand.
GTTCCTGGTGAGCCACGCACTCAGTAGCGTCCGCGACCTGTGCAACGACGCGCTGTGGCTGCACAAGGGTCAGCTGATGATGCGCGGCAACCCCAACGAGGTCATCGCCGCGTACAACAAGTTCCTGAAGGTCGGCGAGGACGCCTTCAGCCTCGAGGACCTGTGAGCTGTGGGGCCGGCGCGAGCTGACGTCGCCATCATCTCGGCGGGGCACGACGTTGCCGACGCCAGGCTGCACAAGATCACCGCGGCGCTGGTCCGGCGCGGGCTGAGCGTCGAGATCGCCGGGCTGGGCGACGCCGCCGCCGGACCTCGCGACGCCCGGGTCCGCGCGGTACAGCGCGGCGGGATGGCGGGGCGGGCGCTGCGCGCAGCCGCGCTCCCGTGGCGGGTCGGCGCTCGCGTCCTGATGACCATCGACCCCGACGTCATCCCGATGGCCCGCGCCGCCGGGATGGTGCGCCGCCGCAAGGTCGTCGTCGACGTCCACGAGGACTACGCGCGGCTGCTGTCCGACCGCTCCTGGGCCAGCGGCCTGGTCGGGCTGGGAGCCCGGGTGGTCGTGCGGACGAGCACCTGGCTGGCCGCCCACGCCGACCTGACCGTCGTCGCCGACGGCCACATCCCGCCACGCACGGCGCGGCGGCGGATCGTGGTCGAGAACCTCCCCGACATGGGACTGCTGGCACCCGGGCCGCCGGAGCCGGAGCCGCGCGCGGTGTACATCGGCGACCTGCGCTCCAGCCGCGGCCTGTTCGACATGGTCGAGACGGTGGCGCTGGCGCCGGAGTGGACGCTTGACCTCGTCGGCCCGGTCGCCGCGGCCGACCATGAGGCCCTGGAGGAGCGCGTCCAGCGGGCCGATGTGGCCGGCCGGGTGCGCCTGCACGGCCGGCAGCCACCGGAGCAGGCTTGGCAGATCGCCCGCGGCGCCTGGGCGGGGCTGGTTTTCCTGCACGAGACGCCGGCCTTCCGCGAGGCCATGCCGACGAAGCTGTACGAGTACCTGGCCAGCGGCCTGCCAGTGCTGTCGACGCCGCTGCCGCGGCAGAGCGCGGTGGTGCAGGAGTCCGGCGGCGGACTGCTCGTCGACGGCGCCGTCGAGGCCGCCGAGGTGCTGCGCCGGTGGGCGCGCGACCCCGACGAGCTCGAGACCTACCGCAAGGCCGCACGCCGCTGGGCCGAGCGCAAGCTGACCGAGAACACGCCCTACGACGAGCTCGCGGACGCCGTCGCGGAGCTGATCAAGAGCTGACCCAACCTGCGATCGGCAGGTTCGTCACCATTCCGACAATCGTGACTCGAGCCGCGGCCGATCTCGTCACGGCGAGCTCCGGTAGATGTCGCGGCGGTGGCCTACCGCGAGCAGGTGAGGTCGTGGCCCTCCAGCCGGACCGTCAGCGGCGCGCGGCGGCGACCGCGCGCTCGCGCACCGCGGCCTGGATGCCCAGGACCACCGTCGGTGCGCCGGGCCGCCGGGCGAGGTGCCAGCCGGCCTTGACCGACCGGGAGTCCAGCGCGATGACGATGTCGGCGGCTCCGATGACGGCCAACGCGTCCTGGCGGGTGCGGACGCGCGACCAGTACTCGCGGGCGACCTCGTCGGTGCGCAGCTTGCGCAGAGTGGTCAGCGGCGGCGACTTCTTGAGGCGGCGCACGACGCCCTTACCGCGCCGCTTCAGCCCGCCGGCGATGCGCCGGGGCGAGTACGACGGTCGGGACGGCTTCGGCGGCGCGGGTGCGGGCGCCGTGGGCGCTGTGGGAGCCGGCGCCACTGGAGCGTCCGGCGCCACTGGAGCAGCCGCCGGAGGTGGCGGGTCGACCGGCATCCGGCCAGGGCCGAGCAGGACGTATTTGCGGACGACGTCGCCGAGCGGCTCGCGCGGCGGGGACCAGGCGATGACGTCCAGCTCGAGGTCGGGATCGTCGCCGAGGTCGGCCCGGACGGTGTCGAAGTAGGAGCGCGGCAGCCGGCCGGTGGCCAGCAGGACGACGTTCACGGTGCGGTGACCTCCGGTGCCGGTGCGCCGGCCGGCGCGATCGCCGAGCGCAGCGCGGCGATGCGCGGATCGAGCTGCAGGTCGCGGCGGAACCGGGCGCCGAACTCGCGCGCGGCCCGCCGGGTCTGCTCGTCGGCGGTATGTGCCGCGTGCGCGGCGTCGGCCAGCGCCCGGGCGACCGACTCCGGCTGGAGGTCGGTGACGGGGAACCACAGCGGGTGCCCGCGGAGGATGTCGGAGGCGGCGTTGATGGGGTCGTGCACCGACACCACGGGCAGCCCGGTCGCGAGGTACTCGAACACCTTGCCGCTGGTGACGTACCGCCCGGCACCGAGGATGAGCAGCTGGACGTCGAGCCCGTCGTAGACCTTGCCGATGTCCGTCTTGCCGACCGGGCCCTGGTAGCTGAGGCCGTCGTCGGCCGCGGAGTTGATGGTGGCCAGCATGTCGACGCGTGGCTGGGCGTAGAAGCCGAGGTAGCCGTGGATGTGCGCCTCGGCGCCGTCGAGATCGGGGGACTGCGACCGGGCGAGCTGCCAGCCCTCGACGAACTCCTTGAGCGGCACCTTGGGGGAGACCGTGCCGATGTAGCCGAAGACCAGCGGCCGGTCGCCAACGGGGCCGCGGTCGTGCACCGCCGGCGCCAGCTCGGCGTCGAAGCCGTTGGCGACGGTGTGCATCTTGCCGGCGTGCGCGGGGTAGAGGTCGCGGTGCCAGTCGCGGATGGGGTCGTTGACGAACCACACCTCGTGGGCGGCGTCGACCAGCTTGCGCTCCCACCTGGCGGCGCGGCTGCGCTCGTCGTGCAGGCGGTCGCCGCTGAACACATCGAGCAGCCAGGCGTCGCGGTAGTCCATGACATAGGGCACGGAGTGGTTGCGGTGCAGCTTCCAGGCGGCGGTGAACGCCACGTGCGGGTTGGCGGTGGCGACGACGAGGTCGACGGGGTCCGCGGCGTGGATGCGTTCGGCGGCGCCCTCGATGACCCCGCGCCACGGGCCGTAGCCGACCTCGGGGAACGGCAGTTGGTCGCGCCGGGAGCGTAGCTTCGCCCAGGCCTTCGGGCGGGTGGCGCGGAACCGCGACCAGTTGCGCAGGTTGGCCTCGTGGATGGGCCAGTCGAACGGGACCCGGACCACCTCGACCCGCGGGTCGACGCGGTCCTCCAAGGTCGGGTCGGCCCCGGTGAAACGGATGAAGGTGTCACGCTCGGCGGTGAGGACCGTCACCCGCCAGCCCTGCTCGGCGAAGCGGTTGGCGGTGGCCAGCGCACGGTAGACTCCCCCACCGCGACACGGTGGGAAACCCCAGGCCACGTAGAGGAGATGGGGCTGGCCCGCACGGCCCGAGCCGGGCTGCTGTGAGGTGTCGTGCGTCATCATGTCCCGCACAGGTTACGACAGATCAGCGCGGCGGCGCAGACCGCCGCGGAGGGTTCGGCAGATGCAGGTGAGCTCGGTCGGGCGGGTCGCACGGCGACGGCTGCCCGCGCCGGTGGTCGGCGCGGTCGCCACGGCGCGGCGGCAGCTGCGGTGGCTGCGGCCGGTCGGCCCCGCGCCCGGCTTTCCGCCGGTGCCGACCGCGCCGGTGCGGCTGCTCGTCGGTCCCACCAACTCCGCCGGCCAGGGCTGGGCGTGGGCGCGCAGCGCCGAGCGGGCCGGGGCCGGCGCCACCTGCTTCGCCGTGCGCCGCAACAGCTTCGGGTTCGCCGACGACTACGGCGCGCCGATACCGGTCTACGCTCACCCGCGCTGGCAGCGGGCGCAGGAGCGGTACGTCCTCGGCGGTTACACCCACATGCTCGTGGAGTCCATGCGTCCCCTGTTCGGCGGCCGCCACGGCCGCGACGCGCGCGGCGACCTCGACGTGATCGTCCGGGCCGGTCTCGCCGCCGGCCTGGCGTTCCACGGCTCCGACGTCCGGCTGCCCAGCGCGCACGCCGCGGCCGAGCGGTGGTCGCCGTTCCACGTCCGGGACGAGCTCACCGAGCGGCTGGAGGCGCAGGCGCGGCTGGCAGCCGATGTCGTCGCCGATTTCGACGGTCCGGTGTTCGTGTCCACGCCCGACCTGCTGACGTACCTTCCGGGCGCCACCTGGCTGCCGGTCGTCGTCGACGTGGACCGCTGGGCCACCGCCGCGCCGGTGCTGCAACGGGAGCGGCCGCTCGTCGTGCACGCGCCGTCCAACCCGCGGTTCAAGGGGACCGAGGCGGTCGAGGCGGCCATGGCGCTGCTGGTGGCCGACGGGTTGATCGAGTACCGCCGGCTCGAGGGCGTGCCCAACGACCGCATGCCGGCCGCGCTGGCCGACGCGGACGTCGTCGTCGACCAGCTGGTCATGGGGCTGTACGGGGTCGGTGCCTGCGAGGCCATGGCCGCCGGCCGGGTGGTCGTGTCCTATGTCGGCGACGACGTGCGCGCGCGGGTGCGCTCGGCCACCGGTCTCGAACTGCCGGTCGCCGAAGCCGGCCCGCAGACGCTTGCCGACGTCGTGGCGGGTATCGTCGCCGGTCGCGACGGAGCCCGCGAACTGGCCGCCGGGGGACCACGGTTCGTCCGCTCCGTGCACGACGGGTCGCGCTCGGCCGCCGCGCTGGCCGGCTGGCTGTTCCCGCCGCCGGACTGACCGGAGCGGCCGAGGGTGGCCACGGGCCGCGAGGGTGTAACAATCGTGCATCGTCGAGACATCAGAGACGCAACCGAGGAGAGTTGGTTTGGCCACCCGCATCGCCGAGTCGGCCGACGTCGACCCCAGCGCCGAGATCGGCGACGGGTCGTCGGTCTGGCATCTGGCCCAGGTCCGTGAGAAGGCCGCGCTCGGTCGCGGCTGCGTCGTGGGCCGAGGCGCCTACGTCGGCACCGGCGTCCGCGTCGGCGACAACTGCAAGATCCAGAACTACGCCCTCGTCTACGAGCCCGCGGTGCTCGAGGACGGGGTCTTCGTCGGCCCGGCTGCGGTGCTGACGAACGACACCTTCCCGCGCGCGGTCAACCCGGACGGCTCGGCCAAGAGCGCAGCCGACTGGGACGCCGTCGGCGTGACGCTGCGCGAGGGATGCTCCGTCGGAGCCCGCGCCGTGTGCGTGGCGCCGGTGACGGTGGGTCGATGGGCTACCGTAGCCGCCGGAGCGGTCGTCACTCGGGATGTTCCGGACTTCGCGCTGGTCGTGGGGGTTCCGGCGCGGCGGATCGCCTGGGTGGGGCGCGCCGGAGTCCCGCTGCACGACGTCGGCGAGGGCCGCTGGCGCTGCCCGCGCACCGGTGAGCAGTACGTCGAGGAGGACGGGCACCTGCGGGAGACCGTTCAGAGCACGGAGGACAACTCATGAGCACCAGCCCGATCCCGGCCGCGAAGCCGATCATCGGCGACGAGGAGCGAGCGGCGGTCGATCGCGTGCTGCGCAGCGGCATGGTGGCGCAGGGCCCCGAGGTGGCCGCCTTCGAGGCCGAGTTCGGTCAGGGTCTGGTCGGCGGCCGGGCCTGTGTCGCGGTCAACTCCGGCACGTCCGGGCTGCACCTCGGCCTGCTGGCTGCCGGCGTCGGCCCCGGTGACGAGGTCATCGTCCCGTCGTTCACGTTCGCGGCCACCGCCAACTCCGTCGCGCTGACCGGCGCCACCCCGGTGTTCGCCGACATCGAGCCGCGGTACTTCTGCCTCGACCCGGCCGCCGTCGAGTCCGCCGTCACCGAGCGGACCGTCGGCATCATGCCGGTGCACCTCTACGGCCACCCCGCCGACATGACGGCGCTCGGCGAGGTCGCCCAGCGGCACGGCCTGAAGGTATTCGAGGACGCCGCCCAGGCGCATGCGGCCACCTGGAAGGGCTCGCCCGTCGGCACCTTCGGCACGTTCGCCATGTTCAGCCTCTACCCCACCAAGAACATGACCTCGGGCGAGGGCGGCATGGTCAGCACCGACGACCCCGAGATCGAGCGGCGGCTGCGGCTGCTGCGCAACCAGGGCATGCTGCGCCAGTACGAGAACGAGCTGGTCGGCCTCAACAACCGGATGACCGACATCCACGCCGCCATCGGCCGGGTGCAGCTGACCAAGCTGTCCGGCTGGACCAAGCAGCGGCAGGAGAACGCGGCCTTCCTCGACGCCAACCTGGACGGCGTCGTCGTGCCGCCGGTGTCCGAGCACGCCACGCACGTCTACCACCAGTACACGATCCGGGTCACCGCCGACCGCGACGGCTTCGTCACCGCGCTGCGCGAGGAGCACGGCGTCGGCTGCGGCGTCTACTACCCGATCCCCAACCACCGGCTGCCCTCGTTCGGCCGCGACCTCGACCTGCCCGAGACGGAAAAAGCGGCGGCCGAGGTCATCTCGCTGCCGGTGCACCCGTCGCTCAGCGGCGAGGACCTCGAGCGGATCGTCACGGCGGTCAACACCCTGACGAAGGCGGGAGCGTGATGACGAACCTGCGAGCGGGCCTCATCGGCCTGGGCATGATGGGCCGGCACCACGCCCGCGTGCTGCGCTCCCTCGACGGCGTCGACCTCGTCGGCGTCGCCGACCCGGCCGGCGACCCGCATGGAGTCGCGGGCGGGCTGGACGTGATGGCCGACATCGAGTCGCTCATCGGTGTCGGGCTCGACTACTGCGTCGTCGCCACGCCCACCGCCTACCACGAGGAGCTGGGGCTGGCGCTGGCCGCGGCCGGCGTCCACGCGCTCATCGAGAAGCCGCTGGCCAAGGACGCCGCCGGCGCCGCGAAGCTGACCGACGCGTTTGAGGCGGTCGGCCTGGTCGGCGCCGTCGGGCACATCGAACGGTTCAACCCGGCCCTGCAGAACCTACGTTCGCGGCTGGCCGCCGGCGAGCTCGGCGAGATCTACCAGATCATCACCCGCCGGCAGGGCCCGTTCCCGGCCCGCATCGCCGACGTCGGCGTCGTGAAGGACCTCGGCACGCACGACATCGACCTGACCGCGTGGGTGGTCGGCTCCCCGTACGCGTCGGTGTCCGCCCGCACCGCCTACAAGAGCGGCCGCGAGCACGAGGACCTGGTCGCCGTCACCGGCCAGCTCGCCGACGGCACCGTCACCAGCCACCTGGTCAACTGGCTGTCGCCGATGAAGGAACGCGTCACCATCGTCACCGGCGACCGTGGCGCGTACATCGCCGACACCCTCCACGCCGACCTCACCTTCCACGCCAACGGCTCGATCCCGACCGCCTGGAGCGACCTCGCCCAGTTCCGCGGTGTCAGCGAGGGTGACGTCGTGCGCTACGCGATCTCCAAGCCCGAGCCGCTGCGCACCGAGCACGAGGTCTTCCGCGACGCCGTCCTGGGCAAGGACACCGAGGTCGTCACCATGCGCCAGGGCCTGGCGACGGTGGCCGTGGCCGAGGCCGTCCTCTCGTCGGCGCGCGAGGGCCGCACCATCGCCTTGGACGCCCTCGGCATCTGAGCCGTCCCTTCCGATCATCAACGATCCGCGACATCACCAGGAGTTCCCGCGCTCCACCAGGGTTACAAGCATGGTGAAGCACACACCATCCTCGTGATGTCGGCGATCGTGCGGGGATCGTGGCGATGCAACCATATCGGCGGGGTCGTGCGTCTAATCAGTACAGCGGTGAGACGACGACCACGGAGGTCAGCGTGCCGTTCTTCGGAACCTCTATCTGCGGCAGGGACGGGCCGCCCGGCTCCCGCGCGCACTGACACCGGCCGCTGACGCTGCCGTCCGGCGAGGATGCCTCGCCGCCTTCATCTTCTTCCGCTCCGCGGGGCGGTCGCGCCTGCCCAGGCGGCGATGCCCGCGCGAGCGACCCTCTTTCGACGCCTGCTGAGCCCTGAGCGCGCTCACCGCTGCCTTCGCAGCCGTCCGAGCGTCCAGGAGTTCACCATGCCCTCGTTCACCCTGCCCAGCTTCGGCCTGCCCGCGTTCGCCCTGCTCGCCGCCGTCGTCGTCAGCAGCTCCGGGTGCGCGCAGGACACCGAGGAACTGCGGGCCATCGCGGCCAGACCGGCGGACGCCGTCGCCGCACCCCTCGGCGCGAAGTACGGGCCAGCCGGGCCGCCGCTGGGCCTGCCGCCGGTAGCGGACCCCGAACTGGCGCCGTACGGCTCCGGCCGGCTCGGCCCGTGGGAGGACTACGAGCTCACCCTCAGCACGCCGGAGCAGTTCGCGGACGTCCTCGCAGCGAACGGGCTGCTCGTGGTCGGCGACTCGATCGGGTCGGCGGTGTCGCGCGAGTGCGCGGCCGTCGTCGGCACCCGCCACGGCCTGCCGATCGCCGTGAACACCTGGCCGAGCCGGCCGACGGCACCGGCGGCGGACTGGATCGTCGAGAACGCCGAGCTGATCCCGGACCGGGGGATCGTCGTCGTGTCCGGCGCCAACGACATCTTCGACCCGGACGGCTGGTGGCGCCAGGTCGAGCGGGTGGTCGATGCCGCCGACGGTAAGCCGGTCTACTGGCTCACCGTCCACGTCGACCGGTGGGCTCTGCCGGACGAGGTGCGGGCGGCGGACCGGCGCAACTCTGCCTGGGTCAACGACCAGCTCCGCTGGCTGGCCGAGCGGCATCCCGGGCTCGTGCTGGTGGAGTGGGACGCCGCGCTGACCCCCGACGCCGCGGCGACCCTGCTCGACGACGGCGTCCATCCCTCGCCAGCCGGCATCGACACCTGGTGTGGCCAGGTCACGTCGGCGATGGGGCTCTGACGTGGACCACCGGTGGCGCCGTGGCGACTGGCTGGTGCTCGCCGTTTTGTTGATCCTGCTGATGGCGGTCGTGGCGGCGGGATGGGACGAACCACCGACCTCGTGGCTCGACCGCGACTTCCGGTGAATGACGCGATCATCTAGCGCCGACTCTCGATTTGGTGCAACCTAATCGGCACCCCGCGAGTGTTCACGGGTGATGACAACGCAACGGTGCGTTGGAGGGGGCTGATGATCTTCTTTTCTTGGTTCGCGGTGCGGCGCCCGCTGCCCGACTGTCGCGAGCTGTTGCTCAGCCGGATCGAGCGGTTCGCCGCCGCCCGGACCAACCCGGAGTGGACGCGAGTTCTGCGGTACGGCCCGGGCTGGGGCGTGTTCGCGGCCGCGCCCGCGGCGGGCGGCTGGCAGTGGGAGCTGCTCGCCGACGACGACGAGCTCACGGTGGTCTCGACGGCACCGCCGGTCGGGCTGGAGCCGGACGTCGTCACGGCGGGCCCCGCGGCGTTGGGCCGGGCGGCACTGCGCGGTGGCGGCATCGGGGCCGGCGTCGGCGGCAGCGGCGTCGTGCCGCCGTTCGGCCTGCTCGCCCTCGACCAGGCGGCCGGCCGGTTCAGCCTCACCCAGGACTGGCTGGGCATGGCCCGTATGTTCGAGTACTCCTCCCAAGGGCTGGTGACCTTCTCCAGCAGCCCTGTCATGCCGCCCTACGTGCTCGGCGACCGCCTGGTCCCGGACGAGGACGGCTGGTCGCGGTACCTGGGCGGCGGCATCTTCGGCGGCTCCAGCACCCCCGTCCGCGGCGTACGCGGGCTTCCGGCCGGTGCGGTGCGCGCCGGCCGGCGACTGGACGACGGGACTTGGCGGACCGGCCTGACGCACGGCGAGCGGATCGACGACCTCCTCACCGGCCCGGCGACGTCTGCGGCGCAGTCACTGGCGGCGACGGCGTCGGGCCTGCGCCGCGCGGGCGCCGGCCTGGCCGCGCTGTGGCCCGGCGAGGTCCGCCTGGGCCTGTCCGGTGGCAAGGACTCCCGGCTGGTCGCCGCCGCGCTGGTGTCGGCCGGTCTGCGCCCGCGGCTGTTCACTCGCGACGACAACCCGGCCGAGACGACGACGGCGACGGAGCTCGTCGGGCGGGTCCGCGACGCCCGCGGCCTCGAGCTGCCCCACGACATCGTCCCGACGGTCACGAAGGCCCAGGTCAGCGTCGAGAGCTTGGCCGCGCGGGCGCGCCAGCTGCTGCAGCGTTACGAGTTCGGCTACGGCAGCAGCTACCTGCTCCGCCCGGCCGTCGGCCTGGCGTGGCCGGCCGCCCTGGCCGCGCCCACCGTCGGAGGCGCCATGGGCGAGATCGCGACCGCGAGATGGATACCGCACTCCTGGCCGGGCCAGGACGGCAAGGTCGACGGCGCCGCGCTGCGCTCGGTCCTGAACCACGTGCTGGCCTCGGAGATCCAGCCGGAATGGCAGACCGGCGACACCCGCCGCCGGCTGGCCATCGCCGTCGAGGAGGTCGTCGAACGCGGCGCCCGGCTCGGCCTCGACGCCGTCGGCACCGTGCACCTGACATACCTGGCCGAGCGGATGCGGGTGTGGAGCTCGGCCGGATTCCACGTCAACCAGGTGGCGCCGCTGCTGACGGCGGAGTTTGTACGGTCGGCGTTTGCGATGACGCTGGAGGAGAAACGGGCGCGGGCCATCCACACCGGGCTGATCGACTCGCTGGTGCCGGAGTGGGCCGGCGTGCCGTTCATCCCGAACACCGCAGGGCTGGCCCCGTCGGCGATCCCGCGGATCTGGGACGGCGACGGCGTCGAGGTGCTGGCCGAGATGGTCGCCAGGCCGCCGGGTCCGCTGCTCGACCTCTTCGACCGCGTCAGCATCGAGGACGCCTTCGACCGGGTACGAGCGGGCGACGGCACCGGCAAGGACGACGCGGCGCTGCGCAACGTCGTCGTGCTGGCCACGGCCGAGGACCTGTTCGACGAGCTCAACGCCGAGGTGCGGGCGCTCGTGCAGGTGCCGCGGCCGCTGCCGGTACCGTCGCGCAGCCGCTACCGGCAGGCCCGCCGCCGGGCTGCCCAGGTGCTGCCGCAGCCGATCCTGGGCGCGGCGCTGCAGGCGCGCGACCTGGCACGCGGGCGGCGCACGCCCGCGGACGGCGGCTCAGTCGCCGGCTGACTCCGCCGCGTCGACCTGCTGGGCGAGGTAGGGCGCCAGCGCCCGGGCGTACTCGTCGGTGAGATGGCTGGTGTCGCGGTAGACGACCAGGTCGCCGACGACCGCATAGCACGTGGAGTCGTCGCAGAACCGGTCGGTGAGGTCGACGAGGTGCACGCGGGGATCCGCCACCTCGTCGACGGCGGCCGTCTGCGGGTCGTCCGGCAGGTCCTCGGCCGCGGTGGCGCAATCATTGCGGTCCGGATGCGACAGCAGGCAGTCGGGCACGCTGTCGTCGCCGCGGGTGGGCGGGACGTCCCTGATGACGTAGACCTGTTTGCCGGCCGCGCTCCAGGACTGCCACACCGAGCCGAAGCCGTCGGCGGCCGGGTCGTCCAAGGGGGTGTCCGCATCGGCGAACTCGTAGGCGCTGGAGAACGCCGACGTGAACACCGCCGAGATGCGCTCGTCGGCGGCGATCGTCGCCTCGACCTCACGGCCCCATGCCAGGCAGCTGTCGCCGGCTTCGTCGGTCTGCTCGTTGTCAAGGAGGCGCCGGGCGTGGGTGACCGGGCAGGACGCCTTCGTGTACGTGATCACCTGCCAGTTCCGCTCGCGGCCGAGTGCGTCGAAGGTGGCGAACCAGTGGGTGGTGTGAGAGTCGCCGACCAGCGCGACCACCCGGTCCGGTGTCTCGGACTCCGACCCGATGGTGCAGGTCTTGACGTCCGGGGTGGTGATGCCCTGCTGGCAACCGGGATAGGTGGCCGCGTGGTTCTGCTCGACCACGACCTCCGGCGGGACGACCAGCTCGTCCGAACCCTCGGGAGCTCCGCAGCCGTCCTCCATCGCCGCGGGGCCGACGCAGTCGTCGCCGGCGGTGGTGAACACGTCATCGCCGAGGACCGACTCGGCCGACGCCTCCGCGGCGTCCGCCCGGCGGTCGAGCTCGGTGGTGATGCCGACGGTGCCGGCGACGACGACGGCCATGCCGGCGCCGGCGAAGGCGAAGCTGCGCCACGGCACGGCGGACAGCGTGCGCTGCCGGCGCATCGGGTCCTCGACGTAGGCCTTGCTCAGCCAGGCCAGCACCAGGGTGGCGGCGAAGATGCCGAGCTTGTCGACGGTGCGCAGGTCGACGCCGGTGACGTACGGGACGCAGATGATGAGCGGCCAGTGCCACAGGTACACGGAGTAGGAGATGTCGCCGACGAACGTCATGGGGCGGCGGGAGAGCAGCCAGCCGGGCGTCAGCGGCGTGCCGGAGTAGCCCGCGGCGATGACCGCGGCCGTGCCCAGCACCGGCAGCAGCGCGATCCAGCCGGGGAATAGGCTCTCGCCGTCGAAGATCATGCCGGCGGTGATGACGGCGATCAGGCCGGCGCCGCCCAGCAGCACGTGAGCGACACGGCCGCGCACGGTTCCGACGACGCCCAGGCCCAGCAGCGCGCCGACCGCGAACTCCCAGACCCGCGTCGGCGTGACGAAGTACGCGGTGGACGCCTCCCGGGCGGTCGCGATGATGGACCACACCAGCGAGATCGCGCCCAGCGCCCCGATGCCGACCGCCAGCACTGCGCGGACACCGTTCGCCCGGCGGGCGGCGTACCGGCCGGTCAGCGCCACGAGCGTCAGCACCAGGATCGGCCAGACCAGGTAGAACTGCTCCTCGACCGACAGCGACCAGTAGTGCTGTGCCACCGTCGGCACGTTGTCCTGCGCCATGTAGTCGACGGCGTCGCCGGCCAGCGCCCAGTTCTGGACGTAGAGCGCGCTCGCCGCGATCTGGCGGGCGGTGTCGCTCCACACCGTCGGCGGCAGGAACAGCACCGTCGCCGCCGCGCTCAGCGCCAGCACCAGCAGCGACGCCGGGAGCAGCCGGCGGATGCGCCGCGCCCAGAACCGGCGCAACGAGATGGTGCCGGTGCGCTGGACCTCACGGAAGATGTGCGCGGTGATGAGGTAGCCGGAGATGACGAAGAAGACGTCGACGCCGACGAAGCCGCCGGTCAGCTGGGTGGGCCAGAGATGGAAGACGACGACCAGGAGCACTGCGACGGCACGCAGGCCCTGGATCTCCGGCTGGAAGCCGCCGTGCCCGGTGGCGGCCGGGCGTGCCGGTGCCGCCGTAGCCGGCGCAGCGGAGGTGGTGACGGGCGCTGTCACGGCACGCTCACCGGGAATGGGTGGCAGCCAGCTCCGACACGACGGCGTGGGCAGCCTTGCCGTCGCCGTAGACGGGGCGCTGAACGGCAGCCGGCGCGGGGCGCGCGGCCAGGTCGGCGAGGCCGGTCAGGTCGTCGGCCAGGACGTTCCAGCCGTCCTCGAGCGTCTCGACCCACTCGGTCTCGCTGCGCAGGGTGGTGCACGGGCGGCCCAGCAGGTAGGCCTCCTTCTGCAGGCCGCCGGAGTCGGTGACGACGCCGGCGGCGTGCAGTACCGCGGCGACCATGCCGGGATAGGGCAGTGGCTCCGCGGTGCGCAGCGAGCTGCCCGGCCGGGCGAGGTCGATGCCGAACTCGTGGCAGCGGGCGACCAGGCGCGGGTGCGCCAACAGCAACACCGGGACGTCCAGCCCGGCCATCGACTCGGTGATCGCGCGCAGGCGCTCGGGCCGGTCGGTGTTCTCCGCCCGGTGGATGGTGGCGACGACGTAGGAGCCGGGTTCCAATCCGGCGGGCAGGGCCGGTGGCGTGTCGCGGACGGCGTCGCGGACCCGGAAGCACACGTCGGTCATGACGTCGCCGACCAGTACCGAGCGGGCGGCCAGGCCCTCGTCGCGCAGGTGGTCCATCGCGACCTGGGTGGGCGCCAGCAGCAGGTCGGCGGCGTGGTCGGTGAGCACGCGGTTGTGCTCCTCGGGCATGGCCCGGTTGAACGAGCGCAGCCCGGCCTCCAGGTGCGCGACCGGCAGATGCATCTTCACCGCGGACAGAGCACCGGCCAGCGTGGAGTTCGTGTCGCCATAGACGAGCACCCAGTCGGGCCGGTGCTCGTCCAGGACGGCGTCGAGGACGGAGAGCATCGACCCGGTCTGTACCCCGTGGCTACCGGAACCAACGCCCAGGTGGACGTCGGGGTCGGGGATCCTCAGGTCGGCGAAGAAGACGTCGGACATGTTGGAGTCGTAGTGCTGCCCGGTGTGCACGATGACGTGGGTGTGCGCGGAGTCGGCGAACGCCTCGGCCACGGGCGCGAGCTTGACGAACTGCGGGCGCGCTCCAACGATGCTGAGCACCTTCATGTGGATCCGGCCGTCCTCGTTGCTGATCGTGGGGTCTCTTGGGCTCTCGGTGTCACTCAGTGTCAATGGCGTGCACGGGCACACGCTGACCCGGGGTAGCCTATACGGCGCCCATCTCATCATCGTCACCCCGAGGTCAAGCAGTGAGAATCGCCGTTGTCGCACTCGGCAAGATCGGGCTCCCGCTTGCCGTCCAGTTCGCCGGCAAGGGTCACGGGGTCGTCGGCGTCGACGTCAACCAGACCGTCGTCGATCTCGTCAACCAGGGCCGTGAGCCGTTCCCCGGCGAGGCCGAGCTGGACATTCGCCTGGCCGAGGTGGTCGGCGACGGCCGGCTGCGCGCCACGTCGGACTACGCCGACGCCATCCCCGCCGCCGAAGCCGTCGTCGTGGTGGTGCCGCTGTTCGTCGACGACGAGACGTGGCAGCCGGACTTCGGCTGGATGGAGGCCGCGACCCGCTCGCTGGCCGCCCATCTCAGGCCGGGCACTCTGGTGTCGTACGAGACGACGCTGCCGGTCGGCACCACCCGTACCCGGTGGAAGCCGCTGATCGAGAAGGTCTCCGGTCTCAGCGAGGGCGACGACTTCCACCTGGTCTTCTCACCGGAGCGGGTGCTCACCGGACGGGTCTTCGCCGACCTGCGCAAGTACCCGAAGCTCATCGGCGGGCTGTCCACCGACGGCGCCAAGCACGCGCGGGCGTTCTACGAGGCCGTCCTCGACTTCGACGACCGGCCCGACCTCGAGCGGGGCAACGGCGTCTGGGACCTCGGCAGCGCCGAGGCAGCGGAGATGGCGAAGCTGGCCGAGACTACATATCGAGACGTGAACATCGGCCTGGCCAACCAGTTCGGCCGGTTCGCCGCGGCGCACGGCATCGACGTCTACCAGGTGATCGAGGCGTCCAACTCCCAGCCCTACAGCCACATCCACCGGCCGGGCATCGCCGTCGGCGGCCACTGCATCCCGGTGTACCCGCGGCTGTACCTGTGGACCGACCCGGAGGCCACGGTCGTGCGCGCGGCACGCGAGGCCAACGCCGGCATGCCGGCCTACACCGTCGGGCTGGTCGAGGCCGCTTACGGCGACCTCACCGGCGCCCGGGTGGTCGTGCTCGGCGCCTCCTACCGGGGCAAGGTGAAGGAGACCGCGTTCTCCGGGGTCTTCCCCGCGGTCCAGGCACTGCGCGACAAGGGCGCGCAGGTCCTGGTCCACGACCCCATGTACAGCGACGACGAGCTCTCCTCGTTCGGGTTCACGCCGTACACGCTGGGCGAGCCGGTCGACGCGGCTGTGGTCCAGGCCGATCATCCCGAGTACGCCGAGCTCGGCTCCGAGGACCTCCCCGGTGTCCGGGTCCTGGTCGACGGCCGCGACGTCACCGAGGCGGCGCGCTGGAGTGGCGTCACCCGCGTCGTGGTGGGACGGGCGGCTTAGAAGTGAGCACTTCGGACGCCCAGCCGGACCACCGCGTCCACGTCGTCATGATGGTCGGGAACGACGTCTCGGCCGACAGCAGGGTGAAGAAGGAGGCGCTCGCGCTCGTCGACGGCGGCGCTCGGGTCACGGTGCTCGGCGTCGCCTTCGACGGAGTCCGATCCTTCGAGCGGCTCGGTGACGCGCTGATCGTCCGCCTGCCCGTCAACTTCCTGATGCGTGACGAGCGCAACCGGCGGCGGCGCATGCGGCGAGCCTGGCGCCCGCCCCTTGTCGGCTACCGCACCCGCGCCGAGCACCTGTCCCGCGCCGCTCGCGTCCGGGCCCGGCTCGGCGAGGTCAAGGCCGACTCCGGCTGGGCCATCGCGCACCGCGGCGGCGGTGCGGGAGACGTGACCTACCGCTTCGGCGTGGTCGCGCGCAAGGTGCGCTACCTGTTGTGGAAGGCCGTCGGTCGCGGCGTCCGGGTGCGCGCGGGCGTCGGTCACCGCGTCGGCGACGGGCTCAAGCTCGGGTGGAAGGGCTGGGACTTCGTCGGCAATCGCATCACCTGGCCCGCGCGCTGGCGTACCTATCTGCCGGAGGCCGACGACTACGAGGCCACTTTCGGCAAGGTCCTCGACCACCTCGCGCCCGACGCCGTGCACGCCCACGACATGCACCTCATCGGTGTCGCGGTCCGCGCCGCGGGCCGGGCCAGCCTGCGCGGACGCAGCATGCGCGTGGTCTACGACGCGCACGAGTTCGTCGCCGGCATGGCCCGCTACGGCCCGCGGACGCCGCGCTTCGTCAAGGCGTGGAGCAACCACGAGCGCGAGTACATCCGCCGCGCCGACCGAGTCGTCACTGTCAGCCCGGCGCTGGCGGCGGCGCTGACCGAGCGGTACCGGCTCGACCGCGAACCAACCGTCATCCTGAACACCCCGATGATCGAGGTGCAGGCCGACGAGCCGGCATCGCTGCGAGCCCGCGCCGGCCTCAGCGACGACACCCCGCTCGTGGTCTACTCCGGCGGCCTCACGCCCGCGCGCGGCATCGGCCTGGTCATCGACGCCATGCGGTACCTGCCCGGCGTGCACCTCGCGGTCGTCTGCGTGCCCAGCACCACCGGCGCCTACGTCGACACCCTGCGCGAGCAGGCCGAGCAGGCCGGCGTCAACAACCAGGTCCACTTCGTCAACCCAGTGCACACGTCACAGGTCGTGCCGTTCCTCGGGTCGGCCGACGTCGGCGTGCACCCGCTGACGGCCGGTCCCCGCAACCACGACGTCGCGCTGCCGAACAAGCTGTTCGAGTACATCCACGCCGGCATCCCCATGGTCGTCACAGACCTGCCGAGCCTGGGCGGCTTCGTGCGGCAGTGGAAGGTGGGCGAGCCGTTCCGCGCCGGCGACGCCGCCGACCTGGCCCGGCAGGTCCAGGCCGTCCTCGCCGACAAGGCGCGCTACCGCGCCGCCACGCACGAGCCCGCCCTGCTCGAGGCCATCTCGTGGGACCGGCAGGCCGACGCGCTGCGTGACCTCTACGGCGAGCTGCTCGACGCGACGCTGGAGCTGCCCGCCGGCCGGTCCGAGACGGTGGCCGCGGCGGCCGAGACACCGGCCGCACCGAGCCCCGGGGCGCAGCGGCCGTACCTTGTCATCGGGCCGGCCAACAGCGCCGGTCAGGCCTGGCAGTGGGCCAGCGCTGTGGAGCGGTCGCTGCCGTCGGTGCACGCGGAGTCGCTGATGGCCGACACCGGCGACTTCATATTCCGGGCACACCGGGTGGTGCCGTCCGAGCAGTTCCGCACCGACCTCGCCTGGATGGTCGAGTTCGCCGACTACGTGCTGCACCACGTCACGCACGTGCTGTTCGAGGCTGGCCGGCCCATCCTCGGACAGGCCCGCGGCCAGCTGTTCGACACCGATCTGCCGGCTTTCGAGCTGGCCGGCATCCGCACCGGCCTGGTCTTCCACGGCTCCGAGGTGCGCGACCCGCGGCTGCACCGCGAGTGGTACCGCTACTCGCCGTTCTCCGACCCGAACGAGGAGCTGACCGGGCGGCTGCAGCGGGCCACGCAGATGGTGCAGGACGCCATCCACGACTTCGCGGGGCCCCGCTTCGTCACCACGCCCGACCTGCTCGACTTCGTCGAGAACAGCACGTGGCTGCCGGTGGTGGTGGCCGTCGACGAGCTGCGGACCGACCGGCCGGTGCTCGAGCGGGAGCGCCCGATCGTGGTGCACGCCCCGTCGCACAGCGCGCTGAAAGGGTCGGCCTTCGTCGACGCCGCTGTGCAGGAGCTGCACGACCGGGGTGTCGTGGAGTACCGGCGGGTGCAGGGCGTGCCGCACGGCGAGCTGATGGCCATCATCCAGGACGCCGACATCGTCGTCGACCAACTGCTGCTCGGCTCGTACGGCGTGGCGGCGTGCGAGGCCATGGCGGCCGGCCGGGTCACCGTCGGCCATGTCGCGGACCAGGTCAGGGCGCGTATCCCGGTCGATCTGCCGCTGCTCGAGGCCACCCCGGACAACCTCGGCGACGTCATCGAGCGGCTGGTCGCCGAGCGCGACGAGGCCATCAAGGCCGGTGCCGCGGGCGTCGACTATGTCCAGCGCTTCCACGACGGTCGCGAGTCCGCGCGGGTGCTGGGTGGCTTCCTGGGCGTCGACGCCTGATCCGTCCCGCCTGCAGATTTCGGCCGATTGTGCTTGCGGTGTCAATTGTGACCAGTGAGACTGTTGTTACTACTGGGATACCTGGCACCACCACGGGGGTCGGCGATGACGACGATGCGCGCGGTACTGGCGGGCGCTCTCGTCGCGCTCGGCCTCACCCTGCCCGCGCAGCCCGGTGCGGCCGCGGGCCCCACCACGACTGCGGATGCGGCGGTTGATCGGCAGGAGCTGCAGACCGTCCGGCTACCGGCGATGAGCAGCGCGTTCGGCGGCATCGGCACCCTGCCGCCGACGCCCGAGGGGCAGGCGAACGACCCGAGCCTGGGCACCGTCCCGGTCGTCTACACACCGGAGTACGACGTCAGCCCGTTCCAGCTGGCCGCCGTCACCTGGACCGGCACCGCGCCGGTGTCCGCGTGGGCGCGGGTGCGCACCGACGGCACGTGGTCGCAGTGGTACGAGCTGCCCGCCGACTCCGACCACCAGCCCGACCCCGGCTCCGCCGAGGCCGCCGCCACCCGCAACGGCACCGACCCGCTGCTGGTGCCGGAGTCCGACGGCATCCAGGTGCGGGTGGACTCTTCCGTGCGTCCGGGGACCCGGCAGCTCGGCGACCTGCGCCTGGACCTCGTCGACCCGTCGGCGACGCCGACCGCGGCCTCGGCGGAACCCCAGGCTGAGCGGGCACCGGCGCAGGACGAGCGGGTCGCGACGCCGCAGCCCTCGGTCTACCGGCGCTCGCAGTGGGGCGCCGACGAGTCGATGCGGGCGGACCCGCCGACATTCGGGCAGGTCAACGGGGCTTTCGTGCATCACACGGTGAGCGCCACGCAGTACTCGGCCGCGGACGTGCCGAGCATGATCCGCTCGATCTACGTCTACCACGTGCGTTCCCGGGGCTGGAACGACATCGGCTACAACTTCATCATCGACCGGTTCGGCCGCATCTGGGAAGGCCGCTACGGCGGCATCAACCGGGCGGTGACCGGCGCGCACACGGCCGGCTACAACGACGACGCGTTCGCGGCCTCGGCGTTGGGCACCTACACCGACTCGCCGCCGACGGCGCAGATGCTGCGTGCCTACGAGGAGCTGTTCGGCTGGAAGTTCGGCATCCACGGCGTCAACCCGCGGCACGCGGTGAACTACGACGGCGAGAGCTGGCCGGCCATCGCCGGGCACCGCGACGCGGCCGCGACGGCCTGCCCCGGCGACGCCCTCTACGCCCGGCTGGGCACGATCCGGGCCGGCACCGTCACGACGATGAGCCTGTCGCCCAGCCGCGACACCAACCGCAACGCCAGGGCCGACCTGATGGCCACCCGCTCCGACGGCTCACTCGTCGCCGCCGATGTGGTCGGAGGCGCCCTCGTCGGGATGCGCTCGGTGGGCACCGGCTGGAACGCGATGGTCTCGATCGCGCTGCCCGGGGACTGGAACGGCGACCGCCGCGACGACATGATCGCCCGGCGGCGCGACGGCACCCTCCTGCTGTATCCCGGCGCCGGGAACGGCACGTTCGCCCGGCCGGTCCGCATCGGCTCGGGCTGGCAGATCATGAGCCTGGTCACCGCGCCCGGCGACTGGGACCGCGACGGCAACCCGGACCTGATCGCGCGGCGCACCTCCGACGGCACGCTGTGGCTGTACCGCGGCAACGGCCGCGGCGGCTTCGTCGAGCAGCGCCGGATCGGCAGCGGCTGGCAGTCGTTCACCACGCTCGTCGGGGTGGGCGACTGGGACGGCGACAACGTCGGTGACCTGGTCGGCCGCCGATCCGACGGGTCACTCTGGCTCTATCCGGGCGGGGGCGCGGGCACGTTCGGGACGCCGCGGCGCATCGGCGTCGGCTGGAACGGCTACCAGATCGCCGGGGTCGGCGACGCCAGCGGCGACGGGCGGGCCGACATCGTCGCTCGCAGCACGGTCGGCACGCTGGTGCTCTACCCGGGCAACGGCACCGGTGGCTTCGGCCGGGCCAGAACGGTGGGCACCGGCTGGGGCGGCTACAACCGGTTGTTCTGAGCGCCGATGCGCCGGGGGCGAGGTAGGACGGTCGTCGCGGCGGCGGCCCTGGCCGTGGCGTCGGCCATGACCCTGACCGGCACACCGGCATCGGCCGTCGACAACGGGGGCGCGGAGGTCGCGACCCTCACGGCGGACGGCGACCTGATGCTGGAGGGCCGCAGGCGACTACATCACCGGCGGTGACTTGATCGCAGCTACGATTACTGTGCCGCAGACGACGGCGGTCGCCGCTATTTCCGGCCGCATCCTCACGCACGGCGCACCCGCGTTCACTCAATTCACCTCGACCAACGGCGCCTGGACGGTGCGCGGGCTGGCAGTACCTGCAGGCGTTCGCCGACCCGTACGACGCTGCGGTCACCGGCTCGCCGCACCGATTGAGCACCGCGGCCGGCGGCTAGCCGGTGGGCGTTCGGGGCGGTAGCGGAGGAGCATATGGTCCCCTCGAAGATGGATTCGGCTCGCCATCGAACTGAGTTCCAGCTACGGGCCGGCCATCGCGAGGCGAGCAGCTGCGCCGGCAGGTGACCGTCATGCCGTGGCGTGATGGCGATATCGTCAGGTCGGGTGAACCTGAGAGTGGTCGATTCCGCAACGCTGGTCGTAATGCGAGCCGGCGCCGCCTGGGCGATATGTGTCCTCATCGCCGAATTCTTCGATATTCGTAAGTTCATCGCAATGAGGAGGCCATGCGAATGCACTTGATTCGGATGGCCTCCTCGGGACGTTGCTTAAGGATCCACGGTGCATGCGCTCGTGGTGAAGCCAGCCCAGGGTGCCCCTGTGACAAGGTCGGGAAGCAGGATCCAACCATTGCCGTTGGTGACACCACAAGCGTCATAACGGCCGCCCAGTGTGAGATCGCGACACGGCCACGTGGATCCGGCTTCGAGAAAGTACTTGATAGTGGAGTCGGCGCGGGCGTGGGAGAAGAAGCCGATTCGAGCTGTAGTCGTGATCCAGGTTCCGACACACTGACCAGGGGAAGCTGCCGCCGCAGCAGCTTCCTGAGCGCTCGGCGCTGAGCTGTCGCTGAACTGAGTGGTATAAACATCCTTACCGTTGAAGGTGTCCGTCATCTCGACCCGCAGTCCAGGCTGACTGCTCGATACTTGGCCCGTGAAGGACGCCTCCGTAGATGGCGTTACGATGGCCCCTGTTGTCAATGCTGATGCGGTCGCAAAGGCTGCCGTCAAAGCAAGATTTCGCCAATTATTGAATCGCATGTTCCACCAATCAGTTAGATTCGAGGCCCTTCGACCCGCTGTCCGCGCGCGGATTGGACCTCTTGGCGAATGAAACCAGATTCTTGGCTGACTGATCTCTCGGCCGAGAGCAAAGTAATGACATGCTAGACTGCAGCCGATCTTGTCGTCAATCCCTTAGCCCGAGGCGCCGGCTGGGCAGTTTACGACCCCACAGCGTCGAGGGAGCCGTCGTGGTCGCTCCATGACCAGACCTTCTCTACGATCCACGCGCGCAGCATCGCCGGCGAGCCGACCAGGACTGACCGCGACATTGTCGCTGTGCCGTTCTGACCGCCGGACCGCGCGGCGAAGACGCTGCCTGCCAACCTAGATTAGGGATTCGTGCGTGGTTCTCGCCTGCGCGATGCACACTCGAAAAGGCGCGGGAGTCCAAGGGCGATGCCCGTGACGTGTACTGCTGCTGGGCCTGCGCAATCAGAAGCTGATCGCCGAACCATGTGCGAGGACCGGGCACGTCGCTGCCGGGCGTCGCCGACATCGCCGGTGGAGCCGTGATGGGCGCGTACGCCGGCGACGACACCTCCCGGCGGATCCTCGATGGAAAGATCACTGAAATTGTGATCTGACCCAAACAGCGCGAAAACCCGGAACCCCTCCGAGCGGGACCTTCCCGGGTTCACTTCCGAGCCCACCGCGATGGACCGCCGTACTCGACACCACCCAAACGCCTATGCAACGTCCGGGGCTGGCGGAAGGGTCACTGTGGTCGCGACCGACGCTCGAACACTGTGATCATCTGGTCCTCACCTCGGCGCAGCCCCTCGCCTCTCGCTCGTCCGACGAGAAGACGCCGTGCCACGACAAAGGTGACCGGTATGGCCATGACAGCCGCGAATAGCGGGGCCACCCGTTCGCCCAACCCGACATACTCGACCAGCACGACGACGCCGACGGTCGTCACCACGAAGTTGACCACGGTGGACAGCGGGAAGAGCAGGAACCGCCGCAGCGTCGGTCTGACTCTGTAGGTGAAGAGCGTATTGAGGAAGAACGACCCGATCGTGGAGAGAACGAAGGCGACGACGTGCCCCGGCAAGTACCCGATCCACTCACGCATCGAGAGATAGAACCCGTAGTAGGTCGCCGTATTGACACCGCCTACGACGACGAATCTCAGAGCCTGACCGATCATCGCGGTAGACGCGGGGTGTCGAGGTTCGATTCCTTGACGATGAAGTGTGGTCGGCGCTTGGTCTCCAGGAAGATCCGACCGACATATTCCCCGATTATGCCGAGCACGATCATCTGGGCTCCGCCCAGGCCGATGATCGCCGCGATCAACGTCAAGTACCCGGGGGTGTCCACGCCGACCATGAGGGCATTGATGATTTGCCAGGCGAGATACACAGCCGATCCGATCACGAGCAGAATCCCGGCGTGGATCGCCGACCGTAGGGGCTTAATGTTGAACGACAGGACTCCGTCGACGCCGTAGTTCACAAGGCTCCCGAGCGACCACGACGAGCTGCCGTGCTCGCGTATTCCGCTCTTGAACGGTACGACGGTTACGGGAAACCCGATCCATGCGAACAATCCCTTGGAGAACCGGTTGTGCTCGGTCAGGCTGAGCAGGGCGTCCAGTGCACGGCGGCTGAGCAACCTGAAGTCGCCTTCTCCGTCGGCCAGGCGCACGTCGACGACGGAGTTGACCGCTCGGAAGTAGAGGCGGCTGAGATTTCGCCGAAATAGCGGATCGTTGGTTCTGTCTCGCCGCGCCACCACCTGGTCGGCGCCGGCCAGGTGTTCTTCGAGAAGCTTGGGAATCAGTTCGGGCGGGTGCTGCAAGTCTGCATCCATGATCACGACGGCGTCGCCACGAGCCGCACGCAGGCCGGCGAGCATGGCTGCCTCTTTGCCGAAGTTCCGGCTCAGCGCGATGTACTTCACGCGGGAGTCGGATTCCGCGAGCTTGCGGAGGACCGCGGGCGTGTCGTCGGTGCTGCCGTCGTCGACGAAGACGAACTCCATGTCGGTCTCTGCCATCTCCGACGTTGCGGCCAGCCGGGCATAGAGTATCGGCAACCCGTCCGCCTCGCCGTAGCACGGCACGACGATCGAGGTGATCATGCGGTTCCCCCCTGCTATCTGATCAGTGCCGATCGACCCACACAGCACGTCCTGCGGTCGTCATTGAATTGTTGTCCTACCCATAGGCGGCAGCCATGGGTATAGAAGCTCGGATCTCGGACTCCGCGGTGGCGATGGCAACGGCGTCATTGTGGCACGGAACGAGTGCAATATCCCTCCCTGCAAGGGCACCATTTAATGCCGTGCTACGGTCAGCGCTATTGTGCGGCCCGGGTCGGGACGCTTTCGCGAGCCGATGGATCGGTGCAACTACTGTGTATACGCACGAGGCGCCTGCGAGGTTGCATTGCGGCGCGGAGGTCTACGGACCACCGCCGCGCCGGACGGCCCTGCTGTCCGCCGTCACGGCCGCGGTGCTGGCGGCCGGCGCGTTCATGGCGAGCGGTGCCATCCGCGGGACGTTCCCGTTCGGCGACGCGTCGCGCAACATCAACGACCTCGGCCAGCAGCTGATCCCCATGCACGCGCACCTGCGCGACGTCCTGACCGGCGACGCGGCTGGCGACATCACCTTCAACTGGTCCAGCGGGTTCGGCGTCCCGTTCCTCGGCGACTACATGTCCTATCTCGGCAGCACCCTGTCCTGGCTGGTGCTGCTGTTCCCGCGTGACGGCATGGACCTTGCGCTGTTCGTCATCGCGGTCGTGGCGCTGGCGCTGGCGGCGGCCGCTATGACGGCCTACCTGCGGCTGGTCCGGCCCGCCGGGCCGGCCTGGCTCGCTGTCGCCGCCGGGGTTTCCTACGCGCTGTGCGGCTGGGCGCTCGACGACGGCGCCTACATGACCGTCTGGCTGCACGGGCTGGTGGCGTTCCCGGTGCTGTGCCTGCTGTGCGAGTGGATCCTGCAGCGGCGGTCGTGGCTGCCGGTGTGCGTGGCGCCGTTCGTGGTGGCGCTGCTGTGGACGTCGCAGTTCTACACCGTCTACATGGCCACCATGGGCACGGCGATCGTCGTGCTGGTGCGGGTGCTGTCGTGGGAGTCGTCCGTGTCGTGGCGGACGCGGCTCGGCGGAGTGCTGCGCTGCGCGCTCGCCGTCTCCGCCGGCATCGGCCTGGCGGCGCCGCTGCTGGTGCCGACGTTCTGGGCGGTGCGGTACTCGCGGCCCAGCCCGGAAGGCGAGTTCCACGCGATGGACTGGCTCGACTTCCTGTCGCGCCTGCTGGCCGGCAGCGAGGGGGTCGGCTCCAGTCCCGGGCTCGCGGTCGGAACGGTGCTGCTGCTCCTGGCCGTGAGCCTGCCGTTCAACCCGGCGGTGCCGTGGCGCGAGCGGCTGATGTGGACGGTCGTGATCGGGCTGACGGTGCTGAGCATGCAGATCGCGCTGACGCACGCCGTGTGGCACGGGTTCGACACCCCCAACGGCAGCCCGTTCCGGCAGGCGTTCGTCGTCGCCGGGCTGCTGGTGATCGCCGGCTGGATCTCCGGCTCGGCCGGGCTGCGCGGCGTCGTGCCGGTGGTGGCGCCGCTGGTGCTGGTCGGCGGCCTCTACCTCGCCGTACGGTCCGGCTCGTTCGTCACGCCGACCACCCGCGTCGCCGTCCCGGTGGTCGCCGCGATCGCGCTGATCGCCTGGCTGGTCGCGGGGCGCGGCCGATCCCGCCCGCCGTCGTGGGTCGCCGCGATGGCAGCAGGCGTGGTCGGCGCCGCCGTCGTCGTCGAGGCGACCGCCGGTGCGGTGGCGATCGACCAGGCGCGGGCGGAGTTCCTGTCGGCCCGCCCGGTCTGGGGCGAGACGAACGACCAGGTCCGCGCGCTCGTGCAAGCGGCGGACGCCTGGCCGGCGACGCGGGTGTCGCCGGGTGCGCACGTCACACAGAACGACCCCATGCTGCTGGGCGGGCAGGGGTCGCAGTACTACTCGAGCACCATCCCCGACGACGTCTCCGTGGCGCTGGCCGGGCTGGGCTTCGGGTACAGCGGCTACGTGCGGGCCAACACCGACCCCGCCAACCCGGTGGTCGACGCCATCTTCGCCATCGGCGCCCGGGTGGTGGCCGACGAGGCAGGATCGCTCCGGCTGGCGGAGAACCCCGAGGTGGCGCCGCTGGTCACCGTCCGCCCAGCCGACACCTGGGCGTCGCCCGACCCAGCGCCGTTCGGAAACCAGGAGACCGCGCTCGGCGCCGACGTGTACACGGTGCCGCAGGTGCGGCTGATGCCCGACCCGGCGTTGTCGGTGACCGGAGGACGGCGCCACTTCCTGCTGGAGCCCGCGGCCGGCGCGGCCCTGCCGCAGGAGGTGCGGGTTACGGCGTCTTGCCCGGCCGGCTCCGAGGTGTACCTCGCTGCGCCGGCGTTCGTCGGCGAGGTGCTCGATGACGCCACCGGCTGGCGGGCCGTCCTCTGGCAGTCGAGCCGGTTGCCGGGCGTATACACCGGCGCGCCCGTGCTGCGGGCCGGCGCCGCGGGTGCTGACGGCGCCGTCGAGGTGACGCTGCGGGTCTACGGCCCGGCCCGGCTGCCGGCCAACCCTCTCGGCTGCCTCGACCGGGCGGCGCTGTCGGCCGCCGTTGCGTCGCTGCGGGCCGGCGCGCCGTCGTCGGTGGACGTCAGCGGGCACGGGATCACGGCCACGCTGCCACCGTCCTCGCCTGCGTCGACCGTGGTGTTCGGTGTGGTGCGCACGCCGGGCTGGCACTGCTCGACCGGCGGCGACGACGCTACGCCTGAGACGGTCGGCGGCCTGATCGCGGTGCCCGTCGAGGCCGGCGACACCGACGTGGCATGCTCGTACCGGCCGCGTGGCCTGCGCATGGGCCTCGCCGTCGGCGCCGCCTCCCTCGCCGTCGTCGCCGCCGTGGGCGTCGCCGCCGGTGTCCGCCGTCGCCTCAGCGGACGAGGCGGAAGAACGCGCGGACCTCGTCGATGAACAGGTCCGGCTGTTCGAGGGCGGCGAAGTGGCCGCCGCGGGGCGGCTCGTTCCAGTACCGGATGTCGGTGAAGCGGCGCTGCGCCCATCGCCGCGACGGGCGCTGCAGCTCCTTCGGGAACACCGAGCAGCCGGCCGGGACGTCCACCGTCTGGCCCGCGGAGCCGGAGATCCACTCGTTGACCTGCCGGATGCTCTCCCAGTACAGCCGGGCGGCGGAGGCACCGGTGGCGGGCAGCCAGTAGAGCATGAGGTTGTCGAGGAGCTCGTCGCGGGTGACCGCCGCGTCGAGGGAGCCGTCGTGGTCGGTCCACGACCAGAACTTCTCCACGATCCACGCGCACAGCATCGCCGGCGAGTCGACCAGGCCGTAGCCGACGGTCTGCGGGCGGGTGGACTGCTGCCCGGAGTAGCCCGAGCCCCACTCGTCAGCATCGCGCAGGCTGTTCAGGGCCGACCGCTCGGCGTCGGTGAGGGAGTCGAACGTGGCGGGGTCGGGCGGGGCGAGCGGCGGCATCAGGTGGATGCCGACGACGCGGTCCGGCTCGCGCTGTCCGAGCAGCGTCGTGACCGTGGTGCCCCAGTCGCTGCCCTGGGCGCCGTAGCGGTCATAGCCGAGCCGGTCCATCAGCGCCGCCCAGGCACCGGCGATGCGCTCGACGCCCCAGCCGGTGCGGGCCGGCCGGTCGCTGAACCCGTAGCCGGGCAGCGACGGCACGACGACGTGGAAGGCGTCCGCGGCGTCACCGCCGTGTGCGGTCGGGTCGGTGAGCGGACCGACGACTTTGCGGAACTCCAGCACCGAGCCGGGCCAGCCGTGCGTCATGACCAGCGGAAGCGCGTCGTCGTGCCGCGACCGCACGTGCAGCAGGTGGATGCCCAGACCGTCGATCTCGGTGCGGAACTGCGGCGCGCTGTTCAGCCAGGCCTCGGTGGGCCGCCAGTCGTACTCCGTCGCCCAGTAGTCGCACAGCTCGCGCAGGTAGGGCAGCGGCACGCCCTGCGACCAGTCGTCGACGGTGGCCGGCGCGACGCCCGCCGCGGCCGACGACGATGACGACCGTCCGCTGCGGTTCCGTGTCGACGGGAGCTTCAAGATCGTCCAGTTCAACGACACCCAGGACGACGAGCGCATCGACCGGCGCACGATCGAGCTGATGGAGAAGGTCCTCGACGCCGAGCGGCCCGACCTGGTGATCCACAACGGCGACAACATCACCGGCGGCTGCGCGAACGCCGAGGAGATGAAGCAGGCGATGAACAACATCGTCCAGCCGATCGAGGAGCGCGAGATCCCGTGGGCCATCACCTACGGCAACCACGACGAGGACTCTACCCCGGACAGCGGGATGGACGAGGAGGACATGCTCGCCTTCTACCGGTCCTACGGCTACAACCTGAACCAGCCGAGCCCGCGCGGCGTCACCGGCAGCGGTAATATGAACCTGCTGATCAGCGATTCGCGCGGCCAGCGGCCGGTGTTCAACCTGTTCCTGCTCGACAGCGGCCGCTACGCGCCGGAGACGATCGCCGGGCAGGACTTCGCCGGGTACCCCACCTGGGACTGGCTGCGCATGAACCAGGTGCACTGGTACACCGAGACCTCCGAGCACGTCGAACGGCGCGCCGGCCGGCCCGTTCCGGCGCTGATGTTCATCCACATCCCGCTCTGGGAGTACCGGTTCATGTGGTTCGCGAGCGTGGACGGCCGCACCGACGCGGACCACGAGCGCGCCGTGACCAGGCACGGCATCGTCGGGGAGCGCAACGAGGACGAGTGCCCGGGACCGTTCAACAGCGGTATGTTCTCCGCGATCCTGGACCGCGGCGACGTCAAGGGCGTCTTCTGCGGTCACGACCACGTGAACACCTATGTCGGCAACTACTACGGCGTGTTGCTGGGCTACGCGGGCAACACCGGCTTCGGCACCTACGGCCTCAGCGGCGCGGAGCGCAACCGGCTGCGCGGTGCGCGGGTGTTCAACCTGACCGAGAAGGACGACGGCGACGTCGACATCGAGACCCACATGGTGTTCGCCGGCGACCTCGGCATCGACCTGACCGCGGACGACCAGAGCATCGACCCGCTCCCGCTGCCCAGCGGGACGTGACGCGTCCTCACCGAGACGGCGCCGCAAGGGCGACGAACGGGTCGAGCGCGGCCGGGTTGCGCAGTGCCTCGCGGCTGACGGCGCGCTCCGGCGCGACTCCCGCCAGGATCTTCTTCACCGGCACCTCGCACTTCTTGCCGGTGAGCGTGCGCGGGACGTCGTCGACGACGACGAAGCGGTCGGGCACGTGCCGGGGCGACAGCTCGGCGCGCAGCGCGGCGCGCAGCTCCGGCTCGACGTCGGTGAGGGCGGCGCCGTCGGCCAGCACGACGAAGCACAGCAGCTCGCCGCCGTCGCCTGGGCTCGAGCCGCCGGAGGTGTCGATGACCAGCGAGTCCACGACGGCGGAATGGGCCTCGACGACGCGGTAGAACTCCGCCGTCCCCATGCGCACGCCGCCGCGGTTGAGGGTGGAGTCGCTGCGGCCGTGGATGACGGCTGAGCCGCGGGAGGTGACGGTGATCCAGTCGCCGTGCCGCCACACGCCGGGGAAGTCCTCGAAGTACGCCGCCCGCAGCCGGGACCCGTCGGGGTCGTTCCAGAACGCGACCGGCATCGACGGCATCGGCCGGGTCAGCACGAGCTCGCCGACCCGGTCCACGACCGGCGCACCGGACTCGTCGTAGGCCGCCACCGCCGCGCCGAGCGCCGGCCGGGACAGCTCGCCCAACCAGACCGGGACGTCCGGGGCCGGCCCGACGAACCCGGTGCACAGGTCTGTGCCGCCGGAGAAGCTCGCGACCTGCACCGACGGCGGGAGGTTGCGGCCGAGCCAGCGGAACCCGTCGACCGACAGCGGCGCACCGGTGGAGCCCACGACGCGCAGCGACCCCAGCGACGACGGGTCCAGCTCCAGCCCGTCCTTGAGGCAGGCCTGCACGAACGGCGCGGACGTGCCGAACACCGCCAGCCGCTCCTGCGCGGCCAGCTCCCAGAGCGACCCCAGCGACGGGTGCGCCGGGCTGCCGTCGTACAGGACGACCGTCGAGCCGGTGAGCAGCCCGCCGACGAGGAAGTTCCACATCATCCAGCCGGTCGTGGTGAACCAGAACAACCGGTCGCCGGGGCCGGCGTCGAAGTGCAGCGCCAGCGCCTTCAGGTGCTCGAGCACGATGCCGCCGTGCCCGTGCACGATGCCCTTCGGCAGGCCGGTGGTGCCGGAGGAGTAGAGCACCCACAGCGGGTGGTCGAACGCCACCGGCTCGAACGCGAGCGGGGCGCCGTCGTGCTCGGCCAGCAGGGTGTCCAAGCCGACGGCGTCGGGAAGGCCGGCGCCGGTGAAGGGAATGCCGACGGTGGCCCGCAGCGTCGGCAGCTGCTCGCGCAGGGCCGCGACGTTGGGCCGCACGTCGATGGTGCGGCCGTTGTAGACGTACCCGTCGCAGGCGACCAGCACGGTCGGCTCCACCTGGGCGAAGCGATCCACGGCGGCGCGGACGCCGAAGTCGGGGGAGCACGACGACCAGACCGCGCCCAGGCTCGCCGCGGCGAGGAAGGCGACCAGCGTCTGCGGCGCGTTGGGCACCAGCGCGACCACCCGGTCGCCGCGGCCGACGCCCAGCGACGCCAGCCCGGCCCGGACCGCGGCAACCTGGCGGCGTAGCTCGCCGTAGGACAGCTCCTGGCGCAGCCCGTCCTCGCGGCGGAACACCACGGCGACGTCGTCATCGGCCCTGCCCTCGCCGGGACGCAGCGCGTGCTCGGCGTAGTTGAGCGTGCCGCCGGGGAACCAGCGTGCGCCGGGCATGACAGCGTCGGGCAAGGTGTCGGCGGGCCGGTCGTGGAAGGCGACGCCGAAGAACCCGGCAACGGCGCCCCAGAACGCGGCCGGCCGCTCGACCGACCAGCGCCACAGCTCGTCGTAGTCGGCGGTGTCGGCCAGCCCGTGCTCGCGCAGCCACGAGCGGAACGCGGCGACCCGGCTGGCGGCCACCCGGCCGGGGTCCGGTCGCCACACGACTTCGGCGTCGTCGGTCATGCCGCACAACCTAACGCGGGCGCTCAGCCGCCGCGACGGCACCGCCGATCAGGTCACATGTGCTCGACGGTGTCACCCGCCGGCGTGATGCCGCGGGTGTCGAAGACGCGCTTGGCCGTCTTGGCGATCAGCGTGCCGTCGTACTCGCTGTGCGGCTGCAGGACGACGGTGAGGTCGGCGCTGGCCAGCGAGGCGTCGAGGTCGGGCACGGACTCCAGGGTGGCGCCGTCGACCCTCCACGTCGGCACCTTGGGGTCGTGGAACACGACGTTCGCGCCGAGCGACGCCAGCCGCTTGGCCAGCGGGACCGCTGGCGACTCGCGCTGGTCGGCGATGTCGGGCTTGTAGGTGACGCCGAGCAGCAGGATGGTCGAGCCGTTCACGGCCTTGCCGTCGGTGTTCAGGATGTTCTGGATGCGCTGGACCACGTACGCCGGCATCGTGGCGTTGATCTCCTGCGCCAGCTCGACGAAGCGGAACGGGTAGCCCAACCGCACGCGGACGTTGTGGCTCAGGTAGTTCGGGTCGATCGGGATGCAGTGCCCGCCGACACCCGGGCCGGGGTAGAACGCCTGGAAGCCGAACGGCTTGGTCTTGGCCAGGCGGATGACGTCCCACAGGTCGATGCCGAGCTCGTGGCAGAACCGCGCCATCTCGTTGACCAGCGCGATGTTGACGTGCCGGTACGTGTTCTCCAGCAGCTTCGCGGTCTCGGCCTCGCGGGTGCCCTTGGCCTCGACGACGATGTCGACGAAGCGGCGGTAGAACGTGGCGGCCCGCTCGGTGCAGGCCGGGGTCTGGCCGCCGACCACCTTGGGGGTGTTGCGCATGCCGAACTTCGGGTTGCCAGGGTCGATGCGCTCGGGGGAGAAGGCGAGGTGGAAGTCGCGCCCGGCGGTGAGCCCGGACGCCTCCTCCAGCATCGGCCGCACCACCTCGTCGGTGGTGCCGGGGTAGGTGGTGGACTCCAGGATCACCAGCGTGCCCGCGCGCACGTGCCGCGCGACCGTCGCCACGGCCGCCTTCACCGCGGTCAGGTCGGGGCCGCCGTCGTCGGACAGCGGCGTCGGGACGCAGATGACGATGGTGTCCGCGCCGTCGAGGTCGGTCTCGTCGGTCGTGGCCCGGAACCCGGCGCCCAGCATGGTGTCGATGTCGGCGTCGGAGAGATCGTCGACGTGCGAGCGGCCGGCGTTGAGGCCGTCGACCACCGCGGTGCTGACGTCGAAGCCCAGCACCCCCAGCCCTGACCGGCTGGCCTCCTGGGCCAGCGGCAGACCTACATATCCCAGCCCAACCACCGCGACATCTGTCGACACTGCTTCGTCCCGTCCCGTTGATTATGTTGTCGCCTGGGGCGGTCGCCTCTGCGCGACCCGCCGCGTCGGTGCGGAAGCCGCGCCCACGACTCCGATGACAGCACCTGGCCGCACGATGTTACAGCAGGTGGCGCCTGGCCGTGAGTCGCCACCCTGCCGGGGCGGTGTGCAGCCGTTCGCGTGCCTGCCCCGGTTCGGCTCGTCGCGACGATGATGAGAAGACTCTCATCGAGATCGGGTCTCAATACCGGTGAACGGTGCGGGAACGCTGGTTAACATGCCGAATGCCGCTCGCCGCCGCCTCCGCCGGGTCCTCCGGAGCCGTACGGTCCGTTGGGGTCGGTGCGCCCATGTCCGACGCGGTGCGATCGCTGGCGTGGACGACCCTGATCGAGCGGGCCAGCGACGCCTTGCCCCGTCCCCGCGGGGTGGCCCGGTATCGCCGTCGCGACTTCCTGCACGACAACCGCGTCGCCGTCGCCGCGTCCCTGGACGTCAACGCGGCCTTCCCCGGGAGCGGCCTGTTCGTCGATCCGGTGACCGGCGCGTCCCTGCTGGTGACGGCCGGTGTGCGGCCTCAGGCGCGCTCGGGCGCCGCCGCCGACGTCGTCGTGGCCGGTGCGATGCGCACCGTCGAGCAGCTGCGGTTCCGGTCGTTCTACCTGGCCGATGGGCGGTCGCGGTCGCTCGTCGTCCACCAGCGCTCCGCGCCGGCTGTTGCCACCCCGCTGGTGGCCGGCGCGCGGCTGCAGTCGACTCTGTTCGACACGACCCCGTTCGTGGTGCCGCGCGTTCTCGAGACCGGCTACGCCGACCGGGTGAGCGCGGACTGGGTCGTGGAGGAGACGCTCGACGGTGCCCCGGTCGCGGCCGCGGACGCCGAGGCCACCGTCGGCGCGATGATCGGGCTGCTCGCCCAGTGGTGGGAGAGCCTCGGCACCGAGCAGGCACCCCTCGGTGCCGCCCAGCGCACCCGCGCGCTCACCGCCTTCGCCGACCTCACCGACGACCCGCCGGACGGCGTCTGGGCCGCCGATCTCGACCGCGAGCTCACCTCCCGGCGGGTCCGCGAGCTGCTGACCGACGAACGGCCGCTGACCATCGGGCTCAGCCACGGCGACCCCGGCATCGGCAACGTCCTGCGCCTCCGCGACGGCCGTCTCGCCCTGGTCGACTGGGAGGACGCCGGCCACCGCCCCGTGGCACACGACGTCGTCAAGGCGCTGATGTCCGCGCCGGACCCCGTCGCCCTGGCCGCCGCCCTCGAGGAGCCGGCGCTCGTCGCGGGCGGCGCCATGCCGTGGCGGTCACAGGTCGCGGTCGCCCTGCTGCTGTTCATGAGCGGCTGGCGCAACCGCTACTTCCGCGCCGTCAAGCGCAAGAGCATCGTCGCCGGAACCCGGCGCCTCCGGACCCAGCTGCACGTCGTCGCCACCCTCCTCGACCCCTGACACAACGCGGATGGGTCGCAGGGTTCCCGAGCAGCACGAGGATCGTGTGTGCTCCACCATGCTTACAGGCCTGGTGAGGCGCGAGAACTCCTGGTGATGTCGCGGATCGTCGATGATCACGGGGGCCCGCGGCCGGACAGTGAGCAGCGAGGGGGACCGGCGGAACCGCCCGCGACCCGACTCCGGCCCCCCGAACGCCTCTGCGGCGGCCTCAGAGGGAGGTGGCGTAGCGGGAACAGCGCACCGCGAAGCTGTCGCCGGTGCTGAGGTGGTGGCGCCACATGAGGTCGCTGTTGTTGCCGCAGCGGCCGAGGTAGCTGATGTCGTCGTTGCCGTCTGCGTCGACGTCGCCCACGCGCAGGCCGAAGTGGGCGGTCGTGCCGTCGGGTGCGGGCCAGGCCTCGTCGCCGAAGGAGCGGACCGTGAGGCCGCTCGGGCCGCCGAGGTGGACGCGGAAGCAGGGCGTCGCGTCGTTGCCGCAGACGCCACGATAGGCGACGTCGTCGGTGCCGTCGCCGTCGTAGTCGCCGATGGCCAGGCCGAACCGGGCGGAGTCGGCGCTCCAGGCGGTGTCGTCACCGGCCGAGCGGGCCTCGAAGGACTCGCCGTCGCTGGCCAGCAGCCGCCAACAGGTGTTGTCGTTGGAGCAGGAGCCGCGGGCGAGGAGGTCGTCGCGGCCGTCGCCGTCGAAGTCGCCGACGTGGTAGCCGAACGAGGTCGTCTCCGGCGTCATCGTGCCCAGGATCGCCCAGTCGCGCGGCTCGGCGAGCCCGTCTCCGGTCGAGCGGCTGACCAGCCAGCGTGGCGTGCCGTCGGTGTGCAGGCCGACGAAGGCGAGGTCGTCGCGGCCGTCGCCGTCAAAGTCGCCGACGTGGACGCCGAACCGCGCGGCCACTGGGCTCGCCGCGTCGTCGTCGGCTCCCCCGAGGCGGGCCTGCCACTCCTCGATGCGCACGCCGGAGCCGGTGTCGAGGTTGACGCGCCAGTAGGGGTCTTCGCCCTCCTCGCGGACCAGGTGGGCGAAGTCCTCGTCGCCGTCGCCGTCGAAGTCGCCGCGGTGGACGCCGGCGAACGGGTCCTCCCACGCCGGCGCCGCTCCGCAGGCCGAGGTACGGACGGGGCCCAGGTGTGCGGTGAGTGAGACCTGGCCGTTGCCCTGGACGCAGAACGCCGGGCCGTACGCCGTCGAGACGCTGATCGAGCCGCCGTCGACGAACGCGTTGCCGCCGATGAACACGTCCTGCTCCGGGATGCCCTGCGCGCCGGGAATCGAGGCGTCTCGCCAGTACGTCACGCCGCAGTAGTGCCGGCAGTCGGTGGAGCCGCCCATGTCGATCGCGTTGTCGCGGATGGAGACCCGCTGGAACACCTCCGGCATGACCTCGCTGGCGTAAACGTAGGCGTAGATGCCCGACGAGCGCAGGTTGTTGCCGGCCACCACGGTGTCGTGCTGGTTGCGCAGCTTCATCGTGCCGCCCAGTGGCGTGGCGTCCCACCCGTCGGCGTAGTTGCCCACGACGGCCAGCCGCCGGCTGCCCCAGGCGTACAGCCCGTGGTCCTGGCAGAACAGGCAGCCCTTCGGCGCCCCGATGCCCGGCGTGCGCCGCCACACGTTGCCGTCGATCACCACCTCGTCGTTGCCGATCCCGGTGTCCAGGTCGTGGCCCCACACGTTGACCGCGGTGCGGAAGTAGCCGTTCGGAACGTCGGCCTCGAGGTTCGGAGTGGTGCCGAAGAACGAGTCCTTGACGACGGTGAGGCGGGTCATGTCCGCGACGACGCCGCGCCCCGGGTTCTGCGGGCCGCGCAGGAACTGGCAGCCGTCGATGGTGACGCCGCTGGTGCGGCGCAGCGTGACGTAGGGGACGCCCCAGTCGCGGGAGGGCCGGCCGTTGCGGAACACGCAGTCGCGCAGCGTGACGTCGACGATCGAGGAGTACTTGTCGTCGCCCTCCAGCGCGATGCGGAGGTTGTCGAAGGTCAGCCCGCCGATGGTGACGTCGCGCAGCGGGCGGTCGGCGTCGGCCGCGATGGTGAGTCCGCCCGGCTCGGCGCTGCGCAGCACGACCGGCCCGCCCGGCGTCGCGACGTAGTCGACCCGCGACGCGAGCCGGATGGGCCGGTCCAGCTCGTAGATGCCCGGCGGGAACGTGACGGTCTGGCCGGGCCTGGCGGCGTCGATGGCGGCCTGGATGGCGTCGGTGTCGGAGCGGCCGTCACCGCGGTGGTCGCCGACGTCGACGACCTTGGGCTCCGGCCGGCGCTGGTCCTTGGCCTCGGGGCGCGATGGCTCGTTCGTCCAGCCGATGAGGAACGCCGCTGCCAACACCGTCGCCAGGACCATCAGCACGGCGCGTCTCACCGTCAGCACTTCCTCCCGCCACACAGGGTGCAAAGTGGGAGAAAGTATGCCCACGCGGCCGGATTTTCAACCCTCCGTGGCCCGCGTGTCGGCCGATCTTCAGCGGTTCTTGAGCGGCTCCCACCACGTGCGACCGTCGCGGTACCAGGCGACCGTCGCGACCAGGCCGTCCTCGAACGCCTGCCGGGGAACGTACCCCAGCTCGGTGCGGATCTTGGTGTCGTCGACAGAGTAGCGCCGGTCGTGGGCGAGGCGGTCCTCGACGTGGTCGACGCGGTCCCAGCCGGCGCCGCAGGCCTCCAGCAGCAGCCCGGTGAGCTCGCGGTTGGTCAGCTCGCGACCGCCGCCGATGTTGTAGACCTGGCCGGCCCGGCCGGCCGATCGCACCAGCTCGATGCCCTGGCAGTGGTCGTCGACGTGCAGCCAGTCGCGCACATTGAGCCCGTCGCCGTAGAGCGGGACGTTGAGCCCGTCGAGCAGGTTGGTGACGAACAGCGGGATGACTTTCTCGGGGTATTGGTACGGCCCGTAGTTGTTGGAGCACCGGGTGACCGACACCGGCACGCCGTGGGTTCGGTGGTAGGCGAGGGCGACGAGGTCGCTGCCGGCCTTGCTGGCGCTGTACGGCGAGTTGGGCTCGAGCAGGTGGTCCTCGGTCCACGAGCCGGACTCGATGGAGCCGTACACCTCGTCGGTGGAGACGTGCACGAACCGCTCGACGCCGTGCCGGCGGGCCGCGTCGAGCAGCGTCTGCGTGCCCACGACGTTGGTCTGGACGAACGCGGCGGCGCCCTGGATGGACCGGTCGACGTGGCTCTCGGCGGCGAAGTGGACCACCTGATCGCACGAGGCCAGCAGCTCGTCGACGACGGCGGAGTCGAGGATGTCGCCCTTGACGAACGAGAAGCGCGGGTGGTTTGCGACCGGGTCGAGGTTGGCCGGGTTGCCGGCGTAGGTGAGCTTGTCCAGGACGACGATCTCGGCGTCGACAAGGCCGGGGTAGGCGCCGGACAGTGCCCGGCGGACGTAGTTCGAGCCGATGAAGCCGGCCCCGCCAGTGATCAACAGCCGCATCTCGTCCCCTCCGGAGGCTGTTACGTGTGCGGGCTATCGTAAGCGCCCATGCGAGGAATCATCTTGGCGGGCGGCTCGGGCACCCGGCTCCATCCGCTGACGGTCGCGGTCAGCAAGCAGATGTTGCCGGTCTACGACAAGCCAATGATCTACTACCCGCTGACGACGTTGATGCTGGCCGGCATCCGCGACATCCTCGTCATCACCACCCCGCGCGACGCCGAGCAGTTCACCACGCTGCTGGGCGACGGCTCCGACCTGGGCATCTCCATCTCCTACGCCCAGCAGCCCAGCCCCGACGGCCTGGCCCAGGCGTTCATCATCGGCGCGGACTTCGTCGGCTCGGACTCGGTCGCCCTGGTGCTGGGCGACAACGTCTTCTACGGCGCGGGCCTGGGGACCCAGCTGCGCAAGTACGCCGAGATCGACGGGGGGCTCGTCTTCGCCCACCACGTCGCGGACCCCTCCGCGTACGGCGTCGTCGAGTTCGACGACGCCGGCCGGGCCATCAGCCTGGAGGAGAAGCCGGCCACGCCGCGGAGCAACTACGCCGTCCCGGGCCTGTACTTCTACGACAGCGACGTCGTCGCGATCGCCCGCGGCCTGCGTCCGTCACCGCGCGGCGAGCTGGAGATCACCGACGTCAACCGCACATACCTGGACCGGGGGAAGCTCAGCGTCGAGGTGCTGCCGCGCGGCACCGCATGGCTCGACACCGGCACGTTCGACAACCTCATGGCCGCCGGTGAGTACGTCCGGGTCATCGAGGCCCGGCAGGGCCAGAAGATCGGCTGCCCGGAGGAGGTGGCCTGGCGCATGGGCTTCATCGACGACGACCACCTGCGGATCCGTGCTGAGAAGCTGGCCAAGTCCGGCTACGGCGCTTACCTGCTCGACCTGCTCGACGGCGACGACGCGTGAGCGGGGCGGACATCGAGTCCCTCGGCGGTATCGAGGGGGCGTGGCAGGTCACGCCGCGGCAGTTCGGCGACGACCGAGGCGTGTTCCTCGAGTCCTTCCGCGGCGACCTGCTCGCGGCCCACGTGGGGCATCGGCTCGACGTCGTGCAGACCAACCTGTCGGTGTCGGCCGCCGGGGTGCTGCGCGGCCTGCACT
Organism: Jiangella asiatica; assembly: GCF_004349065.1. GTDB lineage: Bacteria > Actinomycetota > Actinomycetes > Jiangellales > Jiangellaceae > Jiangella > Jiangella asiatica. The sequence goes on from NZ_SMKZ01000001.1 coordinate 240,954, forward strand.
ACGCCGACATCCCGCCCAGCCAGGCCAAGTACGTCACGTGCGTGTCCGGCGCCGTGCTCGACGTGGTGGTCGACATCAGGGTCGGGTCGCCGACGTTCGGCCGGACCGCGTCGGTGCTGCTGGACGACGTCACGCGCCGGGCCGTCTACGTGGCCGAGGGCCTCGGGCACGCGTTCATGTCGCTGGCCGACGGGTCGGTCGTCATGTACCTGTGCTCGGCGCCGTACGCACCCGGTCGCGAGCACGGCGTCGACCCGCTGGACCCGGAGCTGGGCATCGAGTGGCCCTCCGCCGATCGTGCGGGACGCCCGATCTCGCCGATCCTGTCCGACAAGGACCGCGCCGCGCCAACCCTCGCCGAAGCCCGCGCCTCCGGCCTGCTGCCCGACTACCGGTCCGCCCTGGAGTTCTACCGCTCCCTGTCCTCGGAATGATCACGTTCAGCACGAGATCGCGTGTCGCACCATGCTCGCAATCATGGTGAGGCTCGGGGGATCCTGCTGAACGTGATCATTCCGGGGTCACGGTGTGCGACTGCTGCGGCTGACCTGGCGGCGGGGGGACGCCACGCGCCGTCGAACCCGCTGCGACGGCGACCCGCTGCCACGCCTCGTCGGGTCGGGGCAACGCCCATCCAGGAATGCTCGCCTGCTGACGCGAGAGTCGACCTGGTGCCGTGCTTGCGGCGCCAGCCTCGTGGCGGCGCACGATCTGCCCCTTGTGCGTGCAACCGGATGCTGAGGACACCGGGCGCCGGAGCCGGTACCCGTCACCTAGCGGAACGATGATCGCAGTGTCCGGCGAAACGACCTCGGGTCAGGCGGCGTCGCCTTGGTGGAGGACGACGGGGGCGGCTGCTGCAAGGGCGTCCTCCCAGGGACGCATCGGGCCCAGCCCGGCGCGGGCCCAGCCGTCGTGGCCGAGCACGGAGTACGCCGGCCGGGGCGCCGGGCGCGGGAAGGCCTCCGTCGTCGTCGGACGCACCCGCGACGGATCGAGGCCGAGGTGCGTGAACACCGCCCTGGCCAGGCCGAACCACGTCGTCGAGCCGCTGTTCGTCGCGTGGTAGGCGCCGCCGGGCGCGCCGGCGTCGATCAGCTCGACGACGCGCTGGGCCAGGTCGTGCGACCAGGTCGGCTGGCCGCGCTGGTCGTCGACGACGTCGACATGGTCGCGCGAGGCGGCGAGCCGGGCCATGGTGGCGACGAAGTTGCGTCCGTGCTGGCCGTAGAGCCAGGCGGTGCGGACGACGACGGCGTCCGGTAGCCCGGAGAGCACTGCCCGCTCGCCGGCGAGCTTGGTGCGTCCGTACGCCGAACGGGGCGCGGTCGGCGCGTCCTCCGGGTACGGCTCGGACGCCTGCCCGTCGAAGACGTAGTCGGTGGAGACGTGGACCAGCCGGGCGCCGTGCCGGGCGCAGGCCGCGGCGAGCAGCCCGGGTGCGGTGCCGTTGACCGCGAAAGCGGCGGTCTCGTCGGACTCGGCGGCGTCGACGTCGGTCCAGGCGGCGGCGTTGACGACGACGTCGTGGCCGCTCACCGCGTCGTCGACGGCCGCGGCGTCGGTGACGTCGAGCTGGTCGCGGCGTGCCGCCGTGACCTTCATGTCACGCTCGGTCAGCAGCGTCACGAGATCGTGCCCGAGCATCCCGGCCGCGCCGGTGACAAGCCACCGCACAGCGGCACCTCCAACCCACGGAAGCGTCTAAGATATCGAGGGCGCGCAACACGCGGTCGATGCACTTGGGTCCGATGGCCTGGGGCACGAGGGGGTCAGGGTCGTTCCCGAGGAGTTCTTCGCATGAGACTGCCGGTCGGCAGGGTTCGTCGTCTTGTCAAGAAGGTGCTGCCACAGGCGTACGTCGACGATGTCGCCAGGCGCCGCCGCATCGCCACCTCCATCAGGTCCAGCGGCCTGTTCGACGCGGACTGGTACCGCGAACAGCTCGAGGAGCCCATCCGCGACGACGTCGACCCGGTCGACCACTACGTCACCGTCGGCAGCGCCACCGACATCTCGCCCAACCCGTGCTTCGTCACCGAGTGGTACCGCGACCACCCGGACAGCCCGAAGAACCTCGACGTCGCGCCGTTCATCCACTACGTGAACAGGGGCATCGCTCGCGGGCTCTCGCCGCACCCGCTGTTCGACCCCGCGTTCTACGCCGAGGCGCACCCGGAGGCGGCCAAGCACCGCGGCGGGCCGCTGGGCCACTACCTCGAGGTCGGCTGGAAGGACGGCGTCCAGCCCAGCGCCGCGTTCGACGTCGCCGGGTACCGCCAGTCCTTCGGCGACGTGCACGGCCCGCCGCTGGCCGACTTCGCCCGCCGGACCCGCCGGCTCATGCTCGAATCCCGCGGCTGGGAGCACCTGCCGCGCACCGCACCCAGCTTCGACCACGACGCCGCGGACGCGTTCAAGCAGGCGGTCCTGGCCGAGTACGCTCAGCGCGCCGAGGAGCCGCCGCTGGTCAGCGTCGTCATCCCGACGAAGGACCGCCGGCAGGGCGTGCTGAGCGCCATCGAGTCCGTGCTGGGGCAGTCGTACCGCAACTGGCAGCTGATCGTCGTCGACGACGGCAGCACCGACGGCACCGCCGAAGCGATCGAGCCGCTGCTCACCGACCCGCGCATCGAGCTGGTCCGGCGCGAGCAGGCCGGCGGCGTGTCGGTGGCGCGCAACGCCGGGCTCGCGCACGCCCGCGGCGAGTACGTCGCCTACCTCGACTCCGACAACACCTGGGTGCCGGAGTTCCTGGCGGTCATGGTCGCCTTCGTGCGTACCCGGTCGCTGCGGTTCGGCTACGCCGTGTCGGAGCTGTGGGAGGACAAGGAGGACGGCCGCCGCGGCTACCGGTCGCTGCCGTTCCACCGCGAGGCGCTGCTGGAGCGCAACTTCATCGACTGCATCGTGGTCATGCACGAGCGGTCGCTGCTGGACGAGGTCGGTGCGTTCGACGAGGACCTTCGGCGCAACGTCGACTGGGACCTGTTCATCCGGATGTCCCGGGTCACCGACTTCGAGCAGGCGCCGTTCGTCGCGACCCGTTACGACGCCTGGGAGCAGCGCAGCGACCGCATCACCATCAACGAGCTCTTCGGCTACCGCTTCGTCATCCGGGCCAAGCACCTGGTCGACTGGGACGCCGTCGAAGCCGGCCTCACCCGGCGCGGGCCGGGCACGGTCTCCGTCGTCATCCACGCCGGCGAGCACGCACAGACCGTCACGGCCACCGTCGAGCGGCTGCTGGAGGTCACCGACCACGATCTCGAAGTGGTGGTCGTCGACGCCAAGACCTCCGAGGCCGAGGGGATGCGACTGCAGTTCCTGCCGGTCCGGTTCCCCAACGTGCGGATCCTGCGGCAGACGCAGCGGCTGTCGACAGAGCTGTCGCGGAGCATCGGCGCCGCCCAGGCCAGCGGCGAGACCATCGTCTTCATGACCCCGGACACCTGGGTCGAGCCGGGGTGGCTGGAGCCGCTGACCGGCGCGTTGGCCGACGGTGCCGCCGCCGCCCAGCCGCTGGTGCTGCTGCCCGACGGAACGGTGTGGGCCGCCGGCGTGGCGTTCGCGCGCGGCGCACACCCGCACAACCTGTTCCGGCGCTTCCCGGGCGACGCACCGGAGGTCGTGCGGCCGTCGTCGCCGGCGGGACTGTCACCGGCGGTGCTGGCGGTGCGTGCCGCCGACTTCGCCGCGGTTCGCGGCTTCGACCCGCTGTTCGTCAACGACACCGACAACCCTGACCTCAGCCTGCGACTGGCGCGCGAGACCCAGCGCCCGCTGCGCTACGTCCCGGCCAGCCTGGTGTCGTTCTCCACCACCCCGGAGCGAAGCCTCACCGCGTCGGCCACTACGACGGCCACTGACAACCAGGAGCTGTTCACCGGGCGGTGGCAAGACACCGTCGGCCAGGACGACGTCGCCACCTGGCGGTCCGGCGGGTACTCCATCGTCGGGTACGACGGCGAGGCGCCGACCCACTGGGGCTTCGACCCCATCGTCGTGCACGACCGCCCGCAGCGGCCGCTGCGCTGGGCCATCAAGATCGGCGCACCCAACGTCGAGCGCCGCACCAACTGGGGGGACTGGCACTTCGCGATCGGGCTCAAGCAGGCTCTGGAGCGGCTCGGCCACGAGGCCGTCATCGACGCGAAGCGGGCCTGGTACCGGCCGACGTCCCGGTTCGACGACGTCGCGCTCGTGCTGCGCGGGGTCAGCGTCTACACGGTCAACCCGCAGCAGATCAACCTGTCGTGGGTCATCAGCCACCCCGAGCGGGTCACCCGCCGTGAGCTGGCCGCCTACGACGCCGTCTTCGCCGCGTCCGCGCCGCTGGCCCGCCGGATGTCCACCGACCTGGGCGCCCCGATCCAGCCGTTGCTGCAGTGCACCGACAAGCACCGGTTCCGGCCGGTCCCGGGCGACCCGCGCCGGCACCACGACGTTCTGTTCGTCGGCAACGCCCGTGGCATGCGGGCCTCGGTCGGTGCCGCGCTGCGGGCCGGCATCGTCCCCTCGGTCTACGGCGTGCGCTGGCGCGGCCTGCTCCCGCAGGGCGCCTGGCAGGGCGAGTACGTCCCCAACGACGAGCTGCCGGCGCTCTACGCCGGGGCCGGTGTGGTGCTCAACGACCACTGGGACGACATGAAGACCGAGGGTCTCATGTCCAACCGGCTCTTCGACCTGGCCGCTTGCGGTGCCCGCGTGGTCAGCGACGAGGTCCACGGCATGTCCGACGTCTTCGGCGACATCGTGCTGACCTACAGCACGCCCGAGGAGCTGGCCGCGGCCGTCGCCACCCACCTGGCCGAGACTCCGGACCGGGCCGCCGCCCGGGAGAAGCTTTCGGAGCTCGTGCGGCGCGAGCACTCGTTCGACGCCCGCGCGGAGGAGCTGGTCGAGGCGGTCCGCAAGCTGCAGGCCGAGCGCCAGATCGTGCACCCGTAGGGCAGCGCGTCAGCGCGCCGACGCGGCACCGGCGGCGTCGATGCGGGCGAAGTAGGAGAGGTAGGCCGGATCGACGCGGTCATGGTGCGCGCGTGTTGTGGCGCTCGGCGCGCGGCGTGACTCGGCGGCCAGCCAGCCGATGCGGCCGGTCTCGCCGGGCACCTGCAGGCCGCCGGCGTGCAGGGCCGCGTCCAGGCCCGGGCGACCTCGCCGGACCGTCCGATGCACGTTGCGGTCGTGGATGGCGTAGCCGTCGTCGCCGACGGTGACCAGGTCGCCGTCGCCGTCCGTCAGCAGTTCCAGGAGCGTCGACGCAGCGGCCAGCAGCGTCCTCGCGGAGAGCCGGTCGGTGGGCGCCTCGGTCGGCTCGCCCGGCGCGCACGCCGTCAGGTCCAGCGGCTCCAGGTAGGTCCGCCGCACCACCGTGCCGGCAACCGGGCGCTGGCCGTACCGGTAGCCGAGCACGAGGTCGCGCACGTGCTCCGGCCCGTACGACAGCTCCGGAGTCACGACGGTGGCCAACTCGCCGCCACCGTCGCGAACGGCCGCCCGCACGGCGTCGGCGCGGGTCGCGGCGCGGACCACCTCGATCCCGGCGGGCAGCCGGGCCGGCACGGTGTCGTCGTCGCCGGCCGCCACCACGACAGCCAAGTTCGGCCAGGTCTGGGCGCGCAGGTCACGCAGGACGGCGGTGAGCCCGCTGCCGGCCTCGACGACGGCCGTGACCGCCGACGGCGACGACGGCACGCCAGCGGCGCTGGTCGCGGTGAGCAGCGCCAGCCGCCGGGCGTCGACCGACCAGTGCTCGCGCCGGTCCACGTCGGCGACGGCGGCCGGCGTCAACGCGGCGACCAGGTCGCCCAGGTCGCGCCCGAGCAGCCGGCGCACCGACAGCGGAAGGTCCGGGGCGAGCACCGGGACGCCCGCCACGAGCAGCTGGCGCAGCAGCGCGGCCAGCTCGACCGGCCCGGCGCCGGCACCGAAGGGCACCCGGACCGCGGCGTAGTCGCGCAGCGCGGCAAGCTCCGCCGGGGTGATCACGCCGCTCGGCGGGTAGGTGCCGACGCGGGTCCGGCCATGGGCGATGCGCAAACTGCGGTGCGGCGTGGTGCGCACCTCGGCGACCGGTCGGAGGACCCGGGAGCCGTCCCCCTCGAACGTGTCGAAACCCGCTGGTGAGAGTAGCGCGCTGTTGACCGCGGGCAGCGGCGTCTCGGCGAGCGTGCCGGCGGCCGCGCGCAGGCTGGCGGGGTCCAAAGCGGCCAATCTGTCCCAGGTCGGGACAGACTGCCCAGGCGTTCGCGCTGGTGGGAGGTCGGTCTTGGTCGGCATCACGAGGCCCGGTAGGTTCTCCGTTTGGCGTCGTCGGCAGTGAACGGCGACCCACACAGTACCTGGCACCATCCGGAGGAACGATGTCGACCACGGTCCGAACGCCTGCAGCAGTGCCCAAGCAGGAGTGGACGACCGTCACGCCGCCCGAGCTCGGCACCTGGACGCCCGAGCTGAGCGTCACCGTCGTGCTCCCGGCCAAGGACTGCCAGGACGAGCTGAACCTCACCCTGGCCGCGCTGGCCGAGCAGACCTATCCGGCGGAGCTGCTGGACGTGATCGTCGTCGACGACGCGTCCGCCGAACCACTGCGGCTGCCCGCGGTGGCTCCGGAGCGGTCGCGGGTGCTGCGCCTGCCGCCCGGCGAGGGCCACGGCTCCGGCCGGGCCCGGCACGCCGGCGCCGAGGCCGCCACCGGTGACGTGGTGCTGTTCCTCGACGCCGACATCGTCGCCACCCGGACGCACGTCGAGGCGCACCTGCGCTGGCACCACGCCGTCGCCGACGCCGTCGTCCTGGGCAGCAAGCTCTTCGTCGACTTCGACGACATCACCGTGGCCGACGTCCAGGCCGCCACGCGTGACGACCAGTTCGACCAACTGCTCGAAGGGCGCAAGCAGAAGCGGCACACCTGGTTCGAGGACTTCATCCGCGACGCCGACAAGCTCACGCGGTACGCGGAGGACACGTTCATCGCCGTCGTCGGTGCCAGCGTGTCCGCGCCGCGGGCGCTGTACGCCGAGAGCGGCGGGTTCTCCGCGTTCGGCCTGCGCGGCATCGTCGACACCGAGTTCGGCTACCGCATCTTCACCGCCGGCGCGGTGATCATCCCGGAGCCGCGAGCGCGCAGCTACCACCAGGGCGCCCGCAACTTCGCCGTCCGCGGCGACGAGATCAAGCGCGAGCGGTCCGGGCTGGCCGCCAACCACCTGCCGATCCCGCTGTTCCGCCCGGCCGACGTGGGGCGGATGTGGACGGTGCCGCGGGTGCACGCCATCGTGGACGCCACGGGTGGGTCTGCGGAGCAGGTGCAGCTCACCGTCGACAGCATCCTCGCCTCCGCGTTCACCGACCTGGTCGTGACGGTGTCGCCGTCGGCCGGACTGCCCCGGTGGGTCCAGGACTACTTCACCGCCGACGCGCGGGTCCGCTTCTCCGCCGAGCCGGTGCGCACGGGGTTCCCGGCGCCGTTCTCGCTGGTCGTGCCGGCAGGGGTGGCGATCGGCAGGGACGCCGTCGACGCGTTGCTGCGTGCCTCCGCCGATGCGGGCGCCGGGCTGGTGCGGTCGACGGTGGTCGATGCCGCCGGGGCTGGGTCGGGGGAGGCCGCGGGCCCGCCCGTCGAGCTGTGGGCCACCCGGGCGCTGCACCGGTCGCGCCGGCAGGTCGCGTCGGGCGGGTCGCTGGACGAGACCGCCCGCCGGCTGTTCGGCGAGCACTGGCTCAGCGGCGAGGACCTCGGCGTGCGCCGCGCCGTCGTCGGCCTCACTCGTCAGGGCATGCTCGTCGACGCCTCAGCGGCAGTCGACCCACAGGCCTTCTGACGACGCCGCCCGCATCGCGCGCCGCTCCGTCCCTCGCGCACGTGGAGCGCGAGAACGCCTAGTTGTCCTGCCCACGGCTGGCGGTGAAGAACCGCGTGCGGCCGATCGTCCCGGCGTCGCGGAGGGTGACCCCGTCGGCCGGCTCGGCCAGCCAGTCGCCGGCGATGTCGGCCTCGTCCTCGCGGTTCACGTCGTCGAGCGCGACGACGGCGCCGTCGTTCAGGGCCCGGGCGAGCAGGGGGAACGCGGGGTAGCGCGACCGCGGCCCGGTGCTACGGGGTGGCCCGTCGACGAACAGCAGGTCGATGCCGCCGAGGTCGGCCCAGTTCTTGCCTTCGTACCAGTCCTGCGTCTGGTCGCCGACGGTGACCGGCTCCAGCGGCGCGACGCGGACCTGCGCGACAGACTCCAGGCCCTGCCGCGCCAGGGCGGTGCGGGTCAGCTCGGCGTAGCGCTCGTGGTGCTCCAGGGCGATGACGCGGCCCCGTCCGGCTCGCCGGCAGGCCAGCGCCAGCCACACCGTCGAGCTGCCGCTGCCGCACTCGACGACGAGGGCGTCGCCGGGCAGCCGCCGGACCAGTGAGGCCAGCCGGAGCACCGTGGTCGGGCGGGCCGCGTAGCCGCCGAACACCGGGACCTCGTCGTCCGGGCCGAGCATCGCGTACAGGTTGGTCAGGGCCGACAGCTCGGACAGCTGGTCCTCGGTGAGCGCCGTGACGACCTCACCGCGCAGCTGGTCGTGGCGGGCGAGCAGCTCGTCGTGGCGGACGGCGGCGTCCAGGCGCTGGGCGCCGATGGCGGCCGCGAGCGCCCCGCCGCCGGGGTCGTCCTGCTTGGACTCGATGGCCTTCAGCGTGGTCGAGATGGCGTCGGTCGCCGAGGCCAGGTGCTTCAGCTGTGCGTCGAGCTTACGAGCGCGCTGCTCGGCCTCCCGGGCGCTGGCGCCGACGATCACCAGGCCGACCAGCGCGAGACCCAGCAGGGCCGAGATCGCCGCCTCGACGACACTGCCGTCGATCAGCGCGCCGACGGCGACCGCCACTGCCACCAGGGCGCCGAGCATGCCCAGGATCGGCCAGCGCGAGCCGAGAAGCGAACGTAGCGCCCGTAGCATCGAATCTCCGTCGTCCGTTGATCGGATGAAGCACTCTACCGGCCGGAATCAGCGCGCCGTCGCGTGCGCCATCCGCTCCAGGGAATGAACGAACAAGTCCGCGTCGGCGTCCCAGCTGTAGTGGGCGGCGACGGCGGCCCGGCCGGCGTCGGCCATCCGCCGTCGCTCGACGGGGTCGTCGCGCAGCCGCCGCACCGCGGCCTCCGCCGCGGCGACGTCGCCGAAGGGCACCACCGTCCCGCAGCGATGCAGCATGACCAGCTCCGCGGACGCCGGATTCGGCGTCGTGACGACCGGCAGCCCGTGTGCCATGTACTCTACGATCTTGGTGGGCCGTGAGTGCGCGTAGTTGGGCTGCTCGTGCAACAGGCTGAGTCCCGCCAGGGCGCCGGGCAGCATGGTGAGGGCCTGGTCGTTGGGGATGAATCCGTGCCAGCGGACCGCGCCCTCGGCCTGCGCTGCCTCGATCGCCGCGCGGCACTCGGCGTCGGCGGTGCCGACCAGGTGCATCTCGATGTTCGGCGCGAGGCGGCGGCCCAGCTCGATCAGCTCCAGCGCGCCACGCGCCGCCGTCAGGCGCCCCAGGTAGATGACGCGGTCGCCGACCGGGACGCTGACGTCGTCGGGAACCGCCACGCTGTTGCGGACGACGGTGTGCGGCTTGCGGAAGCGGGTGGCGTAGGACTCCTCGGCCAGGATCAGCGGCATCCGCCGCTCGGCGCTGCGTTCGATGGCCCGGATCAGCAGCGTCCCGGCCGGGCGGCCCACCCGCGGCAGCCACGGTTTCATGCGCAGCGCGGCGGCGGTGTCCTCGTGCACGTCCCACACCAGGCCGGGGACCTTCAGGCCGACGGTGGCCAGCACCAGCTCGGGATCGTGCATGAGGACGACATCGAAGGCACGGCCGTGGCGCCGCAGCAGCTGCCGCGCCGCTCGCGCTGCGGTCAGCCGGTGCCGGCCGAACGAGCGCGGGATGTCGATGACCTCCAGGTCGTCGGGGACGGACCGGCCGTAGGCGGCGAACGGGGCCGCCAGCGTGACCTGGTGCCCCGCCTTTCGCAGGGCGACGATCTGACGGTGCCGGATGCGGGCGTCTTCGGGATCGTGCACGACGGTCAGGACGAGAACGCGCATGGACCTAGCCGTCCAGCCGCCGCGGATACCGCTTCCCGGCTACCGCGCTAACCACCGACACTGCCTACCCCGCTTGATCGACTGCACAGCCTTCACCTGGATGACGCCCGGGCCTACCCCCACGGTTGCACGTCAAAGATGTCGTTTCCGTGTTCACCCCGGCGACGCGGACCCCTGAGACTGACGACACGCCGGCAGCGGCGCGCTAGCGCTGGATACTACCGCAGCACAATGTGCCGGCTGGGTGGTGCTGGTGTCGCTCATGAACTGGCCGGACACCCGGCGGCGGCACCGGCGGTCACCGGAATCGCGCGAGCCGGACGTACGGAGGGTCGCGGTGCGTATGATCCGGTCGTCCATCTGTCGTCGTCTGTCCACGATTGTCGTGGGAGTCATTGTTCGATCCGAGGCGACCCGGGCTTAGGGTTTCCGGATGAACCTCGGCTCAGCAATCCTCTGGAGGTCATGGTGGGCCTGACCCGGGAACGCGCGATCGCCGGTGCGGCGTGCGTCACCGCCGTGGTCGTCGCAGTGGCGGCCTTCCTCGGCTGGTGGCACGTCGCACTGACGGTCATGGCGTTCGCTCAGGCGGCGGTCATCGTCGCTCTGCTGGACGTGCGCCGCCGCATGGCCAGGTCGCACGACGTGCGCAAGATCGCCGGGTCGTTCAAGTCCGTGGAGCGGCGGCTGGACAACCTGGGCGCGCGCATGCTCGCGGCCGCCGAGACGAGCCGGGTAGAAGTCGCGGACAAGCTGGCCGAGATCGCGCGGACGGTGGAGGAGCGCAAAGTCGTCGAGACTACTTTGCGCGCGAACCTCGAGAACGTCGCGGCCAAGGCCGAGGACAACCGCGCGAAGGTCGAGGCGTGGGCGGCGGAGCTCGAGGTGTGGCGGCACGGCCTCGACGTCGTTCGCTCCGGCGTCGGCGACCTCGGCAAGCGGGTCGACGTCGCGCTGACCGAGGCCGAGAAGGATCGGGAGCAGCAGGACAAGAGGCAGGACCTGGCGGCGGCGCGGTACATCCGGCAGAGCGAGGCTCTGATCCAGCTCTACGAGTGGGTGCGGCCCAGGTGCGCCATGCCGTCGCTGGGTGGCTGGGCGCTGGACCCGACGGGTGTCCTCACCCTGCTGGAGATCGTCCGGCGCCGCCAGCCGGGACTGGTCGTCGAGCTTGGTTCCGGTACGTCGACCATCTGGCTGGGCTACGCGCTCGAGCAGCTCGGTTCCGGTCGGCTGGTGACCATCGACCACGACGAGCGGTTCGCTGAGCAGACCCGCACCCACGTGCGGACGCACGGCCTCGAGGAGCTCGTCGAGGTACGGGTCGCGCCGCTGGTGGACGCGGACCTTCCGGGGCACGCGACGCGTTGGTACGACCACACTGTGATGGCGGACCTGACCGACATCGACCTGCTGGTCATCGACGGTCCCCCGCGGAGCACCGGGTCGATGGCGCGGTACCCGGCGGCGGTGCGGTTGCGCGACCAGCTCGGCGACGGGGCCGTCGTCGCCCTCGACGATGCCACCCGCCCGGACGAGCGTGAGGTGGTGCAGCGCTGGCGCGAGGAGATACCGGAGCTGGTGGTGTCGGCGGTGCCGCCGGGGGACGCGCTGAAGGTACTGACGCTGCAGCCGTCGGGGGACCGGCCCTCAGGCGTCGAGCAGTCGCCGTAGTCCTCTCACGAACGCGGGCGCACCGTATCGCTGGGCCACGGCGTGCCGTGCCCGCTCCTGCAGCCGCGTGTAGCGCGACGGCGACCGGTGGAGCTCGGTGACGACCTCACGGACGCTGCCCGGCTCGCAGTACAGCGCACCGTCTCCGTAGACCTCCTGGAGATGCGGCGGGAGCACGGCGACACAACCGCTGCTCATGGCCTCGATGACGGCGTCACCCGGCACCGCCGCGTCGTCGCGGTCGAAGTACACGAAGAAGTCGAGCTGCGCGAGGAACGTCCGGACGGTCAGCGCGCCGTCGGGGAACGACACCCAGTTCGGTGGCAGGCCGGTACCGAGGACGCGCAGCGGTGTCCCCACCCCGCCCATGATGCGCACGTCGAAGGCGTCGTCGTCCGGATACGCGGCGAGCAGGGTGTCGGGCGTGGCCGGCCAGTGGCTGGCGTGGTCGGGAACGTGCCGCCCGATGACCGGCCGGTGCGCGCGCAACCGCTGGACCGCAGCCGCGAGCCGGGCCGGATCGTAGACCTTGGCCAGGTCCAGCTCCGCGAGCTCCAGGGGTCCGGACGCGGCCGCCACCGTGGTGCGGGCCTTGCCCGTGCGCGGCACCCAGGTCGGCCGGCGGGAGAACAGCCGTTCGCTGTTCGCCACCACGTCCGCTGTCCGGAACGTCCGGCCGTCCGCGCGCATGGTCTCGGGATCGACCAGCAGCGCCACCCGGTCAGCACTCAACCGTGCGTCGACGTCCGGAGCGAACTGGAGGGTCGCCGGGTCATGCGTCAGGAGCAGCCGGGTGCTCGCCGCCTGTGACACGTGGGTCATGGCGATCGTGCCGTCGTTGACGAGCTCCAGGATGGGGCCGGCAAGGGACGGTCGCCGGCCCAGGTTCGGAGCCGGCTCGAATGTCTCGGCATGGGCGACGGCGACGCGCAGCCCGGCGTCGAGCATGGCGTGCAGGTCGTTGAGGACGGATCTCGGGTGCCGGTTGCCGCGTCGCCAGTCGTTCAGGACGACGACGTCGTAGGCGGCCTTTTTGCCGCCCGTCCCGCCCTCTCCCCGCGTCGGTGACCAGGAGGGGTCTGGCAGCGGCAACAACCGATGGTCCGGGTTGCCGTCGTAGTAGGCCGACGCCAAGCCGCGGCGTACCCGCACGTTCCGGGCGCGGTAGGCGTCGCGGTACAGGGTCCGGGACCAGTGCATCCAGCCGGGGATCGCGTCCAAACGAGACAGGGACGCCGCCCGGAGCTGGCAGATGGCCAGCGGCAGCGACGGGTCCAGGTCGAGCACGGAACCCGGCACGGCCGCCCGCAGCCGCTCCGGATACTCGACGTCGGCGGACTTTCGCACCGTGTCGAAGTAGCCGATGAGGTCAACCACCTCGCGGCGGCGGAACAGCAGCGACGACGCGTTGATGCGGTCCGGCGGATAGCCCAGGTAGGTGAAGGTGAGATCGGGGAACGCGCGAAGGGTGTGGCTCCTCGTGGCCAGCAGCTCCGGGTTGTCGCGCAGCGGTGCCAGCTGGAGCTCGAGCCGGCGCGGATGAGCCCAGTCGTCGGAGTCCTGGAATGTGACGAACTCGCCCCGAGCGTGCTCCAGGGCCAGGTTGCGCGCCATGTAGGTGCCGCGGTTGGCCGGTGAGCGCAGCACGCGGACCCTGTCGTCCAGGGCCGCGATCTCGTCGAGGACGGAATCGAACTCCTCCGGCGACGCGTCGTCGACGACCAGGAGCTCGACATTGCGCCAGCTCTGCCCCAGGATCGACCGCACGGCGGCGAAGATGCTCGCGTCGGGCCGGTACGCCGACATCACGACGCTGACCAGGCTCGTGTCGTCGACGGCCGTGGACGCCTCGGCGCTGAGCCGGTCGAACGGTGTCGCGGCATCGCCGCTCAGCGACACCGGCTCCAGCCCGACGCTGACGAACGGCGCCGCGAGCAGTGCGGTCCACTCACTGACCGACGCGCCGGCGGTCACGAACGGGTTGGCCGCGTCGGCTCGGATCGAACGGATCAGCGACGGCGGCAGGTCGAGGGAGTCGAGGACCTTGGGCAGCCGGTCCGGGTCCAGCGTTACCAGGAGCTGAGCGTAGAGCTGCCGGGCGGCGCCGTCGAGCAGCTCCGTGCCGTGCACCTGGCGTGCCTGCTCCAGGATCGCCAGCGCTGCCGTCGGGTCCGGAGCCGCCCGCCGCAGCGCGGCGATGCGCGCGAGCTGCGGCAACCACCGCGGATCGGTCACGGAGCCGTCGTCGCCGCCGGCCAGCTTCGGGAGCAGCTCGTCATAGCCGAACCGGCCCGAGGTCGCGGTCAGCGCGACGATGTCGAGAGCCTGGCCGCTACCGGTGCGGAGCAGCGTCGTCGCGAGCGACGCAGGGTCCGTGGTGCCGCACAGGCGGGCGCCCAACTGGGTGACGAAGGCGGATCTGTCGTTGGCCATGCGGAGATGGGGCCGCTCTCAGCGCCGCGGGGTGGCGCGGACGGCGTCGTAGATGGCTGCGTACCTGGCGGCGTTGGTCGACCACTGGCGTTCCGCGACCACCCAGTCGCGAGCCCGCTTGGCCAGCTCGCGCCGCATGTCCGGGCTCGAGTGCAGCTCGTGGAGCAGGTCGGCCAGGGCACGGGCGTCGCCCGGCGGGAACGAGCGGCCTCGTTCGCCGTCGCCGGCGATCTCCAGCAGCGGCGGCAGCTCCGACACCACGACCGGGATGCCGGCGGCCATGGCTTCGTACGGCTTCAGCGGCGTGACCAGCCTGGCGGCGCGCTCGGAGACGCGGGGCACCACGAAGACGTCGAGCAGCCGGTAATAGTCCAGCACGCGGTCATGTGGCACCCGGCCGGTGAATCGGACGGAGTCGGCGACCTTCTCCCGGGCGGCCAGCTCTTCCAGCTCCGCGCGGCGGGTGCCGTCACCGACGATCAGCGCCACGGCTCGCACACCGCTGGTGCGCAGGTGGCTGACGGCTCGGATGAGGTGCTCGTGCCCCTCGCGCTGATGGTCGAGGTTGCTGACGTAGCCGAACACGAATGCGTCCTCGAGATCGAGCTCGCGGACGAGATCGGCTGGCCGCGGCCCCGGCTCGAACCGGGCCACGTCCACGCCGTTGGGCGCCACGAACACCGTGTCGGCGTCCACACCGCGGGAGATGATCTCCTCGCGCATGGACTCGCTCAGGGTCACGACGGCGTCGGCCTCGCGCATGCAGCGGGCTTCGGTCGCCAGCCGGCGCGCGTACAGCTCGCCCTGCTCGTTCCACGCCCTTTCCCGGCTCCACAGGGACTCGAAGAAGCCTCGGACCTCGTAGACGAGCGGCACCCCGAGAGCGCGGGCCACGGCCAGGCCGACCAGGGCCGGCTCGTAGCCGCGATGTCCCGAGTGCACGTGGACGACCTCCGGAGACAGGCCGGCCGCGAGCGTGCCGACCGCGTCGGCGAAGGCGTCGAGGTAGAGGTCGGCGGGCCCTTTGAGCTGCGCCGCCGACTCCGCCGGCAGGTGGTGGTACGTGGTGCCTTCGATGACCTCGGTGGCCGGCAGCTCCGCCGCGCCAGCCTGGTGGGCGAATCCCAGAGCGGTGACCGCGACCGGGTCCATACCGGCGGCGCGCTGGCTGTCGATGATGTACCGGCTGCGCATGGTGTAGCCGCTCTGCCGGTGTGGCATCGCGGCTTTCAGGACATGCAGGACGCGGCCCCCGACCGGCGCGGCGTCGGAGCCGGCGGCGGAGACGCTCGGCAGCCAGCCCGGCTCGGTCTCGCGGATTCGCCCGGCCACGTTGCGTGCCTGCGCGCGGCGAGACGCCGTGGGCTCGGCCCGCTCGAGCGCCTCGGCCGCCCGCAGCTGCAGGCTCAGCGCGCCGGCCTTGGCGAAGGCGAGCCGTGCCGCGTCGAGAAACTCGATGTCGGCGGACTTGAGCGGCAGGAGTGCCGCGGCGAGGGCGATGGCCTCGTCGTACCGGCTCTCGTCGGTCAACGCCTGCAGCCGGGTCAGATCGGCCTGAGCCACCTTGGTGGTGCCCGTGGCGCGTAGCCCACGCCAGTAGTCCCTGGGATAGCGATGCAGCCGCCAGCCATTGCGACGAGCCCTCTTGACACCCCGGGCGATCCGCACACTGAGCGGCCGCGAGCGTTCCAATGCCGCGGTCAGCTGGGCGTTCCTCTTGCTCAGCTCCCGCAGTTGCGTCAACGAACCGTCCGCGATCTGCTGTTTGGCTGCCGCATGAATCGGCGCTTCGCGCATGTTCCGGTCCGAGGCCATGGTCGTGGAGGATACCCTGTGCGGTCGTGTCCCCAACGGCCCAGCGCTATGCGTGAACTCACCCGGAAGGCTGCTTTGCCAAGCGATCTTGTCATCCATGTCACCGGAGCTCGACCGAACTTCCCGAAGGCGGCTCCGGTCATCGCCGCATTGGGCGCTCGGGGTGTCACCCAGGAGTTGGTCCATACCGGACAGCATTACGACGACGCCATGGCAAAGGTCTTCTTCCGCCAGCTGGGCCTGCCCGAGCCCGATGTAGATCTCGGGGTCGGATCGGGTACCCACGCTCGTCAGACCGCCTCGATCATGACTGGTCTTGAGGACTTGTTCGTTCAGCGCGAGCCTTCCTTGATCATTGTGTACGGCGATGTCAACTCGACTGTCGGTGCGGCTCTTGTCGCGGCGAAGCTGGGCATATCGATCGCCCATGTCGAGGCGGGACTGCGAAGTTTCGACCGGTCGATGCCCGAAGAAGTCAATCGTGTCGTGACAGACCAACTCTCCGACTTGTTGTTCGTCACGAGCCCGGATGCGATGATCCATCTGGGTCATGAAGGCATACCGTCCGAACGGGTGCACTTCGTCGGGAATCCGATGATCGACACGTTGTTGGCGAACCTGGACCGGTTCAGCGCGGAGCAGGCAAGGTCGCGGCACGGGCTGACGGGTGAGTACGTGGTCGCGACGCTGCACCGGCCGAGCAACGTCGACGACCCCGCCGACGCCGCCGAGCTGGTCAAGGCCGTGCACGCGGTCGCGGACCTCGCGCGGACCGTGGTGCCGCTGCATCCGCGCGGACGTGCCCGGCTCGAGGCGGCCGGGCTCTTCACCCATGACCAGCTCACCGTGATCGATCCGCTGGGCTACGTCGAGTTCCTCGGGCTCGTCCGGGGCGCCGCCGCGGTGGTGACCGACTCGGGTGGGGTCCAGGAGGAGACGACGATGCTGGGCGTTCCGTGCCTGACCCTCCGGCCCAACACCGAGCGCCCGGTCACGATCACGCACGGCACGAATCGGCTGGTGACGAGGGCGGAGCTCGGCTGGGTCGCCGGCCAGATCCTGGCTGCCGGCCGTGTTGAGCACTGGCCCGTGCCGCCGCTGTGGGACGGCAAGGCAGGCGAGCGGATCGCCGACGTCGTGGGGGCATTCCTAGGGGCGCGGCCGGCGCCGGGGAAGGGCCATGGTTAGCGTCGCTCCCGCTCGGCGGCCGGCCAGGCAGAGGAGGAGGGCCGACCGTCCGCCGCCACCACGGTTCCGGCCCGACGTCGAGGGCATGCGCGCGGTCGCGGTCGGACTGGTGCTCCTCTACCACGCCGGCCTCCGGTTCGTGCCTGGAGGCTTCGTCGGCGTCGACGTGTTCTTCGTCATCTCCGGTTTCCTGATCACCGGCATGCTCGTACGAGAAGTGGAGCAGACGGGCACCCTGTCCCTCGTCCAGTTCTACGCACGCCGGGTCAAGCGCCTGTTGCCGGCGGCGGCGCTGGTGCTCGCCGTCACGGCGCTGCTGACCTGGATCATGGTGCCCGCCGTGGACCGCCGGGCGTTCGGCGGTGACATCGCCGCTGCCGCCGTCTACGTCGTCAACTGGCGGATGGCCGACCGATCGGTCGACTATCTCGCCGAGGACGTGGGCCCATCACCCGTCCAGCACTTCTGGTCGCTGGCGGTCGAGGAGCAGTTCTACCTCGTGTGGCCGTTGTTCATCCTGCTCATCGCGATCTGGGTGCGACGCAACGCAGAGCCGGTGCGGCCGTGGATGGGTGTCGGCCTCGCCGTGGTCGCTCTACCGTCGTTCGCGTGGTCGGTGATCATGACCGCGACGAACCCGTCCGGCGCGTTCTTCGTCACGACGACGCGGCTGTGGGAGCTCGCCGTCGGCGCGGCGGTGGCCATCGCGATGCCGACGCTGACCCTGCTGCCGCGGGCGCTCGCGGCCCTGTTCGCGTGGTGCGGCCTCGTCGCCGTCGGTCTGTCGGCGGTGCTGATCACGACGGACACGGCGTGGCCGGGCGCGGCGGCGTTGCTACCCGTCCTCGGGACTGCAGCCGTCATCGCCGGCGGTCCGGCGGCCGGTCGCGCCGGCCCGATCGTGCTGCTGGGCATCCCCTTGTTCGTCTGGGTCGGCGGGCTCTCCTACTCCCTGTACCTGTGGCACTGGCCGATGCTGGTCCTGGCCGAGGTCAGATGGGGTGAGCTGCGCACGTGGCAAGGCCTGGCGATCGTCGTCCTGTCGTTCGTCCCGGCGTGGCTGGCGTACCGGTTCGTGGAGAACCCGGTCCGTCACGCCAGGAACATGGTCCGCTCATCGCGGTTCGCCCTCAGCGTCGGTGGCAACCTCACGCTGGTGGGTGTGGTGGCCGGCCTCGCTCTGGCGCTGGCGGTGCCGACGACGTCCATGCCGTCGGGGCCGCCGGTATCTGCGCCCGGAGCCGCCGTGCTCGACCGCGACGATCCGCGGGCCGACCCCGATGGCGTGCCGGCGGACGTGTCCGAGTGGATCACCCCTGACCCGCTGCTGGCGCCGGAGGACGTCCCGTCGGCCTACGACGAGGGGTGCCAGGTCGCGCAGGACTCGGACGAACCCGCGTCATGCGTCTACGGCGATCCCGACGGCGACGTGACCATCGCGCTGGTGGGCGACTCCAAGGCGCTGCAATGGATCACCGCGCTCGACACCATCGGCCAGGACAACGGCTGGCGTGTCATCACCTACACCAAGTCGACCTGCTCCTTCACCGCGGCCACCCTGAGCAGCCGCGGCGAGCCGTTCGAGTCGTGCTCGGCCTGGAACGAGGCCGTGATGGACGAGCTGCGCGACGTCGAGCCGGCCGTCGTCGTCACGTCGCAGGGCCGTAACCGCGCCCTTGACGACCCGGACGACATCGATGCCGGTGAATCAAGCGACGCCATGGTGCAGGGCCTGGTCGAGCGGTGGAACCAGCTGGACGAGCTCGGCATCGAGGTGGTGGCACTCGCCGACACCCCGCAGCCGGGTCAGGACGTCTACGCCTGCGTGGCCGAGCACGTCGACCAGCTGACCGAGTGCGCGTTCGACCGGAGCGAAGCCATCCGCACCAGTGCCGCGCAGACACAGAGCCGAGCCGTGGAGGACTCGGAAAACGCTCGCTGGGTCAACCTCAACAACTTCATCTGCCCCGCGGACTCGTGCTCGCCGGTGATCGGCAACGTGCTGATCTACCGGCAGGGTTCGCACCTGACCGTGACCTACGTGAACACGCTCGCGCCGCGCCTGGCCGATGCATTGGAGGACGTCGTCCAATGACCATGACCGCACGGGCGGCCATCCGGCGCCTGCGCGTGGCCGCTCGTGATCTCACGAGGAACCACGCTGTCACCGCGGCTCCCCGGCAGCACCAGTCGCAGCCGGAGGAAGCGGTGCCGGCCGCGGAACCCGCCGGTCGCGACCTCGGCGACTCCATCGAGCAGATCGGCGATCGGATCCGCACCACGGAGCAGCCGCCGGTGGTGCCCGCACGTCCGGGGCTCAGGGTCGCGGTCGCCGCCTCGCCGCGCATTGCCCGTGGACTGGCGTGGGAGTGGGAGCAGGTCGACCTGCGTCCCGGGGCGTGGAGCGGCGTCCTCGATGCGGCGGGCCTCGACGCCGTCCTCGTCGAGGTGCGTGGCCGGACGGTTCCGGGCTGGGGGCCGGCGCGAGGCGAACCGGCGCGGCTCGCGGCCGCGGCCAGGGCAGCGGGGATTCCCGTCGTCGTCTGGGTGACGGTGCCGTCGGCCGGTCAGGACGATGTCGACGACCTGGTGGCCGCCGCCGAGGTCGTCTTCCTCTCCGACGCGACGGCGGTGGAGACCTGGCGGAAGCGATGGCCCGGTGTCGCCGTAGACACTCTCGAGCCGGCCACCGCGCCGCGGCTGCACTCCCCGGTGCGAGGCGGCACCAGCTCTCGCCGGCTCGGTGACGCCGTGGTGGTCTGCGACGAAGCCGCGCTCGACACGGTGTCCAGGTCCGGCGTGGAGAGCCTGGTCGCCCCGGCGTTGACGGCCAGGGCGATGCCGGAGGTGCATGCCTGGCGGCCCACGGGCCGCGCCGGCTTCGACGGCAGCGAGGCGGTCCTGCCGCAGGCGGTGGGGTCGAGCCTGGTGGACGCCACGGTCGATGAACTCGCCGTCCCGATCGTCGACCACTATCGAGTGCTGATCGACGCCGCGCGGTGCTCGCCGGAGTCGACCTGGACCCTGCTGGACGCCGCCGCGGCGCAGACGGCGGTCGTCACTCTGCCTGAGTACCGAGCCGCACTGCCCGACGACCTGAGAGAGCATGTCGCCACCGCCGACGTTCCTGTCCAGTTCGGCCGGGAGATCATCGCCCGGCTCACGCAACCGGAGTTCAGCGACCGTGAAGCCCTCAAGCTGCAGCGTGCCGTCCTGGCGGGCCACACGTTCGGCCGGCGGGTCGACACGATCCTGGAGGCACTGGGCCGGCCAGTGCCGCCCCGCGACCGTTCGGTGTCCATCGTCGTGCCGACCAATCGCACACACGAGATCGACAACGTGTTGTCCAACGTCGCACGGCAGGCCGAGCGGGACATCGAGCTCATCCTCGTCCTCCACGGCCTGACCCTCGACCACGCCGATCTGCGAGCTCGGGCGGCGGCGG
Organism: Jiangella asiatica; assembly: GCF_004349065.1. Lineage (GTDB taxonomy): Bacteria > Actinomycetota > Actinomycetes > Jiangellales > Jiangellaceae > Jiangella > Jiangella asiatica. The sequence continues at coordinate 261,583 of NZ_SMKZ01000001.1, forward strand.
CCGGCGTCGATCGGCTCCAGTTGATCGATGCGGACGCGAGCCTGCCGCTCGGCACCCTGATGAATCTCGGTGTGGACGCGGCGAACGGTCGCTACACGGCGAAAATGGACGACGACAATCATTACGGGCGTCATTATTTGACCGACCTCGTCAATGCCTTCGCTAGCACAGATGCGGGCATCGTCGGCAAATGGGCCCACTATGTGTGGCTCCGGTCGGTCGATGCTGTCGTCTTGCGGTACGCCGGCTTTCAGAACCGCTATCATCGCCTGGTCCAAGGCGGATCGATCATGGCTGAGAGCGAGGTGGCCAAGGACCTGCGCTTCAGCGACATCCCCCGAGCGGTCGACACCGACTTCTTGAACCGTGCTTGGGCGGCGGGCGTGAAGACGTATTCGTCCGACAGGTTCAACTTCGTGAGCGTCCGGGGTACCGATCGTGAGTCACACACGTGGAAGGTCACGGACACGGAAATGATGATCGGAGGGGGCCAGGTGGCCTTCTATGGAGATCCGCGTGTCCATGTCGATGTGTGAAGCGAATGGTCAAGTGAGGTCGGCTCGGTTCGATACCATCGGCACGGACGCAACGGCAGATCCGAGGACACGCTGGTGAGTTGGCAGTTCAGTACGGTGACGCGCGGCGTGGCCGCCAAGCTCGCGCCTCGTGTACCGCCGACTCTGGGACCGTCCCTGTGGACGCGGTTCGTCGTCGAAGCCCGCATGGAGACCGCGCGCGACCTCGTGAAGACGGACCCGCGGTCCATGCTCCGGCTGATCGAACCCATCGCCGACCGCGCCGCCGACCGGGGCACGGCGTGGCGCCTCGTGGCGGCGGCCCACGAGCGGTGCGGAGACAATCACGAGGCGTTGGCCGCCGTGCGCCGCTCCATCGAAGCCGGCGAGCGCACCGTCACGACCGTTCTCATGCGACGCCGCCTGGCCCAGCGGGTCCAGCGCACCGACGAGGCGGCCGCGGCGCTGACCATGCTCCTGGAGGCTCCACCGCGCAACGGCAAGGAGCTGGGCCGGGCCGCCGACGCCCTCGCTGGTGCCGAGCCGGAGCTCATCCGCGCTTACGACGCCATGATCGCCGGCCAGCCGCGGCTGCGTAAGGCCAACCGAGATCGACTGGACGAGCTCCTCCACGAGATCCGGCTGGCCGAGGTGTATGCCGACGGAGCGGCCGAGTACCGGGCCGAGCTCGCCCGCGTCCTGGCCCACAGCACACGGCCGCTCCGCGTCGTGGTCCAGGCGCTCGTCCGGTGTCGCGCCTGGCACGAGGCCGCCCAGTTCATCGCGACGACGCCGCCCAACAGCGTCCTCATCGGCCCGCGAGGTGCCCGCGCGGGATTCCCGGCCGCCGAGGTGGGCCGGGCCGCGGCGCTCGCCCTCGCGGCCGGCAACGCCAACGCAGCGTCCGTCCTGGCCGCGCGCGCCCTGGTGGCGAAGCCGGACAACGCTGGATTCCGCGCCACCTTCGACAACGCGCGTGACCAGCTCTCTGTCGCGCGGCGCGGCTGGGTGTTCCCCGCCGACGGTGCCGCGTCAACGCCGTATGAGCCCGCGCCCAGGGCGGTGCTCTCGGTGCTCTCACAGTCGCTGCCCATCCGTTCCGGCGGCTACGCGACCAGGTCGCACGGCATCATCACGGCGCTGGCGTCGCGTGGCTGGCAGCTCCGGGCGGTCACCAGGCTCGGCTTCCCGTACGACCGGTGGAAGGCGTCGGACACCAGCACGGTGCCGGACGTGGACCACGTGGACGCGATCCCCTATCACCGCCTGCTCGAGGACGGCGTCCGGCAGTACCCGCAGTACCCGCTCGCCTCCTATGTCGACCGCTTCGAACGCGGCGTCCGACGGCTGGCGACCGAGCACCGCGCCAGCTTGATCCACGCCTCCAGCTTCTACGTGGCCGGGATGGCCGGGCTGACGGCCGCACGGCGGCTGGGGCTGCCGTTCGTCTACGAGATGCGCGGTCTGGAAGAGCTGATGAAGGTCTCCCGCGATCCCGCGTTCGAAGGATCGGACCGTCATCGGTTCCTCGACCGCCTGGAGACGGGCGTCGCCGCCGCTGCCGACCGGGTCTTCGTCATCACCGAGGCACTGGGGCGTGAGATGGCACGTCGCGGCGTGTCCGACGACAGGATCGTCGTGGTCCCCAACGGGGTGCACGTCGACCGCTTCCAACCCATGGAGCGCGACCGTGCCCTGGAAGCCGAGCTGGGGCTCGTGGGCAAGACCGTCATCGGATACGTCGGTGGTCTGGTCGACTACGAGGGACTGGACATCCTGCTCGAGGCGGTGGCCGGGCTCAAGGAGACTCGTGACGACATCCACGTCGTCATCGTGGGCGACGGGCCGTCGCAACGCATGGTCCACGAGCAGGCCGCGCGGTTGCGCCTCGGTGACATGGTGACGTTCACCGGGCGAGTGCCACATGATCAGGTGACGCGCTATCTCTCCCTGGTGGACATCGCGCCGTTCCCGCGGCTGCCGCTTCCGGTCTGCGAGCTGATCTCACCGATCAAGCCGTTCGAGTCGATGGCCATGGCCAAGGCCATCGTGGTCTCCGACGTGGCGGCCCTGACGGAGTTCGTCGACGACGGCGTGACGGGCAGAGTGTTCCGGAAGGGGGACCCCGACGATCTGCGCGGGGTCCTGGAGCAGCTGCTGGACGCGCCGCAGCAGCGACGAAAGCTCGGCCGGGCCGCGCGCGAGTGGGTGGTGCGCGAGCGGGACTGGGCCTCCGTGACGACCGTCGTCGATCAGGCCTACGGCGACATCCTCGGCGCCTCCGGTGCGGCTCGTGGTCGGGCCCAGGACGCCGAATCCGCGCGATAGAGTCCTCCGTGACAGGGTGGCGATCTCGAGATGAAGTGGGTGGGACTGCGGCACGGGCCGTGGCTGGCCATCCGACAGGAGTGATGTCGTCGATGAGTGACGCTTGGATCCGCAACGCAGTGGCGGAGGCGGTCGGTGCGTTCATACTGGTCACCAGCACCCTGCTGGTGGTCGGGGCGGGAGCGACCCCGCGGGCGCTCACTTACGGCCTGGTCGTCGTCGGTCTCGTCGTGGGGCTCGGCCACGTTTCGGGCGGGCACTTCAACCCGGCCATCACGCTCGCGATGCTCCTGGACCGCAAGATCGACGTTCTGGGTGCCGCGGCCTACTGGATCGCGCAGTTCGCCGGCGCCGCGCTCGGTGCTGTGACGGTGATGCTGACCACTGACCGCGAGGTTGTCGAGGCCGGCACGCCACGCATCGCCGACGCCATGGACGTCGGCGGTGCCATCGTCCTGGAAGCGATCTTCACGTTCGCGATCGTCCTGGTCGTCTTCTGCTCGGTGGTCGACGAGCGAGCGCCATTGTCGGCGTACCCGTTCGGGATCGGCATGACGGTCGCCGTTGGCGCGTTCGCCACCGACGCGCTGACCGGCGGGGCCCTGAACCCGGCGAAGGGCTTCGGGCCGGCGGTCGTCAGCGGCGAGTGGGACGCGGTGGCCGCCTGGCTGGCCGGTCCGATCATCGGTGCCGCGCTGGCCTGGGCGTTCTACCGGTTCGTGATCGCGCCGCCAGGAAACACCCCCGCCTTCGGCCGGCGTCGTCCCACCTACCCGGAGCCGGTGCCGCCACCAGGTCCGTCGCTGTTGCCGTGACGACGTCGGCAGAGTGATCGCCAGCTCCCGAGACTTGCCATGCCCGTAGCCACCGCCGTGCCCAATGCCCTTGCATCGCCTGCCGCTCCCGCGGCGACCTCGGTGTCCGGGGGCGGTCGTTCGACCGCGTCGGAAGGCCGGTTCCGCGGCGACATCCAAGGGCTGCGCGCCGTCGCCGTGCTGGGCGTGCTCGGCTTCCACGCCGGGGTGCCGTTCATGGCCGGCGGGTTCGTCGGCGTGGACGTGTTCTTCGTGATCTCCGGGTTCCTGATCACCGGGCTGATCCACCGCGAGGTCCTGCGGACGGGGCGGCTGAGTCTGGGACGGTTCTGGGCGCGGCGGGTGCGCCGGCTGCTCCCGGCCACCGCGGTGGTGCTGGGCGCGGTGGCGGTCATGACGATCATCGTGCTGCCGGTGACGCGCTGGGAGTCGGTCGCCTGGGACGTCGGAGCCAGCTCGCTCTACGTGGTCAACTGGCGCTTCGCCGACCAGTCGGTCAACTACCTGGTGGCCGACGATGCGCCGAGCCCGGTCCAGCACTTCTGGTCGCTGGCGGTCGAAGAGCAGTTCTACGTGCTCTGGCCGGTCCTGGTGCTGGTCCTGGTCTGGTTGCACCGGCGCTACCGGTTGCGGCTGACCGTGGTGCTGCTCGCCGGCATCGCGGCGATCGGCCTGCCGTCGCTGCTGTGGTCGGTGCACCTGACCGACGCCAACCCCGGCCAGGCGTACTTCGTCTCGACGACACGGCTGTGGGAGCTGGCGGTCGGTGCGGCGCTGGCGATCGTGGTGCATCGGTTGGAGCGGATGCCGGCGGCGTTGGCGCACCTGCTCGGCGCGCTGGGCCTGGCGGCGATCGTCCTCGCCGCGGCCCGCTTCGACGAGTCCACCCCGTTCCCGGGGACGGCCGCGCTGCTCCCGACGCTCGGCGCCGCGGCCGTGATCGCGGCTGGGGCGGCCCGGCGGCGCACCCTGGCGGGGCTGGTCCTCGACACCGCCCCGATGCGCGACATCGGGACGCTGTCGTACTCCCTGTACCTGTGGCACTGGCCGCTGCTGGTGGCCGCCGCGGTGATGTGGGGCGGTGACGACGGCACGCTGCCGCTGATCACCTCCGTCATGGTGGTCGGGTTCGCTGCCGTCCCGGCCTGGCTGACGTACCGGATGGTCGAGGCGCCTATCCACCACGCTGGAATGTTCGCGCGGTTCCCGCGGCGGGCCGCCGCGCTCGGCGTGGCGTGCACCGTCGTCGGCGTGGCCGCGGCGCTCGTCGTCGCCTTCTGCGTGCCCCGGCCGACATATGCCGGGGACGTCGACGCCCGCGGCGCCGCGGTCTTGGACGATGACCCAGCCAGCGATCCCGACGGCGAGCCGGTCGACTCCGTCGACGTCATGGTGCCGGACGTGCTCGCCGCACCCGACGACGTCGCGCAGCTGGACGGCCAGCCGTGCATCAGCGACGTCAAGGGCACCGACCTGGAGACGTGCACGTACGGTCCCGAGGACGCCGAGGTCACGATCGCCGTCGTGGGCGACTCGAAGATGCACCAGTGGCTGAACGCGATCGAGCTGATCGCCGAGGCACGCGACTGGCGCATCGTCACCTACCTGAAGAGCGCATGCCCGATGAGCACCCTCGAGATCGGGTTGGACGGCCAGCCCAACGCGTGGTGCAGCGAGTACAACGACGCGCGGATCGCGGAGCTGATGGGCGACGAGTCCGTCGACTACGTGCTGACCTCGCAGGTGTCCGGGTACGCGTTCGGCGACGCCCCGCGCGACGAGCGGCGGGACATGATGGCCGCCGACCTCCAGCGCATCTGGGCGGACCTGGAGGACGCCGGCCGCGACGTCATCGTCATGATCGACAATCCGAACCCGGAGGGCGACGTCATGGAGTGCGTCGCGGCCAACGAGGACAGCCTGACCGAGTGCGTCTTCTCCCGGGAGACAGGCGACCAGGCCGGCGGCTCACCGCCGCAGCTGGCCGCGCTCGCCGAGTCCGACGGCGTCGGATCGGTCGATCTGCGCGATTACATCTGCCCTGGTGACGAATGCCCGCCGGTCATCGGCGAGACGCTTGTCTACCGGCGCGGGTCGCACCTGACGGCGAGTTACGTCGAGTCCTTGACACCGCGTTTGGACGACGCTCTGACGGCGGCGATGGACTGACATGACCGAGAGTTTGCGCACTGGTCGCGGAACGGCGACCATAGTGACGCGGCATGTGAATGCTCCGCTAGAGTCCTCCCTGCTGGGGGCTCGTCGGCCACTTAGGGCACACCGACAACCGCGGCCCACTCGTGTGGAGCGAGAGGGGCCGCGGAGCGGGCTCCGCCATAGGTGACGACGAAGGAGCGACATGTATCCAGACGAAGGCGGTGGCGGTGAGTACACGTCCATCGACGTGGACGCGCTGGGTAGCGCGGTCGAGGACCTGGACGCCACGCTGACGGGTCTGAAGGACCACATCACCGGCCTGGAGAGCGACTTCGACTACTTCGGTGTCGACAAGTCCAACTTCAACAAGCTCATGGAGGCCAAGTCCGACCTCGAGAGCATCATGCCGGACATGCGTCGCCGGCACAGCCTCGCGGTGCAGCTGCTGGCCGAGCAGCAGAGCAACGGCTGGGCCGGCGACGGCGTTCTCAGCGTCCAGGGGACGGACATCCTCAACGACGACTTCGACTCGATCACGGATGCCCGGAACGCCGGCAGCGAGCTGGCCGAGCAGGTCAACAACGGCGAGGGCGAGATCCCTCCGGAGGTCTACGAGCAGCTCGAGCAGTACGGTCACGACCCCGACTTCGCCGAGGCGTTCATCAACGGGCTGTCGCCGGAGTCCCGTGGTTTGCTGATGATGGATGCGGACATCCAGGCCGAGGGCGGCGGTGGTGAGGACCCCAACGAAGGGCCGCAGCTCGCCGTCGCCGAGGTCTTCGCCACGGCCAGCTTCCGCATCGACTACGACACAGAGTTCTTCACCGAGATCACCCAGGCCCTGCAGGACATGGATCTTCCCGGCCCGAGCATCCGGACCATGGAGACGTTCCTGCCGCTCACGAACCACGGCAGCTGGGACCACGAGTCGCTGGCGGCGGCGGCCGAGGCCGCCACGTCCGGCGACACGAACGTCACCGGCATGGTGAACGCGAATATGTGGTCGGACCTGTGGAACGGCCTGGCCCGCAACCCGCGGGCCAGCGCGGAGTTCATGGCCGAGAACCAAGACGCCGTCTGGGAAGGCGCGCAGTTCGGGCAGTACGAGTCGCAGGAGGCGTTCGCGAACTTCATCGAGTCCGCCACCGTCGACGCCGGGCCGATCTACGCGCGGCTGCGGCTCTACGACGAGGACCTGCCGAACCTGGCCGAGCAGAACGCCGCCTTCCTCATCGAGAAGGTGGGCTCGCTCGAGGAGCCGTTCCCGTTCAACGACCACCTGCGCACCACCTTCGTGAACATCACCGAGGAGTACTGGGACGACCTCGCCTACAGCCTGACCCAGCCGGCCGGCGTCAGCGACAACCCGAACCGCGACGGCATCGAGGTCAGCGCGGATGCCTGGCAGGCGTTCGTCACCGAGGGCATGCGCAACCCCGAGGGCGCCGCTCGGCTGCACGAGATGATGAGCACCTGGTACCACGACCACATCGAGTCCAACGCGGGTGCGGAGAACGGCAACGAGCACTACTGGGACGACATGATGGCGCCGAACATGGCCGGCATGTTCTCCCAGTCGTGGGAGACCGTCCTCGCCGAGATCGAGGCAGACGAGGCGGCCCGCGAGGAGTTCATCACCTCGCTGGTCGATGCCGGCTTCCAGCTCATCCCGCCGAACCCGCAGACCATCATCGACATGGGCAAGGAAGCGTTCATCGGCGCGCTGAAGGACACGATCACGTCGGCCATCGTCGGCGCGACGGCGGGCGAGGGCCCGCCGGACCTCGACTACAGCTTCTCCGGGTCGCACCACACGTGGGTGCACACGGCCGTCTCGGAGTTCAACGCTCTGCAGGGTGAGGACGGGTTCCCGACCTACAACGACGGCGACGTCACGTGGGAGGCCGATCCGCACTTCTACGAGGAGCTCTACGGTGGCGACTTCACCGACGGCGACCGCATCATCGAGCCCTACACCGATACGGGGGAGAAGAACCCGAACTTCCCGTGGGACGACCCCGACGCGTTGCACGCGTTCAACCAGTGGCTGCAGGACCCTGCCATGCAGGTCTACCTGGGTGAGAACAAGCCCGGCTTGTTCACCACTCCGCGCTGATCCCGCCCGTAGGGATCGGTGTCGGGCACACCGGCGACCGCGGGCCCGCTCGGGTGGAGCGAGTGGGTCCGGGACAGGTGATGACGAAGGAGCGACATGTACCCGGACGACCAAGGCGGTGGCGGTGAGTACACGTCCATCGACGTGGACGCGCTCGGCAGTGCGGTCGAGGACCTCGACGCGACGCTGACCGGGCTGACCGATCACATCTCCGGCCTGGAGAGCGATTTCGACTACTTCGGTGTGGACAAGGCCAACTTCAACAACCTGATCGCGGCCAAGTCCGACCTCGAGAGCATCATGCCGGACATGCGCCGCCGGCACAGTCTGGCCGTACAGCTGCTGGCCCAGCAGCAGAGCACCGGCTGGGCCGGCGACGGCGTCCTCCGCGTCCAGAGCACGGACATCCTCAACGACGACTTCGCGTCCATCTCCGACGCCCAGGACGCCGGGCGCGAACTGGCAGAGCAGGTCAACAACGCCGAGGGCGACATCCCGCCGGAGGTCTACGAGCAACTGGAGCAATACGGTCACGACCCCGACTTCGCCGAGGCGTTCGTGAACGGCCTCGACCCGGAGGCCGCTGGACTCATGCTGGTCGAGGTCGACGAGCTGGCCAACGAGTACGGCGACGCGGCCGACGACGGGCCGCAGCTGGCGGTTGCCAACGTTTTCGCGACCGCCAGCTTCCGGATCGACTACGACGCGGAGTTCATCGGCGAGATGAACCAGGCCCTGCTCGACATGGGCGCCACGGAGGAGAGTATCCGACTGGTCGACCGGATCAGCGCGCTGACGCAGCACGGCAGCTGGGACCACGGGTCGCTGGCGGCGTTCGCCGACGCGGCGCTGCACGGCGACCACGACAGCGTCGGCACCGTCCACGACTGGGCCGACATCTACGCCGGCCTGGCGCGCAATCCGCGGGCCAGCGCGGAGTACATGGCCGAGCACGAGGACGAGGTGTGGGAGCAGCTGCAGGTCCGGGGCCCCACGACGGATGACGAGGACTACCAGGCCGCGTTCGCCGCGTTCATCGAGTCCGCCACCGTCGACGCCGGGCCGATCTACGCGCGGCTCGGGCTCTACGACGAGGATCTGCCGAACCTGGCCGAGCAGAACGCCGCGTTCCTCATCGGGCAGTTCGGCACGCTGGAGGAGCCGTTCCCGTTCTACGACACCTACCGGACCACGTTCGTGAACATCACCGAGGAGTACTGGGACGACCTCGTCTACAGCATGTCGCAGCCGGCTGGGGTGAGCGACAACCCGAACCGGGACGGCATCGAGGTCAGCGCGGATGCCTGGCAGGCGTTCGTCACCGAGGGCATGCGCAACCCCGAGGGTGCCGCTCGGCTGCACCAGATGGTGAGCAGCTGGTATCACGACCACATCGAGGGCGCCGCCGGCTCCGAGAACGGCTTGGAGCACTACTGGGACGACATGATGGCGCTGAACATGGCCGGAATGTTCTCTCAGTCGTGGGAGACCGTCCTCGCCGAGATCGAGGCAGACGAGGCGGCCAGGGCGGCATTCGTCCAGTCTCTCGTCGACGCCGGCTTCCAGCTCATCCCGCCGAACCCGCAGACCATCATCGACATGGCCAAGGACGAGTTCATCGGCGCGCTCAAGGACACGATCACGTCGGCGATCGTCGGCGCGACGGCGGGTGAAGGACCGCCCGATCTCGACTACAGCTTCTCCGGGTCGCACCACACGTGGGTGCACACGGCCGTCTCGGAGTTCAACGCTCTGCAGGGTGAGGACGGGTTCCCGACCTACAACGACGGCGACGTCACGTGGGAGGCCGACCCGCACTTCTACGAGGAGCTCTACGGCGGCGACTTCACCGACGGCGACCGCATCATCGAACCCTACGACGAATACGGGAACGAGAACCCCGACTTCCCGTGGGACGACCCCGACGCCCTGCACGCGTTCAACCAGTGGCTGCAGGACCCTGCCATGCAGGTCTACCTGGGTGAGAACAAGCCCGGCTTGTTCACCACTCCGCGCTGATCCCGGCCCACCGGGGTCGATGTCGATCATGTCGGGGACCATGGCTCACGCCTCGAAAAGGGGTGAGCTACGGTTCTTGGTTATCGGATATGTCATAGCTGATAACCAAGGAGTGGAATGAACAACCTCAACCCGGATGCGGGGGCGGAGTACACGTCCATCGACGTGGACGCGCTGGGTAGTGCGGTCGATGATCTCGACGCCACCCTGACGGGGCTCAAGGATCACATCTCGGGCCTGGAGAATGATTTCGACTATTTCGGTGTGGACAAGTCGAACTTCAACAAGCTCATGGAGGCCAAGTCCGACCTCGAGGGCATCATGCCGGACATGCGCCGGCGGCACAGCCTGGCCGTACAGCTGCTGGCCGAGCACCAGACCAACGGGCTGTCAGGCGACGGGGTGCTCAGCATCCAGGGCACGGACATCCTCAACGACGACTTCGACTCGATCTCCGACGCCCAGGAGGCCGGTCGCGAGCTGGCCGAGCAGTTCAACAACGCCGACGACGAGATCCCGCCGGAGTTCTATGAGCAGCTCGAGCAGTACGGTCACGATCCCGACTTCGCCGAGGCGTTCGTCAACGGCTTGACGCCGGCCTCCCGCGGCATGCTCCTGATCGAGGTGGACGACCAAGCGAACGAGTACGGCGACGAAGCGGACGACGGGCCGCAGCTTGCCGTCGCGAACGTCTTCGCCACCGCGAGCTTCCGCATCGACTACGACGCGGAGTTCATCAGCGAGATGAACGAAGCGCTGCTCGAGAACGGAACGGATGAAGGGATCCGGCTGGTCGACCGCATGAGCGCGCTCATGCAGCACGGCAGCTGGGACCACGGCTCGCTGACGGCCTTCGCCGAGGCGGCCCTGTACGGCGACCACGACACCGTCGGTGTCGTCGACAACTGGGCCGACATCTACGCCGGCCTCGCGCGCAATCCGCGGGCCAGCGCGGAGTTCATGGCCGAGCACCGCGACCAGGTGTGGGAGCAGATGCGGGTCGTCGGCTCGGAGAGCAGCCAGGATGAGTACCGCGCCGCCTACGCGGCGTTCGTCCAGTCCGCCACCATCGATGCGCGAAGCATCTACGCGCGACTCGGACTGTACGACGACAGTCAGGTCAACCTGGCCGAGCAGAACGCCGCCTTCATCATCGAGAAGGTCGGCACACTCGAGGAACCGTTCCCGTTCAGCGACCAGATGCGCACCACGTTCGTGAACATCACCGAGGAGTATTGGGACGACCTCGTCTACAGCATGTCGCAGCCTGCCGGGGTCAGCGACAACCCGAACCGGGCCGGCATCGAGATCGACCGCGACGCCTGGCACAACTTCGTCACCGAGGGCATGCGTGACCCTGACGGTGCCGCGCGGCTGCATCAGCTGATGAGCACCTGGTACCACGACCACATCGAGTCAAACGCCGGCGCGGAGAACGGCAACGAGCACTACTGGGACGACATGATGGCGCAGAACCTCGTCGGGATGTTCTCGTCCTCCTGGGAGACGGTCCTGGGCGAGATCGAGGCGGACGAGGCGGCCCGCGAGGAGTTCGTCGGGTCCCTCGTCGATGCCGGTTTCAACCTGATCCCGCCGGACCGCCAGGCCATCATCGACATGGCCACGACCCCGTTCATCGACGCGCTCAAGAACACGATCACGTCGGCGATCGTCGGCGGTGGCGAGAACCCGCCCGAGTTCGACTACAGCTTCGCCGGGGCGCACCACACCTGGGTGCACACGGCGGTGTCGGAGTACAACGCGGTCCAGGACGAGGGGTTCCCCACCTACGACGACGGCATGGTCACGTGGGAGGCCGATCCGCACTTCTACGAGGAGCTCTACGGCGGCGACTTCACCAACGGCGACCGCATCATCGAGCCGTACGACGAGCTGGGCAACGAGAACCCGGACTTCCCGTGGGACGACCCCGACGCGTTGCACGCGTTCAACCAGTGGTTGCAGGACCCCGCCATGCAGGTCTACCTGGGTGAGAACAACCACGGGAGCTTCACCACACCGCGCTGATCCCCCGCCGGTCGGGGCCGGCGTCGATCACGCCGGCCCCGGCATTACCTCGGTGGCGATCTCAGTCCGGCAGGTCGATGAGGACGATGATCTGGTCGTCCTCCCCGGTGGCGCCGACGGCGATGGTGTCGTCGTCGAGCCACGTCGCCGGCCCCCCGAACACCGCGGCGACGGAGGTCTGGCCGTCGGGCGCGACGTAGAGCGTCGGATGCGAGGTCTGCTCGTTGCCCGCGGCGGCGTCGGCGATGGCCTGCGCCTGGTCGCTGCCGTCCTCGACCTGCCAGGCATAGGCGCCTTCGTCCCAGCCGGTGATGGGGTCGGTGCTGGCCAGGATGCCGCCGTCGGCGTTGGCCGCCAACGTGAGGAGCGGGACGCCGGGGCGGTAGTCGACGCTCCGCGCGTCGGTGGCGTCGCTGAACGGCCCGTCCTCCGTCGCCGGGGGCAGCTCGCCCCCGCCGCCCAGCACCACCGTCGCCGTGCCGTCCTGGACGGTGTACACGCTCTGCGGGGTCTGCACGATCACCTGGTCGTCGGGGCCGGCCGCGATGGCCGTCTCGGTGAACAGCGTGAGGTCCGACGCCGCCGTGCCGTCCTCGGGGAAGAACACCGCGTCATCCTCGCCGTCGGCCACGGAACCGTCGGCGTCAGGGTTCGGCCGGCCGGCGACGGTGGCCAGCTCACCGCCGTCCTCGACGCGGCGCACGACGTAACCGGCGTCCGGGCCGACCGGGTCGACCCGCTCGACGAACAGCAGCCGGCCCTCGGAGTCGACGGCGATGTCGCTGACGTAGCCGAGCTCGGCCGCCGCGGCCGGTTCGCCGTCCGGCGTGACCGGACCGGGTGTATCGATCGAGGGCGCTGGGATGCCCGCGGCCGGCACCAGCTCGCCGTCGGACAGCTCGTAGACGACGGCCTCGCCGGCCTCCTGCCCCTGCTCGTCCGGAAGCACGAACACGCGGCCGTCCGGCGCGGCGGCGATCTCCTGCACCGAGCCATCGTCGAGCTGGAGCTCCGTGGACCGGACGGCACCGTCGGAGCTGATCTCGACGACGACGTCGAAGCCGTTGACGCCCCACAGCGTGCCGTTGCCGTCGGAGGTGAGCCGCACGATCGAGAAGGGCAATGAGGCGTCGGCGCCGGACCCGTCGGGCTGGTCGCCGCCGCCGGCCAGGAGGCGCACCTCGGCACCGTCGTCGTCGGATGAGCAGGCCGACGCCACCGTCAGCGCGAGGACCGTTCCAATGACTATCTTCCTGGTTCGCACTGAGTCACCCTAACCGTCGGCATCGCTCCGGCATTCGAAGCGACATGTTAGCCTCACCGTGGTGGTGACTGGACTCGAAAGCAGGTAGTGATGGGTGACGACGTCAACATGGTGCCCAACCCCTACATCTCCGCGATGGAGGGGCTTGTGACTCGTACCGAGAATGCGGTGGCGGACACGCCGAACATGGACGCGCCGACGGAGTCCATCGGCGAAGGACCGGCGTGGAGCGGCTCCAAGGCTCGGCAGATCCACGACGACTACCTCTCGCCCAACGCCGGGCCGGTGAAGACCGCCCTCAACCAGCTGGTGGGCGACGTCGAGGAGAAGAAGGGCGAGCTCGACCCGGAGGTGCCCGAGGGCACCGCCCGGGCGATGCGCTACGACCTGCAGATGCGCTGAGCGGTCCTCCGGCGCGGCGCCAGGGCACTGCGCGGCGCCGGAGGTTCCAGCGTGCTGCCGGCTCAGCGGTGCGGGCTCAGCCCGGCCAGGAGCTGTCGCTCCGTCCGGCCGAGCCCGTCCGGTCCCACGATCAACGACGCCGTGCTGCGGTAGGTCGTGAAGATCGCGCCGAGGGTAACGCGCACGTACTCGTCCCACGGCTGCGCCGGGTCGGTCCACGAGTCCTCGGCGATCAGCAGCTCCGCCGGGTAGCCGTACCCACGGGCGGCCGCCAGCGCGGGCGTGTCCATGACCACCACCGGCCGGAAGCCGGCCGTGAGCACCTGCAGCTCGGCGAGCTGGTCGACCACCTCGCGCACCCGGTCGGTCGGTAGCCCGACCATCATCACGACGACGACGGGGAGCCGCTCGGCGCCGACCCCGGCCAGCAGGCTTCCCGGCGTCACGTCCAGCGGCGTGTGCTGCTTGGAGTCCACGGCGAACAGCCGGTGCACGACCGCGCGGGCGGTCACGCTGTCGCGGATGCGCGGAACCACGGTGCGTCGCGCGTAGCGGTAGCCCGGAATCCGGCGCACGTGGCGCATCACCCGGCGGGGTTTGCGTCGGTCGGCCATGTCACCCCTCCTGGGCGAGGGTCGTGAGCGCCCGGGCCGCTTCGGCGGCGCCGTTGCCCGGGTCGGCGTCGGCCACCCGCTTCACCATCTGTTCGCCGCGGTCGAGCAGGTCGGCAAGCAGCGGCGTGGCCTGGTCGATGGTGACGACGTCGAGAGCGTGCGACCAGCCCTGCTGGGCCGCGTAGTGCGCCCGGCCCTCCTGGTCGTCCAGCGCGGTCGAGCGGTTCGGCACGAACAGCGTCGGCACGCCGAAGCGCAGCAGCTCGTGGAAGGAGTTGTAGCCGGTGGCGCTGACGGCCAGGTCGAACGCGTGGTACCGGCGCGACAGCGGGAACTCGCGCACCACGTGCACGTCGTCCAGGCGGCCATGCTGGGTGGCGATCTCCGGCCTCGTGACGCACACCTCGACGCCCAGGTCACGCAGGGCGGCGACGACGGCGCCGAGGTCGCCGCTGGTGTCGTTGATGTTGCCGGCGCCGAGTGACACCAGCGCCAGCTGCACCGCGGGGTCGAGGCCGAGGGCGGTGCGGGCCTGCGCCTTCGAGTCGAGGTCGTCGCGGTCCAGGACCGTCACCGGGCCGACGCGGTGCGCCGTCGCCGTCGTCGTGACCCCTTGGTCGGCCGGGGCGGCGAGCTCGCCCGGCTCGATGACCAGGTCGAACCACGAGGCCTTGGCCAGCTGCTCGCGGTTCATGCCGGCCCGCCACATGCCCCGTCGCGACCACACCCACCGCACCTCCGGGTACGCCGAGCGGACCAGCGAGATGCCCTCGTAGGGCCAGGTGCCGTCGAAGACGACGACCGACGGACGGATGCGCTCGATGGTGGCCGACAACCGGGTGGCGAAGTACTTGTGCCAGCGGGCCGGCTCCAGCCCGGTGGCGCTGGCGGAGGGCAGGTACTCGAAGGGGTGGCCGAAGTTCGCGACCACCGGCGC
Source organism: Jiangella asiatica (assembly GCF_004349065.1). Lineage (GTDB taxonomy): Bacteria > Actinomycetota > Actinomycetes > Jiangellales > Jiangellaceae > Jiangella > Jiangella asiatica. Next base: position 276,778 of record NZ_SMKZ01000001.1, read on the forward strand.
GGCCTGCGACAGCGAGAAGAAGTGTGCCTTCAGAGCCGGGGCCGACCGCTGCGCGTAGGCGAGCAGCCTGGTCAGGTGCCCCATGCCGGCGCCGTTGCTGCTGACGAAAAGGGCGCGGCGGGTCGCCGTCGTGGAGCTCGGTGTCTTCGCTGGCGCCATCGTCGTCGCCGGAGTGCCGGCCGGCGGCCCGACGAGCCGGCGCAGCCGCTCGACGTGCGCCTCGTGGCCGAACCGCGCCCGCGCCGCGCTCCGGGCCCGCTCGACTTGGGCGTCGTAGCCGGCACGGTCGGCGTACAAGGCGTCGACGACACCGCGCACCTCGTGCGGCTCGGCGTAGATGGCGGCGTCACCGAAGACCCGCTCGAAGTGCGGCGGCAGGACAGCCGGCACGCCGGTGGCCAGCGCCTCCAGGATGGTGCGACCGAACGCCTCGACCCAGCGCGGGTTGTGGAAGTAGACGAAGAAGTCGAGCGAGGCGAGGAATTCGCGCGGCGGCAGCGCACCGAACTCCAGAACGTCCCAGCTGTCGGGCAGCGCGCCGAGCAGGTGCTCGGCCGGCCCGGCACCGCCGAGCACGCGCACTGTCCACGATCCGTCGACGGGGTAGACCGCGCGCAGGGTGGCGGCGTCGGCCGGCCACTTCTGCGGCGACGACCGGCTGTGGCGGCCGACGACGGGGCGTTGGCCTCGTGGGCCGGTACGGTCCGTGGCCCACACGTCGACGTCGATGATGTTGACCCAGTCGGTCTCGGTCACCGCGTGGTCGGGGACCCGCCCGGCGATGGCGTCACGGACCAGCGGCCCGATGGGCGCCCAGACGGGCTCGTGGCCGAAACGGTGGCGGGCGATCTCGTGCACGGCCTCGGGGCGGTAGTGCTCGTGGCCGTCGATGTCATAGGGCGCGGCGTTGGCGACGATGACGACGTGGTCGGCGTCGACGGGGGGCAGTTGGGCCGCGGCGTGCTGCAGGACCGCCGGGTGCCGGACGACGACGACCTTGGCGCGCACCGGCGCCGAGCCGACGAACAGTCTGGCCCGGCCGGCCTCGACCGCCCGCCGGATGAGCCGGTTCACCGGAGCGACCTTCGCCACGAGAGGCCCGTTGAGGCTGATCAGCCCGGTCGTGTAGCCGGCACGGGCCTGCGCGGTGATCTCCTCGGCGACGCTGTGCGACGTGCCGCCGGGAAAGCGCAGATCCGAGACGTCGAGGACGTCGACCTCTCGCGCGTCGTGTGCGGGCATGGTTCCAGATGGTGCCACACCCGGGGGGTGAGCCACCTGCCGAGGCCGCGGCCGCCCGGGCAACTCGGTGGCGGATACTCGCGTGGGTTGCTCGTACCCGGATTTGTTGCCGATACTCGGCCGTTCGCCGCGGCATGAGCAAGAAATTCGAGTACGAGCACGAAACGCGCGGGTTGGGATCTCGCCGTAGACCCGGAACGCCTGGTGTGGCGGGTGATCGTGGCGTGCCCAGCCCGAGCGCCGGATCAGCCGAGTGACCCGGGCGGTGCGGGGGTCACGGTCACGCGCTCGGCGGCGACGCGGGCGGTCCGGCCGTTCGGGTCCTCGTTGCGGACCAAGACGGCCGAGCCGCCCACCGCCAGCGGCACCAGCAGGGCGTCCAGCAGCGCGACGCCCAGGTTGTCGGTGGCCGCGAGCAGGCGGCCGCCGGCACCGGTGCCGAGCTGCTCCGCGCGCTGGCGGGCGCGCTCGACCAGCCCGGCGAGGGTCTGCGTCGTCCCGGGGTGATCCAGGCCGAGCTCGGTGGGCGCCGGCGGCACGATCGGCACGAAACGGTCCGGGTAGCCCGGCACCTCGACGGCATAGTCGAGCACACCGCCGGGCAGCGGCGTAGTGAAGCGTCCACCCAGCGGTCGCAGCGCCAGCGCCACCACCTCGCCCGGGCGGCCGGCGGTGTCCAGCCCACCCAGGGCGTCGGGCCCCGCGACCGTCACCCGGACGTCGTCGACGTCGTCGAGCACCACGCACGCCCCCACCGTCCAGCATGCGCACGCCCAGGCCAGCGCCTGCCAGTGGGCCGGCAGCAGCAGGCTCACACGGTTGCCGGGCTCCACATCCAGCCCGTCGGTGAGCAGACCGGCGGTCTTGGACACCCAGTTGTCGAAGGTGGTGGTCGAGAGCTCCACGCGCTCGCCGGTGGCGTCGTCATAGAACGTCAGCAGTGGCCGCGAGCCGTCCCGGCGGACCTCGGTGCGCAGCAGCTCTGCCGGGGTGTCGGTCATGGCTCAGCAGCCTAGGGCGTGGCCGGTGAGGTTGTCGGGCCGGCGTGCTTGACTGGCGGAGTGATGAGCAGGACGTGGCGGCCGCGGCACCCGGTCGACGTGCTCGCCACGCTGGCCGCCCATCAGCGTGGGCCGTACGACCCGGCCTTCCAGCTCGACACCGACGGCCGGGTGTGGCGCACCTGCCGGCCCGCCGGCGAGGCGGCGACGGTGTGCCTGCGGGTCAGTGCCGGCGAGGTGACGGCCACGGCGTGGGGTTCCGGCGCCGAGGCCGCGCTCCACGCCGTCCCCGACTGGCTCGGCGAGCACGACGACCCCACCGGCTTCCGGCCCGAGCACCCGGTGCTGCGCGAGGCGTACCGCCGCCACCCCGGCACGCTGGTCGGGCGCACCGGGCTGCTCATGGAGGCGCTGGTGCCGGCCATCCTCGAGCAGAAGGTCACCGGCACCGAGGCCTACCGCGGCTGGATGCGGCTGCTGCGCCGCTACGGCGAGCCCGCGCCCGGCCCGGCACCGGCGCGGATGCGCGTCGTCCCGCCGCCCGAGCGCTGGGCCCGCATCCCGTCCTGGGACTGGCACCGCGCCGGTGTGGGGCCGCAGCGGTCGCGCACCATCGTGACCGCCGCACGGCACGCCGCCCGCCTCGAGGAGACCGTGCTGATGTCCAGCGCCGACGCCGACCGCCGGCTGCGTGCCATCCCCGGCATCGGCGTCTGGACGTCGGCGGAGGTCCGCCAACGCGTCTTCGGCGACCCCGACGCCGTCTCCGTCGGCGACTACGGCCTGCCGCACGTGGTCGCGTACGCCCTGACGGGGGAGCGGCGCGGCAGCGACGAGCTCATGCTCGAGCTCCTCGAGCCGTACCGCGGTCACCGCCACCGCGCCTGCATCCTGCTGATGCGCGCCGGCCTGGGGCCGCCGCGCCGCGGACCGCGTGCCCCGGTGCGCGACTACCGCGCCATCTGACGTGGTCACCGTCCGTGCCCCGTCGCCTGAGGGGGCGAGGGCGTGAGGGGGAGGGACTGGGACGAGGTGGGCAGTCAGAGGATGGCGAGGACGGTGTCGACGTCGGGGGCCGGTGAGGCGGCGGCGGGCTCGGCGGCGTGGCCGACGGCGACCGCGCCGATCGGGGTCCAGCCGGCCGGAAGGTCCAGCTGGGCCGTCGCCGCTGCCAGTGCGGGGTCGGGAAACAGCCACACCGCCGCCAGGCCCTCCGCACCGAGGGCGATCAGCAGGTTCTGCACGGCCGCGCCCAGGCCGAGCAGCGAGTCGGACCCGTCGACGAGGCACGGGACCACGATGTACGGCGCCGAACGCAGCAGCGGCGACCCGTCCAGGGCCTCCACCAGCCGCCGCCGGGCCGCGGCGGACTCCAGCAGCGCGAACCGCCACGGCGGCCCGTCACCCGGCCAGGGGGCCGCCAGCGCCGTCGCCACGGCCTGCCGCAGGACGGTCGGGTCGACGGATTTCGGCGCGAACTCGGCGGCCGTACGCCTGGCCAGCACGGCCTGGCGGATCGCCTCGGGCGTGCCGAGCCGGAACCGGTCCTCGGCGCTCGGCCGGACCAGCGCGGCGACACCGGGGTCGTCGTCGGTGTCGTCGAGCAGCAGGTGCGCCAGCCCGCGCACCACCGCGACCGGGATGCCGGACAGCTTGGTGCGCACCAGTTCCGACGCCGCGGCGAGCTCGTCGGCGACCGCGACCACCGTGACGCCGAGGTCGTTGCCGTAGGGGTCGACGGTTCCGCGCAGGTCGTCGACGGCGCGGATGCCGGCGGAGCCGACGGCGAAGTCGGTCACGCCGTTGCGCCACACGCGGCCGGCGGTGTCGGTGACGACGACGCCGACGCGCACGCCGAACCGGTCGCGCAGGCCGTCGCGGAGCCGGGCGGCCGAGGCGTCGGGGTCGACCGGCAGCAGCACTACGCTGCCCGGTGAGACGTTGGACGCGTCGACACCGGCCGCGGCCATGACGAACCCGTGGCGGGTCTCGACGATGCGGGTGCGCCCCCGCGGGGTGGTCCATTCGGAGATGACGCGGACGGTCTCCGCGTCGATGGCGTCGTCGCGGTCGACGCCGGTCAGGATGCGTCCCTCAGCTTTGCTGACGATCTTGCTGGTGACGACGACGATGTCGCCGTCGGCCAGCGCACGGCCCGATGTCGCGCTTAACGCCGTCGCCAGCACGTCGACGAGGTCGTCGCCGGGCCGGATCTCGGGGATGCCGGCCAGGCCGAACACTTCGAACCGGTCGCTCACCGGGCGCGCACCTCCTCGGCCAGGTCGAGCGCAGCCCGGGCCATCGCGGCCGCGGCGTCGACGTCGGTCATGAGCAGGGGGGCGGCCCGGCAGCGGATGCCGGCCGCCTCGACCGCGGGCACCGCATCGGCGTCGGTGGAGTCGACCAGCCAGCCGTCGAGGAGGTCGGCGAACAGCTCCGCGACGCCGGCGGCGGAGGTCGGCACACCGATTGCGGTGAGCGCCGCGTCGGCCATGCCGCGCACCGGGGCGCCGCCGATGATCGGGGACAGCCCGACGACAGGAGCGCCCGCGACGGTCACCGCGTCGCGGACGCCGGGAACGGAGAGGATCGGCCCGATGCTCACCACCGGGTTGGACGGCGGCAGGACGATGACGTCGGCGGCCGCGACGGCGTCCAGCACACCCGGCGCTGGCTTGGCCTGCTCGATCCCGACGAGCACGATGCGTCTGGCCGGGACCTTCGCATGCAGCCGGACCCACCATTCCTGGAAGTGGATCGCCCGCTCCTGGCCGTCACCGTCGCCGGCCACGACGACGTGCGTCTCCACGCGGTCGTCGGTCATCGGCAGCAGCCGGACGCCGGGTCGCCAGCGGTCGCACAGCGCCTCGGTCACGGCCGACAGCGGGTAGCCGGCCGTGAGCATCCGGGTGCGGAGGAGATGGGTGGCGATGTCGCGGTCGCCGAGGGTGAACCACCGCGGCTCGGCACCGTAGGCGGCCAGCTCGTCGGCGACGGCGGAGGTGTCGCCGCGCCGGCCCCAGCCCTGGGACTCCTCGACGCCGTCGCCGAGCGTGTACATGACGGTGTCGAGGTCCGGGCTCACGTGCAGGCCGTGCAACGTGATGTCGTCGGCGGTGTTCCCGACGACCGTGACCTCGGCGTCGGGGATGGCGCGCAGCAGTCCGCGCAGGAACCGCGAGCCCCCGATCCCGCCGGCGAGCGCGGTGATCCTCAGCACAGCTCGACGGTACCCGGTGAGCCCGTGCGGCCCGGTCCGCGGGCCGGACTGCGAGACGCGCCGAGACGCACCGAGCCCGCCACAGGACGGTCCCGCGGAGGAGCGGATGGGTCGAAAAGCCGGCTGGCGTACCGGCCGGACCGCGGCCTATGCTCCCGCGTCGAACGGTGCGGGACGTCCGCGCCGGCGCGTTGTTCCGGTGTGTGTCACGGGTGCCCGGAGCGGTCCGAAGGCAAACGAACAAAGATCTTTAGCACGGATCCGCTTGACGAGCACGTATTGCATGCATGTAATTTCGTACGTGTCGTTCAGTGGTTCCGCGCATCGACCACCGCGGGACCGCATCGGGGGCCCGGCCGAGAGGCCGGGTGAGGTCGGAGGAGGCGAGCCATGACCGAGTGGGAGGAACTGGACCTGCTCTGGGGCGACGCCGAAGAGATGAGTTGGCAAGAGCGGGCGCTGTGCGCCCAGACTGATCCGGAGGCGTTCTTCCCTGAGAAAGGCGGGTCCACCCGGGAAGCCAAGCGGGTGTGCCTGGGTTGTGAGGTTCAAGCCGAGTGCTTGGAGTACGCGTTGCTCCACGACGAGCGCTTCGGCATCTGGGGCGGGCTGTCCGAACGCGAGCGCCGCAAGCTCAAGAAGCGGGCTGTCTGAACTGTTGTCCCGACGGTCACGGGGCGAGTGAACGCTGCCGTTCTCGGCATCAGCGCGTAAGGTTGGCGATCGGCGCACGAGTCGCCCGGCGGGGGTACTCCTCCATCGGGCCTGACGCGAAGTCCGTGCGTCGTACGAATGTCCGCTGGAACGACGACGAGGCATGGCACCGGACCCTTTGACCGCAATCGACAACGGCAGCACGACGCCCAGCGTCTACTCTGACCCGGGCATCGGCGCCGACGCCGCTCTCGACGCCTTCGCCGGCGACGTCGCCGAGCCGCTCCCCGTCGACCCGACGGAGCTGCTCACCCACGACGTCACGGCGGTGCTCGTCGCACACGACGGCAGCCGCTGGCTGCCCCGGACGCTGGAGTCCCTGGCCGCGCTACGGCGGATGCCCGAGCGCATCGTCGCCGTCGACACCGGCAGCAGGGACGACACCGAGCAGATCCTCACCGCCGCGCTCGGCGCGCCGTCCGTGGTGTCCATGCCGCGCTCGACGGGGTTCGGTGCCGCGGCCGCGGCCGGGCTGGCCGCCGGTGACGAGATGGCCCGGGCCAGCCACGGCGTGGGCATGCTGCGCCGCGACGAGACCACGAAGTGGATCTGGCTGCTTCACGACGACAGCGCACCGGCACCGGACGCGCTGTCGCGGCTGCTGGAGGCCGCGGTCCGCCGGCCCGACGCCGGCATCATCGGGCCGAAGGTGCTCGACTGGCGCGAGGGGCGCCAGCTGCTCGAGATCGGCCTGACCATCACCGGAGGCGGGCGCCGCCACACCGGCCTGGACAAGCGCGAGTACGACCAGGGCCAGCACGACGTCACCCGCAACGTGCTGGCCGTCGGCAGCGCCGGCATGCTGATCCGCCGCGACGTCTGGGACCAGCTCGGCGGCTTCGACCCCAAGCTGACGATGTTCCGCGACGACCTCGACCTGGGCTGGCGGGCCAACGAGGCCGGCCACTCCGTCGTCGTCTGCCCGGAGGCGGTCGTCTACCACGCCGAGGCGGCCGCGCACGGACGGCGCCGGCTCGGCGCCACCCGCGACCGGCCCCACCTGGCCGACCGCCGCAACGCCCTCTACGTCCTGCTGGCCAACACCCCGGCCAGGTCGCTGTTCCTCGTGCTGCTGCGGGTGCTGGTCATGGGGCTGGGCCGGTCCGTGACGTTCCTGGTCGGCAAGCAACCGGCGCTGGCCGGCGAAGAGCTGCTCGCTCTCCTGTCGGTCATCGGCCGGCCCGACGTGCTGATCCGGGCCCGATCCCGGCGCAGGCGCACCCGGAAGCGCTCCGCGGCGCAGTTGCGCTCACTGTTCCCACCGCCCGGGCAGCAGTTGCGGCACGCCGGCGAAAACGTCCTCAGCGTGCTCACCGGCTCCGGCTCCGGCGCTGGTCACGACGTGTCCGGAGGCCGCCGCGCGGTCACGTCCGGCGACGGCGACGACGACGATGCGCCGGCCGGCGACGACACCTTCATCCTGCGTTTCCTGCTGCACCCCGCGGTGCTGCTGGTCACCGCCCTGGTCGTGGTGACGCTGGTGACAGCCCGCGGGCTCATCGGCACCGGGCGGCTGTTCGGCGGCGCGCTGCTGCCGGCGCCGTCGGCGGCCGGAGACCTCTGGCAGGTCTACACCGAGTCGTGGCACGGCGGCGGCCTGGGCAGCGCGGCCGCGAGCCCGCCGTACCTGGCCGTCGTCGCCCTGTTCGGCTCGATCGTGCGCAACGCGTCGCTCGCCGTCGACCTGCTGCTCATCGGCTCGGTCCCGCTGTCCGGGCTGACGATGTACCTGCTGATCCGCCGGCTGGTGGGTGGCAAGCTGCTGCGGGTGTGGGTGGCCGCCACCTACGCCCTGCTCCCGGCGACGACGGGCGCCATCGCGGCCGGCCGGCTGGGCACCGCCGCCGCCACCGTGCTGACCCCGCTGCTGGTGCTGGCCGTCATGCGCACGCTCGGCAGCCCGGGCCGGCCGGGTCCTGGCCGAGCCGCGTGGAGCGCCGGCCTGCTGCTCGCCGTCATCGCCGCGTTCGTGCCGCTGGCCTGGATCGTCGCGCTGGTGCTGGCCGTCGTCGGCCTCGCCACCCTCTTCCGGGACCGGCGGTCGCTGCTGCGGATGGGCGCGATGCTGGCTGTCGCGCCGATCGTGCTCATCCCCTGGACCGGCAGCGTGCTGAGCCGGCCGATGCTGCTCGTTACCGAGGCGGGCGTGCCCGGGCCGGACCTGTCCGACCCGGAGCTGGCGCCGTGGTCGGTGCTGATGCAGAATCCCGGCGGGCCGGGCAGCGGCCCGCTCTGGCTGGGCATCGGTGTCCTGCTGGCCGGCTGGGTGGCGCTGTTCCGCCCGCCCCGGCGGCCCGCCGTCGGTGTGGCCTGGGTCGTCGCCGGGATCGCCCTGGTGGCCGGCATCGTCGTGTCGCGGCTGGCGGTCAGCGCACCGACGCTGGAGACACCGGTCTCCGGGTGGCCGGGGTACCCGACGGTGCTCGTGGCCGGTGGTCTGCTGGCCGCCGCGGCCATCGGCGGCGAGGGCGCGAAGGAGCGGTTGTCCCGTGCCAGCTTCGGCTGGCGGCAGCCGGTGGCCGTCATCGTCGTCGGTGCGGCGGCACTGGCCCCGCTGGCCGGTGCCGGCTGGTGGCTCGCCCGCGGCGCCGGGGACCCGGTGGAGCGGCGAGAGCCGGAGATCCTGCCCGCCTACGTGACCGACGAGGCCGCCCGCCCCGAGCGCGTCCGCACCCTGGTGATGAGCCGTGCCGACGACGGCCGCGTCACCTACGCGCTGCTGCGCGAGTCCGGGCCGCGGCTCGGCGACGCCGAGACCAGCCCGCCGCCGGAGGAGTACGGCCCGCTCGACGAGGTGGTCGCCGACGTCGTGTCCGGCCGCGGTGGCGCGGACGCCGCCCGGCTGGCCGAGTTCGCCGTCCGGTACATCTACCTTCCGCGGCCCTTCGACCCAGACCTGGCCGACACACTCGACACCGTGCCCGGCCTCGTCCGCAGCAGTGCCCCGGAGGGTGCGGCCATGTGGCAGGTCGACCAGCCGGTCGCGCGGGTGTGGATCGCCGAGCCGCCGGCCGAGGGCGAGATCGCGCCGCAGGCGGCCGAGAACGCCGAGATCACCACGGTCCCCAGCGGCGAGGTCGACGCCGCGGGCCCGGTGCCCGAGGGCGCCGACGGCCGCCTGGTCGTGCTGTCCGAGCTGGCCGACCCCGGCTGGCGGGCCATGCTGGGCGATCAGGAGCTGGAGCCGGCCATTTACGCCGGTTGGGCGCAGGCGTTCGAGCTGGGCCCCGAGGCCGGCGAGCTCACCGTCACGTACGAGGGCAACGGCCGATCGGTGTGGCTGTGGTTCCAGCTGGGCGCGGTCCTGGTGGCCGTCGTGCTGGCGCTGCCCGGCATGCGCCGTGAGCGGGGCGCGGTCGACGACGCCGCCGACCTCGATCCCGACGACTCCTCGCCTCGGCTGCCGATACCGCTGCTGGCCGCCGAGCCGGTGGGCGCCCGAGCCGGCCGGCGCGCCGCGTCCCGGCCGGAACCGGCCACGGTGCCGCCCGCGACGCCGTCGCCGGACCCCTACCCGCCACGGGAGCCGGCCGGGCCGTCCTGGCTGGCCGAGCCTGAGCCGCTGACCGAGCCTGGGCCGCTGGCCGAGCCTGAGCCGCTGACCGAGCCTGGGCCGCTGGCCGAGCCTGGGCCGCTGACCGAGCCGCGACCGCCGACCGAGCCGGTGGACGACGATGAGCGCAGGCGCCACGACGTCGGTGACTGGGACCCGTTCGCCCGGGCGGGTGCGGACACCGGTGCGCCGCGGGCGTCTCTCGCCGACGCCTACAAGGGCCGTCGCGCCTCGCAACCGGCCGACGAGCCGGCCGATGCCGCCGGGCCCGGGTACCGCGGCCGTCGCGCGGCCGGCAAGCGCGCCGGCAAGCGGACCGAGACGGGCAAGCGCGCCGAGCCAGGCAAGCAGACCGGCAAGCAGACCGGCAAGCAGACCGGCAAACAGGCCGGCAAACAGGCCGGCAAACGGGCCGAGACCGGCAAGCGCGCGGAGGCGAGCAAGCGAGCCGACTCGAGCCAGCGCGCCGACACCGGCAAGCGTGCCGCCGGCCGACGGGCCAAGCGCGGCCGCCGAGGAGACGAGGAATGATCAACGCACGTTGGGCCGGGCTCGTGGTGGGCGCGGGGGTGGCGGTCGTCGTCGGCGGCGCCTCGCTCGTCGGGCCGCCGGAGTCCGTCGTCGACGACCATCCGGAGGTCCAGGAGCCGGTGGTCCGCTCGTCGCTGGTTTGCCCGTTCGTCGACGGCGAGGAGGAGGGCGCCGCCGAGCTCGGCGTGCTGGCCCTGCCGGAGGTCGAGGTCGCCGAGGACACCATCGGCGCGGAGCAGCCGCCCATCACCGTCGAGGCGCTGGCACTGCCGGCCGACCCCGAGGCGTCCGAGGCGCCGGCCGAGCCCGCCGCCGAGCCGCTGGTCAGCCTGCCCGAACGTGGGGTTCCGTCCATCACCCCGGTCGAGACGGCGGCCGGCACGTCCTTCGCGGTCAGCGGCCAGGGGGCGCTCGCGCCGGGCCTGGCAGCCGAGCAGTCGCTCGTCATGCAGTCGGCCGACCTGCGCGGCATCAGTACCGCCTCGTGCACCGCGCCGCAGCGGGAGCACTGGTTCGTGGGCGCGTCCGGCGAGGTCGGCCGGCGTGGCCGGCTGGTGCTCGCCAATCCGACCGACGTGCCGGCGGTGGTCGACATCGAGCTGTGGGACGAGGCCGGCCCGATCGAGGCGCCCGGCACCCAGGACGTCGGCGTCCCGGCGCGCAGCCAGCGGGTCTTCCTGCTCGACGCCCTGGCACCGGGCTCGGTGGCCACCGGCGTGCATGTCGCCACCAGCCAGGGCCGGGTCGCGGCGGCACTGGAGGTGCGCGAGATGGCCGAGATCACCCCGCAGGGCATGACGTACGTCCCGGCGTCGGTCGCACCGACCGACGAGCTGATCATCCCGGGCGTGCCGGGCCAGGGGGAGCGGTCGCTGCGCATCGTCGCGCCGGGCGACACCGACGCCATCGTGTCGCTGCAGATTCTGGGCCCGGACGGCGCGTTCAGCCCGGTCGACCAGGACGTGCTCACCGTCACCGCCGGCACCGTCGCCGACATCCCGATCGACACGGGCACCGACCCCACCGCGATCAGGCTGCGGAGCGACGAACCGATCACCGCGGCGGTCCGGGTGGTCCAGCCGGTGGAGGACGGCCTGCCCGACCTCGCCTACACCGCGGCGTCGAGGCCGCTGTCCGGACCGACGCCGGCCCTGCTGAACCGCGTCAGCGGCGGGTTCACCAGCGCGCTGCTGCTCACCTCGGCGACCACGTCGACCGCGCAGGTGACGGTGCGCACGCTGGCCGCCGACGGCTCCGTCGCCGCCGAGGAGCCACTGGAGATCCCCGCCGGCACCACCGTCCCGGTCGCGGTGACGCCGCAGGGCGAGGCCGCCACCACCAGCGTCGTCGTGGTCCCCGATACGCCGGGTTCGGTGATCGCGGCCCGGCTGACCTCCGCCACCGACGACGACGGCGCACTGCTCGATGTGCTGCCGCTGGTCTCGCCGACCATCGAGGTGGACGTTCCCGAGGTCGTGGGCGAGCTGCCCTCCGTCCCCGAACCCGCTTCCACCTCGGACTGACCGGGTCGCCCCTCCGCGCCCCTCCGCGTCCCTCCCGTCGATCCTGGACTTCTTCGGGCATCGATCGGGCATACCGGACCGAGATTGCCGAACAACTCCAAGATCAACGCGGACGAGCGGCCGGGGTGGTCGCGAAGCCGAGCGTGGCGACCGCAGGCTGCAGCGGTGTGGTCAGCCGAGGTCGTGGCCGCCGTAGGCGGGGTCGATCTCCTCCGGCTCGACGCCGAACAGCTCGGCCACCTGTTCGGTGACGACGTCGCCGACCAGAGCGCGCAGCTTGGCCGGCTCGGTGGTGCGGGTCTCGATGGGGCGGCGGAACACCACAACCCGGGCCGGCAGCGCGCCGCTGCCGGCGTACGCGCGGGCCAGCGGGACCCAGCTGCGGTCCCAGTCGTCCAGGGACGGGACGTCCTCGACGGCGAACTCCACCTTGGACAGCTGCTCCTGCCAGCGCTGGTCGAGCCGTTCGACGGCGGCGATGACGAGATCGTCGAAGCGCTGTGCCCGCGACACGGCGAGCGGCGACCCGCTGGGCGCCAGCGGGCCGCGCATGCCGCGCCCGTGCCGATCGCGCCAGACCCGGGGCAGTTCGACCCGGGGCGCGTCCGGGCCTGGCACTCGTTGGCTCACCCTGGGCAGACTAGTCCGGTCCGGCGTGTCGTGCCCGGATCTGGCGTGCCGTGCCCGGTGGCGACCGTCCAGACGCTAGCCTTCCCCTTGTGAGTCCGACGCGTCGCTGCTCCCGATCAGCATGTCCGCGGACCGCTGTCGCGACGCTGACGTACGTGTATGCCGACTCCACCGCCGTCCTGGGCCCGCTGGCCACCTATGCCGAGCCGCACAGCTACGACCTGTGCGCCGAGCACTCCGAGCGCCTGGTCGCCCCGCGCGGCTGGGAGGTCATCCGGCTGGCGCCCGACCCGGCCGCCCTGGGTCCCACCAACGACGACCTCCTCGCCCTCGCCGACGCCGTCCGTGAGGCGGGCCGCCGTCCCGAACCAGCGCCGCCGGCGGTCAGCGAGGGCGGCACCCGCCGCGGCCACCTGCGCGTCCTGCCCGACCCCGAGGCCTGAGGCTCGCCGCACTTCTCCCTCGCCCGTTGCCTGCGCGGTGGCGCTCCCTTCGTAGCCGCGGGCGACGGCGGGCTCGCACTCCTAGGTCAGGTCAGCGCCTTGGCGCGCTTGGTCGCCACTGAGGCCGGGGGATTTGTCCGAATCGTGGAGCGATTCGGCGTGCCAAGGCACATCGGCGCGACGACCGGCGCACGGCGGCGTGGTCGAACTGGACAGCTCGCCCGGACGGGGCTCTACTTTCAGCATCGTGGTCCGCTGCCGAGGGAGAGCCCATGACGAGCATCCTCATCGTCGAGGACGACCCGCTCATCAGTGCGTTCGTGCAGAAGGGGCTGCGCCGCAACGGGTACCTGACGCAGCTCGCCGACGACGGCGCGACCGCCCGGCTGCTCGGCATGTCCGGGGCGTTCGACCTGGTCGTGCTCGGCCTCGGGCCGCCCGACCGCGACGGGCTGCGGGTGCTGCGCGAGATCCGCTCGGCCGGACACACCGTCCCGGTCGTGGTGCTCACCGGCCTGCCCGAACGTGACGCCACCACCTGCCTGGAGAGCGGCGCGGACGACTACATGCGCAAGCCCTTCCACTTCGCCGAGCTCCTGGCTCGGGTGCGCCGGCGGTTGCGGGCAGCCGGCAGCCTGCCGAGCGGTGCGACGCTGAGCGCGGGCGCCGTCCAGCTCGACCTGCGTGCTCGCCGGGCCTGGGCCGGCGGCCGGGTGGTCGACCTCACCAGCCGCGAGTTCGGGCTGCTGGAGGCGTTCCTGCGCCGCCCCGACCAGGTGCTGAGCCGCGAGCAGCTGCTCGAGCAGGTCTGGGGCTACTGCGTCGACCCGGGCACGAACGTCGTCAACGTATACGTGAATGCGCTGCGCAAGAAGCTGGGCCACGGCGTCATCCATACGGTGCGGGGCGTGGGCTACCGGCTCGGCGCCGCATAGAGAACGTCGGGCCGCGCCGGACACGACCACGCCCCTGCCCTCCGAATGATCACGTTCAGCACGAGATCTCGTATCGCACCATGATCGCAAGCCTGGTGACGCGCGGAGAATCTTGGTGATGTGCCTGGTCGTGGCATCGGGCGAGGTGCAGGCGAGGTAGTGTCGCCCCGTGCGCGACCTCGCCCCGATCCTCAAGGCCTACGACATCCGCGGCGTCGTGCCCGACCAGCTCGACGACGACACCGCCCGGGCCATCGGCTGGGCCGCCGCGCACGTGCTCGCCGGCGGTCGTGGGGGCCTGGTCGTCGGGCACGACATGCGCCCCACCTCGCCCCGGCTGGCGGCCGCGTTCGCCGACGGCGCCACCGCGGCCGGCACCGACGTCGTCCTCGCCGGCCTCACGAGCACCGATCAGCTCTACTACGCCAGCGGCGCGCTGAACCTGCCCGGCGCCATGTTCACCGCCAGCCACAACCCGGCCCGTTACAACGGCATCAAGCTGTGCCGCGCCGGTGCCGCCCCGGTCGGCCGCGACACCGGGCTGCTGGAGATGAAGGCGCTGATCGACGACGGGGTACCGCCGGCGCCCGCGGTCGGTGCGCGCGGCGCCGTCGAGCACCGCGACACCCTCGGCGACTACGCGAAGCACCTGCACGGCCTGGTCGACCTCACCGGGAGCCGGCCGCTCACCGTCGTCGTCGACGCCGGCAACGGCATGGCCGGGCTCACCGCGCCGGCGGCGCTGGCGGTGGTCGACGGGCTCACCGTGGTGCAGCTCTACTTCGAGCTGGACGGCACGTTCCCCAACCACGAGGCCAACCCGATCGATCCGGCCAACCTGGTCGACCTGCAGGCGGCGGTCCGCGAGCACGGCGCCGACGTCGGCCTGGCCTTCGACGGCGACGCCGACCGGTGCTTCGTCGTCGACGAGCGCGGCGAGCCGGTGTCGCCGTCGGCACTGACGGCGCTGATCGCGGTCCGCGAGCTGGCTCGCGACCCCGGCGCCCAGGTGGTGCACAACCTCATCACGTCGAAGGCGGTCCCGGAGATCATCGCCGAGCACGGCGGCGTCCCGGTGCGCACCCGTGTCGGCCACTCGCTGATCAAGCAGACCATGGCCGAGACCGGGGCGATCTTCGGCGGCGAGCACTCCGGGCACTTCTACTTCCGCGACTTCTGGCGCGCCGACTCCGGCATGCTCGCCGCGCTGCACACGCTGGCCGCCCTCGGCACCGACCAGCAGGCGCGGCCGTTGTCGCGCCTGCTCGCGCCGTACGAGCGGTATGCCGCCTCCGGCGAGATCAACAGCACCGTCCACGACGCCGATGCCGTGACGGCCCGGGTCGAGAAGACATTCGGCGACGCGGCGGACGTCACCATCGACCGCCTCGACGGCCTCACCGTCGAGCACACCGGCGCACCGATGTGGTGGTTCAACCTGCGCCCGTCCAACACCGAGCCGCTGCTGCGGCTCAACGTCGAGGGCGCCGACCGCGCCGTCATGGAGCGGGTGCGCGACGACGTCCTACGGGTGGTCAGGGAGCCCGGAGAGGGAGACGCATGAAACTCGACCCGACGCTGTTGCAGATCATCGCCTGCCCGGTGTGTCACAGCCGGCTGGAGCCCGACGACGCCGCGTCCGAGCTCGCCTGCACCGGCTGCGTGCTGGCGTATCCGGTGCGCGACGACATCCCGGTCCTGCTGGTCGACCAGGCCCGGACCCGCTGACTTCGCCGACACCACAGGAGCCATCGCACGTGTTCTTCGACGGATCGCTCGACGACCCCAACGCGCTGAGCGTCATCGACCCGGTGCTCCGCGACGTCGCCGGCTGGGGGGCCCAGGTGCGGCTGGCAGAGTCGGCCGCCGCCGATGTGCTCGGCTCGCTGGACGGCGGCGGCGACCGTCCGCGCGCCGTCATCGCCGGTGGCGCCGACGGCCGGCTGTTCCGGGCCGTCCTGGAGCCCATCTGCCCGGTGCCGTTCGTCGCCTGGCCGCACCGTGGCCTGCCCGGTTGGGCCGGCCCACTCGACCTGGTCATCCTCGTGTGCCCGCACGGCGTCGGCGAGGACGAGATCTCCGCCGTCGCCGAGGCCCGCCGCCGCGGCTGCGCGCTGCTGGTAACGGCGCCGGAGCGCTCGCCCATGCGCGACGCCGCGGCCGGCCGCGGCACTACCTTCATCCCGGCCGGCTCCACCGACGCCACCGCGCTGGCCGTCCCGATGCTGCACGCGCTGCACCTGCTCGGGTTGGGTCCGCAGGTCGACGCCGAGCCGGTGGCGGCGGCTCTGGACGACGTCGCCGAGCGGTGCGGGCCGAGCGTCCCGGTCGACGTCAACCCCGCCAAGGAGCTGGCGCTCGGGCTGGCCGACGACGTCCCAGTCGTGTGGGGCGGTTCGGTCCTGGCGGCGCGGGCGGCGCGCCGCGTGGCGGAGGCGCTGCGCTCGGCCAGCGGTCGTCCCGCCGTGGCCGGCGACGCCGACCAGCTGGTGCCGCTGCTGGCCGGTGCGCCGGAGCCGGACCTGTTCGCCGACCCGTTCGAGGACGGCCCGGCGACGACGACGCGGCCTGCCCTGGTGATCCTCGACGACGGCGCCGACACCGATCCCGCCGTCGCCGAGCGGGCCCGCCTGGACGATGCCGCCAGCAGCGCCGGGGTCCGCGTGCAGGAGGTGCGCGCCGTCGAGGGCCCCGACATCGGCCGGTTCGCCGCCCTGCTGGCCACCGGCCGGTTCGCGGCCGCCTACCTCGCGCTCGGGCTCGGCCGCCCGGCCTGACCACTGCCGGCCGGGGCAGCCGTTGGCCGTGGCCACTCGCGACACGTGCTGGTGCCGACGCGTTTGTCTCTCCTGATGGCAGGACAGCTAGGCTTGCCGGTCGTGGCCGTGCTTCTGGACAACCCCGTGCGCTCGTACGCGTGGGGCTCGCCCACTGTCATCGCGGAGCTGCTCGGCCGGCCGCCGTCCGGTCAGCCCGAGGCCGAGCTGTGGATCGGCGCCCATCCCGGGTCGCCGTCGACGGTGGCCGGCGACGGGCGCAGCCTGGACCGCTACGTCGCCGGCGACCCCGCCGCGACCCTCGGTGCCGCGGTGGTCGAGCGGTTCGGGCCGCGGCTGCCGTTCCTGCTGAAGATCCTGGCCGTCGCGCGGCCGCTGTCGATCCAGGTGCACCCGACCATCGACCAAGCCGTGGCGGGGTTCGCCGCCGAGGACGCCGCCGGTGTCGCGCTGGACGACCCGCGACGCTCGTACCGCGACCGTAACCACAAGCCGGAGATGGTCGTCGCGCTCACCGAGTTCGAGGCGCTGCTCGGCTTCGACGACCCGGGTGCCGTTGCCGAGGTCCTGGAGAGCTGCGAGCACCCCGACCTCGTGGGCGCCGGCGCTGTGCTGCGCACCGCCGGTGGGCTGGAGCGGGTCGTCCGGCGCTGGCTGACGCTCGGGGACGACCAGGCCGCGGACGTCGTCACCGCTCTCGTCGCGGAGGCCTCGGCCCGCCGCGACGACCCTCGCTTCGGCCTGGTGACCCGGCTGGCTCAGGACTACCCGCACGACCGTGGCCTGCTGCTGGCCCTGCTGATGCGGCTGGTGCGGCTCGCGCCGGGCGAGGCGGCGTTCGTTCCGGCCGGCGTGCCCCACGCCTACCTGTCCGGGGTCGCCGTCGAGCCGCAGGCCAGCTCTGACAACACGCTGCGTGCGGGGCTGACGCCCAAGCACGTCGACGCCGCCGAGGTGCTGAACCTGCTGCGCTACGAGCCGGGCGGCGCGGTCATGGTCACGCCGAAGCCGGCCGGCGGCGAGGAGCTGTACCCCGTCCCGGACGTCGACGAGCTGCTGCTGTCCCGGGTGCCGCTGTCCGAGGGGACGACGGTGCCGGTGCCTGGCCCGCGGTTGGTACTCGTGGTCGACGGCACCGCCGCCGTCGGCGACGTGACGCTGCGGCGGGGACACGCGGCGTTCGTCCCGGCGACGGACACCGACGCGACACTGCGCGGCGACGGCGTGGCGTTCACGCTCACGACGGCGCTGGACACGACACGATAGACCCTCTCACCTCCCGGGAACGAAGGAACTCGCACTCATGGCCACTGAAGGTGGTACCAAGGCCGTCGTCGCGGCGCTGCTGGCGAACACCGGCATCGCCGTCACCAAGTTCATCGCGTTCGCGGTGACGGGCGCCTCGTCCATGCTGGCCGAGGCCGTCCACTCCGTCGCCGACGCCGGCAACCAGGTGCTGCTGCTGGTGGGCGGCCGCCGGGCACAGCGCAAGGCGACGCCGGAGCACCCGTTCGGCTACGGCCGCGTGCGGTACGTGTTCGCGTTCATCGTCTCCATCGTTCTGTTCAGCATCGGTGGCCTCTTCGCGCTGTACGAGGCCTACCACAAG
This sequence comes from Jiangella asiatica, assembly GCF_004349065.1. Taxonomy (GTDB): domain Bacteria; phylum Actinomycetota; class Actinomycetes; order Jiangellales; family Jiangellaceae; genus Jiangella; species Jiangella asiatica. The sequence continues at coordinate 294,956 of NZ_SMKZ01000001.1, forward strand.
TACGAGGAGATCCACGCCGGCCACCCGAACGAGCTGCTGGAGAGCAGGTGGTGGTGGGTGCCGATCGCGGTCCTCGTGGCCGCGATCATCATGGAGTCGTTCTCGCTGCGCACCGCAGTCATCGAATCCAACCGGGTGCGCAACGGTGCGACGTGGGTGCGGTTCGTCCGGCGGGCGAAGTCGCCGGAGCTGCCGGTCATCCTGCTCGAGGACATCGGCGCACTGCTCGGCTTGGTGTTCGCCCTCATCGGCGTCGGCATGGCGCTGATCACCGACAACGCCTACTGGGACGTCGCCGGCACCGCGGCCATCGGTGTCCTGCTGGTGGTCATCGCGGTGATCCTGGCCATCGAGATGTCCAGCCTGCTGATCGGCGAAGGCGCGGCGGAGGAGAACGTCAAGGCCATCCACGCCGCGGCCACCGCCGGCGACGACATCGGCCGCGTCATCCACCTGCGCACCCTCTACACCGGCCCCGAGGAGCTGCTGGTGGCGGCGAAGCTGGCGGTGCGCAACGACCAGACCGGTGAGCAGATCGCGGCGGCCATCGACGGCGCCGAGGAGCGCATCCGTGCCGCCGTGCCCGAGGCGACCCACATCTACCTGGAGCCCGACATCGACCGGACAGTGTCGTCGCCCCCGTCGACCTCATGATCATCAACGGTTGGCGACGTCATGACGTCGCTGAGCGTTGATGATCATGGGTGATCGGGGGAGTAGACTCGGCTCCGACCATGCCGGCGCAGGTGATGCCGCGGACCCAGATGGGTCGCGCCGGGTCGGTTCGCGCGGTGCCCGTGACGGCCCGCCGAGCCTGACCCCGTCCGCCACCGTGGAAGGAACCCACCTCATGTCCGTCGACTTCAAGGTCGCCGACCTCTCCCTCGCCGACTTCGGCCGCCGCGAGCTGCGCCTAGCCGAGCACGAGATGCCCGGGCTGATGGCGATGCGCGCCGAGTACGGCGACAGCAAGCCGCTCACCGGCGCCCGCATCACCGGGTCGCTGCACATGACCGTCCAGACCGCCGTGCTGATCGAGACGCTGGTCGCGCTCGGCGCGCAGGTCCGCTGGGCTTCGTGCAACATCTTCTCCACCCAGGACCACGCGGCCGCCGCCGTCGTCGTCGGACCGTCCGGCACGGTGGATGCTCCCGCCGGTGTGCCGGTGTTCGCCTGGAAGGGCGAGACGCTGGAGGAGTACTGGTGGTGCACCGAGCAGGCGCTGACCTGGCCCGGCGGTGACGGTCCGAACATGATCCTCGACGACGGCGGCGACGCGACGCTGCTGGTCCACAAGGGCGTGGAGTTCGAGAAGGCCGGCGCGGTCCCGGCTCCGGCCGAGGGCGACTCCGAGGAGTGGCGCGTCGTGCTCGGCGTGCTGGCGCGGTCGCTCACCGAGAGCCCGAGTCGCTGGAGTGCCATCGCCCAGCAGATCAAGGGCGTCACCGAGGAGACCACCACCGGCGTGCACCGGCTGTACGAGATGCACCGCGACGGCGCGCTGCTGTTCCCGGGCATCAACGTCAACGACTCCGTCACCAAGAGCAAGTTCGACAACAAGTACGGCTGCCGGCACTCCTTGATCGATGGCATCAACCGCGCCACCGACGTGCTCATCGGCGGCAAGGTGGCCGTGGTCTGCGGCTACGGCGATGTCGGCAAGGGCTGCGCGGAGTCGCTACGCGGCCAGGGCGCCAGGGTGCTCGTGACCGAGATCGACCCGATCTGCGCGCTGCAGGCGGCGATGGACGGCTACGAGGTCACCACGCTCGACGACGCCATCGAGCGCGCCGACATAGTCGTCACCGCCACCGGCAACCGCGACGTCATCACCGTCGACCACCTGTCCCGGGCCAAGCACCAGGCCATCGTCGGCAACATCGGTCACTTCGACAACGAGATCGACATGGCCGGGCTGGCCGCCGTGCCGGGCATCGTGCGCACCGAGATCAAGCCGCAGGTGCACGAGTGGACGTTCCCGGACGGCCACACCGTCATCGTCCTGTCCGAGGGCCGGCTGCTCAACCTCGGCAACGCCACCGGTCACCCGTCGTTCGTGATGTCCAACTCGTTCACGAACCAGGTGCTGGCACAGATCGAGCTGTTCACCAAGAGCGCGGACTACCCGCTCGGCGTCTACACGCTGCCCAAGCACCTCGACGAGAAGGTCGCCCGCCTGCACCTGGACGCCCTCGGCGTCAAGCTGACGGAGCTGACCCCGACGCAGGCCGCCTACCTCGGTGTCGCGGTGGAGGGGCCGTACAAGAACGACCAGTACCGCTACTGAGTCGCGAATGATCACGTTCAGCACGAGATCTCGTGTCACACCATGCTCGCAATCATGGTGAGGCTCGGGTGATCCTGCTGAACGTGATCATTTCGGGGAGTCCGAATGATCGCGTCGGCAGCGGTGCGAGGCGTCACTCCGCGAGGGCCTAGCGGCGCGCGTGGGACGACGGGCCTCATGTCGGAGGAGCGAAGCCACCCGGGGCGCCGGAGGGACGGTCGGGCTCCGCAGCTGCCGGATCCGCTGGCTGCGGCGGTGGTGCTGGTGGGGTCGCGGACGGCTGAGCGGACGGGGGTGGCGTCGCCGCGGCAGCAGCGCCGGGCGACAGACGCAGGCTGTCGCGGCGGCGACGCTCGGCCAGCACGGCCACCAGGTATTCCCACGGCGGCGTTCCGGGCGGAGGCGGCGGGCTGACCACCGACGCGACCTCGGCCGCCAGCTCGGTCGCGAGCCGGGTCCGTGCCTCCGGCGCCAGCTGCGGCGCCCGGGCGAGCAGCGTCCTGGCCGCCATGGCGAGCCGGTCCGGCAACCGAGACAGCTCCAGCGTCGACGCCCACGGTGCCAGCCGCGGATCGATGGCCGGCGGCGGCGTCGACACCGACGGGATGCGCTCACGCACCACGACCGTCCCGGCCAGTAGGTCGCCGATCCGCTTGTCGCGCGAGTTCAGCAGCGAGCACACCACCGCCCCGACCCCGGCCGTCACGATGAAGTCGGCGAACACCCCCGCGAGCGCTCGGGTCAGCGCGTGCCGGAACCGGATCGGCCCGCCGTCATCGCGCACCACGCGCAGCCCGAACGCCGCCTTGCCGAGCGACTTGCCCCTGGTCAGCGTCTCGACGGTGGTCGGGATGACGACCACGACGAACACCCCGCCCGCGATCACCATCGCCGTCGCCAGTGCCAGGTCCACGTCCGGGACGACCTGGGTGAACAGCAGGAGCAGCCCGAGGCCCAGCAGGCCGAGCACGACCGCGTCCAGCACGATCGCCAGCGCGCGCGACGGTAGCTTGGCCAGCCGCAGCTCCAGGGGGACGGCCTCGCCGGTGACCAGGTCGCTCATCCCGGCTAGTCTGCCGCACTCCTCCCACGGGCTGGAGGCGCGGGACCGGACCGGGCGGCGCAACACGGCGGCGGACGGCGGGCGGTGGGGCGGTCGTCTAGGCTCGACTGTCGTGGATCTCGACGCGTTCGTCGCCGCGCATCGCGCCGAATGGGACCGGTTGGAGCAGCTTGCCCGCCGGCGCGGCCGGTTGAGCGGACCGGAGGCCGACGAGCTGGTCGCGCTGTACCGGGCCGCGTCCACGCACCTGTCCACCCTGCGCTCGGCGGCGCCGGACCCGGCCGTCGTCGGACGGCTGTCCGCGCTGGTCGCCCGAGCGCGTACGGCCATCGCCGGCGCCCACGACCCGGGCTGGCGCGACGTCGCCCGCTTCCTCACGGTGAGCTTCCCGGCGGCGGTGTACCTCAGCCGGCGGTGGTGGCTGGGCGCGGCGTTCGCGTTCGTCGTGGTCTCGGTCGCCATCTCGTGGTGGGTGGCCGCGAACCCGAGCGTGCAGGCGTCCATCGGCGCCCCGGAGCAGATCCGGCAGCTCGTCGAGCACGACTTCGAGAACTACTATTCCGAGAACCCGGCCGGGTCGTTCGCCGCGCGGGTGTGGGTCAACAACGCCTGGGTCGCCGCGGCCTGCCTCACGCTGGGCGTGTTCCTGGGCATCCCGGTCGTGTACGTGCTGTGGATGAACGTGGTCAACCTGGCCGCGTCGGCAGGGCTGATGGCGGCAGCCGGCCGGCTGGACATCTTCTTCGGCCTGATCACGCCGCACGGGCTGCTGGAGCTGACGGCGGTGTTCGTGGCGGCCGGCGCCGGGCTGCGGCTTGGCTGGACGGTCGTCGACCCGGGCCCGCGCGGGCGCGGTGAGGCGCTCGCGGAGGTCGGCAGGGCCACCATCGGCATGGCGGTCGGCCTGGCAGGTGTGCTACTGGTGTCCGGCGTCATCGAGGCGTTCGTGACCCCGTCCGGGCTCCCCACCTGGGCCCGCATCGCGATCGGCGTCGCGGCGGAGGTCCTGTTCATCGCCTACGTCTGGGTGTACGGACGGCGCGCGGTGCTGGCCGGCGAGGTCGGCGACGTCGACCGCACCGCCCGCGCCGACACGCTTCCCGTCGCCGGCTGACGGAGTCCTGCTGGACAACCTTGCCATCCCGCTCACGGGGGAAGGGAACGGCGCAACGAGGAAACGGGCGGGCGGAGGCGGGCTGCGGGCTTCAGAGGCGGCCGGTGGCTTTGAGCTCCAGGTAGCGGTCGGCGACAGCCGGCGGCAGGTCCGTGGGTGCGGCGTCGATGACGTGGGCGCCGCGGCGGGCGAGCAGCTCGGCCACCCGGGCCCGGGCCAGCCGGTCGTGCTCGGCGGCGGCCGCGGCATAAACGGCGTCGGCGTCGCCCCGTCCGCGCGCCAGCGACGCCAGCCGCGGGTCGGCCACCGACGCCACCAGCACCGTGTGCCGGCGGGTGAGCTGCCCGATCACGGGCAGCAGGCCGAGCTCGACGGCGCTGGAGTCCAGCCCGGTCACGATGACGACGAAGGCGTGCCGCCGCGCCCGGTTCATGACCTCCGCGGCCAGCGCGCGGTAGTCGGTCTCCAGCAGCTCCGGCTCGAGGGTGGCGACAGCGTCGACCATGCGACGCAGCACGTCGCCGGCGGCCGGGCGGGCGACCTCGGCGCGCACGCGGCGGTCGTGGGCGAGCAGGTCTACGCGGTCGCCGGCGCGGGCGGCCAGTGCTCCGAGCAGCAGCGCGGTGTCGATGGCGGCGTCTAGCCGGGGCTCATCACGGCCGAGCCACTCTTCTCCGGTGAGGCCGCCAGGCAGACCGACCCGGCCGGCGGAGGTGCGGCCGGTGTCGAGGACGATCAGCACGTGCCGGTCGCGTTCCGGGCGCCAGGTGCGCACGACGACGTCGCCGCGACGGGCCGTGGCACGCCAGTCGATGGAGCGGGTGTCGTCGCCGATGACGTACTCGCGCAGCGAGTCGAACTCCGTGCCCTGGCCGCGGATGCGCAGCGCCGAGCGGCCGTCGATCTCGCGCAGCCGACTCAGCCGCGACGGCAGGTGCCGCCGGGCCCGGAACGGCGGCAGCACCCGCAGCGTCCACGGCACGCCGTGCGACCCCTGCCGCCCGGCCAGCCCCAGCGGCCCGAAGCTGCGCACGGTCACGCGGTCGGCGGGCCGGTCGCCGCGGCGGGTGGGCCGCAGCGCGGTCTCGACGGTCTGCCGGCCGCCGGGAGCGACGTCGACGGGGAACCGGTCGGCCAGCGCGCCCGATGACGGCGGCCAGGCGTCGCGCAGCACCCCTCGCACTCGCCGCCGTCCGTCGTTGACGACTGTGAGCGCGACGGTGGCCGTCTCGCCCAGCCGGACGGTCTCGTCGCCGCGCCGCTCGAACCACAGCCGCCGGGGCGAGCCGGCCAGCACGGCGTCGACGAGCGCCACGGCCACGACGACGGCGGACACAGCCACGACGCCGCCGGTCGACGGCGCGGCGACGACGACGATGACCGCGCCCAGCGCCGCCAGCAGCGCGACCCGGCCGGACAGGACCATCAGCGTGGCACGGGGACGGTGGACAGCACGGTGTCGAGGACGGAGTCGGCGGCGACGCCCTCCATCTCGGCCTCGGGGCGCAGCGTCAGCCGATGCCGCAGGGTCGGCCGGGCGAGCGCCTTGACGTCGTCGGGGGTGACGAAGTCGCGACCGGACAGCCACGCCCATGCCCGGGCGGTTCTGAGCAGCGCCGTCGCGCCGCGCGGCGAGACGCCCAGCTGCACCGACGGCGACGTCCGCGTCGCCCGGCAGATGTCGACGATGTACCCCAGGACGTCCGGTTCGACCCGGACGGCCGCCACCGCCTCCCGAGCCGCGACGAGGTCGGCCGGGCCGGCGACGGTGCGCACCCCGGCGGCGGACAGGTCACGCGGGTCGAAGCCGTCGGCGTGCCGGCGCAGCACCGCGACCTCGTCGTAGCGCTCCGGGACCGCGACGGTGAGCTTGAGCAGGAAGCGGTCGAGCTGGGCTTCCGGCAGCGGGTAGGTACCCTCGTACTCGACCGGGTTCTGGGTGGCGGCGACGACGAACGGGTCGGGCAGCGGCCGCGGCTCGCCGTCGACGGAGACCTGGCGTTCCTCCATCGCCTCCAGCAGCGCGGCCTGCGTCTTCGGCGGCGTGCGGTTGATCTCGTCCGCGAGCAGCAAGTTGGTGAAGACCGGCCCGGCCGAGAACGAGAACTCCGCGGTCCGCGCGTCGTACACGAGCGAGCCGGTGATGTCGCCGGGCATCAGGTCGGGCGTGAACTGGACCCGTTTGGCCTCGACGTCGAGGGTGGCGGCGAGGGCACGCACCAGCAACGTCTTGGCGACGCCGGGTACTCCTTCGAGCAGCACATGGCCGCGGCAGAGCAGCGCGATGACCAGGCCGGTGACGGCGGGGTCCTGTCCGACGACCGCCTTCGCGACCTCGTGCCGGACGCTGGTGAGGGCTTCGCGGGCCGGGTCGGCCGGTGCGGTGATGGACGCATCGGTCACGGTGAACGGGGATCCCTTCTCGTGGACGTCGCGGGGGCGGCGGAACCGGCCCGCTCCAGGTCGTCGAGGTGGTCGGCCAGGCGCACGAGCGCGGCGTCGTCGGCCGGCGGCGGTCCGGCCAGCAGCGCGGTGATCTCGCCAACGGACCGGCCGGTGCGCTCGGCCAGGACAGCGGCCAGCGCGCCGACGTCGTCGGAGCAACCGCCGCCGGTTGCGCCGGCCGGCCCGCCGCCGGTCGTGGCGCTGAGCCGGCGCACGGCGGCCTCCCTCAGCAGTGCGGCGGCGTGCTCGCGTGACCGGCCGCGTCGGTAGAGCCGGGCCCGGCCCTCCGTGGTCTCGCTGGCCCGGACGACGACGGGCAAGGGCTCGGGCACGAGCCGGCCAAGCCGCCGAGCCCGCCACAGCCCGGCCAGCGCGACGGCGACCACCAGCTGCCAGGCACCGGCACGCACCCAGCTGGGCAACCGGTCGGTGAAGGAACCGGCGGTGTCGCCGGAGGACTCGGGGACCGGGCGGTACCAGACCAGCCGCTCGCTCCGGCCGAGCAGCCCCATGGCCAGCGCGGCGTTGCCGTCCCGGTCGAGGAACTCGTTGGTAAGCGGGTCGGCGGTGCCGACGAGGACCACCTCGCTGCCGCTGGCGCTGGCGGTGACGACGAGGGTGGGGTCGCCGCCGACGGGATAGCAGCGGACCCCGGCGCTGCGGCTGACGTCGCCGGTGTACGCGGTGTCGCCGAGCCGCGCCGACCCGGCTCGCTCGGCTTCCGGCAGGTCGCAGTCGGGCTCGACCTCGTCCGCCGCGGCGACGGAGACGGCGGCGAGCTCCGGCGCGAAGTCGGTGACGCTGGACCGCGCGGCGACGAGCACCAGCCGGGCGCCGGTGTCGACGACGCGGTCCACCTGCTCCGGGGTCAGCAGGTCCGGGACGGTGACGAGCAGGGTGTCGTCCGGGCCGGCGACCTCGGTGACGTCGGCAACGGTGCGTACCGGGTCGATGCGCACCCCTTGGTCCTCCAGTAGCCGGGCCAGCGCGCGAGCGCCGCCGGCGTCGACCCCCTCCGGGTCGAGGAAGCCGCGGCTGGCCCGGCTCTCGACGATGCCGAGCACCACCGCGGTGGCGACGAGCAACCCGACGACGGCGAGCGGACGCCGCCAGCGCCGCCAGTGCTCCGCGCGGGTGGGGTCCAAAGGCCCCGCCGCGGCGGCGCGCGGTGTCGTCGGGCCGCTCGTCGTCAGGCTCACAACGGCACCGCCAGGGTCGGTCCGGCCGGTGCCCCGTTGGAGGGGCGGGCGGCGGCGACCGCGGCGTCCAGGGCCCGCAGGCTGGTGTCGTCGCCGGCCGTCGCGTCCGCGCCACCGTAGCGGACCGCGTCGAACAAGATGGCGCCGCGGCGCATCGACTCCGCGACGTCGGCCAGGACGGCGCCCGCCTCGCGAGCCGCTTCGTCGGCGGTGCGGCCGGAGCGGTCGTCGAGGACGCCGCGCTCTTCGAGGCCCGTCACGACCGCGCGGTACCGCTCGACGACGGCGGTGTTCCAGTCCGAGCGGGCCGCGGCGGCGTCGGCGGCGGCGCGGTGCTCGGCGGCCGTCCGGCGGCGGTCGGGGAGAACGGGGCCGGCGCGGCGGGCCGCCCGGCGCGCCATCGGGCCGGTGCGCAGCACGATGACCGCCGCCAGCACGACGACGACGGCCACGATGGCCGAGATCGCGATGCGGCTGGAGAAGGCGCCGGTGGCGGCGTCAAGCAGCCGGTCGATCTGGTTCAGGATCCAGCGCATCACGCGGCTCAGCAGCGGCGTGTCGCGTTCGTAGGAGGGCTTGGACAGCTCGTCGCGGGCGAGGTCGCGGGCCTCGTCGCGACCCGGGTCGACCGGGACGGACGCCATGATCACGGTGGCGGGGCCGCCGGGCCGCCGCCGCGGCCGGGCAGCTCGACTCCGGCCGCCCGGGCCAGCTCGATGTCGAGCCCTTCGCGGCGGATGCGCCGGTCGATGTACAGCAGGGCGGTGGCCGCGGCCGAGAACGGCGCGGTGATGGTCGCGGCGATCATGCCGGCGAGCGTGTTGAGCACGAACCAGCTGACGGTGTCGTCAGGGCCGTCGCCGAGCAGCCCCGGCACCCCGAACGGCACCGCCACCACCTGGTTGATCAGCCACACCACGATGGTGATGAGCAGCAGGATGCCGAACACCCGCCACCACGACGTGCGCACCAACGCGGCCGAGCGGCGCAGCGACTCGATGATGCCGATGGGCCGCGGCCCGCCGTTGCCCCGCACCGACGTCTCCAGCATCAGCGCCGGCGTGGACAACGCGAAGCGCACGTACAGCCACACCGTCAGCGGAATGGCAGCGAGTCCGACCAGGACCGCGATGACGGCAGCCGGGGCGCCGCCGACCGCGGCCAGTACGATCGCAAGCACGGCGACCCCGATGGTCGGGCTGAGCCAGATGAGCGTGTACACGAATGTGAGGCCGAGCAAGCGCGGCAGCCGCCCCTTGGACTCGTTCCACGCCTGCCCGATGCTCAGCTGCCGGCCCAGCACGGCCCGGCCGACCACCACCGTCAGCACACCGGTCAGGAAGACCGTCGCTATCAGCGTGACCAGCAGGCTCAGCAGGGTGACCGGGATGGCCCGGGCGATGTCGTCCAGCGCCTCGGACTCGTCGGTGATACCGAGGTTGGGTTCGGTGATCTGGTCGCCGAACACCCAGGCCAAAGCCGCGGCGGAAAGGATCTGCGTGACCGCCGCGACGACGGCGGACAGGCCCAGCATGGCGCCGAGGTTGCGGCGGATGGTGGTGACGGCGCCGTCGAGGATCTCGCCGACGCCGAGCGGGCGCAGCGGGATGACACCGGGCTTGGCGTCGGGCACCTGCCAGGCTGGGTTGGGCCCGGTGGCCCAGCCGCCCTGCTGCCACTGGCCCTGCCCACCCTGGCTGTAGCCACCGCTCGGTTGCTGCCAACCGCCGGGCGCCTGCCACCCGGACGCGCCCTGGGAGCTGCCGGGCTGCTGCGGGCCGCTGGGCTGCTGCGGGCCGCTTGGTTGCTGCGGGCCGCTGGGCTGGCTCGGGCCGCCGGGCTGGCTCGGGCCGCCGGCCTGGCTCGGGCCGCCGGCCTGGCTCGGGCCGCCGGCCTGGTGCCAGCCAGCACCCTGGCCGCCGGCCTGCCAGCCGCCGCTCGGCTGGGACCAGCCACTGGGTTGCTGAGGTGACCAGCCCGGATACGGGGCCGTCGGCTCAGTCGGCCGGTCGCTACCGGGCGTGGTCGGCGCAGGCTGGTCCCCGCCCACAGGCGGCTGCTCGCCCTCGAGGCGGTCGTCCGGCTGGTCGTCGCCGGCAGGGTAGTCGTCCGGCGGGGGCGGCGACCCTGCGTTCCCGGACATGATCCTCTCCTTCGCGTGTACGCATGGCGGCTCATCCGTTGCCGCTGGCGCACTCTCCGTGCGGATTCGTCGCTGTGCCCCGGCGACGACTGGCGCACCGGCCGGTTGATGGTCACGACGCCTGCCTGGTCGGGCAGCACGAACATCCTGTCACGTCCTACGGACAGTGTTCGGACCAGCACGGCCGGGGAGTCCGACAGGCCGTCGATGAGGCCATTTTCGACGTCAGGGCCACTTCGGTGTCACGATATGGACATGAAAGGACGTGTGCTCATCGTCGACGACGACACCGCGTTGGCCGAGATGCTCGGAATCGTCCTGCGCGGGGAGGGCTACGAGCACGCGATCATCACTCGTGGTGACGACGTGCTGCCGGCATTCCGGGAGTTCAAGCCCGACCTCGTGCTGCTCGACCTGATGCTTCCCGGCCGCGACGGCATCGACGTGTGCAAGGAGATCCGCGCCGAGTCCGGCGTGCCGATCGTCATGCTCACCGCCAAGAGCGACACCGTGGACGTCGTCGTCGGCCTGGAGTCCGGCGCCGACGACTACGTCGTCAAGCCGTTCAAGCCCAAGGAGCTGGTCGCTCGCGTGCGGGCCCGGCTTCGCCGCACCGACGACCCGAAGCCCGAGACGCTGCAGGTCGGTGACGTCGTCATCGACGTCGCCGGGCACTCGGTCAAGCGTGACGGGACGCCCATCTCGCTGACACCGCTGGAGTTCGACCTGCTCGCCTGCCTGGCCCGCCGGCCGTGGCAGGTGTTCACCCGGGAGGAGCTGCTGGAGAAGGTGTGGGGCTATCGCCACGCCACCGACACCCGCCTGGTGAACGTCCACGTGCAACGCCTGCGCTCCAAGATCGAGCACGATCCGGAGCGACCCGAGATCGTCGTGACCGTACGCGGTGTGGGGTACAAGGCCGGCCCTGGGTGATCCAGTGACCCGCCCGGTGCGTGACGGCGCCGCGGTACCGACCGGTGCCGACGTGCTCAGCCGGCTGCTGCCGCGCCTGGCGCAGTGGTCGGCGCGGCCGTGGCAGCTCGTGCGCGGGGCGTGGCGGCGTTCGATCCAGCTCCGCGTCATCACCGCGACGCTGACGCTGTCCGTCGTCGTGGTGTCGCTGCTGGGCATCACCCTGTCCCGGCAGATCACCGATGGCCTCCTGCAGGCGCAGGCCGAGGCCGCGGTGGCCGACGCGTCGGCGGGTATCGACAGCGCCCAGCGCAGCCTCGACGCCGCGGTCGACCAGGCGCCGGCAGAGCTGCGGCAGACGCTCGTGCAGATCGCCGAGACCCTCGCCGCTGGTGGCAGCACGTCGGCGGCAACCGAGCCGCTGTACGAGATCGTAGTGCTGGGCTCCGAGGGCGCGCCGACGTACCGCTCGCGGGCCAGCTCCGAGAGCGTCCCGGCGGACCTGCGCGACCGCGTGAGCGAGGAGCCGCGCGTCTTCCGCACCTACACGTCGATCAACTACGTCAACGGCGACAGCGTGCCCGGCCTCGCGGTGGGCGGCAGCATCACCGACCCCACCGGCCAGGACTACGAGCTCTACTACCTGTTCCCGCTGACCGAGCAGCAGCAGACCATCGACCTGGTGCTGACGGCGCTGGCCACGGCGGGCGTGCTGCTGGTGCTGCTGCTGTGCGCGCTGGCCTGGCTGGTGGCGCGGCAGGTGGTGACGCCGGTGCGGATGGCGGCGCGGATCGCCGAGCGGTTCTCCGCCGGGCGGCTGTCGGAGCGGATGGCGGTGCGCGGCCGCGACGACCTCGCCCGGCTGGCCATGAGCTTCAACCAGATGGCCGCCAGCCTGCAGCACCAGATCGGCCAGCTCGAGGACCTGTCGCGGATGCAGCAGCAGTTCGTCTCCGACGTCTCCCACGAGCTGCGCACCCCGCTGACGACGGTGCGGATGGCCGCCGATGTGCTCTACGAGGCGCGCGACGACTTCGACCCCGTCACCGAGCGCTCAATCGAGCTGCTGCAGGCACAGCTGGACCGGTTCGAGGCGCTGCTCACCGACCTGCTCGAGATCAGCCGGTTCGACGCCGGCGCGGCCGCGCTCAACGCCGAGCGCTTCGACGTGCGCGACGTCGTGCACAAGGTGATCGACGCGGCGACGCCCCTGGCGGTCCAGAAGGGCAGCGACCTGCTGGTCGACGTCCCGGTCGAGCCGGTCATGGCCGAGGTCGACGCCCGGCGCATCGAGCGCATCGTGCGCAACCTGGTCGTCAACGCCATCGAGCACGGGGAGGGTCGCGACGTGCGCGTCCGGCTCGCCACCGACGACCACGCCGTCGCCATCACCGTCCGCGACCACGGCGTGGGGCTGAAGCCGGGGGAGTCGTCGCTGGTGTTCCACCGGTTCTGGCGCGCCGACCCAGCGCGGGCCCGCACCACCGGCGGCACCGGGCTCGGCCTGTCCATCGCCCTCGAGGACGCCCGGCTGCACGGCGGCTGGCTGCAGGCGTGGGGCGAGCCCGGCGAGGGGTCGCAGTTCCGGCTCACGCTGCCGCGGGTCGCCGGCGACGACCTGCGGTCCTCGCCGCTGGCTCTGGTGCCCGACGACGTCGGCGATGGCGCCGTGGACGCGTCCGGGGTCGGTGAACCGTACCGGCGCCTCGGCCCGGCGACGGAGTCCCCGTCGTCCCCGGCGTCGCCGGCCACCGCGGACGGCGAGCCGACACCGTCGTCGGCGGATCCGGCGCAGGAGGTGTCGCGGCATGCGTAGCCGAACCTGCCTGGTCGCGACGCTGGTCGTTGCCGCCGTCGTCGCGGGCTGCAGCGAGATCCCGACCTCCGGCCCGGTCCTCGGCGGCGAGTCGGTGGAGCCACCGTCGGAGGAGCGGCGGTTCATCCAGGTCGAGGCGCCGCCACCGGAGCCCGGCGCGGACGCCGTCGGCGTCGTCAGCGGGTTCATCGAGGCGATGGCCTCGTACGAGCCCGGGTACGAGACCGCCCGGCTCTTCCTGACCGACGAGGCCGCCGCGGCCTGGGACCCGGCGGAGAACGTCACGGTGTACCTCGGCGCGACGCCGGACATCGAGGCGATCGGCGAGGACCGCGTCGACGTCCAGATGACCGTCAGTGCGACGGTCGGTGTCGACGGCACCTACGTCGCGGCCGAGCCCGGCACGACGCGCGAGATGAACCTGCATCTGGTGCGCGAGAACGGCGAGTGGCGCATCACCGACCCCGAGCCAGGCATCGTCATCGCCGTGTTCAGCTTCGACCGCGAGTACGAACCGCGCAACGTCTACTTCTTCGACCCGGGCCTCGAGGTCCTCGTGCCCGACCCGATCTACATCCCGCGGTCGGCCAGCGCGGCGACCCTGCTCGCGCGCAAGGTGCTGTCCGGTCCGTCGCAGTGGCTCGCGCCGGCCGTGCGGACCGCGTTCCCGGACGGGACGGAGCTCGAGGTCAACGCGGTCCCGGTCGAAGGTGGCGTCGCGACGGTGGAGCTCAGCGCCGCGGCCGCCATCGCCGACCCGGAGACGCGCGAACTGATGGCTGCCCAGCTGACCTGGACGCTCGGGATGCTGCCCGACGTCGAACGGGTCGCGGTGACCTCCGGCCGGGCGCCGCTGGTCCAGGGCGACGCGCTGTCGCCGCGCGACCCCGTGATGAGCCAGTACGACCCCGTGGTGCTCAAATCTGACACCCCGGCCTACGCGATCGGCGAGGCGGGCGTGGTTTCGCTGGGCGACGGCGAGCCGACGCCGGTGCCGGGACCGCTGGGCTCCATGGCCGACATCCGCGAGTTCGCCGTCAACCTCGGCGGCAACCGTGGCGCCGTCATCAGCGGCGACGGCCACCTGCTCCAGGTGGCGACGTTCGGCGAGGACGAGACCGTGCAGACCGTCTTCGAGGGTGTCGACCTCAGCTCGCCCGCGTGGGACCGCTCCGGCCTGATCTGGGCCGTCGACCACGGCGTCGAAGGACACGGGCTCGTCGCCGCCGGCGCCGACGGCGAGCGGGTCGACGTGGTGGCCGCCGGCCTCACCGGGCGCGACGTCGACCGGCTGGCGCTGTCGCCGGACGGCGCCAGGATCGCGATGATCGTGGACGGCCTGGCCTACGTCGCCGGCCTCGTCCGCGAGCCCGACAGCAGGGGCACCATCCGCATCGAGGGCATGCGCCCGGTCGGCCCGGCCGGCACCGCCGTCGACATCGCCTGGAGCACGTCCAGTGGTGCCTGGAGCGCCGCCGACAGCGTCATCGTCCTGTCCAGCACAGAGCAGGGCGTCCTACCGCACACCGTGGGGCTGTCCGGCCAGGTCACGGCGCCGCGTGGGTTGACCGCGACCGACGGCGTCCGGATCACGTCGTCGCCTGGGCTGCCGGCCGTGCTCGAGACCGCCGACGGTGTCCTGTACATGCAGCGCGCCGGCAGCAGCTGGAGCGAGATCGGCCCGGGCCGCGCCCCCACCTACCCCGGCTGACCCGCCGCGCATCGCCGCCGCGCCCTCCGCCGCGACGCCCCTGCCGCTCGAAATGATCACGTTCAGCACGAAATCTCGTGTCGCACCATGCTTGCGATCATGGCGATGCGCGCAGTCGCCTGGTGGTGACTCGGGGCTGTCGGTGCCGGAGCGCAAGATGGGCGGCATGGCAGTGACGGGAGGCCCCGGGCGGGCCGGCGCAATGCGGTTGGGGCAGCGGCTGGGGCCGACGACGGCCGGTCTCGGCCGGAGTCTGGCCGGCCTGGCGCGAGGGGCCGCCGACCTCGTGCTCGGGGACAGCTGCGCCGGCTGCGGTGAGCATCCCGGCCTGCTCTGCCCGGCCTGCCGCGACGCTCTCCTCGGGCCGGCGACGGTACGCCGTCTACCCCCGCCGCCAGGGCAGCGGCCGCACCTCGCGGCGCCAGAGCCAGCAAATCTGCCGTTGAGCGGGCGGCCGGAGCCCGCTCACCTGTCGTCGGCCGGGTGGCTGGAGCCAGTCGGTCTGCCGCTGGCCGGGGCGGCCGCGTACGCCGATCCCGTCCGGGCGGTGATCATCGCGCACAAGGAGCGCGGGCGCCTCCCACTGTCCCGGCCGCTCGGCGACGCGCTGGCGGTGGCTGCCACGGCGCTGCTGGAGTCGGACCTCGGGTGCGGTCACGATGGGCGGCCCGTGGCGCTGGTGCCGGTGCCGTCGAGGCGCTCCGCGGTGCGTCGGCGCGGTCACGACCCCGTCCTGCGCACCGCTCGCCGGGCGGCCGCGACGCTGCGCCGGTCCGGGCAGGCGAGCACCGCCGTCGCGGCGCTTCGGCACCGGCGGAAGGTGGCCGACCAGGCCGGCCTCGGGCGGTCGGCGCGCGAACACAACCTGCACGGCTCGCTGGCGGTGCGCCGTGGCGCCGCCGACCTGATGCCCGGGCGGTGCGTGCTGCTCGCCGACGACATCGTGACGTCGGGGGCCACGCTGCGCGAGGCTGTTCGCGCGCTGGCCAGCTCGGGTGTCGAGCCCTGTGGGGCGGTGGTGGTCGCGGTGGCCTGACACGAGAAATGCGGGAGATCGAGGTGTACAGAAGGCGACGAGCAGCTAACGTTTGTGCATGGCACCCCATGTCAGACTCCGCATCACCAAGGAGGAAGGCCGGGTGCGCAACCCGGTCTCGCGAGCGCGCGGGTGTCCCTCGACCGTCTGACCCCACGACCGGGAGGTTTCGAGTGGATATCGTCATCAAGGGCCGACACACTTCTGTGCCCGAGCGGTTCCGGAATCACGTGACCGAGAAGCTCGCGAAGCTCGACAAGATCGCTCACAAGGTCATCCGGGTGGACGTCGAGATCACGGTAGAAGCCAACCCCCGTCAGACCGGCCAGTCCGAGCGCGTCGAGCTGACCCTCCACTCCAAGGGCCCGGTCATCCGGGCCGAGGCGGCGGCCGCCGACCGCTATGCCGCACTCGACCAGGCCGCCGACCGCCTCATCTCCCGGCTGCGCAAGGCCGCCGATCGTCGCCGCGTCCACCACGGCAATCGCACGCCCATCTCCGTTGCCGCGGCCACGGCCTCGCTCGGCGGCGCGCCGCACCTCCCGGCGCAGCCGTCGCCTGCCACCGTCGCGCAGGCCACCGGGACCGCCCTCGCGACGTCCACGCGGCTCGACGACCGGCCCGGGACGTTCGCGTCCGAGGAAGGCGGGCCCATGGTGGTCCGCGAGAAGACGCACCGCGCGGAGCCGATGACGCTCGATCAGGCGCTCTACGAGATGGAGCTGGTCGGCCACGACTTCTACCTGTTCGTCGACGCCGAAAGCAAGATGCCCAGCGTGGTCTACCGGCGCCGCGGCTACGACTACGGGGTCATCCACCTCGACGTCTGATCATCCTGACGACGGCTTCAGCCCCTCCGGTCCGCTGGTGGAAAGCCGCCCCGAGCGGTGGCCCTCCACCCGACACCGTCGGCGACTGTGAGCGTCCGGCGTTGTCGGTGGCCGCTGGTAGCTTCCCGGCATGGCTCGTCGAGAACGCTTGTCCACAGCCGCTGCCCGCCGGGTGGCCCTGGCTGCGCAGGGCTTCGCCGACCCTAGGCCGGCCGTGCCCGACCGGCGGGCCATCCGCCGCGTGGTCGACCGCGTCGGCGTGGTGCAGATCGACTCGGTAAATGTGCTGTCCCGATCGCACTACCTGCCGTTCTTCAGCCGGCTCGGCCCCTACCCGCACGAGCAGCTCGACCGGGCGGTCAACAAGGCGCCGCGCATGCTGTTCGAGTACTGGGCGCACGAGGCGTCGCTGCTGCCGGTGCGCACCCAGCCGTACCTGCGTGCCCGCATGGAGCGGGCCGAGGAAGCGGCCTGGGGGAGCATGCGGCGCATGGTGCGCGAGAAGCCGGAGTTCGTCGAGTGGGTCTTCGACGAGGTCAAGCGGCTGGGTCCGGTCACGGCTGGCGAGATCGAGCACGAGGCGCCGCGTGCCAAGGACAGCTGGGGCTGGAACTGGTCCGAGGTCAAGACGGCGTTGGAGTTCCTCTTCTGGGCCGGCCGGGTCACCTCCGCCGGCCGCAACGGCTCGTTCGCGAGAATCTACGACATTCCCGAGCGGGTGCTGCCCAAGGCCGTGCTCGACATGCCGACGCCCGCCCCCGCCGAGGCGCACCGTGAGCTCGTCCGGGTGGCGGCGCGGGCGCACGGTGTCGGTTCCGAGCAGTGCCTGCGCGACTACTTCCGGCTCCAGCCGGCACCGGCCAAGGCGGCCATCGCCGAGCTGGTCGAGGACGGCGAGCTGCTGCCGGTCACCGTCGACGGCTGGAAACGGCAGGCGTACCTGCACCGTGACGCGCGGGTCCCGCGCAGGGTCGACGCGCGGGCCCTGCTGAGCCCGTTCGACTCGCTGATCTGGGAGCGGCCACGTACCGAGGCGCTGTTCGGGTTCCGCTACCGGCTGGAGATCTACGTGCCGCCCGACAAGCGGGTCCACGGCTACTACGTGTTGCCCTTCCTGCTCGGCGACGAGCTGGTCGCGCGCGTCGACCTCAAGGCCGACCGGAAGGCCGGGGCGCTACTGGTCCAGTCCGCGTGGGGCGAGCCGGGGTCGCCGGCCGACACCTCGGACGAGCTGACCGACGAGCTGGTGTCGCTCGCGGGGTGGCTCGGGTTGTCCGAGGTCGTCGTCACCGGACGGGGCGACATCGCCGCTGCGCTGGAGGCCGCGCTGCGGGGCGTCGCCTGACCCCGTCGTGCCCAGCGGCCGACCACGTCAGGGGCGCGGGTCGTCGCAGAGCAGGTCGTACCAATGCAGGTCGACGACGCCGCCGCCGCGGATGCGGTCGCCGGCACGCTCGACGCCGTAGGGCCGGAACCCAGCGCGTTCGATGACCTTGCGTGAGGCGTCGTTGCCGGTCACGTGTGCGACGATCAGCCGGCGCAGGCCCAGCCCGCCCTCCGACGGCGCCGCGAATGCGTGCTGGGCCATGAGCCCCACCGCCTGCGTTGCCACGCCGCGCCCGCGCGCGGACGGGTGCACCCAGTAGCCGACCTCGGCGCCGCCGTCGTGTGAAGGCATCGCCATCAGCGAGAACGCGCCGACCGCCGGACCGCCTTCGGGCATCGCCGCCGCCCAGTGCACACCTCGGCCGGCCGCCGCCTCCTCCTCGCGGTCGCGGATGTAGGCGCGGGCGATGTCCGGGGTGTACGGCGAGGGCAGGCCGCCGAGCCAGTGCTGGGTGACGGGGTCGTTGCACGCCTCGACGATGGCGTCGACGTCGGTGTCCTGGAACCGCCGCAGCACCACACCCGAGCCGTGCACCGTCGGGATGTCCAGCCACGGCGAGGTCGGGCGCATCGGCTCGCCGGCCACCAGCGTCGCCACCCAGGTGTCCTCGCGGACGCCGCGCCGGGCGATGCCGCCGCGCACCTTACCTTCGATCCGGAAGCCGCACGCCCACGCGACCCGGCGCGACGGCCAGTTGCCGACCGAGGCGCGCCAGCGCAGGTGGGTGAGGCCGGGCCCGACGTCGGCGAAGGCGTACTCGGCCACCAGCCGGACCGCACGGGACATCAGGTGCCGGCCGCGGGCTTCCGGCGCCAGCCAGAAGCCGACCTCGGCTGCTCCGTCGCCCTGCGACCGCAGGCCGACCATCCCCAGGACGCGGCGGTCCTCCGGGTCGCGCAGTGCCCAGATGAGGTCGTTGCCGGACTCCCACCCGGTGCGGACGAGGTCCTCGACGAAGCCCTTGGCGTGCTCGTGCAGATAAGGCGAGGGGAGCGTCGTCCACCGCAGGATCTCCGGGTCCTGGCAGATCTCGGCGATGCGGTCGATGTCGTCGGACGTCGGCGCGGCGAGCAGGAGCCGGTCACTGCGGAGCTCGAACGGTTGCACGTCAAGCATCCTGCCGTTCGCCCGGTCCTGAGGTCGAGTCGTTATCTTTTCCGTGACCCGACGTACCATGGGTCGTCGGAGCCCCGTGTAGGCGGGGTGCACCGGGCGCGCCCCGCCGCCCAAGCCCGCAACGTAGGAGTTGACCCGCGTGCCTGTTCTGCTCGACAAGATCCTCCGTGCCGGGGAGGGCAAGACCCTGAAGCGCCTCGAGGCGATGGCGAGGCAGGTCAACAGCATCGAAGAGGACTACACCTCGCTGTCTGACACCGAGCTGCAGGGGATGACCAGGGAGTTCCGCTCCCGGCTGGCCGAGGGCGAGACGCTCGACGACCTGTTGCCCGAGGCGTTCGCGACGGTGCGCGAGGCCGCCCGGCGCACCATCGGCCAGCGGCACTTCGACGTGCAGGTCATGGGCGGGGCGGCGCTGCACCTGGGAAACATCGCCGAGATGGGCACCGGTGAGGGCAAGACCCTCGTCGCGACGCTGCCGGCGTACCTCAACGCGCTGTCGGGCAACGGCGTGCACGTCATCACCGTCAACGACTACCTGGCTCGCTACCACGCGGAGTGGATGGGCCGCATCCACCGCTTCCTCGGCCTGGAGGTCGGGGTCATCCTCAACGGCCTGACGCCGGCGCAGCGCCGCGAGGCCTACGCCGCCGACATCACGTACGGCACCAACAACGAGTTCGGCTTCGACTACCTGCGCGACAACATGGCCCAGCGGGTCGAGGACCAGGTGCAGCGCGGCCACAACTACGCCATCGTCGACGAGGTCGACTCCATCCTCATCGACGAGGCCCGCACGCCGCTGATCATCTCCGGTCCGGCCGACCAGCCGACGCGGTGGTACACCGAGTTCTCCAAAGTCGCCCAGCGGCTGCGCAAGGACTCCGACTACGAGGTCGACGAGAAGAAGCGCACCGTTGGCGTGCTGGAGCCCGGCATCGAGAAGGTCGAGGACTGGCTGGGCATCGACAACCTCTACGAGAGCGCCAACACCCCGCTGATCCAGTTCCTCAACAACTCCATCAAGGCCAAGGAGCTGTACCGGCGCGACAAGGAGTACGTCGTCAAGGACGGCGAGGTGCTCATCGTCGACGAGCACACCGGCCGCATCCTGGGCGGGCGGCGCTACAACGAGGGTATGCACCAGGCCATCGAGGCGAAGGAAGGGGTGGAGATCAAGCAGGAGAACCAGACCCTCGCGACCATCACCCTGCAGAACTTCTTCCGCCTCTACACCAAGCTCGCCGGCATGACCGGTACGGCCATGACCGAGGCCAGCGAGTTCGACAAGATCTACAACCTCGGCGTGGTCCCGATCCCGCCGAACCGGCCGCTGGCCCGCCTCGACCAGGACGACGAGATCTACCGCACCGAGGCGGCCAAGTTCGACGCCGTCGTCGAGGACATCGTCAACCGGCACCAGAAGGGCCAGCCCGTCCTCGTCGGCACCACGAGCGTCGAGAAGTCCGAGCGGCTGTCGCAGCTGCTGCGCAAGCGGGGCATACCGCACGAGGTCCTCAACGCCAAGCAGCACGAGCGTGAGGCCGCCATCGTCGCCCAGGCGGGCCGGCGCGGCGCCGTCACCGTCGCCACCAACATGGCCGGTCGAGGCACCGACATCATGCTCGGCGGCAACCACGAGTTCATGGCGCAGGCCGAGCTCAAGCAGCGCGGGCTCGACCCCGTCGAGAACCCCGAGGAGTACAAGGCCGCCGAGGTGGCCATCCTCGAGAAGCTCGAGGCACAGGTCGCGGCCGAGCGCGACGAGGTCCGCTCGCTCGGCGGGCTGTATGTCCTGGGCACCGAGCGGCACGAGTCCCGACGCATCGACAACCAGCTGCGCGGCCGGTCCGGCCGTCAGGGCGACCCGGGCGAGTCGCGCTTCTACCTCTCGCTCGAGGACGACCTCATGCGCTTGTTCAAGAGCGAGTGGGTCGAGATGATCATGCGGACGTTCAACCAGCCGGACGACGTCCCCATCTCGCACAAGCGGGTCAGCAACGCCGTCAGGAGCGCGCAGACGCAGCGCGAGGCGCAGATGTTCGAGATGCGCAAGGACGTCCTCAAGTACGACGACGTCCTCAACCGGCAGCGGCAGGTCATCTACGACGAGCGCCGCCGCGTGCTGCATGGTGAGGACCTGCACGAGCAGATCACCGGCATGCTCGACGATGCCGTCACCGCCTACGTCCAGGGCGCAACGGCCGACGGCTACCCGGAGCACTGGGATCTCGAACAGCTGTGGACGGCGCTCAAGACGCTCTACCCGGTGAACGTCACCATCGACCTGCTCGAGCGGGAGGCCGGTGGCCGCACCAGCCTGACCCCGATCGGTCTGAGCGAACGCCTGGTCAGCGACGCGCGTGACGCGCTGGCGCGCCGCGAGGGCGAGCTGGGCCGCGAGGTCATGCGCGAGCTCGAGCGGCGCGTGCTGCTGACCGTCCTCGACCGCAAGTGGCGCGAGCACCTCTACGAGATGGACTACCTGCGCGAGGGCATCGGCCTGCGCGCCTTCGCCCAGAAGCAGCCGCTGGTGGAGTACCAACGCGAAGGCTACGACCTCTTCGTGGCGATGATGGACGGCATCAAGGAGGAGTCCGTCGGCCTGGTGTTCAACCTGGAGGTTCAGGTCACCAAGCCCAGCGCCGAGGCGGGCGAGGCCCCAGCCGACGTTGAGGGCGCGCCGGTGGTCCGGGCCAAGGGCCTGGCCGGCGCACAGCGGCCGCAGCAGCTGCAGTACACCGCTCCGACGGTGGACGGCGACGCCGGCGTGCAGCGCCAGGTCGAGCAGACGCGCCCGGCGGTCGCGTCCGGCCCGAACGGCAGCCGCGGCTCGCACGCCGCGCCGGCGGCCGGCGACAGCGACGAGATCGACTTCAGCAACGTGTCGCGCAATGCCCTGTGTCCCTGCGGCTCGGGCAAGAAGTTCAAGCGCTGCCACGGCGACCCGCGCAACCGTTCAGCCGAAGACTCCACCCAGCCCGCGAGCTGACGCGGAACGTCCGCTTCGACCGCCAGTCGGCCCCTCGCGGCCGGCGGGCGGTCGCGCGCGTCCCCACCGGGTGGTGGACTCGAGCTGTTCTCCTGATCTTGGCCCGTCTGACGGTTCCGTCCGGTATCGTCCTGGTTGACGCTCGGTGATTCCGGGAGTCAAGGCCCGGCTCGGCCTGATTCGGATCGGCTCGGACGGCGGATGGAGGGGCGGTCGCTCGCGGCCGCGCAGCGCTCATGACACACGCACCAGGCAGCCACGAACCCACCGACACTCGATCGTCCCGCTCGATCAGGAGAAAGGCCGTCGCGCTCTGTGCGGCGGCCTTCGTCGTGGTCGGGCTCGTCCCCACAGCGACGGCGGCGGCCGCGGGCGGCGCTGAGGCAGGCGTCGCCGCTCAGGCGTCTGTACCCGCGGCGGCGGCGCGGACGACGACCGCCGCGGAGGCCCTGCCGGACGCCGTCGTCGCCCTGGGTGACTCGTACTCGTCCGGCCTGGGCGCCGGCGGCTACCAGAACCACTGCGACCACACGCCGCAGGCGTGGATCCACCTGCTGTTCGGCGGGGCGGTCGCCGACCGGACGCTGCTCGCGTGCTCCGGTGCCACCATCTCCGACGTGGCCACACAGGTCGGGCAGTTGGCGGCGCTGCCGGGCGAGTCCGGCGACCGGCTCATCACGGTGACCGTCGGCGGCAACGACGCGGGCTTCGCCGACGAGCTGGTCAACTGCCTGGTCTCCTTCGTGTCGTGCACCAGCCGCGAGGCGGCGCTGACCGCCCGCATCCAGGCCCTGCACCAGCCGCTGGTCGACCTGTACAACTCGATCCAGGCCGCAGCGCCCGGCGACGAGGTCATCGTCGGCGGCTACCCGATGCTCGTGCCCGACCCGGCCGTCCGCAGCGACTGCCCGGCGCTGACGAGCTTCCTGTCCACCTCCGAGCGCCGGATGATCCGCCGGCTCGGCGTCCTGCTCAACGACGTCGTCGACGGTGCCGCCGCCGCGGCCGGCGTGCGGTCGGCGTCGTCCCGGGTGGAACAGACGTTCGACGGGCACGAGGCATGCGCCAACGGAGCCGGCGACTGGCTCTACGGGCTCAAGCTCTCGTTCGGCGACGGTGCCGCCACGGCCGAGCCGTCCGAGGCGGCGAGCGCGACACCGCCCTCCCACCCGCAATGGGAGATCGTCTCGTCATTCGTGCGCGACTCCTTCCACCCGACCGTCGCCGGGCAGGCCGGCTACGCCTCGGCCTTCGAGGCCGAGTGGGCCGCCGGCTGACCGACGCTTCCCGGGCCGCCGCGTCGACGGCCTCTCCACCAGGTCGAACGCGGTGCATACCCAGCGGTCGTCGACGGCCTCCAACCGAACGGCGACCGCCGACACCCGCCGTCCCAGCTGCACGACGACACACGTCTCGGCGACGGTGTCGGTGACCCGGCAGGCGCGGATGGTCCGCACCCGGGGACGGGCCGTGGGCGTGGCCGGCTGGTCGGCGGCGCGGCGGGCCAGGGCCCGGAAGACGGCCTCATCGGTCCACCGGACCAGCTGCTGGAGCGACCGGCGGCCGTGTACGCCCTCGATCGCGGCCTGTGCCAGCGTGGCCGTCCAGCGTCGCGGGTCCGGTAGCGCGGCGGGTGCCGCCGCGGCAGGGGTGCTTCCCTCGAACGGCAGGTCGTCGACCACGAGTGCCGGCGGTTCGGCCGGCTGCGCGGACGGCCCGACCGAGACCGCCAGCGTGCCCTGGACGTGACCGCTCGGTGCCCGGCTCCGTTGGACCGCCGACGTGGCCGGCACGATGCCGAGCTCGTCGTCGAAGGGCGGCTCGCATACCGGCAGCGGCAGCCGGCGCACCCGCCCGCCGTCGACTCGGCCGGTCGAGGCCGGTCCGGCGGCGGCATGGCTGGTCGTAGTGGGCATCAGGGCTCCTGTCCGCGGGCCGTTGGGGTCAGCAGGATCGAAACCGCCGCGCCCGAGCGCGGTCAACAGAGTCCGAAGCGCGGGCCAGTTGCCCGACCGGACGGGCTAGTCGGGCTAACGCGGGCGATGACCGGCCCGGTCGAACGGGCAACGCGACACCTGTCACGCATGCATGGCAGGAACGCCGTTGTTACATCATCATTAACAGATGGAGGCCATCGGTAACACCGGTCGCCAGCCCGGTCGCCGTCCGAGTGGAAAACACCGGACCGGCGGCTCGACACGCGCGGCGGACCCGGGCGCTTTGAGCCGCTCCGACGACGGGCCGCGGCGGGGCCTCGTGCTCGGCGGCGGTGGCGTGCTGGGCGCGGCGTGGATGGTGGGCGCGCTGAGCGCGATCGAGGACTCCACCGGCGTCGACCTGCGCTCCTTCGACTACATCCTGGGCACGTCCGCGGGCTCGGTCATGGCCGCGCTGTTGGGGGCTGGGCTCAACGCCAGCCAGCTGCGCGACCACCAGCTGGGCCGGTCCATCGACGGGCCGCTGGCAGATCACTCCTGGGACTACGACACCGCGACCGGCGGTTCCCGCCCGCAGCTGCCGCGGCTGGGTGTCGGCTCGCCGGCCATGGTCAGGAACAGTGTGCGCCGGTTGCGCCGCATGCCGCCGACTGCCGTGCTGTCGGCGCTGTTGCCAGTGGGCCGCGGGTCGCTCGACGGCATCGGCGAGCTGATCGGCGCGGTCACCGGGCCAGATGCCGGCTGGTCGCCGCACCCAGGCGTGTGGATCGTGGCGATGGACTACGAGACCGGCCGGCGCATCCCGTTCGGCCGCCCGGGCGAGCCGCGGCCGTCGTTGCCGCAAGCCGTCATGGCATCGTGCGCCATCCCCGGCTGGTTCGCGCCGGTCGTCGTCGACGGACACCGCTACGTCGACGGCGGCACCTGCTCGGCCACGTCGGTGGACCTCATGGGCGGCCTCGACCTCGACGAGGTCTACGTGGCCGCGCCGATGGTCTCCTTCGAGACCGACCGGCCCCGGCCGCTGTTGTCGCGGCTGGAACGACGGTGGCGGCGTCGCTGCACCCGCCGCTGCCTGCACGAGGCTCAGAAGCTGCACGCCCAGGGCACCGAGGTCACCATCCTCGGGCCCGGGCCGGAGGACCTGGCCGCCATAGGTGCCAACGTCATGGACACCGGCCGTCGCCTGCGCGTCCTGGAGACGTCGCTGCGGACGTCGGCGGCGACGTTGGCGCGCGGGCGGTCGTGGGCCGACGCCGGGTGAGCGAGACTCGTCGGCGATACTGGCACTGAGCGGGACCACCTGACAGAGACGAGACACCACGACGTCGACGTCCACGATCGGAGCTGTGAGTACCATGCCTGGCGCCCTTGATGCCGTGACCAACGTTCCCGCGCCCACCAACGAGCCGGTGCTCACGTATGCGCCGGGCACGACGGAACGCACCGAGCTCGAGAACGCGCTGGCCGGCATCGCCTCCCGCCACCACGAGCTGACCTGCACCATCGGCGGCGACCAGAAGTTGGGCAGCGGGCCTGAGGCTGAGGTCGTCCAGCCGCATGCGCGCGCCAAGGTGCTGGGGACGTTCCGGCACGCCGGCACCGACGACGCGCAGGCGGCCATCGACGCAGCGCGCGAAGCTGCGCCGGGCTGGCGCTCGCTGTCCTACGACGACCGCGCCGCCGTCTTCCTCAAGGCCGCCGAGCTGCTGGCCGGCCCGTGGCGGCAGACCCTCAACGCCGCGACCATGCTGGGGCAGTCGAAGACGGCCGCGCAGGCCGAGATCGACGCCGCCTGCGAGCTCATCGACTTCTGGCGGTTCAACGTCGCGTTCGGCCGGCAGATCCTCGCCGAGCAGCCGGTCGCCAACTCGCCGGGTGTGTGGAACCGGGTCGAGTATCGGCCGCTGGAGGGCTTCGTCTACGCCATCACGCCGTTCAACTTCACCGCGATCGCCGGCAACCTGCCCACCG
Organism: Jiangella asiatica; assembly: GCF_004349065.1. Classification (GTDB taxonomy): domain Bacteria; phylum Actinomycetota; class Actinomycetes; order Jiangellales; family Jiangellaceae; genus Jiangella; species Jiangella asiatica. The sequence continues at coordinate 320,918 of NZ_SMKZ01000001.1, forward strand.
CGCCGGCGCTGATGGGCAACACCGTCATCTGGAAGCCCAGCCCCACCCAGCAGCTCGCCGCGCACTACACCATGCGGCTGCTCGAGGCGGCCGGGCTACCGCCGGGCGTCATCAACCTGCTGCCCGGTGACGGGCTGGCGGTCTCCGAGGTGGCGCTGGCACACCCCGACCTCGCCGGCATCCACTTCACCGGGTCGACGGCGACCTTCCAGAAGCTGTGGCGCACGGTCGGCGAGAACATCGGGTCGTACCGCACCTATCCGCGGCTGGTCGGCGAAACCGGCGGCAAGGACTTCGTGCTGGCCCACCCCAGCGCCGACCCGGACGTCCTGCGGACGGCGCTGGTCCGTGGCGCGTTCGAGTACCAGGGCCAGAAGTGCTCCGCGGCCTCGCGCGCCTACGTCCCGCGCAGCGTGTGGGCCCGGATGCGCGACGACTTCCTCTCCCTCACCGAGTCGCTGTCGATGGGCCCGGTCACGGACCTGTCCAACTTCATGGGCGCGGTCATCGACGAGCGCGCGTTCGCCAAGCACACCGCAGCCGTCGAGCGCGCCAAGGCGGACCCGGCGGTCGACATCGTCGCGGGCGGCTCCCTCGACGACAGCGAGGGCTGGTTCGTCCGGCCTACCGTGATGGAGAGCACCGACCCGGAGAACGAGATCTTCTCCACCGAGTACTTCGGCCCGCTGCTCGGCGTCTACGTCTACGACGACGCGGACTTCGACGCCGTCGTCGGGCAGGTCGAGAGTGTCGCGAAGTACGCGCTGACCGGCGCCATCATCGCGCAGGACCGGACGGCTATCGCTTATACCACAGAGGCGCTACGCTTCGCAGCCGGTAACTTTTACGTCAACGACAAACCAACCGGAGCGGTTGTCGGACAGCAGCCATTCGGTGGAAGTCGGGCTAGTGGGACGAACGACAAGGCGGGTTCGGTGCAGAATCTTCTACGGTGGGCGAGCACTAGGGCTTTGAAGGAGACGTTCGTGCCGCCGACCTCGCACGAATACCCGCACATGGGTTGAGCGCACAGCGAACTACAGACATGAGGTGTCTAGCGTGATGGATGACCGGCTGTCGACCAGGCCGTATGTCGCACGAGCGGTGCGGTTGCTGTCCCAGCCCCGTCGGAGTCCGGCGGACGGAGCTCTCGTCACCGCGGTGGCCCTGCGGCTGGCCTCGCTCGACAGCGACAGCGAGACGGCCGAGCGTCTCGTCGCCGCGTCCGACCGGGTGATGACCGGGGTGGCCGGGCTCATCGGCGAACAGGCGCCCGCGTCGGACTGGAGCGACACCGCCGAAGCGCTGGCGCTCATGATCGCCGGGCGGCCGCTGCAGCGCGGCCACCTCATGGCGGCACGGTCCACGCTGGGCACGGCCGACAAGGTCATCGACCTCTCCGACCGGCTGCGCCGCACCGCCGAGGAGCCCATCGACCGCGACGACCTCGGGCGCGCGCTGGCCATGGCCGTCACCGGCCCGGCCGAGCTGGCCGAAGCGCTGCTTGAGCGCGAGAACACCGAGAGCACACCGGCGGCTCCCGAGGCCCCGGCGCCGCGGCAGCCCGGTCGCCGGGCCGGTGCGGCCGAGCGCAACGTCTCGCTGCGGGCGCTCGACGGCGGCGTACCCGGTCGTTGAAAGGGCCCGGCTCCACGTCGATGATCGACCGGGTGCTACCGCCACGGGAAATGAGCTGGTTCAGCGCTGGCCGGCGAGCCACGACCGGCCGACCTGCTCCTCGATCTTCGCCGCCTCGGTCAGGCCCTGATGCACGGCCTGCTCGATCTTGCCGCCCACCAGTGGCACCGACGCCTTCACCGTCGCCGTGATGGTGACGGTGCTGCTGGCGCCGTTGCTGCTCAGGGACATGGTGCCAGTGCACTTGACCGGCGCGCCGATCATGTCCAGGTGGATGCTGCCGCTCCGCGACCCGTCCGGCGCGGCCGGCTCCCAGACGTCGCGCTGCTGGATGTCGATGGTGTCGCCGACGAACCGGCGCACGAAGTCGGGCACGTCCGGCGGCATCACTCGCTTCAGGTCGATGGTGACGCGGTCGCCATCACGGCTGACCGACACCTCGTGCCGCAGTGCCTTCGCGGCCGTGGTCTTGCGGGCGATGTAGGCCTCGTCGGTCAGCATCGCGAAGACAGTCACCGGATCGGCGTCGAAGCGGAGCTCGCTGTACAGGTCCATGGCCCCCAATCCTGACCCATACGCTGGACCTCGTGACACACGACCACGACATCAGGGTGACGGAGGCGGCCATCGAACCGCCGTCCGCACACTTCGGCGAGGACGGTGCCCGTCTCACCTACGGTACCTACCTTCGCCTCTCCGAGCTGCTCGACCAGCAGCGACTGGAGACCGACGCTCATGATGAGCTGCTGTTCATCACCATCCACCAGGTCTACGAGCTGTGGTTCAAACAGCTGCTGCACGAGGTGGAAGCCGCCCGCGACGCGATGTTCGACGACCGGCTGTGGTGGGCCCGGCACCTGCTGAAACGCGTGCACGAGATCGAACGGATCCTGATCGAACAGGTCGGCGTCCTGGAGACGATGACGCCGCAGGACTTCCTGCAGTTCCGAGCCCAGCTGGCGCCGGCCAGCGGCTTCCAGTCCGTGCAGTTCCGCGAGCTGGAGTTCATCTCCGGCGCCAAGGACGAGGCGTTCGTGCAGCGTTTCCGGGGTCTCACCGAGGACGAGCGCTCCCGGCTGCGCCGCCGGCTGGACGAGCCGACCCTGTGGGACGCGTTCCTCGCCGTCCTGCGTACGCACGACCTGCCGGCCGGGTCCGACGACGAGGTCGGCGCGTCTCTGCGGATGGCCGCGCACGACCGCGCCGAGTTCGGCGACGTCTGGGAACTCGCGGAGGCGCTGCTGACCCACGACGAGATGGCCGCCGGTTGGCGAGCCCGCCACGTCACCATGGTCGAGCGCATGATCGGCACCAAGACCGGCACCGGCGGTTCGTCCGGCGCCACTTACCTGCGCAGCCGCCTCGACCTGCGCTACTACCCCTCGCTCTGGGAGCTCCGCTCCTGGCTGTGACCCCCACCCGCCCCGTCGGCCTCGCAATGATCACGTTCAGCACGAAATCTCGTGTCGCACCAGGATCGCAAGCCTTGTGATGCACGGGTGATCCTGCTGAACGTGATCATTTCGGGTGACGACGCTGCGTCGACGTGGGGAGATCACGGCGCTGTTGGCGGCAGCACCGCCGCACCGTAGCCACAGCGAACCAACGCCGTTCCACAGCCAAGGGGATGATCATGGAAGCGGGGGTACAGGGAGCGCATGGAAGCGCGAGCTACTAATGTCTGAGACGTTCCGCACAACGGCGTGCGGAGTGTCGCACCGGGGGTTGGTGGATGATGCGTAATCGGCTCGACGAAGCCAAGTCCGAGCTCCTTGCCAAGGCCGCGCTGGTCGGCGACCGAGGTTATCGTGACGAGGACGAGGCGTTCCTCCGGCGCTACTACCGGCATGTCGCCGCCGAGGACCTCGTCGACCGCGACGTCGTCGACGTCTACGGGGTCGCCGCCTCGCACCGTCGTTCGGCCCAGCTCCGGCCGCAAGGCACCGCCGTCGTCAACGTCTACACGCCGACCATCGACGAGCACGGGTGGGCCTCCGGGCACACCATCGTCGAGGTGGTCATCGACGACATGCCGTTCCTGGTCGACTCCGTCACCATGGGGCTGTCGGAGCACGGGTACGCGATCCGGCTGGTCGTGCACCCACAGCTGGTGGTGCGCCGCGACATCACCGGCCAGCTGGTCGAGATCAGCGACCTCAACGAGAACGATCCCCGCCGCGACGCGGACACCATCGTCGAGTCGTGGATGCACGTCGAGATCGACCGCACCGACGACCCCGAGGACCAGGCTGTCATCGAGCAGCTGCTGCGCGACGTGCTGCGTGACGTGCGCGAGGCGGTGGAGGACTGGCCGCGGATGCGTCAGCGCGCCACCGAGATCGCCGACGAGCTGGAGAAGCCGCCGGCGCCCGTCCCGCAGCCGGAGGTCGACGAGGCGCGTGAGCTGCTGCGCTGGCTCGCCGACGACCATTTCACCTTCCTCGGCTACCGCGAGTACCTGCTCGACCAGGTCGACGGCGAGGACGTGCTGCGCGCGGTCACCGGGACCGGCCTGGGCATCCTGCGCTCGGACCAGGACCTGTCCGGGTCGTTCGCGAAGCTGCCGCGCGAGGTGCGCGCGAAGGCCCGCGAGAAGCGGCTGCTGGTGCTGACCAAGGCCAACTCCAAGGCGACGGTGCACCGCCCGGCGTATCTCGACTATGTCGGGGTCAAGTTGTTCGACGACGCCGGCGAGGTGATCGGCGAGCGGCGCTTCCTCGGGCTGTTCACGTCGGCGGCCTACACCGAGAGCGTCATGCGCATCCCGGTGCTGCGCCGCAAGGTGCAGGAGGTCATCGAGCAGGCCGGGTTCGCGCCGTCGGGCCACTCCGGCAAGGACCTCCTGCAGGTGCTGGAGACCTACCCGCGCGACGAGCTGTTCCAGATCCCAGCCGATGAGCTGCTGCCGACGGCGCTGGCCGTCGTGCACCTGCAGGAGCGGCGCCACCTGCGGATGTTCATCCGCCGCGATGACTACGGCCGCTACCTGTCGATCCTGGTCTACCTGCCGCGCGACCGCTACAACACCGACGTCCGCGAGCGCATCCAGCGCATCCTGCTGGCAGCCACCGAGGGCGACTCCATCGACTTCACCGCCCGGGTGGGCGAGTCGGTGCTGGCGCGGCTGCACTTCGTCATCCGGATGGGTCGCGACCAGGAACTCCCGGAGATCGACGTCTCCGCGCTGGAGAAGCAGCTGGTCGCGGCCACGCGCTCCTGGACGGACGAGCTGTCCGACGCGCTGGCCGAGCAGGTGGGCGAGGAGGGCGCGGCGAAGCTGCTGCGGCGCTACCGTGGCGGCTTCCCCGAGGGCTACAAGGAGGACTTCCCGGCGCGCACCGCCGTCGCGGACGTGCGGCGCCTGGAGGACCTGCCCGCCGACGACGGCCTGGGCATGAACCTGTACCAGCCGGTCGGCGGCCTGGCCACGGACCGGCGCTTCAAGATCTACCGCACCGGCACGCCGATCTCGCTGACCCAGGTGCTGCCGATCCTGTCGCGGATGGGCGTGGAGGTCGTCGACGAGCGGCCGTACGAGATCGCCCGCCGTGTCGGCGACACCGAGTCCACCGCCTGGATCTACGACTTCGGGCTGCGCTACCAAGGTCTGCGCGCCGCCGACGCCGACCGTCTCAAAGTGCTGTTCCAGGACGCGTTCGTCGCGGTGTGGCGTGGCGACGCGGAAAGCGACGGGTTCAACGCGCTCGTGCCGCAGGCCGGGCTGTCGTGGCGGCAGGCGTCCATCCTGCGGGCGTACGCCAAGTACCTGCGCCAGGCTGGCTCGACGTTCAGCCAGAACTATCTCGAGGAGGCGCTGTCCGGGCACGTCGAGGTCGCCCGGATGCTGGTCGACCTGTTCGAGGTGCGCTTCGACCCCGAGCGCGCCGCCGCCGACGACGACGGACGGCGCGCGCGCCAGGCTGCGGCCGAGCAGGTGAACGGCCGCATCGAGGAGGCCCTGGACCAGGTGGCCAGCCTCGACCAGGACCGCATCCTGCGCTCGTTCCTGCGGTTGATCAACGCCACGCTGCGCACCAGCTACTACCGCGGCGCCCTGGGCGGGCCGCAGACCGTCACCAGCTTCAAGCTCGACTCCCGCTCGCTGCCGGAGCTGCCCGAGCCGCGCCCGAAGTACGAGATCTGGGTGTACTCGCCGCGGGTCGAGGGCGTCCACCTGCGCTTCGGCGACGTCGCGCGCGGCGGGCTGCGTTGGTCCGACCGTCGCGAGGACTTCCGCACCGAGATCCTCGGCCTGGTCAAGGCGCAGGCGGTGAAGAACTCCGTCATCGTCCCGGTCGGCGCCAAGGGCGGTTTCGTCGGCAAGCGGCTGCCCGACCCCGCGGTCAACCGCGAGGCGTGGCTGGCCGAGGGTGTGGAGTGCTACAAGACGTTCATCCGCGCGATGCTCGACATCACCGACAACCGTGCGGCCGACCGCAGCGTCGTCCCGCCGCCGCAGGTGGTCCGGCACGACGGCGACGACCCCTACCTGGTGGTCGCGGCCGACAAGGGCACGGCGTCGTTCTCCGACATCGCCAACGAGGTGTCGCGCGAGTACGGCTTCTGGCTCGGCGACGCGTTCGCGTCGGGCGGGTCGGCCGGCTACGACCACAAGGCCATGGGCATCACCGCCCGCGGCGCCTGGGAGTCGGTCAAGCGCCACTTCCGGCAGCTCGGCCGCGACATCCAGAACGAGGACTTCACCGTCGTCGGCGTCGGCGACATGTCCGGCGACGTGTTCGGCAACGGCATGCTGCTGTCCGAGCACATCCGGCTCGTGGCCGCGTTCGACCACCGCCACATCTTCCTCGACCCCGACCCGGACGCGGCGACGTCGTATACAGAGCGCCGCCGGCTGTTCGAGCTGCCGCGGTCGAGCTGGGAGGACTACGAGCCCAAGCTCATCAGCGAGGGCGGCGGCGTGTTCCCGCGCTCGGCGAAGACCATACCGCTGACAACCGAGGTCAAGCGCGTGCTGGGCATCGACGAGCAGGCGGAGTCGATGAGCCCGCCCGAGCTCATGCACGCCATCCTGGGCGCGCCGGTCGACCTGCTGTGGAACGGTGGCATCGGCACGTACGTCAAGGCCAGCACCGAGTCGCAAGCCGAGGTCGGCGACAAAGCCAACGACGCCATCCGGATCAACGCCGACGAACTGCGGTGCAAGGTGGTCGGTGAGGGCGGCAACCTCGGCCTCACCCAGCGCGGCCGCATCGAGTTCGCCCTGAAGGGTTCGGACGGCCGCGGCGGTCACATCAATACCGACGCCATCGACAACTCCGCCGGCGTCGACACTTCCGACCACGAGGTCAACATCAAGATCCTGCTCGACGGGGTGGTGCGTGCCGGCGACCTCACGGAGAAGCAGCGCAACCAGCTGCTGGCCGAGATGACCGACGAGATCGCCGAGCTGGTGCTGGCCAACAACTACGGACAGAACGTCGCGCTGGCCAACGGCACCTTCCAGGCGGCCAACCTGGCGCACGTGCACCGCTCGTACCTGGCCAAGCTGGAGCGCAAGGGCCTGCTCGACCGCCAGCTCGAGGCGCTGCCCACGGACCGGCAGCTGGCCGAGCGCATCAACGCCGGCAAGGGCCTGTCCAGCCCGGAGCTGTCGGTCGTGCTCGCATACACCAAGAACCTCATGTACGAAGAGCTGCTGGCCAGCGGCATGCCCGACGACCCCTACCTGAGCGCCGCCCTGCACGCCTACTTCCCCAGCGCGCTGCGCGAGCGCTACCCGAACCAGATCGACGAGCACCCGCTGCGCCGCGAGATCATCACCAACGTCGTCGTCAACGAGCTGGTGAACACGGCCGGGACGACGTTCGCCTACCGGCTGGGCATGGAGACCGGCGGCTCGGTCGAGGACCTCGCCCGCGCGCACACCGTCGCCGACGTCGTCTTCCGCATGCCCGAGCTGATGACCGCGGTGAAGGAGCTGGACAACGTCGTCGCCGACGAGGTCCAGATCCGGATGCGCCTGGAGGGCCGCACCATCACCGAGCGCGCTACTCGCTGGCTCGCGGTCAACCGGCGTCCGCCCATCGACATCGCCTGGCAGATCGGGTTCTTCGAGGAAGCCATCGCCCGGTTGCTGGTCGCCCTGCCGAAGGTCCTGGTCGGCCGCGAGCTGGACCTGTTCCAGGAGCGGCAGCAGTCGCTGCTGGAGGCCGGGGTCCCCGAGCCGCTGGCCACGCGGGTCTCGGTGCTGCCGCCGGCGTACTCCGGCCTGGGCATGGTGGAGAACTCCCTCGCCACCGGCACCGACCTGCTCGAGGTCGCGCGGGTCCACTTCACCCTGGGCGCCTTCCTCGAGCTCGGCCGGCTGCTGGAGCGCATCGTCTCCCTGCCGCGGCACGACCGGTGGCACACCATGGCACGGGCGGCGCTGCGCGACGAGCTGCACGCGCTGCAGGCCTCGCTCACCGCCCAGGTGATCCAGCACACCGAGGAGGACGCCGAGCCGCAGGCCAGGGTGGAGACGTGGGCGCTACAGGACGACGTGGTCGTCGGGCGGACGCAGGAGATCCTGCGCGAGATCGTCGAGAGCGACAGCTTCGACCTCGCCCGGCTGTCGGTCGGACTGCGCGCCGTCCGCGGCCTGCTCCGTCCCGCCGCCGGCTGAGCGCCGGTACGCCCGGGCCGCCGCCGCGGCGCCCCTAGAGGGCTCAGCGGGCGGTCGCCAGCTCGAGGTCTGCGTCCGGCTCGCCGGCGTCGACGAGGATGGCGGCGGCCATGCCGACGCCGATGACCTCGAGGCGATCTCAGGGATGACACCTCCGAGCCGATCTCCTGTTCGGCGAGGGCCACGGTCTGCCCGCCCAGCGCGATGTCGAGGCCGGGTCGCTCGGCCGCTTCGGCGGCGACCAGGCGTTCGGTGTCAATCGACGAGATCAAGCAGACAGCGCCCGGGCTGATGCGCGAGCACAGCACCACCGATTTCCGCTCCTCCGGCATCGCCCGGCTCATAGGCATGACCGCGCCCGCGCTCTACCGCTACGTCGCCGACCGCGCCGAGTTGCTCACGGCCTTGATCGTCGACGCGTACGACGACCTCGGCCAGGCGGTGGCGCAGGCCCGCGACCGGGTGCCGCTGGACGACCCCGGCAGCCGCTTCGTCACCGTCGCGCAGGCGTACCGCCAATGGGCCAAGGACGAGCCGCAGCGCTTCGCGCTCATCCTCGGCCTGCCCGTGCCCGGCTACCACGCACCCGTCGAGGCCCCCACCACCGAGGCCGCTCGGCGGGCGATGACCCAGCTCAAGGCGCTGTTCTCGGAGGCGGCCCGGCTGGGGCGCCCTGCGCCCACCGACGCTGCGCGGCGACGGCGACACCGTCGGCGCCTACCTCGCCGCCGACCCGCCCGAACCCATCGACGGACCCGCGGCGTCGCCATGAGGGTGTCCGCCCCGATTGCGCGTAACCTAGTGCGACGTGGCAGTACGTGACTTCGAGGCCGAGATCGCCGACCTCTCCCAGACTCTGGCCAGCATCGAGCAGGTCCTCGAGCCGGACAAGATGCGCGAGCGCATCACCGACCTCGAGGAGCACGCCGCCGCGCCCGACCTGTGGGACGACGTCGAGAAGGCGCAGCAGGTCACCAGCCAGCTGTCTTACCTGCAGGCCGAACTGCGCAAGGTGACCGACCTGCGCCAGCGCATCGAGGACCTCCCGGTCATGCTGGAGCTGGGCCGCGACGAGAGCGACGCCGACGCCATGGCCGAGGTGGAGCGCGAGATCGACGAGCTGCGCAAGACCGTCTCCGACCTGGAGATCCGAACCCTGTTGGCGGGGGAGTACGACGAGCGCGAGGCCGTGGTCACCATCCGGTCCGGTGCCGGAGGTGTCGACGCCGCCGACTTCGCCGAGATGCTCCTGCGCATGTACCTGCGGTGGGCCGAGCGGCACGGCTACAAGACCGAGGTGCTCGACACCTCCTACGCCGAGGAAGCCGGCCTCAAGTCGGCGACGTTCGAGGTCAAGGCGCCGTTCGCGTACGGGACGCTGTCGGTCGAGGCCGGCACCCACCGCCTGGTGCGCATCTCGCCGTTCGACAACCAGGGCCGCCGACAGACGTCGTTCGCCGCGGTCGAGGTGATCCCGCTGATCGAGCAGACCGACCACGTCGAGATCCCCGAGTCCGACATCCGCATCGACGTGTTCCGCTCCTCCGGCCCCGGCGGGCAGAGCGTCAACACCACCGACTCCGCCGTGCGCATCACCCACCTGCCCACCGGCATCGTGGTGTCCATGCAGAACGAGAAGTCGCAGATCCAGAACCGCGCCGCCGCGATGCGCGTGCTCCAGTCCCGGCTGTTGCTGCTGCGCCGCGAGGAGGAGCAGGCGCAGAAGAAGGAGCTGGCCGGCGACGTGAAGGCGTCCTGGGGTGACCAGATGCGCTCCTACGTCCTGCACCCGTACCAGATGGTCAAGGACCTGCGCACCGAGCACGAGGTCGGCAACCCGCAAGCGGTGTTCGACGGCCAGATCGACGACTTCCTCGAGGCCGGCATCCGCTGGCGCATGCGCGAGCAGGCGGAGACGTCGTCGTGACGGCGGTCGTGACGGCCCGCGCGGCTGACGGCGCGGGCACGAGCGCACCTCGCGCGCACGCCGTCGTCGCCGGAACGGGAACCTTCGCGGTGACTCTCCACGTTGGTTCTCCCAGCGTTCGGACACCGGCGGACGTACACTCACAGACGAGCTTCAGGCGGTCGACGAGCATCGCAGGAGCGTCAGGCATCCAGATCGGCGAGGCACCGTGATCCTTTTCGACAACGTCAGCAAGCTGTACCCGACGCAGAACCAACCGGCCCTCGACAGCCTCACCATGGAGGTCGAGAAGGGCGAGTTCGTGTTCCTCGTCGGGCCCTCGGGCTCGGGGAAGTCCACGTTCCTGCGCCTGACCCTCAAGGAGGAGCGGCCGACGGCCGGGCGCATCCGCGTCGCCGGCAAGGACCTGCACCGGCTGTCGAACTGGAAGGTCCCGCACCTGCGCCGCCGCATCGGCACGGTCTTCCAGGACTTCCGGCTGCTACCCAACAAGACGGTGTTCGAGAACGTGGCGTTCGCGCTGCAGGTCATCGGCAAGCCGCGGCGGCAGATCAACCGCGACGTGCCCGCCGTCCTCGAGCTCGTCGGGCTCGACGGCAAGGAGGACCGGCTGCCCGACCAGCTCTCCGGCGGCGAGCAGCAGCGTGTCGCCGTCGCCCGGGCATTCGTCAACCGTCCGCTGATCCTGCTGGCCGACGAGCCGACGGGCAACCTCGATCCGGGCACCAGCGTCGGCATCATGAAGCTGCTGGACCGGATCAACCGCACCGGCACCACCGTCGTCATGGCGACCCACGACCAGTCGATCGTCGATCAGATGCGCAAGCGCGTGATCGAGCTCGAACACGGCAAGCTCGTCCGTGACCAGTCGCGCGGTGTGTACGGCTACACCCGCTAGCGCGCCACCACAGCCAGGGCCGTCCGCGGCCACCAGCCGACCCGGAAGAAACGATGCGCGTCCAGTATGTCTTGTCCGAGATCGCCACCGGACTACGCCGCAACCTCACGATGACCATCGCACTGGTCATCGTGGTCGCGATCTCCATCGCGATGTTCGGCACCGGCCTGCTGGTGCGGTCCCAGGCCGAGACCACCAAGGGTTACTGGTACGACCGCATCGAGATCTCGGTGTTCATGTGCAACGAGTACTCCACCGGCGCCGGATGCGCCGACGGAGCGGTCACCGACGCACAGCGCGACACCATCCGGCAGACGCTGGAGGCGCACCCCGAGGTCGACGAGGTCTTCTACGAGAACCAGGAACAGGCCTTCGAGCGGTTCCGCGAGCAGTTCGACGACTCCGACGTCGAGAACATCATCACCCCCGACCAGCTGCCCGAGTCCTTCCGCGTCGCGCTGCAGGACCCGGAGGAGTACGACGGCGTCGTCTCGGCCGTTTCCGGTCTGCCGGGTGTGCAAGAGGTCACCGACCAGCGTCAATTGCTGGAGCCGCTGTTCCAGACGCTCGATGGCGTCCAGGTCAGCGCGTTCGCCATCACGCTCATCCAGGTGATCGCGGCCGTCCTGCTGATCGGCAACACCATCCGGCTGGCCGCGTTCAGCCGCCGTCGCGAGACCGGCATCATGCGGCTGGTCGGCGCGTCGAACTTCTACATCCAGCTGCCGTTCATCCTGGAGGCCGCGATCGCGGGCCTGCTCGGGTCGTTGTTCGGGGTGGTCGCGCTGTTCTTCGGCGTCGAGTTGGTGGTTGGCCGGTTCATCGCGCCGAACCTGCAGTTCACGTCCTGGGTCGACAGTGGGGACGTGTGGGCGGCGGTGCCGTGGCTGCTGCTGGCCGGCGTCCTGATCTCGGTGGTCGCGTCCTTCGTCACGCTGCGCCGCTACCTGCGCGTCTGACGGTGGGTCGCCTGCGGTCGTCGGCCGTCCGACTGCCCACACGACCTACGCCGGGTCACGGTAGGAGGCGTCGAGCTCCTTCCTCGCCTCGAACTGGTGGAAGGCCTCGGCGCCGGGCTGTCCGACCGGGAGGAGCTGCCCCCTGCCGGTGACCGCCTGCACCCGTCCGTCGCGGCGGGGGTCGGCGTAGCGGTCGAACCAGCGCTCCAGGTGGGTGCGCAGCTCGGCTGCCCGGGTGAGGCGGTCCGGCTCGTCCCGGTCGAGGACGCGCTGGTCGAGCAGGAGGTTGATCCGCTCATCCGGGTCGCGAACGAGGTCGTAGAGCTCGTGCGGACCGTAGGGGTACCGGTGGACGTACTTGACCTCGCGGGTGCGGATCATCCGGGTCGGGCCGAACTCGTCGTACACGACGACGGGCCGGTCCGGGCCTGCGTCCCGGCCCTCGAGGTCGGGGAGGAAGCTGCGTCCCGGGAGCCCGGTTGGTAGCCGGTCGGCGAGGCCGGTCACCTCCAGCAGCGTTGGCAGGAGGTCGTACCCGCTGAGCATCGAGTCGACCTCGGCGACCGGGACACGGCCGGGCAGCGACGCGATCATCGGCACCTTGACCGAGGAGTCGTACATGTTCTGGGGGAAGGTCGCGTTGCCCTTCCCCCAGATGCCGTGATGGCCGCAGTTGAAGCCGTTGTCGCTGGTGACGAGGAGCAGCGTGCTCTCCTCGAGCGACAGCGCGCGGAGCTCGCCGACCAGGCGCCCCACGCAACGGTCCAGCGCTGTGACCGCGGCGAAGTACCCCTGCAGGTGGTCCCGGATGGTCACCGGACCGCGTGCGGGGTCGGCGTTCTGCTCCGTGTTGTCCATCTCGATCGGGTGCTGCTCGATCCAGGGGTGCCGCGTCTCCTGCGGACAGCTGGCGAACTCGCAGTCGGCGTAGGAGTCGACGAGGTCGGCCGGATGCTGGTCGACCCAAGGGCTGTGCGGTGCGGTGAAGTTCACGTTGAGCAGGAACGGTGCGTCGTCGTCGGCGCGCGCACGGAGGAAGCCGACGGCGTCGTCGGTGATGACGTCGGTGAGGTAGCCCTGGGTCGCCACCCGCCGGCCGTCCCGGTACATGACCGCGTCGTGGTAGCGGCCGCCGCCGCTGGGGTGGACGAACCAGTGGGTGTAGCCCTGCTGCGGGGATGGGCTGTCGCCTAGGTGCCACTTGCCGCTGATGCCGCAGGTGTAGCCCGCGTCCGCCATGATTCGCGGGTAGCTCGCCTGCCCGGCCAGATAGCTGATGCCCGGGTCGTCCTGACCGTTGCCGCCACGAATCCAGTCGTGGACGCCGTGCGCGGACGGTATCCGGCCGGTGAGCATCGACGCGCGCGACGGTGAGCAGACCGGCGAGGTGCAGTAGAACTCGGTGAATCGTGTGCCGCCGCGAGCGAGTGCGTCGATGTGCGGCGTCCGGATCTCTGCGTTGCCGTAGCAGCCCAGGGCCCAGATCGCGAGATCGTCCGCCATGACGACGACGACATTGAGCCGGTCGACCTGCGGCATGGCGGTGCTCTCCTCGCTGGCGACGCTGGATTCCGCCCGAACCTAGGCGGGCCGGCCGTTGGGAGTCAACGGCGGTTGCGACCCTCGCAACGATCGCGATTCACGCCATGAGGACTTCCCATGCATCTCGAGTCGCCTGCGTCGTCGGGTTCGGTGCCGCTCTGATCGCGATGCCGGTGCGGACAGGTGCCGTGGCCCCGGCCGGCCATGTCGGGGGGTGTCGTCGACGACCCGGTTTGGCGGGGCCCCCGGGGCGCCCGGTCACCCGTAGCAACTTCGCACTGTGGCCGCGGAATGATCACGTTCAGCAGGATCCTCCGAGCCTCACCATGATTGCGAGCGTGGTGCGACACGAGATCTCGTGCTGAACGTGATCATTCGAGGTCATGCGGCCCACGGAAGCAGTAGAAAAGCCAGATTTCCGGACGGAACGCAACGAATGACAGCGGTGTAATTCGCGCAGGTGGGCTTCGCGCCTGGAGTGAATGATGTTACGGTCATGCACGAGTGGTGCGAAGGGGGCAGCTGTGAAAGCTGTGACTGATGAGATGTCTTGGGGTCGGCGGTTGACGATCCTGATCGTCACCGTCGGCATTCTCTGTACCGGTCTCAACCAGGCATGGGCGACCTCGGATGCCGAAGAGCGGCTCAAGGACGCGCAGAACAGCCTGGCCCGAGCGCAGGACGAGCTCGCCCACTCCACGCAGGCACTCGCCGACGCCACCCGCGACTACCAGGCGGCGACGGCGCAGCTCCCGGCAGCGGAGGCCGGCCTGGCCACCGCACAGCAGACCCTGGCCGTCGCCGAGCAGGAGCTCGAGGTGGCGCGCGGGGAGGTCGTCGCCGCGCGGGCCGCGGACCAGGCGGCCGCGGAGCGGCTGGCCGAGGCCGAGCAGAAGGTCGCAGACCAGCTCGTGAAGATCGACGAGGTCAGCGGGCGCATCGACGACAAGCGGGCCTCGATCAGCCAGGTCGCGGTGCAGGCCTACACCAGGGGCGCCGGGGGCGACCTCGCGACCATCGCATCGATGATGCAGGCGTCGAGCCTCGACGAGATGGCGGCTCGTGCCGCCGCGTCGCGCTCGGTCATCAACGCCGAGAGCAGCATCATGGACGACCTCAAGGATGACCGCGCCGCCCTGTCCAACGAGCGCGTCGTGCTCGAGGAGCTGGAAGCCGAAGCCGAGGTACTTCGGCAACAGGCCGCCGAGAAATTGGCGCTGACCGAGGAGCGCGAGCGCGCCGCGGAGGCCGCGCGGTCGGCGGCCCAGGCCGCGAGCGACGCCGCTGCCGCGGCGAAGGCGCAGGTCGACCACCTGATCGCGGCGCAAGGCACCGCGATGGCCGCCGCTGATGCGGCCAAGGATGAGGACGCCGCCCAGGCCGCGGCGTGGGAGACCGAGCGCGACCAGATAGCCGCCGAGATCGCCGAGATCGAGCGGCGGCAGCGTGAGGAGGCCGAGCGCGAAGAGGCCGAACAGGAGCAGGCCGAGCAGGACCAGGCCGAGCAGGACCAAGAGGACTCCGACGACGACAGCGGCTCCGGCGGCGGAGGCGACGGCGAGAGCTCGTCCGGCCTGCAGTTCCCGACCGCCAACCCGTACGTGACGTCGCCGTACGGCATGCGGACCCACCCGATCACCGGCGTCTACAAGCTCCACGACGGCACCGACTTCCGCGCCTACTGCGGCACACCGATCCGGGCGGTCGCCTCCGGAACCGTCGAGTGGGCGTACTACCGGGGTGCGTACGGCAACCAGGTCGCCGTCAGCCACAGCGGGATGGTCAGCACGTACAGCCACCTGTCGCGGTTCGCCGTCTCTTCCGGCGAGCGGGTCTCGCAGGGGGAGGTCATCGGCTATTCCGGCACCACCGGCAGCTCGACCGCGTGCCACCTGCACTTCATGCTGTACGTCCACGGCGAACGCGTGAACCCCATGAGCTACCTGGGCTGAAAGCCATTGGTCCCGGTGGCCGCCGGAATGGGATCATTGGTGTCATGGCACGAGAGCGCGGACGCACCGTGGTGGCCCAGAACCGCAAGGCCCGCCACGACTACCACATCGACGACACCTACGAGGCCGGCATCGTGCTCACCGGCACCGAGGTGAAAGCCCTGCGGGCGGGCAAGGCATCGCTGGTCGACGGGTTCGCGGAGGTCCGCGACGGCGAGGTGTGGCTGCGCAACGTGCACATCCCCGAGTACGACCTCGGCACCTGGAACAACCACGCACCGCGCCGCTCCCGCAAGCTCCTGCTGCGCAAGGAGGAGATCAGCCGGCTCATCGGCAAGACTCGCGAGACCGGCTTCACCCTCGTGCCGCTGTCGCTGTATTTCAAGGACGGCTACGCCAAGATCGAGCTGGCGCTGGCCCGTGGCAAGAAGTCGTACGACAAGCGGCAGACGATCGCCGAGCGCGAGGCGAAGCGCGAGGCCGAGCGGGCCATGGCCCGAGCCCGGCGCCGCGGCTGAGCTTGTCCGTGATCATCAACGGGTGGCGACGCCATGACGTCGCCATCGGTTGATGATCATTGGTCGATGCGTGTGTGACTGACACCTCATGCCTGTGGTGTTGCGCCTCCGATAAATAGAAGGGATATTCGTTTTACATCGGAGGATCGATCGAGGGACAGTCGTGAGCATCGAGAACGCCACACCCGTACCAGCACCCGATGCCGCCGTACGCAGGTACGTCGCCGACGCGGCCCGCGCCATCCAGCTCCCCGGTGACGTCGCCGAGGTGCTGGAGACCAGCTACCGCGAGGTGAACGTCCAGGTGCCGCTGCGCCGCGACGACGGGAGCCTGCTCGTCGCGCAGGGGTACCGGGTGCAGCACAACGGCGCCCGCGGGCCATACAAGGGTGGCCTGCGGTATCACCCCGAGGCGGATCTCCAGGAGATCCGGGCGCTCGCGGCGTTGATGACGTGGAAGACGGCGCTGCTGGACCTGCCGTTCGGCGGCGCCAAGGGCGGCATCCAGGTCGATCCGACCCAGCTGTCCGCGCGGGAGCTGCAGTCCCTGACCCGTACGTTCGCGCTGTCGCTGAGTCACGTGCTGGGCGCCTACCGCGACATCCCCGCACCCGACGTCAACACCAACGCCCAGGTCATGGCGTGGTTCATGGATGCCTACAGCAGCCGGCACGGCTACACGCCGGCTGCGGTCACCGGCAAGCCGGTCGAGCTGGGCGGTGCGCCGGGGCGCGAGCCGGCGACCGGCCGGGGCCTGGTCTACGTCGTGTCTGCCGCGGCCAGGCGGTGGGGGTGGGACCTCGCCGGCCGGCGGGTGGTGATCGAGGGCTTCGGCAACGTCGGCTCCTGGGTCGCTCGCGAGTTCGCGGCTCTCGGCGCCCGGGTGATCGCGGTCAGCGACGTGCACGGCGGCGTCTTCAACGACACCGGCCTCGACGTCGCCGGCCTGGTCGATGCCGTGGCGCGGGGCGGCTCGGTGCGCGACGCCGATGTCGCGTTCACCCCGATCTCCGGCGAGGAGCTGTTGACGCTGGACTGCGACGTGCTCGTCCCCGCGGCGCTGGGCGGCAGCATCACGGCCGCGAACGCGACCTCGATCAACGCGTCGGTCGTCGCCGAGGGTGCGAACCACCCGGTGACGCCGGACGCCGACAGCATCCTGGCCGACCGTGGCGTGCGGGTGATCCCCGACATCCTCGCCAACGGCGGCGGCGTCACCGGCTCGTACTTCGAGTGGACCCAGAACATCCAGCAGTTCCAGTGGCGGGAGGAGCGCTTCAACACCGAGCTGCGCGACCGGCTCGAACGCGCCCATACCGCGGTCGCCGAGTACGCGGAGTCGAACGGGTGCACCTACCGACTGGCCGCGTACGCCATTGCCCTGGGCCGCGTGGGCAGCGCGGTCCGGACCCGCGGTTACATCTGAGGCCGGGCGGGCGACATGAGTGAGGTACCTGCGCCGTCGGCGGCGTCCCCCGTGCTCGTGGGCATGGAGCACGGGGGGTCCGCGTTGCGCAGCGTCCTGGTCGCCGGGCGGTGGTGGTGGGTGCGGCTCGATCGCGACGGCCGGGTCGGGGCGATGGCAGCCGATCCCGCCGCCATCGAGATCCTCGACGTCGCCGTGGTCACCGCGCGCGGCGGCACGGCCCGCCTCGGAACTCGGCGGAAGGGGCCAGCATGATCTCCGCAATCCGCGCCCCGGCAGTCGTCGCCGGCGAGGTCGTGGCGCGGGAGGACTACCGGCTCACGCGCCTGGACCTGCTGCGCTACGCGGGAGCCTCCGGCGACTTCAACCCCATCCACTGGAGCCAGCGGGTCGCCCGGTCCGCGGGCCTGCCCGACGTGATCGCGCACGGCACGCTGACGCTGGGCCTGGTGGCCCGGTCGCTGACCGGCTGGCTGGGCGACCCGGCGCGGCTGGCCGACCTCACGTTCCGGTTCGCCCGCCCGGTCCCGGTACCCGACGACGGCGACGGGGCCACTGTCCGCGTCGTGGCGACGATCGCCGAGCTGCGCGCCGACGGGTGCGCCGTCGTGACCGTCGAGGTCACAGCCGGCGGCTCCGACGCGGGCACTGTCGGCCGGGGCCGGGCGGTCGTCCGCCTGTGATCGTGGGCGCTCGCGTGTGCGAGGCTGGCGGGATGACTGACGACGACTGGGAGCGGCGACTCGCGGCCACGTGGGCCACCCTCGACGAGCACGAGCCGGCCGAGTTCGTCGCGCTGATCGAAGCGCTGGCGGCGGAGCTCGGGCCCGGCAGCAGCGTCGGCGCGTTCGAACGGGCGAGCTCGTTCGACTCCACCGGGCAGCCGGACCTGGCCGTACCGCTGTACCGGGCGGCGCTGGCCGGTGAGCTCCCCGGCGAGCGCCGTCGCCGCGCGGTGATCCAGCTGGCCAGCTCGCTGCGCAATCTCGGGCGCCCGGACGAAAGCGTCGCGCTGCTGACCGAGGAGCTGCGGGCCGGCTCGGACCATCTCGACGACGCCGTGGCCGCCACTCTCGCGCTCGCGCTCACCGACGTCGGCCGGGAACGGGAGGCCGTGGCGATCGCCGTCGGCGCCCTGGCCCCGCACCTGCCGCGCTACCAGCGCTCCTTGGCCAACTACGCGCGGCTGCTGGTGGAGCCGACCGGCACCGCGTGACATCCTGACCGGCGTGTGGGAGCGAGTGAGCGCCGGGCAGTCCGGCGCCGAGGTGAGCCGGCGGGACGGGGTGTTCCGCAAACGGTCCGACCACCCCGGCGACGACCTCGTCGGCGAGGGCGAGCGGCTGCGCTGGCTGCGCCGCCACGGCATCCCCGCCGCCGAGGTGCTCGAGTGCCGGCCCGGGCGGCTGGTCACCGCGCAGGTACCCGGCCGGTCCGCGGACCAGCCGTGGCCGGACGACGACCTGCCGCGGGTCGTTGACGCGCTGGCCGACCTCACCCGGGCGCTGCACGCCATCCCCGTCGCCGAGTGCCCGTTCGACCGCCGGCTGGCGACGACGGTGCCCGCGGCGCTGTCCGCCGATCCTGACCTGGACGACCTCGACGACGAGCGTGCCGGCTGGACCCGCGACCAGCTCGTCGCCGAGCTGCTGGCCACCCGCCCCGACGGCGAGGACCTCGCGGTCTGCCACGGTGACCTCGACCTGCTCAACGTCCTGCTGGACCCGACGACCTGCACGGTGACGGGCGTGATCGACGCCGGACGGCTCGGGGTGGCCGACCGCTGGCTGGACCTGGCCGTCGTCACCCGGTCCCTGGAGGGGAACCACGGCGCCGAGAGCGGGCGGCGCTTCCTGGAGCGCTACGGTGTCGCGGCCGACCCGGCCAAGCAGGACTTCTACCGCCTGCTCGACGAGTTCTTCTGACCGGGCAGCGTCAGTCCGGCCGGGTCGAGGGCAGCATCCGGCGCGCGACGTTCTCGGCCGGCTGATCGGACGGAGCGAACTCCGCTATCCATGGCCCCGTCCCCTCGCTGGGGTCGAGCACGTCGGCCTCGAACCAGGTGTGCTCGCCGGCCAGGACGGAGCGGGCGAGGCGCTCGTCGGAGCGGTCGGAGTTGTGCCACAGCACGTCGAAGAGCCGCTCGGTGCGCAGCCGCGACTGCCGGGCGAACGCGTCGGCGAGTTGGACGGCGTTGGGCTGGCCGTCCTGGCTCAGCATCCGTGCCCGCACGCAGCAGGCGGCGACGGCGAACAGCTCGGCGCCGATGTCCACCACGCGCGCCAGGAAGCCCTGCTTCTTCTCCAGCGCGCCCTGCCAGCGGGCCATCGCGTAGAACGTCGAACGGGCCAGCCGCCGCGACGCCCGCTCGACGTAGCGCAGGTGCGGTGCCAGCAGCCCGAACTCCTGGTACGACGTGGGCAGCTGGCCGGCGCCGGTGACCAGCTGGGGCAGCCAGCGCGCGTAGAACCCGGTGGCCTTGACCGCGGCGCGTGCCTTGCCGGGCAGGTCGACGTCGGGGTCGACGATGTCGCCGGCGGCCTGCAGGTGCGCGTCGACCGCCTCCCGCGCGATGAGCAGGTGCATGATCTCGGTGGAGCCCTCGAAGATGCGGTTGATGCGCAGGTCGCGCAGGATCTGCTCGACAGGGACGGCCCGCTCGCCGCGCGCCTTGAGCGACTCGGCGGTCTCGTAGCCGCGGCCGCCGCGGATCTGGACCAGCTCGTCGGCCACCTGCCAGGCGGTCTCGCTACACCACAGCTTCGCCAGGGCGGCCTCGATGCGGATGTCGCGGCGGCCCTCGTCGGCCAGGTGCGCGGACAGGTCGAGGACCGCCTCCTGCGCGAACGACGTCGCCGCGATGAAGGAGAGCTTGTGCGCCACCGCGGCGTGCTCGCCGATGGGCTTGCCCCACTGCACCCGCTCGGCCGACCACTCGCGGGCGATCTTCAGACACCACTTCGAGGCCGCGGTGCACAGCGCCGGTATGGACAGCCGGCCGGTGTTGAGCGTGGTCAGCGCGATCCGCAGGCCGTCGCCCTCGCCGCCGACGCGGTTCGCGGCCGGCACCCGCACCCGGTCGAACCGGGTGAGGCCGTTCTCGATGCCGCGCAGCCCCATGAAGGCGTTGCGGCGCTCGACGGTGATGCCCGCGGCGTCCGCCTCGACGACGAACGCCGTGACCCCGCCGCGTCCGCCGTCGTGGGCCGGCACCCGCGCCATGACGATGAGCAGCTCGGCCACCACGCCGTTGGTGGTCCACAGCTTGGTGCCGCTGATCTCGTACGCCGCGCCGCCGTCGACGGGTTCGGCGACCGCGGCCAGCCGCGCCGGGTCCGAGCCGACGTCGGGCTCGGTGAGCAGGAACGCGCTGATGGCGCCCTGGGCGCAGCGGGGGAGGAAGGCGCGCTTCTGCTCCTCGCTGCCGAACAGCTTGACCGGCTCGGGCACGCCGATGGACTGGTGCGCCGACACCAGCGCCCCGATGGACGGGTGGACGTCGCCGAGCAGCATGAGGCCCCGGTTGTAGCCGACCTGGGTCAGCCCGAGACCGCCGTGCTCGCGTGGGATCTTCATGCCGAAGACGCCGATACGGGCCAGGGCCTTCACGTACTCGTCCGGGATGCGCGCCTCGCGCTCGATGACGCTGCCGTCGAGCTCGGCGCAGACCTCACGCAGCCGCCGCAGGAACGCCGTCGTGGCAGCGTCGTCGTCGGCGGCGGACCGGGGATGCGGATGGATGAGGTCGAGCCGGAACCGGCCCAGGTAGAGCTCCTTGGCGAACGACGGCCTGCTCCACCCGGTCTCGCGGGCGGCCTCGGCCACCCTGCGGGCCTCGCGTTCGTCGACGTGGACGGTGCCGGGCCGGGTGCTCGTGCTCATCGCGCCTCCTTCGGCGGTGGCGTATGACCCAATGTTACCCGCTGGTAGCGCTACAGGGTGAGTCCCGGGAATCTCGCTCGCCCGTCGGGCGTTGAAAGCTGTAACCTTGGTGGACCTTCGGGTTCGCCCGAGGTGGTTGACAACTCCAGAGGGGCTGAGCGGTTTCGACTTCGCACGTCGAACCAGGGGAAGCGGGTCGAGGAGGCCGCGTTATCTCGTTAACGCTCGCGGCAAACGTTACAAGTGCCAACGCTAAGCGCACTGACTTCGCCCTCGCCGCCTGAGGCTAGGGACTGAAGTCTGTCGACCCGGGGTTGCTTCCGACCCGGTGTTCGGCATCATCAAGGAGGCTCACCTGCAGGTACGGTCGCGGGACCGGCAGGGACACTCACGCGACTGGGCTCGTCACGGTGTACTCGCCTGTGTGATCACCGGAGCCGAGTAGAGGCACAGCAGGCTGCGCCCGGAGAAGCCCTGGAGAAGCGTCGAAGGACCCGGGTTCGATTCCCGGCAGCTCCACGTCAGGTTCGCTGATGCGAACCGTTGTCCCTGGTGCCCGGGCCGATGCCGGCCCGGGCACTGGCATGTCCGGCACCAGGTAGCTCGGATGGGCGGTCATGTCCGGGGCGATCCTGATCTGGTGGATCACCTGTCTGAACAGGTGCTTGATGGCGGACGACTCGCCGGTCCTGATCGCGTCGTGGATGATCCCGGTGACCTGGCGTAGATCTTCCTTGCGCGGCGGGGCGGTGTGCTCGGCGATTGCCCCGGCGAGCTCGTCACGGTGGGCGGTGAGTTCCCGGCGTTGGGTCGTGAGCTCGTCGACCCCCGTTGCGCAAAGGTGTGCGGACGCAGGCCCGACTGCTGGGATGACGGCCAGCAGGCAGCCGGCGTGGGCCAAGGTGACCTGGTTGAGCGCGATCGCGCCGGTTTCGGCCGGCTCCAGCCAGCGGCCCTCCAGCAGGGGTCAGTGTTGGAGACCAGCTGAGGTGAATACGGAGCCGATCAGGCATCTTGCGGGCGTATCACGGGGCGGCGGCCGGGTTCCTGCTTCGGGGGGACCTGGTCGTTGGGTGCGACAGGTTCGGGGAGGTTCGCGACTTCGTAGTGAGCCAGCGCGACGCCGGCGGTCGCGCCTGGAAGGTTCGGTGGGCGCGCGGGCCGGTCACGGAACCGGATCGCCGAGGTGAGGTCGCCGAATGTGTGTCGGCGCCACTGGCTGATGTTCGGGGATCGGACACCGGTCACCTGCTCGAGGAGGCGCAGATTCGACGTGTGATCGAACGGCTCGCTGCACACCCACCCGCCGGCGGTCCATGGCGAGACGATGATGCACCCCACGCGGAACCCCGCACCCACCGGCAGGCCGCCGCCCTCGATGCCGGTCGGTGAGGTCAGTGTCACGAACTCATCGGGCGTACCGGGCGGCGGTGTCGGCGGCAGGACGTGGTCGAACATGCCACCGTGCTCGTCCCAGACCAGGACGAACACCGTCTTGGCCCACACGTCGGGGTTGGCGGCGATCGCATCGATCTTGCCGGCGATGAACTCCGCACCGGCAGCCGGCATGCCTTGATTCGGATGTTCGTTCTGGCCCGGCCCTGGCCATAGCCAGCTCACCGTCGGCAGCTGGTCGTGCAACGCGTCGTACTCGAACTGGCCGACGGGGACGATCTGGGAGTTCTTGTACAGCGGCGAGGTCGTCGGCGCCTCCCGGAATCCCCGGAAGTATTTGGTCGCGCTCGACATGCCTCCCTCCACTTGGTAGAACTTCCAGCTCACCCCGGCGTCGGTGAGCTCCTCGGCGTAGGTCCGCCAGTGCTTCTCCACGCCCTCGTTGCCGAGAATCGGACCGCCGGCCAGTCCGTTGGGATCGATCGTGCCGGTCTCCCACATGATGCGGTTCGGCGAGGTGGGCCCCAGGACCGAGCAGTGGTAGTGGTCGCAGATCGTGAACGCGTCGGCGAGGGCGCGGTGGAAGGGAATGTCCTGCTCTTCGAAATACCCCATGAGGCGCGGAATGTGCTCCTTGTCGCCCTGGAAGTATCGATAGCTGGACGGCAGCCACAGGTCCATCTTGCCGCCGTTCCACGCCATGTGCGACGGATCCCACGCGTAGCCACCCGCCGTCGGCATCCCTTGCGCGGATGTCGTGCGGGTATCGAGATGGAAAGGCAGCTGATAGCCGTCAGGGTTCTTGTCGGTGGGTTGGTAGAACACGCTTTGACCGTTCGGCAGTCGGATTGCGTCCGGATCCGAAAAGCCGGCGACCCCGGACATGGTGCCGAAGTAGTGGTCGAAGCTGCGATTCTCCTGCATGAGCAGCACGACATGCTTGATGTCACGCAAGGAGGGCCGGCCGCGGGACGACTCCGTGGCCGCCAACGCCCTGCCGACATTCGGAGCCAGCGACGTCAGTGCGATCGCTCCGCCTCCCGCAGCTGCGCCTCCTAGGAGTCGACGACGGGTGAGAGGAACCTTCTGGGGGGGTACCTTCATCGTGATCCATGGTCCTTCGACTCCTTCGCGGTGTGCCGGTCGGGCGTTGGCCGCCTTGCCCGCTTCCTATGACGCGAATGCCGATCAGCGATCCCGCGGGCGGATCACGGGTCGGTCGCCTGGTTCCTGCTTCGGCGGGATCTGCTCGTCCGGGGCGACCGGTTCGGGCAGGTGCGCAACCTCGTACTGAGCCAAAGCAGCACCCGCGGTGGCACCTGGCAGCGTCGGCGGGTCAGCGGGTCGTCCGCGGAACCGGAACGCCGAGGTGAGATCGCCGAACGTCTGCCGGCGCCACTGGCTGATGTTCGGAGATCGGACACCAGTCACCTGCTCGAGGAGGCGCAGATTCGACGTGTGATCGAACGGCTCGCTGCACACCCACCCGCCGGCGGTCCATGGCGAGACGATGATGCACCCCACGCGGAATCCGGCACCGAGCGGAAGTCCCGCACCGTCGACGCCACCCGGGGATGTCAGCGTGGTGAACTCCTCGGGGGTGCCCTCCGGGGGTGTGGGCGGCGGGACGTGGTCGAACATGCCACCGTGTTCGTCCCAGACCAGGACGAACGCCGTCTTGGCCCACACGTCCGGGTTGGCGGCGATCGCATCGATCTTGCCGGCGATGAACTCCGCACCGGCAGCCGGCATGCCTTGATTCGGGTGCTCGTTCTGACCCGGACCCGGGAAGAGCCAGCTCACCGTCGGTAGCTGATCATGCAGCGCGTCGTACTCGAACTGCCCGACCTCGGTGACTTGCGTGTTCTGACGCAGTGGTGACGACTCCGGCGCGTCCTGGTAGCCCTTGAACCAACCGATCTGGCTCCGCATCCCGCCTTCGACCCAGTAGTGCTTCCAGCTGACGCCGGCCTCGGTCAGGGTCTCGGCGTAGGTCTGCCATGAGTTGACGTTCATGGCATTGGTCAGAATCGGCCCGCCGGCCTTCCCGTCAGGATCGACGGTGCCGCTTTCCCACATGACCCGGTTGGGCGTCGTCGATCCCAGAATCGAGCAGTGGTAGTGATCGCAGATCGTGAATGCGTCGGCGAGGGCGCGGTGGAAGGGAATGTCCTGCTCTTCGAAATACCCCATGAGCCGCGGAATGTGCTCCTTGTTGCCCCGGAAGTACTGGTAGCTGGACGGCAGCCACAGGTCCATCTTGCCGCCGTTCCACGCCATGTGCGACGGAGCCCAGGCATAGTCACCCGCCGTCGGCATCCCTTGCGCGGATGTCGTGCGGGTGTCCAGATGGAAGGGAAGCTGATAGCCGTCAGGGTTCTTGTCGGTGGGCTGGTAGAACACGCTGCGGCCGTTCGGCAACTGGATCGCGTCCGGATCGGAGAAGCCAGCAACGCCTGACATGGTGCCGAAGTAGTGGTCGAAGCTGCGATTCTCCTGCATCAGCAGCACGACATGCTTGATGTCACGCAACGACGGCCGCCGACTGGACGACTCCGTGGCCGCCAACGCCCTGCCGACATTCGGAGCCAGCGACGTCAGTGCGATCGCTCCGCCTCCCGCAGCTGCGCCTCCCAGGAGCCGACGACGGGTGAGCGGCGCATGCGGAGGCTGAGTTCCGTCCTGATCCATGGCTTCGTGGCTCCTTGTCTGCGACTGCTTGATCCCGCTGTGCGAATGTGCGGTGATTCGTCGCAGCTCCGCACGCTATTGCGGGGACTCGACATCACAACCAAGCCGCGGCGACATCCGTATGACATCCAAATGGCCCGGCGATGTGGGCGCGCGGTACCGCCAACGGCACGGCGATCGTCGTCAGCCACGCCGTCGCGGTCAAACCGCACGACGACCTCGGCGAGACCCGGTCGAACCGACTGCCGGCGAGCCATCGGTCACCGATCCGCCGCGCCATGATCAACGCCGCTCGCGCTCCCTCACCAGGCGGTGCTTCGCCACGTCCGCGTCTTGGGGGCACCGCCAGAGTGGCCGGTGGATTCACGTGGTGGTCAGAGCGGCTCGGTGCGCGAGCCGCGATGGGTTTCCGGCCCAGCGGGCGTTTGGCGTTGCTGCACGCCACTTCGGCATTTGGAGCCGAATGACAACCCGATGCACCCTTCAGGCAACACAGAACTCGTTCCCTTCAGGGTCATACATGACGACGTGACCGAGGATTGCACCATCTGACTCTTCACGCCATGCTGTCGCCCCAGCAGCGATCAGCTCGGTCACTTTCGTGCGGATCAGTTGCTCCCGCTTCGCCATGTCCCAGGGTGGCTCGCCTGCCACCCGGATGTCGATGTGCATCCTGTTCTTGGCTGTCTTCGGCTCCGGCACCCTGAGAAATCCGATCGCCGGGCCTTTGCCGTCCGGGTCGATGATCGACGCGCCATCCGGGAAGTCGTAGCCGGGCTCGTCCACATACCCGAGTGCCAGCGCCCAGAACGCAGCAAGCCGACGAGGATCGATGGCATCACACCCGAGAGTCCAATGAGTAGCCATGGCCGGAAGGCTACCGAGGTGCTCGAGCAGGCGGGTTTGAGACAGGCGGTGGTCCGGTGGACACGGCTGCGGGGTTCGAGCGGTTCGTGGTTGTCGTCCAGCTGGGCCTGCGTCATCGCGCGGACGCGGTTGCTGGGCCCAGCCCCACGCCGACCGTGTCACCGTCGCTACACGTTCATCCCGGTTGGTGGGCGGGATGGTGCCGGAGAAGGAGTCCTCGGCGGCAAGCACGGAGCGCCGGGACGGCATGGGTTCTCCTGGCATCGGGAGGTTCGTTTTCGGGGATCGTGGCGGACCGATGACTCGCAGAGTTCAGGCCAGGGCGTCGTAGACGGTTGCGAGGATCTCCCCCATCGTGTCGCGCATCAGGGTGTCCAGCGGTTCTTTCTCCGCGGGATCGTCCGACTTCGTTGTCTGTTCGGTGAGGACGGCGAAGCCGACCATGTCCTTGCCGGGCGGCGCGAGGTACCCGGCGCCGGCGAGGTGGAACTCCGTTCGACCGTCCGGCAGGAGCGCGAATCCGCTGCCACCCTTGGTGAACGCCGGCACACCGGCCGGGTTCTCGTCGTCGAGCGCGTCGAGGTACGAGTCGAGGTACGGCTTGCCATGGATGTGGTCGAGAAAGGTGACGAAGAAGTCGGGGGAGTACAGGTCCCGTTCCGAGCCCGGCGGGTGTGGGTCCAGGCCGGCCTCGACGAACAGGTCACTCTGGAGGCTTTCGTACGCATCCCGGGCGTTCTCCGGATCGCCGCTGGCGATGGCGCCGACGACGTAGGGCAGGTTGGCTGCGTGAGGGTTGCTGCTGACCTTGAGCATGGGCCAGACCTGCTTCGCCAGCGGCACCGTCACCAGTTCGGCAAGCGGCCTGCCGTGGTGGGAGGTTGTAGCTACGGTGCCGCGGTCCTCGGGGACGGCCGGCGGCTCGGCCTGGATGCCCTTGTCCTGTAGGGCCGTGGCGAACGCGTATTCGCCGAAGCGGCCGGGGTCGGGGATGAAGTACGGGAAGAGCAGGGACTCCACGCCGGCCGGGACGCCGCCGGTGAGGGTGGCGGTGTGCGTGCCGTCGGGGTGGGTGATGTCGTCGGTGAACGCCACCCGCTGGGCTGTCTCCGTCTCGGGGTCGATCGTCCTGAGCTGGTTGACGATCTGAAGATACGGAGTCTGCGGCGACATCGTGACGGAGGCGGGTTCTCCTGCCTTGGCTCCCGGGACGATGGTGATGTCGATGATGTTGTCGTTGATCATCAGCGGCGAGGTGGTCATCGGGCTGCCTCCGGTGTTCGATGGCGCCTGGCGGAACAGCGAAGTGTCCACTCGGACCGTTCCGGAGACGCGCCGGATCCCGTGGGCGGCCACTTGGTCGGCCAGTTCGCGAATCGACCGCAGGGGATCGCCTGGGATCGGCTTGGCTTCCTCCATGAAGTTGGCGGCATAGCCGTGGTCCGGGGCCTCGAGGTACATCGACCCGTCGGGCTGGACGCGGGAGCCCAGCAGGAGGTCGCCGCCCGCGACCAGGACCATGTCGCCGTGCAGGACGCCGTGGCGAACGGGTCCGGTGGCGTAGATCCGGGTCGGGAACGTACGGTCCGGTCCTAGTTGCTCGAATGCCGTTGTCGCGTAGAACTGCTTGATCGCGGAGGCCAGGCGGTGCGGCACCGCGGAGTCCAACGCGCAGATCGACTCTCCGGTTCCCACCGAGGCGAACTTGAGACTCCACTGTCCGGTGAACTCCGGCTTGTCGATGAGCTGGCGAATCTTCTCCTCCAACGCCGGATCAGCGGTGGACCTGCCAGACCGGGCGCTGGTGGACTGAGAAGAGTACGCGACGCCGGGGATGGCCCAGGTGGCGCCGGCTGCGACAGGAGCCGCGGCCATCAGCCGAAGTACGGCCCGCCGCGAAAAGTGATGCTGCCCCAGTCCGTTGCGGTTCGTGAACACGTCTGGGGATTCAGGGAACGATTCGTGTTCGCTCATGGAGAGCAGCCTGTCCGAAGCCGGTCAGGATCCTGTCAGGATCATGGTCCGCGCAAGGTTTTCTTGGCGGATTCATAGGAACCGCGATGAGGCAAGCGACCGGGTCTGTCGATCATTTCCAGTCACCGTAGAGCTCGACGTACGCGCGGCCGGAGGCTGGTCGGCCGTCGTAGGTGCCGGTGACGATGGAGTCGGCTTCGTACATGCCGCGGGATCCCGCCCGCGAACGCCACAGTGGTCTCGGCCCGGTCCGGCGACACCGAGGCGACTGGCTCGCCGACCTGGCGCCTGAGCACCCGTGACGCGGTCTCGTGTACGACGGGGCCCAACCGACGTGGCCGGCCCGATTGGTCCGGACTCCAGGCCGCGGATTGGTCCTTCCACCGTCACCGACGCGTGCCGATGATGGACCCGGACAACCCAGCTGCGAGTGGTCAGCCGGCGCGACCGTGCGTCAGCAGCTCGCCCCCACATGGAAGACAGGCCGTGAGAACCATCATCAACTCCACGTTCGTCAGCCTCGACGGAGTGGTCAACCACATGGACAAGTGGCACTTCGACTACGTCGACGCCGAGTCCGACGAGTTCGCGCTAGAGCAGCTCCGGGCCGCCGACGCGATGCTGATGGGTCGCAAGACCTATGAGGTGTACGCCGGTGCGTGGCCGGGCAGGGACGGCGAGTACGCCGACGCGATCAACGCCATTCCCAAGCACGTCGCGTCCACCACCCTCCAGAATCCGGCCTGGCACAACACCAGCGTGCTCGACGGCGACCTGGTCGAGGCGGTCCGGGCGCTGCGCGCTCAGGACGGCACGTCGATCCTGATGCACGGCTACGGCCCGGTGGCCAAGACCCTCCTGCAAGCCGACCTCCTCGACGAGCTCCACCTGTGGGTGCACCCGCACCTGGCCGGAGCCGGCGACGAGAACGACCTGCTCCTCCACCACGGCCTCACCAAGAAGCTCGAGCTGACGGCCACCCGCACGCTGAACTCCGGGGTCGTCGTACTCACTCTTCGCAACCCCGACGCGAGGCCGGAGGGAGCACCACATGTCTGAGAAGCTCCAAGACTCCAGCGGCGGGTTCACCGTGCGTCGCCGGCTGCCCGCCACCGCGGAGCGGGTCTACGCAGCGTTCGTGGAGCCGAGCAGACTCGAGCAATGGTTCGTCGTGCCCGGCTACCACACGCCCGCCGACCGGATGCGGGTCGACGCGAAGGCGGGCGGGCGGATGGACGCGGTGATGATCTCCGACGCGGACGGTTCCGAGATCCCGTTCGGGTTCGAGTACACCGAGGTCGATCCGCCGCGCCGAGTCGTCTTCCGGTTCCAGGAGCCGCGCGAGCTGGTCACCGTGACCCTTGCCGACGCCCCCGACGAGACGGTGGACCTCACCTACGAGTTCGTCAGCTGGCCGGCCCCCGCCCGCCAGGAAGCCTCTCGACGCGCCGTGGAGGACATGCTCGACCTCATCGAGACAGGGATCCAGCGCGGCACCATCTAACCGCCGGGTTTACCGGGCGCGACGGTAGCCCGGATGAGACCTCGTCGCTCGAGCGCTGCCCAGCAGGCCGGCGGAACGGGATGGCCCAGGAGCGCGGCGGTCTCGGCGATCTCGTCCGGCGCGCGCGCACCCACCACGACCGACGACACCGGGGCGTGGCGAAACGGGTACTGGACCGCCGCCGCGAGGACGGGGACGTCGTGGTGCTGGCAGGTGTCCCGGATCGCCTGGATACGCGCGGCCATCGCGGCGGGCACCCAGCCGGGGGCACCAGGCGCATCGGCTCGGGACGCGGTGAGGGCGCCGCCTTGGTAGACCCCCGCGGCCATCATCGCGATGCCACGCTGCTGACACAGCGGCACCAAATCGTCCAGACCCGACTGGTCCAGGAGGGTGAGCCGGCCTGCCAGGAGCACGCAGTCCGGACCCGGCGGGGGCGCGTCGCGAATGAAACGTGCCGCCACGTCGGCATGGTTCACCCCCAGCGACACGGCGCCGATGACACCGTCATCGCGCAGTTCGGCGAGGGCGCGGTACGTCTGGGCGAGCGCCGTCGGGTAGTCCTGCTCCGGATCGTGGATGTGCAGCACGTCGACCCGATCGGCGCCGAGCCGCTCCAGGCTGTCCTCCAGCGACCGCAGCGTGGCGGCGTAGGAACGGTCCAGGCGCGGCCCGACACCCGCGGGAGGATCCGCCCAGATCGGCTGCGTGTCCGGTCCGCCCGGTTCGATCAGCCGGCCGACCTTGGTGCACAGCACGAACCGGTCCCGCGGGCGCTTCCGCAGCGCGGTACCCGCCCGGCGCTCCGACCTGCCGTAGCCGTAGACCGGCGCGGTGTCGAACAGCCGGATGCCGAGGTCCCAGGCGCGATTTACCGTCGCCAACGCTTGCTCCTCGGGGACCGGCGCGAACAGGCCGCCGATGGAGGCGAGTCCGAGGCCCAGCCGGCTCACCCGGAGGTCGGTTCGGCCCAGGGTGACCAGTTCGCCCGCGCGCATCCCGCCACGCTACGGCACCCGCGCCACGCCGGCGTCCGGCCCGCGCCGCCGAGGCGTCACCCCCGACGGGTTCACACCACTTGCCCGACGTCTGTTGCCCGGGCGCGGGCAGCGCCGGCTGATCGGCGGCCTCGGTCGTGACGTTGGCGGCGCACATCACCGTCACCAGCGCGCCCGGCACCCATCGATCGGCTCCCTGTCGCGACCACGGGCATGGGGCACGCACTATCCAACCCTACTGGTTACTATAAGAACCGAGTGGTTATAAAAGTGTCACAGGTGGAAGGAGGGCAGGCGTGGATATCTCGAGGCCGGCGACGAGCGTCGTGCCTTCGTTGGATGCGGACGTTCTGATGGTCTTGGCGGGGACGACGCGTCCGCTGACTGGCCGGGAGGTCAGCCGTATTGCCCGGCGAGGTAGCTGGTCAGGTGTGCGTCGAGTCCTGAGTCGGCTCGTGGAGCACGGTTTGGTGGAGGTCCAGGAGGCGACTCCGTCGCTGCTGTACACGTTGAACCGCGACCACGTCGCTGCGCCGGCAGTACTCGCTTTGGCCGACATTCGATCCGAGTTCATTCGCCGCATCCGGGACCACGTGCGAACCTGGGAGCTGCGACCGGTCTCGGTCGCCGTCTTCGGTTCGATGGCGCGTGGAGACGGCGACGTCGAGTCGGATGTCGACGTCTTCGTCGTGAGACCGGATCAGGTAGATGGCGAAGATGTGACCTGGCGAAAGCAGGTCTCGGACCTTTCGGACGCGATCGCTCGGTGGAGTGGGAACCGGGCGAGCATGATCGAAGTGTCAGTCCGTGAGGCGCGAGGGATGCAAGATCGGCTGGAACCCGTCGTCGACGAGCTCGCACGCGATGCGGTGCACATCGCCGGGCGGCCGGTCGCTGATCTCCTCGGCGGGTCGATCTCGTGAGTCCTCGTGGGACCGGTAGGACCGAGGGATGCGATCCCGGCCAGGCCCGTGTACGGCTGAGCCAAGCGATGAAGTATCGCGAGGTCGCCGAACTGGTGGCCTCCGAGAGCGACTCGGTGGCCGCGTCGGCGAGCGTCGCAGCGGGTCTGGCTGTGCTGGCCGGGATCGCGGCGGCCGACGCCGCTTGCTGCGGCGCGCTGGGCCGTCGTGGCCGCGGTCAGGATCACAAGCAGGCCGTCGCGCTGCTGGCTCAGATCGAACCAGGCGGTCGCGAGGTGTCGCGACATCTCGAGAGATTGCTCGATGTGAAGGACGCTGCGCACTACGGCGTCATCAACGTGAGGTCCGCGGAGCTGCGTCGCGCCTTGCGCAGTGCCGAACGCCTCGTCGAGTTCGCGCGTGACGTCCTGGCACGTGGCTAGCCGGCGAACGGGATCTCGGGAACGTCCGCTACGCCCGGGCGGCAGCGGAACAGAGCGCTGGGCGGACCGGCCTCGTCGGCGGGGATGCTGTGTCGTGAGGTGGTGATGTAGAGGTCGGTGAGCTCCGGCCCGCCGAACGCGCACGCCGTGACCTGGCGTGCCGGCAGTGCACGACGGTGTCCAGCGTGCCGTCCGGCAGGTAGCGGTGGACAGCGGCGCCGTCCCACATCGCCGGCCAGAGCCCGCCGTCGGGGTCGAGGGCCATGCCGTCGGCATGCTGGCGTCGTTCGGGGTACGTGCAATGGTGCGTCGGCCGGTGAGGCTGCCGTCAGGCAGAGCGTCCAAGGCGTCGATCCGACGCGTGGGAGAGTCGATGTAGTAAGCCGTCGTCTCGTCGGGGTCCAGACGATGCCGTTGGAGATCACAGCTCCGGTCAGGACGACCGATGTGGTGAGGTCCGGGTCCAGCCGGAAGACAGTGCCGACTGGTAGCGCCTGGTCCTGCTGGTACGACATCGACCCACAGTAGAACCGCCCGGCTCTGTCGCAGCCGCCGTCGTTGAAGCGGATCGTGGGATCGGTCCACAGCTCGTCCAGGAGGCGTAGCACTCCGTCGGGGTCGAGGAGGGCGGCGCTCCAACGCCAGCACCAGCCCACCGCCGGCCCGTGGCCGGGCGACGGTGCCGACGTGCCGGGTGGTCACCTCGCCGGTCGACGGGTCGAGGCTGAGCAGGTCGCCCGCGAGCATGTCGACCCAGTGCAGCCGGCTGGCCGTCGCGTCCCAGGTCGGGCCCTCACCGTATTCGGACAGCGGCTCCGCCACCTCCTCGACCGCGATCATCGGATCTCCTCCGAGCGTCGGCCGTCCAGACCGAGCGCGTTCATGGTGCCCTGCAGATACCCCAGGGCGTGGGCGCGGCCTCGGCTGCAGTAGGCCGCCGGTGAGGTCTCGGTCCAGGTGTCCGGGTCGCCGATCATCGCCGGCACATGATCGTCGATCATGAACCCGTCGAAGCCCACTCGCGCCAGCCGGGTCAGGACCGCCGCCGGATCGTAGTTGCCTTCGCCGAGGAAGCACTCGGCGAACCGGGGAACGACCCCGGACACGTCGCGGAAGTGTACGTAGAAGATCTTGCCCTTCGGGCCGAAGAAGTCGATCACGCGGTTCACGCTGCGTTCGCCGTCCATCTCCGACACCGTGCCCAGGCACAGGTTGAGCCCCCAAGCTGGGCTGCCGCCGGACAGGTCGTACGCCCGCTCCAGTCCCTCGGGACTGGACAGGATCCGGGCGATACCGCCGAGCGGTACCTGTGTCGGCGGGTCGTCGGGATGCAGGGCCAGCCGGACGCCCACCTCTTCAGCCACGGGGAGCACGGTTTCGAGGAAGACCCGGTAGTTGTCCCACATGGTCCTGGCGTTGATCGGCTCGGTGACCGGTGCGGGGGGTGTCAGCTTGTAGCCGAGTAGCTTGTTGCCCTCGTCGACCCGGTCGGCGTCGTACGCCGTGACGAGCGCTCCGCCGCGGCCGGCGGCGCGCAGGTCGGTACGCCAGACGTAGCCGGGCAGGAAATGGTGCCCGAGCACCGTGATGCCGGCATCGGCCAGGTTGCGGATCGTCCGGCAGTAGTTCTCCAATTGCGCGGCCCGCCCGGGCTGGCCGAGCAGCACCCGGTCCCAGTGGTGGTAGGGGACGTTCTCGATGGCCTCGACGATCAGCCCGGCATCCTCACAGCGTCGACGCAGCGCGCCGAGCTCGCCGGCATCCCAGTACCCGCGGCTGCCGTCGAGGTTGGCCGGGGTGTGCAGGTGGATGCTTCGCAGGCCGAGCTGGTGGGCGAAGGTGACCACCGTGTCGTCGAGGTCGTCGATGTGTCCGAGCGCGAGCCTGATGCTCATGCGTCTCCTTCCGGAAGGGTGACGCCGACGGTGGCGAGCAGGCCGCCGTCGACGCGCAGGTCGGCGCCGGTAGCCTGGTTCGGCGCGCGTGATCAGCACCGTCGTCATACCGCGCCGACGCTCAGCCCGTTGGGGAACACCAGGACCTTGCTGGCCGTCCAGTCGCCGCGGGCCAGCCGGACGAAGGCGTCGGGCCCACCGCTCAGGTCCACGCGCCCCTCGATCAGGCGCTCCAGGTCGTCCGGTGCCGTGCCCGCCCACCGAGCGGTGTCACGGAACTCCGCCGGCGTGTAGCAGAAGCTGCCGAAGATGGTGCGCTCCTCGGTGGACACGTCGTAGGCAGGGATGGCGAGCTCCGGCTCGGCCATGCCGACGAGGACGACGCTTCCATTGGGACGCGCCGAGGCCAGGGCGGCGGCCAGCGTCGCACCGGACCCCACGGCGTCGACGACCACCGCGGGTCGTTCCCCGAGTGCCCGCTGTGCGGCCGGAGGTAGCGGGCCGGTCGCCGGGTCAACGGCCACGGCGCCGAGCGACGCGGCCAGGCTGCGGCGATGCGCATCCGGTTCCGACACAGCCACGGCCCCGGCGCCCTCCCTCCGCGCGGCGAGAACGCAGGCTTGGCCGATCGGCCCGCCGCCGATGACGAGGACCGCGTCCCCGGGCCGCACCGGTGCTCGCCGGACCGCGTGGTATCCAACGGCCAACGGTTCGACCAAGGCGCCGTGCTCGTCGGGCATGCCGGCCGGGAGCGGCACGAGGTTGGCGGCCGGCGCGACGATGAGTTCGGCGAACGCCGCCGCTCGGCGCGGCGTGACACCGATGACCGTCTTGTCCTCACACAGCTGAGGTGCGCCGGCGGCACACCGTGAGCAGGAGTGGCAGCCGATCACCGGGTTGATCGTGACCACATCACCCACCGCCAGGCCGCCGCCGACCTCCGCGCCCAGTTCCACGACGTGGCCGGCTGTCTCGTGGCCCATCACCTGGCCGTGCCGGCGCCGCCCGTTGTGGCCGGTGAAGCCGTGCAGGTCCGATCCGCAGATACCGGTGGCCAGCACCCGGACGAGAACGTCCTCCGCACCGACGCGAGGGTCCGGCTGTTCGGCCACCGTCAGGCTCCACCAGTCCTGCAGTACGAGTGCGCGCATGGGTCGGGCCGTCCCCTCGACGATTGGCGAATTTCATATGAGTGACACGGTCATCGCACCTGTGAAGGAGCATCGCTGTCCATGCCAGCGGGCGTCAAGCCCTCAGTCGAGCGGGAATTCCGCCGTTATGAAGCCGATGGCAGTCCCTTGGAATCCCCTGGGCGACACGCTGAACCGACGTCGTCGATCGGGATGCCCTCTGGTCGGACGATTTCACGACCGGCGAGTAGGATTTATGTATGCGAAGCGACGTGCACAATCATGATTCCGAGGACACGTCGCCGGCCGTGAAATCGGCAGACCGAGTGCTCACCATCCTCGAGTACCTCGCGGACAACCGCGGCGCCACCTTCGTCAGCATCGTCCGCGACCTCGGCCTGCCGAACTCCTCGACGCACCAGCTGCTGCGTACGATCCGGCAGCGCGGGTTCGTGGAGCTCGACGAGGTCACCCGCGAGTTCAAGCTCGGATTCCACCTCTGGGAGGTCGCCCAGGCGTACTCCAGCATCCAGCACCTGGCCGACATCGCCCAACCGTTCATGGACGAGCTCACCGCCACCACCAAGGAGACCGTGCAACTGTCGCGCTTGGACGGCCTTGAGAACGTCTATCTCGCGATCTCGGAGTCGCCGCACCCGATGAAGCTGGTGTCCTCGATCGGCAACCGGCTGCCGGCGCACACAACCGGCCTGGGCAAGGTGCTGCTCGCCGAACTCCCCGACGCCGTGCTCGATGAGCGCCTGCGCGATGTCACGCTCGAACGCTTCACCGATAACACCATCACCGATCCCGATCGGCTGCGCACCGAGCTGCGCCGCATCCGCGAGCGCGGCTACGGCGAGGACCGCGAGGAATACGTCGTCGGGTGTCGCTGCATCGCCATGCCCATCCACGACCCGAGTGGCGCCGCCATCGCGGCCATGTCGGTCTCCGTGCCCACGCCACGGTTCAACCAGCAGGTCGCCCGGCAGATTCGCGCATCTCTCCCCGAGACCATCCGCGAGCTCGAGGCCAAGCTCGGGGCCCAACGACAGGCGGAGGCCGAGCCGCGGTAGAACGTCGACTCGTACTCGACAAGGCAGCCGTAGCGAGCCGCCCTCAGCGCTTGGACGCGTATTCGCCAAGCCACGGTCGTAGATGGCCGGACGTCGTCGGTGGTGACCGCGCACCTTCGAGCCATTGCCAACGGCAAGCGAACCAGATGCGGCTGTTTCTGGGCGATACCGTCACCCCGAACCGGGCCGCGCTGGTGACGATGACCAGGGGACCGCCTTGCCGGTGGCGGTTACCGGATCGCGGGCGAGGAAGCCCAGCGGCAGCGGGTTGGCGAGCGGTCCAACCTGCCCCGGGGCCGGCGTCGATGTTGGGCGCTGTGGCGTTCGTCATCGGACGGCTCCCATCAGCCGGTGACCATCGTTTGGGCGGCGGTCTCCTTGATCTTGGAATTGGCCCAACGCATCTGACGGAGGGTTCGCGGATGGCAGTCCTGTGCCGTCGTAAGCAGCTCGCGGTCCTTCATGGCCTGCGCGGTCTGGGCGAGGACTTCCCAGTCCACCGAGACCCCGGCGGCGGTCCTCTGGATGTGACGCAAGTCGGCCAGTAGCAGCAGCGCCGGTTCGTGACGGCGCCCGACGATCTCGGCGCTCTTCTGCTTCATCCTGGCGAGCAGTGTGGCCTCGTCCTCGGGTTCGGGATCGAGGTCGAGGTCATAGTCGCGACCAACGGTGGCGAGCCGGCTCACGTGTTCCTGTGACCAGCGGGCGATGTCACGAGCGACGTAGAAGATCTCGTGATCGGCCTTGTGCCGGTCGGAGACGCTCAGCAATGCAGCGGCCAGGTCGTTCTCGCTGCGGTGCAACTCTTCGATGGCGGCGCCGACCTTGTTGGCGTGCAGGCTGCGCAGGGTCTGGGCGAGGTTCATCGGGCACCTCCAGCTGTCGCGGCGTCCTCGAGCGCCATGGCCGACGGATCGCCGCGGGTCGGCGGGACAGCGGAGGTGACCGGTCGCGACGCCGTCGTGGTAGGGGCCGGAGCCGGCACACCACCGGACTCGGCGACGCGGACGGCAGCAGCCGCGGCGGTCTTGAAGATCGGCTGTTTGGAGGCGGGATCCCAGTCGGTGAAGGTCAGTTCGTTGGCGGCGCGGCCGTGGCCGTCCGGCTCGTGCCCGCTCGAGACGTCCCAGTAGCCGTAGTGGAAGGGAAGGAAGAGCACCCCGTCGCGGATGCCGCCAATCCGCAGCCGTGCCGTCACTTCGCCGCGTGGGGTCGTCACCTGGAGTATGTCGCCCTCCGACCAGCCCTCCCGGGTGGCGTCGCCGGTGGACGCCTCGACCCACACCTCCGGGGCGGCGCCCTGCAGTTGCGGCGCGCGGGCGGTCTTGGTGCGGGTGTGGAAGTGGTAGAGGGTCCGGCCGGTGATCAGCTGGTACGGGAACTTCTCCGAAGGTGGCTCGTGCAGCGGAAGATACTCGGCGGCCTTGATGATCGCCTTGCCGGCGGGGTTGAGTGCCCTGTACTCGGTGGGTTCGACCGGACTGCCCGTGACCAGGTCGCAACCGTAGCTCTCGCAGTAGCCGGGTTGCGCCCAGAACTCGCCATCGACGTAGATGCGCTCGGCGCCGTCGGGGTGCTCGTCGTTGCACGGCCACTGGATCCCGCTCCCGCCACGGAGCTTGTCATAAGTGATACCGGTGTAGTCGCATGGCCGGCCTCGGCTGCAGTCCTTCCAGCCCTCGAAGGCCTCCTCCGGGGTGCTCCACTTCACGAGCGGCGCGCCGTCCTTGTCGCGCAGGTCCAGCCTTCGGGCATAGTCGATGAGGATGTCCAGGTCGGCCCGTGCATCGCCTGGAGGGTCGACCGCCTTCTCACTCAGGTGGACGGTGCGGTCGACGTTGGTGAACGTGCCGGTCTTCTCGCCCCAGGTTGCCGCCGGCAGCACCACGTCGGCCAATTGGGCGGTCTCGGACAGGAAGATGTCCTGGACGACGAGGAACAGGCGGTCCTGGGAGAGGATCTCGCGCATGCGAGCCAGTTCCGGCATCGACACCGCGGGATTCGTCGCCGTCACGTAGAGCAGGCGGATGGAGCCGTCCTCGACGTAGCGCATGATCTGCATCGCGTGCGTGGGCGCGGTGTAGTGCGGGATGTCCATAGGGTCGACGTTCCAGACCCTGGCCAGTTCCTCGATGTGGGCGTCGTTCGACCAGTTCCGGAACGCGGGCAGATCGCCGTCCGCGCCGCACTCGCGCGTGTTCTGCGCGGTGGGTTGTCCGTTCATCTGCAGGATGCCGCATCCCGGCCGGCCCAGCATGCCGCGAAGGATGTGGATGTTGTTGACCTGCACGGACGCGGCGGTTGCCTGGTGGGACTGGTAGAAGCCCTGGAGCACGGTCGACACCAACTGTTGGGAGGTGCCGATGAGCCGGGCGGCCTCGCGCAGGTCGTCGGCCGGGATGTCGCACACCTCGGCGGCGTGCTCGACGGTGTGGCCCTGCAGCATCTTCCGCAGTTCCGCCAGCCCCACGGCGTGGGCGTCGACGTACTCATGGTCGATCCAGTCGTGGTCGAGCAGCTCGTGGAGAAGCGCGTTCATGAGCATGACGTTCGTTCCGGGGCGCGGAGCGAGGTGCACTGTGGCGTGGTCGGCCACCGGGGTCCGCCGCGGATCGACGCACACGATCCGGGGTGGGTTCGGCCCGGCGAGCCGGTCGAGGATACGGGTCCAGAGCACCGTCTGGGTCTCGGCCATGTTGTGCCCATAGAGGCAGACGACGTCGGCGTGGTCGATGTCGGTGTACGACCCCGGCTGGCCATCGGAGGCGAACGACTGCTTCAGTGCCGTAGCCGCCGTGGCGGTGCAGAGCCGGGTGTTGCCGTCCACGTGGTTGGTGCCGATGCCTGCGTGCGCGATGAGCCCGAGGGTGTAGTACTCCTCGAGGAACAGCTGGCCGGTGGTGTAGAAGCCGATCGAGGACGGACCGAGCTCGCAGAGCAGCTCCCTGGTCCGGCTGGCGACCGCGTCCATGGCGGTGTCCCAGTCCGTCTCCACCAGTTCACCGTCGCGCCGGATGAGCGGGCGCGTGAGGCGGTCCGGCGAGTTGTTCGCCTGCCATCCGTAGAGGTCCTTCGGACCCAGCCGTCCGTGGTTGGTCCGGTCGATCGCGCGACCTCTCACCCCCACGATGCGCCCGTCGACGACGGCGATGTCCAGCGCGTCGCCGTTGGAGTGCAGGATCGAGGCCGACTGCGCCCAGTGCTGCACGTCGTCGGCGGTGACGCCGTCGGCAAGGTACGAGTCCACCCGCACCGGCCAGGGCTCCCCCGGCCCGTACGGCGTCCGACTCCCCCATGGCTCAGCGATCCGGTCGGTCCGTCGCATGCATTCCCACCTCTCCTCAGCGTTTGGTCGTTCCACAGCGAGCCCCGTCCATGCAGCGCCGTCGCTCCTGACGCGACTCAGGCGTCACGGTCCCCTCGTCAGGCCCACGCTGGCGTCCGTGCCTCAGCCGAGCGCGGCCATCAGCTCGTCACAGGCCACAGCACACTGTCGGCACGCCAGCAGCCGTTCCCGATCGACACCACCGAGGTCCTCGGGATACGTCCTGAGCGTTTCCGATCGGCATCGGAATCCCTCCCGAGTCGCCGAACGGCATACGCGCGCCGCGTACCCGCGCGTACGGGAACCATTCACGGCCCCATCAGTCCCAGCGACAAGCTGAGGCGATCTACGGGCTCGTGAGGCCGGCTTGGACGTTGCCGCAGCGGAGCTTCTCGAGCAGGCACGACAGGTGGCCCTTGACCGTGGCTTCGGCGAGGCGGAGGCGCCCGCCAATCTCGGCGTTCGACAGGCCCTCGCGCTGTCGGGCCTGGACGAGGGTCGCCGCCTCCCGTTCGGTGAGCGTGCCGCTGACCTGACCTTGAAAATGCTACGACAGACGATGCTGACGCACGACCGAGCCCGTCAGCTCGCAACTGGTGCAGACGATCTTGCCTGTCGGTTGCCTCCGATCCCGCCAGTGTGTGAGGTACCCGATGCGTGCCAAGCGAACGTGTCTCCGGAGCGGATCGAACGGATCGTCCGCCGTCCACGCATGACTACCTGCGGCGCGGGTACTCGCGGAGCTACGAATCATCCAGGCCTAGCCGATCTTGGGGCGGACATGAACCGACATCGCGATGCGGACGACCATGGGCGGGCACACGAACCCGAAGCGGATGATGTGGCTCCCGACGAAGCAACGGACGACTTCGCAACCGAGCACGACGACACCACCTTCGCCGACGAAATGCCCGGAGGTCCGGAAGGGATCAAGGAACCAGAATCGCCGTCAGGCCGCGGCGGCGATGGAGGAATGGATCCGCCATGAGGCATGGGCCAGGAGCCGAACAAGCATGACAACGGGGCATCGACCCGCATGCCCCCAGACACACGACTCCGCGGAGGAGTCACGGCGCAGACCGTGGCCATGCCGATGACAACCCAGGCCGTCGGCGCATCTCCGAGCGCCCCAGTGGGAGTAGCCGGCCCAAGCGATGCGTGACGACGACTTCGGCGACGTCGTGGTTCTCGACGGCGACCGCGTCCGGGCATGACCGTGCACCTGCCTGATGCGAACGACGCTGGTGAGCTCAGAGTCCGCCGTATCGGTATCCTCACTGGTCGGTAGCCATCCAGCGCTGTTTACCGTCGCCTCACGCGGGTACTGAACAACCTCCGCCGCAAACGCGAAAACGTACGGAGGCGACGACGACCATGACCGACTCCGACCCGGAACGCCCCATCGATCCGGACGATGTCGAGGTTGACGACGTCGACGGCTACAGCCGGGATCCGGGAGCCACCCCTGACGACGCCGGTGTCCCTGAGGTAGCCGACGACGTGACCCCCGGCACCGGAGAGGTGGCGGAGCCCCAACGGGCCAGCATGCCGACCGAGGCGCCGGTGGAATCGACTGCGCACGGCATCACCGCCAGGGAGCAAGCCGAGGACACCTCGATCGAGGATCGATTGGCTGCGGAGGAGCCCGAGCTCGACTCGCCTGCACGACAAGCGACAGACGCACCCGGCGCCGTCCACGTGGAGGAGGAGCCTCCTGAGCCGTAGTCCCACGAACGGAGACGTGACGCCATGCAGCATGACGAATTCATCGGACAGGTCCAGCACCGAGCCAAGCTGTCCTCCCGCGGTGATGCCGAGCGGGCTACTCGAGCGACACTCGAGACACTGGGCGAGCGGGTACCAGGAGGCTTGGCGACAAACCTCGCCGCCCAACTGCCTCCGGAGATCGGCGAGCATCTGCGCCGCACGCTCGACTTCGGCATCGAAGACACTCCGGGCGAACGTTTCGACGCCACCGAGTTCGTGGCACGCGTCGCCGAGCGCTCGGCCACTGACGAACCGATCGCGGCGTACCTCGCGCGGGTCGTCTTCGAAGTAGCCAACGACGCCACCGAGGGAGCGGTAGCCCAGAAGGTCGCTGACACGCTTCCCGACGATATTCGCCGACTGGTCACCGCCGGAAGCAGCGGCGGGGTCGGGTGAGCCCTGTGCCGCAAGTGACGGTGCCAAGATCTGAGCGAAGGGCGCATAGGCGATGACCAGCGACGACGAGGTGAGGTTCACTTCCGCCAGCGGTGATGTGGAGGACCCGTACGCGGGGGCCCGTGAGACGACAGAGGGTCCGGTCTACACCGTCACCGGGCAGGACTGGGACGACGTGGCCGCCGCCGCGGCGGCCGGCGAGGAGCGCATCGTCGTCAACATGGGCCCGCAGCACCCGTCCACGCACGGTGTGCTCCGGCTGATTCTGGAGCTGGACGGCGAGACGGTCACCGAGGTGCGGTGCGGGGTGGGATATCTGCACACCGGCATCGAGAAGAACATGGAGTACCGGACGTGGACCCAGGGGGTCACGTTCGTGACCCGCATGGACTACCTGTCCCCGTTCTTCAACGAGGCCGCCTACGTGCTGGGCGTGGAGAAGCTGCTGGGCATCGAGGATCTGATCCCGGAGCGGGCGACGGTGCTGCGGGTGATGATGATGGAGCTCAACCGCATCTCCTCGCACCTGGTGGCGATCGCGACCGCGGGGATGGAGATGGGCGCGCTGACGATCATGACGATGGGCTTCCGGGAGCGCGAACGCACCCTCGACGTGTTCGAGCTGGTCACCGGCCTGCGGATGAACCACGGCTATGTCCGGCCGGGGGGTGTGGCGCAGGACCTGCCGCCTGGGGCGGTGGAGAGCGTCCGCGAGTACCTGCGCTGGATGTGGGACCACATCGGCGAGTACGAGGCGTTGTTCAACGAGAACCCGATCTTCAAGGGCCGCACGGTCGGCGTCGGCTACCTCGACCTGGCCGGCTGCATGGCGCTGGGCCTCACCGGCCCGGTGCTACGCTCCACAGGCCTGCCGTGGGACCTGCGCACGTCGCAGCCGTACTGCGGCTACGAGACCTACGACTTCGAGGTGCCGACGCGCGACACGTGCGATGCCTACAGCAGATACCGGGTCCGCGTGGATGAGATGAAGGAGTCGCTGAAGATCGTCGAGCAGTGCCTGGACCGCCTGGAGCCGGGTCCGGTCATGATCGGCGACAAGAAGATCGCCTGGCCGGCCCAGCTGGCCATCGGCAGCGACGGGTTGGGCAACTCACTGGATCACATCCGGCACATCATGGGTGAGTCGATGGAGGCGCTGATCCATCACTTCAAGCTGGTCACCGAGGGATTCCGGGTCCCCGCCGGCGAGGTGTACGTGCCGGTGGAGTCGCCGCGCGGCGAGCTCGGGGCGCACGTCGTGTCCGACGGCGGCACCCGGCCGTGGCGGGTCCATGTCCGCGACCCGTCGTTCAACAACCTGCAGGCCGTGCCCGCGATGTGCGAGGGAGGCATGATCGCCGACGTCATCGTCGCCGTCGCGAGCATCGACCCGGTGATGGGCGGGTGCGACCGCTGAGTTCCTCACGTGCCGACGAGGCACGCGAACGGGAGACCGGACGGACATGGCCCTGTACGTCGCGCAGAAACTGATCGCCTCGCACCTGGTGTCCGGCCAACACGTCCATCGCGCTCGGAGGGTTGTTCGGTGGCCTGGTCGTCGATCATCTGGGAGTCACGAGTGCCGTTCGGTTCGGCGTGGCTCTGACCGCGGTCTCGCTGCTCCTCGGGCTCGGCGCGGGCCGGATGATCTCCGGCACCGTCTTCGGATGGAGAGCGGGCGCGCGCCCGGTGACGATGTGGCACCATTCTGTAGGTGACCAGCAGTCCCGTCGAGGAGCAGCGCCTGCGCGACCTGGCGCGGCTGCGGCGTGTTCGAGACCGGATCGACCGCGAGTACGCACAGCCGCTGGACGTCGCGGCACTGGCGCATGGCGTGAACATGTCGTCCGGGCATCTGAGCCGCCAGTTCCGGCAGGCCTACGGCGAGTCGCCCTACTCGTACCTGATGACGCGACGGATCGAGCGGGCGATGGCGCTGCTGCGTCGTGGCGACCTCAGCGTCACCGAGGTCTGCTTCACCGTCGGCTGCTCCTCGCTGGGCACGTTCAGCACGCGCTTCACCGAGTTGGTCGGCGTGCCGCCGAGCGTCTACCGGGACCAGTCGGCGCGCGCCACGGTCGGCATGCCGTCCTGCGTGGCGCGCAAAGTCACCAGACCGATCAGGAATCGAGAAGCGTCGGCCCGGAGCCGCAGCTAGCGTGGCTGCCATGGACCTCAAAATCAACGCCACGTTCCTCCCGCACATCGACCCGGACGCCTCCCTGGCCTTCTACCGCGACGTCCTCGGCTTCGAGATCCGCAACGATGTCGGACACGAAGGGCTGCGCTGGATCACGGTCGGCCCCGCCGGGCAGCCCGACACGGCCATCGTCCTGCACCCGCCGGCGGGCATCCCCGGGCTGACCGACGAGGAGCGCCGCACCATCCTCGAACTGCTGGCCAAGGGCAGCTACTTCGGCGTGAACTTGGCGACCTCGGACGTCGACGGCATCTTCGCGACGCTGGAGGCCGGTGGCGCCGAGGTGGTTCAGGAGCCGGTCGACCAGCCGTATGGTGCTCGTGACTGTGCCGTCCGCGATCCCGCCGGCAACG
Source organism: Jiangella asiatica (assembly GCF_004349065.1). Classification (GTDB taxonomy): domain Bacteria; phylum Actinomycetota; class Actinomycetes; order Jiangellales; family Jiangellaceae; genus Jiangella; species Jiangella asiatica. The sequence goes on from NZ_SMKZ01000001.1 coordinate 365,204, forward strand.
AGATCCGGATTCAGCAGCAGCACTGAGCCGCCAACAGATGGAGTGAGCATGAACACCGCTACGCGGACGGAGACGGCTGCGCGCCACGCAGCCGACAGCCACGACCTGATCCGTGTGCAGGGTGCGCGCGAGAACAACCTCAAGGACGTCAGCGTCGAGATCCCGAAGCGCCGGCTGACGGTGTTCACCGGGGTCTCGGGCTCGGGCAAGAGCTCGCTCGTGTTCGGCACGATCGCCGCGGAGTCGCAGCGGATGATCAACGAGACCTACAGCGCCTTCCTTCAGGGGTTCATGCCGACGCTGGCCCGGCCGCACGTCGACCTCCTCGAAGGCTTGACGACGGCCATCATCGTCGACCAGGAGCGGATGGGTGCCAACCCCCGTTCCACCGTCGGCACGGCCACCGACGCCAACGCGATGCTGCGCATCCTCTTCAGCCGACTCGGGGAGCCGCACGTCGGACCTCCGATGGCGTTCTCGTTCAACGTCCCGACGCGCAAGGCGAGTGGGGTGATGACCACCGACAAGGGTCACGGCGAGAAGCTCATTGTGCAGGACGTCGTCTATCTCGGTGGCATGTGTGCGCGCTGCGAGGGCCGGGGCTCGGTGTCCGACATCGACGTGACGCAGCTGTACGACGACAGCAAGTCGCTCAGCGACGGCCCGTTCACGATCCCCGGTTACAACGCCAATGGCTGGAACGTGCGCATCTTCGCCGCGTCCGGTTTCTTCGACCCTGACAAGCCGATCCGCGAGTACAGCGAGAAGGAGCTCCACGACCTCCTGTACCGGAAGTCGACGAAGATCAAGTTCGACAACATGAACCTCACGTACGAAGGTCTCGTCCCGCGGATCCAGAAGTCGTTCCTCTCCAAGGACGTCGACTCGCTGCAGCCGCACCTCCGTGCGTTCGTCGAGCGGGTGGCGACGTTCGCCGCGTGCCCGGACTGCGGCGGTACCCGCCTGAGCGAGTCGGCGCGGTCGTCGAAGATCAACGGGAAGAGCATCGCCGACGTCTGCGCGATGCAGATCACCGACCTGGCCGCGTGGATCCGCGGCCTCGACGAGCCGTCGGTGGCGCCGCTGCTGGGTGCGCTGAGGGAGAACCTCGACTCGTTCGTGGAGCTCGGCCTGGGCTACCTCAGCCTCGAGCGTCCGTCCGGAACCCTCTCGGGCGGCGAGTCGCAGCGCATCAAGATGCTGCGGCACCTCGGGTCGTCCCTGACCGACGTCACCTACGTGTTCGACGAGCCCACCATCGGCCTGCACCCGCACGACATCCAGCGGATGAACGACCTGCTGGTGCGGCTGCGCGACAAGGGCAACACCGTGCTGGTCGTGGAGCACAAGCCGGAGGCGATCGCGATCGCCGACCACGTGGTCGACCTCGGTCCCGGCGGCGGTACGGCCGGCGGCACCGTCTGCTTCGAGGGCAGCGTGGACGGGCTGCGAGCCAGCGACACCATCACCGGCCGCCATCTCGACGACCGGGCCGCCCTCAAGGAGTCGGTGCGTTCGTCCTCCGGCGCGCTGGAGGTCCGTGGCGCGTCGACGCACAACCTCCAGGACGTCGACGTCGACATCCCGCTCGGGGTGCTCTGCGTGCTCACCGGTGTCGCCGGCTCTGGTAAGAGCTCGCTGATCCACGGCTCGGTCGCCGGTCGCGACGGTGTGGTGGTGATCGACCAGGGCGCGATCCGCGGTTCACGACGCAGCAACCCGGCGACGTACACCGGGCTACTCGAGCCCATCCGCAAGGCGTTCGCGAAGGCCAATGGCGTCAAGCCGGCACTGTTCAGCGCCAACTCCGAGGGTGCCTGCCCGACGTGCAACGGCGCCGGCGTGATCTACACCGAGCTCGGGTTCATGGACACCGTGGCGACCCCGTGTGAAGACTGCGACGGCAAGCGGTTCCAGGCCTCGGTGCTGGAGTACACGCTCGGTGGCCGCAACATCGCAGAGGTGCTGGCGATGTCGGTGAGCGAGGCCGAGGAGTTCTTCGAGGACGGCGAAGCGCGCACACCGGCCGCGCACAAGATCCTCGACCGGCTCGCGGCTGTCGGGCTCGGCTACCTCAGCCTCGGCCAGCCGCTCACGACGCTGTCCGGCGGCGAGCGGCAGCGGCTGAAGCTGGCCGCCCAGATGGCCGAGAAGGGCGACGTCTATGTCCTCGACGAGCCGACCACCGGCCTGCACCTCGCCGACGTCGAGCAGCTGCTCGGCCTGCTCGACCGGCTCGTGGAGTCCGGCAAGTCGGTCATCGTCATCGAGCACCACCAGGCGGTCATGGCGCACGCCGACTGGCTCATCGATCTCGGCCCCGGCGCCGGCCACGACGGCGGCCGGATCGTCTTCGAGGGAACACCTCGGGACCTCGTCGCGAAGCGTTCCACCCTCACCGGCGAGCACCTCGCCGAATACGTCGGGCATGAGTGAACGATCAGGAATCGAGAAGCGCCGGTCCGACTGCGCCGTCCGCGATCCCGCGGGCAACCTGATCCGCCTCAACGAGCTTCGCTGAGCCGGCCCACATGGCCGCAGCCGAGACCCGAGGGGCCAACCAGTCCTACCGCGAGGTCCTGCGCAACCGGCGGGTAGCTGGTCTCCTGCTGGGCGACCTGCTCGCCCACGTCGGTACCGGCATGATCCTCGTGGCCATGCCCGTGCAGACGCTCTCCATCCACGGTGACGTCCCGAAGGCGATCGCCATCGGGATGGTCGAGGCGGCACCGTTCGTGCTGTCCACCGTGCTGGCGCTGGCCATCGGACTGGGACGGGTGCGGATACCGCCGCGGACGCTCCTGATCGCCGACTGCGTGCTGCGATCGCTGACCTTCGCGTGCCTCGGTGCCCTGGCGGTGACCGACCGCCTCACGCTGCCCGTTCTCATCGTCGGGTTGTTCTTCGGCGCGACCTTCCGGATGGCCGGCTCCAGCAGTCGGCGTCTCCTGGCCACGTCTATGGTGGACGACACGGGCCGGTTCGCCGTCAACGGTCTGCTCGGCCTCAACGTCACGTTCGCGCTGTACATCGTCGGCCCGGTCGTGGGTGGGCTGATCGTCGCAGCCACGAGCCCCGGCGTCGCCCTCTTCCTCGACGCCGGCGGTGCGCTGATCCTGTTTGCCGCCGTCGTCGCATCCGTCCCGCGCGTCGCCAAGGACCACGACGCGCTCCGGCGCCGGCCGTCACACGAGTCGGGCTGGCGGATCCTGCGCCGGCGTCCAGTGGCCGCACGCCTGTTGGTCGTCGAGTTCTTCTTCAACTTCCTCTACATGCCGATCGAGATCGCCCTGCCGCTGTACGTCCGCGGCACTCTGGACACCGATGCGACCGGCCTCGGCCTCATGTGGGGCGCGTTGGGGGTCGGCGCGTTCGTCGGCGCCGCTCTCGTCAACCAGCTGCGCAACCTGCCGCAACGCCATCTCCTCATCGCGATCATCGCGTTGTGGGCGTTCTGTCCGATCGTGCTGGCCTTCGTCGGAACCCTGCCGGCCGCGATGGTCGTGTTCGGCCTGGGCGGCCTGGTCTGGGCGCCGTTCACGCCGGTCGCCTACAGCTTCCTGCAGTCCGGTCTGGCGCCGGACGAACAACAGCAGGTGGTGACGCTCTGGACGACCGGCTCGATGGTGGCCGCCCCGCTCGGCCTGTTGATCGGCGGCCCTCTCATCGAAGTGGCCGGGACGACCGGCGGGCTGGTGCTCTCCGGCGGGCTCACCCTGCTCCTGGTCCCGATCGCGGTCGTCGCCGTCCTGCGTGGGACCACGCCCGGGTAGGTCGCACTCCCCGCGTCGAGGCGTCGAAGCCGTTCGACGTCCTCCAACGATGTGAGATCGTCGCGGTTGCCCGGGACCCATCACCAGGCGTTTGCGCGCTCCACGAGGCTTACACGCATGGTGCGACACGAGATTTCGTGGTGAACGTGATCATTTGAGGCTCACTCGATGGCGGCCCGGCGTCGCGTTGCCGGGCCCGGATGTGGATGGCAGGGTTGGGCGCGTGGCGTCAGCCAAGTACCGGGAGATCGCCGCGGTCATGGCGGCTGAGATCGCCGGCCTGCCTCCGGGAACGAAGGTCGACGGCGAGCTCGCGGTGGCCGCGCGGTTCGGGGTCAGCAGGGCGGCGGCGCGCGCCGCGGTCCAGGAGCTCGAGCGGCAGTTCCTCGTCCGCCGGGTGCGGGGTCTGGGGACGTTCACGTCCCGGCGCGTCGACTACCTGATCTCCAGCAGGCGGCCGCCGTCGTGGAGTCAGACGCTGCGCGATGCGGGCGCGACGCCACGGACGGTGGTGCGTTCCTGCGTCGACGTGCCCATGCCGGCGGCCGTGGCGCACATGTTGCACGCGGTCGAGGGGAGCGCCGTGTGGCGGTTGCAGCGTTGCTCGTTCACCGATGACCTGCCGGCGTCCTGGGGCACGGAGTGGGTGCCGGCGGCGACCGTGCCGGAGCTTCCGGCCGCTCTCCGGCGGGTCGAGTCGCTGGATCGGATCCTCCGCGACATCGGTGCTGTCGTGCCGGCACGCAGCAGAGTCCGGGCCAGCATGGAGGCTGCCGGTGAGGAGGTCGCCGACGAGCTGGCCATCGGCCTGGGTGCGCCGGTGTGGCTGGTCGAGTCGCTCAACAAGGACGCCACCAGTGGCGCGCCGGTCTACCTGACCGAGCGGTGGATTCGCGCGGACGCCATCCGCGTGGTCTTCGAGGCCGGAGACATCTTCGGTCAGGACGGGTCCGCCGTCGGCACGCGGCCGGCCAGCAACTGATCGACGACGTGAGCGGCGAGGCCGAGCCCGGTGGTCATGCCGATGCCGGTGGTGACGCCGACCACGGTGTTGCCCGGCGCGGTGTGACGGACCAGGAAGTCTCCGGGCGCCGAGGCGTACACGCCGCGCCATCGCTCCTGGACCCGCAGCGAGGCAACGCCCAGCAGGCGCGCCGTCTCCTCCAGGATCAGCTGGTCGACGGGCTCGGCGGCGAACGGGTCGACGCTGGCGCCGTAGGCGTGCGTATCGCCGATCAGCAGGTCACCGCCGGGGTGCTGGGTGAACATCAGGTTCACCTCGAGGTCCAGCAGCTCGGGCCGTTGGGAGGTTAGGCGCTCCCGGACCCTGGCGGCCGCGGGCTGGCGCGCCAGGGCCGAGTACCGCAGCATGGACAGTCCGGTGAGCACGGCCGGGGCGGTCACCGCGTCCAGGAGGCGACCATCGGGCGCGGCCACCCGGAGCATGTGCAGGCTGCAGCGACGCACCCCGGCGTCGGCGGCGAGCTGGGGGAACAGCTGGTCCACGTCGTGGCCGACGCACACCACGACCTGGTCGGCGGCGATGTCCCCGCGACTGGTGCGGACCCCGCCGGGCTCGACACCCAGAACGGTGGTGGACCACCGGAAGGTCACCCCTGGCTGCTCGGCGAGCCAGCGCGCGATGCTCGGCACCGCCTCCCTGGGATCGACCCGGATGTCGCCGGCCAGGTAGGCGCCGCCTCGAGCACCGGCGGTGCCGGCGCGGGCGTCGGTCTCGGCGCCGGTCAGCAAGGTCACGCCGTCCCCGGCGCGCTCCGCGGCCAGCGAGCGCAGCACGTCGAGCTCGTCGTCGGCGCGTGCGACCACCACCGTCCCGGTCTCACCGGCCCAGAACCCGGCGGTGCGCGCCAGGCGCAACCAGCGCTTTCGGCTGGCGACGGCGTGCGCGTACGCCGCGTCGCTCTGGGCGGTCACACAGCCGTGACCGAAGTTGCGCACCGACGCGCCCAGCGGCCGGTCGTCCCGTTCGACGACGGTGACGGTGAGCCCGCGCGCCACCGCCTCGACGGCGTGCCCGAGCCCGACGACGCCGCCACCGACGACGACCAGGTGGACGCTCACGGGGCGACCGCCGCCCTGGGCCGCGACTGCCTCGGCTGGGTGAGCAGGGCGCCGACCCGGTCCAGGGGAACCGCCGGGCTCACCAGCCGCTCCCACGGCCAGGCTGAGCGGCTGGCATCGAGGTAGCCGATCGCCTCGGCCAGGTGCCGAGGTTCGTAGTTGTGCACGCCGGTGATCGTCAGCCAGCTCCGCACGACGCGCTCCGGGTCGACCGGAACCGGTGCGACCGGGGTCACCGCGCCGGCCAGCACCAGCCGGCCGCCGATGTCGAGAGCCGCGAGCGCGCCGGCCGCGGCGCCGGTGTCGCCGGACAGCTCCACCGCGACGTCGACCGGGCGCGGTGCCTGCGCCGACGGCACGGTGGCGGTCGCTCCGAAGGTCCGCGCCAAGGCACGCCGGGCAGGGTCGACGTCGGTCACCACGACCGCGGCGGCACCACGATCGGCCGCGGCGGCCGCGGCCGTCAGTCCCAGCATGCCGGCGCCGCAGATCAGGACCCGGGTGCCGGCCAGCGGCCCGGCGGCTTCGAGCGCCGCCATCACCGTCGCGGTCGCGCACGCCGCCGGTGCGGCGAGCACGTCCGGCAGCGCGGGCGGGACCGGCACGACCGTGGCACCTGCCGGCAGCAGCACGTGCTCGGCGTACCCGCCGGACAGGTGCCAGTCGCCGTCGAACGGCTCGTGGCCGACCTTGCGGACGCGCCGGCACTTGGCGGTGCGGCCGCTCGCGCACCGGTCGCAGCGGCCACAGCTCACCGTCACGCCCCACACCACCCGGTCGCCGACGGCGGCGGGGGCACCGTCGCCGGCCGCGACGACGTGGCCGACGGCCTCGTGGCCGAGCACGCTGGGGCACGCGGCACCGCGTCGCCCGGCGACAGTGTGCCGGTCGCTGCCGCACACCGTGGCCAGGTCGACGGCGACGAGCAGCTCGCCGGCCGCCGGCTCGGGCAACGGGACCGACTCGAGCCTCACCGTGGCACCGCCGCGCCAGACCGCGGCGACCGTCGTCGCCGTCGTCGGTGCCCAGGGTTCGGGACGGCCGCCCGGTGTGGTCAGACCTGCGCGCGGATCCATCCCGAAAGCCTTTCTATGACGTAGACGATGACGAAGACGATGAGGATGATGGCGCCGGCGAACTCGAAGTTCAGTGTGCGGACGGCCTCGTAGAGGAGGAAGCCGACGCCGCCGGCACCGACGATGCCCAGCACCGTGGAGTGCCGGATGTTGACGTCGAGCAGGTACAGCGACGAGCCGATCAGGCTCGGCATCACTTGCGGGAGGACGGCCGAGAACAGCACCTGCCACCAGCCGCCACCGACCGCGCGCACCGCTTCGACGGGTCCGAGGTCGATCTCCTCCGCCGCGTCCGCGACCAGCTTGCCGAGGAACCCGATCGAGCCGATGCCCAGCGCGCAGACCCCCGCGACGGGACCGAGGCCGACCGCGGCCACGAAGACGACGGCCAGGATCAGCTCGGGCACGCTGCGCACCGCCAGCATCAGCCCGCGCGCCGCCCACGCGAGAACCGGGTGCGGCGACACGGTCCGCGCGGCCAGCAGACCGAGGGGGATCGACATGACGATGCCGCCGGCGGTCGCGAGCACCCCGATCGCGAGGGTCTGGAGGACCGCCTCCCACAGTTGGCCGCCGACCAGGCCGAAGTCCGGCGGCACCAGACGCATGGCCGCGGCCACGACGTCGGGCGCGGATGTAACCATCGTGAGCGGGTCGATCCGCAGCCAGGCGAACGCGAACCCGGTCGCCAGCAGCAGGCCGGCACCGAAGATCCACCGAGCCGCCCGGTCCCGGCGCGGGTGCCGGGCCGAGGGCTGGAGCAGCAGGTGACGGACGCCGACGGAGGCGACCTCCATGGCCGCGAGCACGGCGAGGATGGCCAACACCATGCCCAGAGCGGCGTCGTACGACAGGCTGCGCAGCGAGCTCTGCAGCGCGAACCCGATGCCGCCGGCGCCGACGAAGCCCAGCACGACCGAGATCCGCAGGTTGATGTCGACCCGGTACACGAACGTGCCGATCCACGACGGCACCACCTGGGGGACGACGCCGCTGACCAGGACGGCCAGGCGGCCGGCGCCGGTGCTGCGGACGGCCTCCCTGGGGCCTTCGTCGATCTCCTCGATGGCGTCGGCGAACAGCTTGCCCAGCATCCCGACGGAGTGCAGCGCGAGCGCAAGGACGCCGGCCAGCACGCCGATGCCCATCGCGCGGACCAGCACGATGGCGAAGACCAGGTCGGGTACGGCGCGGCAGAACGTGATGACACCGCGGGCCGCGGCCTGGACCACCGGGTGCGGCGTGGTGTTCCGCGCGGCCAGGAAGGCCAGAGGCACCGACAGCACGGTGGCGATCACCGTGCCCAGCAGGGCCATCAGCAGCGTCTCGACGACCAGGTCGACGGTGCGTCCCGGGTCGTCGACGACGGGCGGGAGCATCCGGCCGACCAGGCGAGCCACCGCGTCGGTGCCGTCGAGCAGGACCGCCGGTGAGAACTCCAGGTACCACCACGACGCCACGGTTGCGAACAGGCCGACGCCGCCCAGCGTCACGAGCACCCGGCGGCGCCAGCTCAGCGGCGGGCGAGAGCGGGGACGCGGGCGCCCGGTGCCGCCGGGACCGCTCACCCGTGGCGGGGCGAGGGCGTTCATCAGGCGACCGCCATGCCGGTGGCGGTCTCCAGCCGGCGGTAGACCTCCATGACTTCGGCCCGGCTGACTCCGTCGGCGGTGCGGTCCAGCACCTTCCGGCCACCGCGCAGGCCCACCAGCCGGTGCGCCCAGCCCAGAGCGAGGTCGACCTGATGCAGGGTGCACACCACGGTGAGCCGGTCCTCTCGGCACACGCGCAGCAGCAGGTCCATCACGGTGCCGGCGTTCTCCGGGTCCAGCGAGGCGACCGGTTCGTCGGCCAGCAGGAGCCGTGGACCCTGCATGAGGGTCCGGGCGAGGGCCACCCGCTGCTGTTGCCCGCCGGAGAGGGTGTCGGCGCGCTGGTCGGCCTGGTCGGCCAGGCCGATGCGGTCCAGGTGCGCGAGCGCCTCCCGCTTGTGCCGGGCGGACCAGGTCAGCAACCCGTAGCGAGGTCCTCGCACCCGGCCGAGCGCACCGATCAGGACGTTCTCCAGACAGGTGAGCCGGCCGATCAGGTTGAACTGCTGGAACACGAAGCCGACGTCCGTGCGCAGGCGGCGCAGCTCGGCCGGCCTCGCCCGGTGAACCGCGACGGTGTCGACCACGACCTCGCCCGCGGTCACCGGGTGCAGGCCGTTGAGGCATCGGAGCAGGGTGGACTTGCCCGACCCCGACAGCCCGAGCAGCACCACCAGCTCGCCGGTCCGGACCTCCAGGTCGACCCCGTCGACGGCGGTGGTCGTGCCGAACCGCTTGACCAGGCCACGGGTCGTGACGGCGGTCGCCGGTGGTGCGCTCATGGTGTCTCCGTGCTGTCGCGTTCGGGCAAGTCAGCCTTCGCAGGCCGCGGACTCGGTCAGGCGGCAGACCTCGCGGACGCCGTCGTAGTCGGCGTCGGTCGCGGGCTTGACACCCCATGCGTCCTCGTCGGTCAGCAGGCAGTCGCCCTCGCAGAAGCCCTCGCCGAGCAGGTAGTCCGCGTTGGCCTTCTCCGTCATCAGCGTCGTCAGCTCGGCCACGACGTCCTCGCCGAGGCCGTCGCGGGCGACGAACAGCGAACCGGAGATCTGCGGCGACTCCCAGACCGTCTTCAGGTCTCCCTCGGCGAGCTCACCGCTCTCGATCAGCGTGCGGTCGACCATGCTCTGCATGGCGAACCCGGCGTCGCAGTCGCCGTTCTTCACCGCCAGCGCCGAGGCGTCGTGCGCGCCGGCGAAGATCGGGTTGAGCGCCTCTGCCATGGCGCTCTCGGTGGCGGTGCTCACCACGCCGGCCTCGATCAGCCCCGCGCTCGGATACAGGAACCCGGAGGTCGATCCCGGGTCGACGAAGCAGACGTCCTTGCCAGCGAAATCCGCCAGGTCGCTGATCTCGGCGTTGTCGCCCTGGGCGATGCCGTAGGAGAAGTACCCCGGCTCCTCGTCCTTCGCGGCGGTGACCGCGCCCAGCGGCGTGATGTCCGCGTCGTTCTCGGTCGCGATGACGTAGGCGAAGGAGCCGAGGAAGGCCATGTCGACGTTGCCGGCGATGAGGCCCTCGATCACCCCGGCGTAGTCGGAGGCCTGGCTGACCTCCACCGTCGCGCCGGTCTCCGCCTCTAGCATCTTCACGATCGGGTCGTAGCCCGCGGCGAGGTCGGTGGAGTTCTCCGCCGGGATCGCACCGAGCACGATGGTCGACGGGAAGCCGCCCGCGGTGGCCTCCGTCTCGTCGTCGGAGCCGCTGGAGCAGCCGGCGGCGAGCGCGCCGAGCGCGGCGGCCACGGCCGACGCGGCGAGTCGGCGCTTCGTGGTGGTGGCAGTCATGTCACAGGTCCTCGAATCGGTGTCATCACGTCAGGAGGTCGGGTAGCTCGGCGACCGAGCCGAGCACGTGGGTGTGCGGGACGGTGGCGAAGTCGGTGGCGCGGTGTGCCCCGGTGAGCACGCCGGCGACGACACCGGCCCCGGCCCGGTGACCGCTGAGCAGGTCGGAGGTCGTGTCTCCGGCGACGGCGACCTGACGGACGTCGTCGACGGCGCAGCGGATGAGCGCGGTGAGGATCAGATCGGGGTACGGGCGGCCGCGGCCCGCGTCGGCCGGGGACAGCACCAGGTCGGCCAGCTCGCGCCAGCCGAGCGCGTCGAGCACGGCGTCGCGGGTGGCGACGGAGAACCCGGTGGTCAGCGCGACCTTGATCCCCGCCTCTCGAAGGTTAAGGATCGTCTCGGCGGCGCCGTCGACGGCAGAGGCACCGCCGGCGCGGATCGAATCGAGGTAGGCGGCCTCGAACGCGGCGTTTGCGCGCTGTGCCGCCTGCTCGTCGCCGCCGATCGCCCGAAAGACCTCGATCTTCGACTGGCCCATCGTCTCGAGCGCGTAGGCGCTCGCCTTCTCCCGCTCGGGGGTGCCGTCCTCGATGCCGATGGCGTCCAGAGCCCGCGCGAAGGCCGCCATCACCGCCCCGTCGTCGACGACGGTGGTGCCGGCCATGTCCAGGCAGGCGAGCAGGACCTGCGGGTGGGTCATGATGTGTCCTCTCGATCCGAAGGGCCGCCAGTGGCGCTGGCATGAGGATCCGACACGCGAGGGAACGGGCCCCGCGCACGAGGTGAACCCAGGGGAAACCGTCGTTCACCTTCTGCCCGGGTTGTCCGGACATCGTCCGCGGGGCCGCGCCCACCGTGGGTGTCAGTGGCCCAGCTGTGAGGCGAGGCGCTCGACCTCGAAGATCTCGGTGCCGGCCCGGTTGATCCAGGTCGCGGTCAGCGTCGGGTCGGCGACGGTGGTGTCGGCGACCAGCCGCAGGAACACGTTCGGCTCCACCGCGGAGTGGACGAGCGCCGGGTGTGGGACGTTCAGGCTGGGGATGGTCGAGCCGTGCAGCGGGCTGACGATGAACTGCCACAGGTCGTAGCCGACGCGGGGGCCGTAGTTCAGCGCCCGGGACACGTGGATGTCGCCGCCCATCAGGAAGCAGCCGGCGATCCGTTCGTCCCTGACGAAGTCGAAGATCGCCTCCCGCTCGTAGAAGTAGGTGCCCCAGTCGTCCTTCTCGGAGTTCTGCTTGTCGTCCCAGATCAGTCCGGTGGCGATCGCCTTGAACGGCGCGTCGGACTCCGAGAGCACGGTGCGGAACCAGTCCCACTGGACCGCGCCGATGCAGGTGGGCTGGGACGGGTCGGCCCAGCTCGGCTCGGTGCGGCTGAACCACCGCGGGTCGAGCAGGAACACCTCGACCGGGCCGCGCCGGAAGGAGGTGTAGATGCCCTCACCGTCGCGCGGCGTGGTCAGCAGGGCGCCATCGCCGTCGTGGCCGAAAGTCGCGTTGGCGCGGTAGTCGGCGAACGCGCGCCGGTTGTTGACCTTGCCGACCAGGTCGCCGTGGACGTCGTTGCCGCCGAAGTCGTGGTCGTCCCAGGTGCCCCAGACCGGCATCGACGAGACCAGGGCGGCCAGCTCCGGCTGCTGCAGGAAGATCCGGTGCTTCTGCCGGGCGACGGCGAGGTCGGTGCTGTCGATGTAGGGGGTGTCGCCGAGCAGCACGAACGCCTCGCAGCCCACCAGGCGGACCCGGTCCCAGACCGCGTCGGGCACCGACGGCGCGCAGGAGCCGAAGCCCATCGTCGTCACCGTCGGCTTGCCCGCGGGCGGGGCGGTCGTGAAGCTGCCGCGCAACGGCTCGACGTCACCGGCGTCCCCGTCCGGCGCGATCTCGACCGTGTACTCGGTGCCCGGCTTCAGGCCGGTGACGTCGAAGAGCAGGGTGTTGTCCCGCTCGACGGCGATGCCGGCCCGGGTGCGGCGACGCTGCCTGCCGTAGGCGAGCGTGCAGGTCCACTTCGGGTGAGCCGCCGGATCGACGCCGGGGCGGGCCCAGATCCGGGCGCTGCTCGCGTCGACGTGGCCGATCAGCGGACCAGTCGGCGGCTGCGGCGGCGCCGGGGTCGGTACGACGGCCGGCGCCGTCCCGGCCCGGACCATGCCGACATAGGCCGCCACGTTGGCGAAGAAGATCTCGCTGTCGGCGATCGCCTCGGCGGGCTGGCGTGCGGCACCGGCGGCATCCCAGCACTTGTCGACGGTGAGGCTGCTGGCGACGAAGCGGCCGGCGCCGTGGGCGCCCTCGACCAGGGCCGGTGGTGCGCCGTCGGCCTCGACCGCGGCGAGGACGCGCACCCCTCGCCACTCGCCGAGGTTCTCGTAGCTGGTCGGGAAGTCGCCGCGGCCGGGGAAGATCAGCCCTCCGCTGGTGCGCAGGCCGGCCAGGAGCGGGTGGTCGGTGGCGATCGGGTGGATGGTGGAGCTGTCGGGATCGGTGCGCTGGACCCACAGGGTGTCGGGCAGGTACGCCACCGTCGGGCCGTACTGGTCGGATTGCGTCATCTCCAGCACCGTGCCGCCGGCGGACACGAAGGCACGCAGCGAGGCGGCGTGGGTGGCGACGTAGTCGAGGTAGGTCCGGTCGTTGTTGGTGAACGACCCGAACGCGATCAGGTCGACGGGGACCGGCTGGGCGTCGGCCGGCAGGGTGGGGTCGAGGTCGACGACCGTCATCCCGGCGCGCCGCAGCAGCTCGCCGAGACCGGTGGCGCTGGTCCACTGGTCCCGGAACTCCAGGACGGCGGCGGTCAGTCCGCGAGCCGTGGTGGAGATGGATGCCTGCGCACTGGGCGCCGGCCCGGCCGTGGTCCCGGCGACGGCGACGGCGGCAGCGGCGGCGCCACCGGTGATGAACGTCCGACGACGGACGGAGTCGATGGCCGACCGGTCGTCATGCGGTTGGGTCATGATCGGGGTCCCTTCGATGCCATGGACGCCGCCTCGGCGCCGGCCGGTCCGGGCACCGTCTGCGAGCGGCCGAGTTGGACATTTCGGCATCCGAGGGAATGCGCCACGCGCACGAGGTGAACCGGGGGGAAACCGTCGTTCATCTTCTGTCCGGGTTGTCCGGACAGCATCGACGGCTATGCGGCCCTGGCTTCTCACCACACCCGCCGACTACGACCTCGGCCACGTCCGGGCCGTGCTGCCCGGCCGGATCATCGACGATGCCCGGGTGGTGGTGCGTGACGGCGTCATCGTCGAGGTCGGACCCCGGCCGCGCGGTTGCTCCGTCGACGTCGACGGAGGCGGGCGGCACGTCCTGCCCGGGCTGATCGACGTGCACAACGACACGCTGAGCAAGGAGTGCCAGCCCCGGCCGGGCGCCTCGCTCCCGCCACCGTTCGCGATCGCCTCGACCGGCGCCCGGCTCCGTGCCGCCGGCATCACCACCGTCTACCACGGCCTCGCCTACCAGGAACACAGCGCGGTCGGCATGCGCATCGACTCGCCGCGAGCGGCCGAGCTCGCCCCGGTGATCGATGCGGCCGCCGCGGACCCGCTCGTGGACCACCGCGTACTGCACCGGCTGGACCAGCGCTGTGCGGTGGGACGCGCGGACCTGGAGCGGCGCTTGTCCGAGACCGCCGCCGGGGCGGCCTTCGTCGTGTCGCACGAGGACCACACACCGGGCCAGGGGCAGTACCTCGACCCGCGGACGATGCAGCGATGGCTGGAGCTCAGCGACGGCATGACCGCCGAGCAGGCGGCCGAGCATGTCGCCCGATGGCGCGCGACCCGGGAACGGGACGAAGCGGTCTCCGTGCGCGAGGGGACGCTCGCCTGGCTGGGCGAGCTGGCTCGGGCGGGCCGCATCCGGCTGTGGGGCCACGACGTGGAGAGCGTGGAGGACGTGGACGCCCTGCTCGACCGCGGCGGCCAGGTGGCGGAGTTCCCGACGACCCGGGTCGCCGCCGAACGGGCCCGGGCCGTCGGCCTGAGCATCGTGGCGGGTGCGCCCAACGTCGTCCGCGGCGGCTCGCACGCGGGCAACGTGTCGGCGGCGGAGCTGGCGGCCGCCGGACTGGTCGACGCGCTCGCCTCGGACTACCTGCCGACCGCGCTGCTGTGCGCCGCCGTACAGCTGGCCCGCGCCGGGACGCTGTCGCTGTCCCAGGCTGTCGGTTTGGTCACCGCGGGGCCGGCCGACGCGGTGGGGCTGGACGATCGCGGCCAGCTCACCGCGGGGCGCCGGGCGGACCTCGTCGTGGCGGACCTGTCCAGGCCGTACCCGGTCGTGCACTGGGTGGCGCGGGCACCCGGCGGCACCGGTTGACGGCGTGTGGGCGGTGCATCGACTGGGCTCAGTAGGTCTGCCACTCCTGCCGGACGTACTCCAGCACGACCGGGTCCAGCAGCGTCGACACCTCGGCGTCGGTGACCACCCGGTCCGGCGGGAACACGGTGGCCGCGCGCAGGACGTCGGCGGAGAGGTAGCGCAGCGGCGGCGCGTCGTCGGGCAGGCGCAACGGGGGAGCAGCCGGCTTGCTCGCATCGCCGGGCGCGGCGAGCAAGAACCCCCAGTCGCCGAAGCTGGGCACGGACACCATGTACGGGGCGACACCGAAGCCGGCCGCGGCGACGGTCGCCTCGATGCAGGCGAACGAACGCGGCGCGAAGAACGGCGATCCGGCCTGCACCACCATCCGGCCGTCGCCGGCGACCAGGCCGCGGACCATGCCGTAGAACTCCAGTGAGTACAGCTTCGACGTCGCGGTGGAGTCCGGGTCGGGCATGTCCACGACGACGACGTCGTAGGGCTCGGCGCCTGCGTCCACCTGGTCGCGGACCCACCCGAAGGCGTCGGCGTCGACGGCGTCGACGCGCTCGTCGGCGAACGCGTCGCGGTTGAGCTCGCGCAGGCTCGCGTGCTCGCGCGCCAGGTCGAGCACGGCCGGGTCGAGTTCGACGAGCGTGACCTCCTCGACGTCGGGGTAGCGGAGGATCTCGCGCAGCGCCAGCCCGTCGCCGCCGCCCAGGACCAGGACGCGATCGTGCGAGCCGGCCATCGCCGGGTGCACCAGCGACTCGTGGTAGCGGTACTCGTCGGGCGAGGCGAACTGCAGGTCGCCGTTGAGGAACAGCCGCACGTCGTCGACGCCGGACAGCCGGTGCCGTTCGGTGAGCACGATCTCCTGGTGGTCCGAGCGCTCGGCGTGCGTGATGGGATCGCGGAACAGCCGCTGCCGGGCGTCGACCTCGATGTCGTCGGCCCGTACCAGCAGCACCGTCAGGACGGTGCTCACCGTCGCGGCGAGCGCCGCGATCGCCGCCCACCCGCGCCGCGGCACCGATCGCCGGAACAGCCACGCCACCACGACCGTGCCGGCCACCAGGTTCAGCGCTCCGGCGGCGATAGTGCCGCGAACCAGGCCGAACGCCGGCAGCAGCACAAACGGGAAGGCCAGCCCGCCCAGCAGGGCGCCGAGGTAGTCCGCGGCGAACATGTCCGCGACGGCGCTGCCGGCGTCCTGCGCGCGAATGCGTTGCAGCATCGTCATCAGCAGCGGGATCTCGGCGCCGATGAGCACGCCGATCAGCGCGGCCAGCACGACCATCATCGGTGTGTAGAGGTCGGTGGTCGCGAAGGCCTGGTAGAGGATCAGCACCGCCGAGCCGCCGAGGAGCGCCAGCAGCGACTCGACCATCACGAACGACATGGCCGGGTACCGCTGCAGCGGCTTGGCCAGCAAAGAGCCGACCCCCATCGCGAAGACCATCACCGACACCACGATCGACGCCTGGACGACGGTGTCGCCGATCAGGTAGCTGCCCAGTGCGATCAGGGCCAGCTCGTAGACCAGTCCGCAGGCCGCACAGACCAGCGCCGCCGCCAGGATCACCGCGCGCGCGGTCCGGGAGAACTCGCGGGGCGGCGTCTCGGGCGGGGCGGCGGTGGTGGACGTGATCGGCCCCCCGGTGCTCAGATGATGGCCAGCGCGACTATGCCGGACACGACGATGCGCAGCACGCCGAGCACCCAGCTGGCCGGGTGCGGTGTCTCGTGCACGAGGTCGTGCCGGACGTCGCCCGGGATCATCAGGTCGACCACGAGGAACGCCGCCGCGCTCACCACCAGCCCGATGAGGCTGTAGACGACGGTCGTGACGAGCCCGTCGACGAGGTCGTCGGAGCTGGCGTAGATGGCCGCGACGACGATGAGCCCCTGGGCGGCGAACCCGGTGGCCACCAGCACGGCGGCGTTGTAGTTGCGCTCGACCCAGATGAGGTCGCGCAGCTTGCCCGGGGTGAGCAGGTCGATGAGGACGAAGCCGAGCAGCAGCATCGCCAGGCCCACGCCGCAGTAGGCCAGGACGACGCCGGCCTCCTCGACGAGCTCGCCGGCGTCGACGTCGCCCTCGGCGCCCAGCGTCATCAGCATGCGGGTGTCCTCTCGTGTCCGTGCGTCACTTGCCGCCTCCGGAGCCGCCGCCGGCGAATCCGCTGCGGTAGCCGCCGCCGAACCCGCCCCAGATCGGGATGATGACCGGTCCCCAGCGGTCGTAGCCGTCGCGGACGTCGGTGACCTCGATGTCGGACCCGCCGGTGTTCGACGGTTCGATGTGCACCATGGTGTCCTCGTAGCCGAGATAGCGGCCGGTGGAGTCCTCGTGGTCGCGGCCTGCTTCGGCGGCGTCCTCGACGATGGCGGCGACGGTGTCGACGGAGTCCTCGGTGCGGTACGAGGAGTAGTCGCCGCTGCTGCTCACCAGGTCGTAGTTGTCGGAGATGACCCGGCGCACGTCCTCGTCGGCGCTGCCGCACGCGCTCAGCGTCAACGCGGCGGCCAGCACACTCGCGGTGACGGCCAGCCGGGCTCGTCGTGCGGTCATCTGGTCAGCTCCGTCCGCGTGGTGACCAGCTGACCGGCGCCGGGGTAGGCGTGCCAGGTGGCCCAGCCGAGCCTGCCGGTCTCGGCGCGGGTCAGGCGCATCGCCGTGACGGCGTCGGGGTCGGCGGGGAACGCCGCCACCACGGCGGCGCCGTCGCAGGCCAGTGCGCGCAGGTCGCGAACGCGCTCGCGCACCCCGGCCGCCGGCAGCTCCTCGACCTCGGCGCGGAAGTGGTAGTGCCAGCCGCCGGGCCGGCGCCGGACGTCGCCGGGCAGGTACGCGGGCTCACCCGGCAGGCAGGCGACGGTCTCGACGACGACACCGCCGGGCTCGCGAACGACCACCTGGTGGGAGGCGCCGAGGACCCGCAGCTCCAGCGTCCCGCCGGACGCGAGCGGCACGCTGGTCAGCGCCAGCGCGGGCACCAGTGGGTGCTTCAGCGTCCAGGCGAGGTCGGCGGCGCGCGTGTCGACGTATGGGACGTCCAGGGTGGCGAGCATGTCAGGGCTGCACTGGGTCGCTGCCGGGGTACACGGTGAGGGTGCCCGGCGGGACACGCTCGCCCACCGCGACCTCCCATTCGCCGCCCTCGAACCGCTCGAAGGACAGGTAGCGTCCGCCCGAGCCCTCGAAGTCGACGTACTCCACGCGCCCGGTCGAGCCGAGCCCCGTCGTGCCCTCGGAGACGAACTGCGCGGTGCCGTGCTCGTCGCGCCGGTAGTCGTGGCCGTCGTGGTTGAGCTGCGCGGCGCTGGGCCGCAGGTCGCTGTTCTTCAGCGCGGTCCACCGGACCACTTCGAGGTCGGGGTCCTCCTCGACCGAGAGCCAGGTGCGGGTGCCGCCGATGTCGTCGAGGAAGTGCTCGCTCCACTGGTAGCCGCCCTCGCGCAGCCGCAGCGAGCCGCGGACGAACATCCGCTCGCCGAGCAGCTCGACCATGTCGCCGGCGCGCAGCGTGCGAGGGTCGCCGAAGGTGCTCTCGCCGGGGTCGAACGGGTCGCGTGGCGCCGGCGGCGGCGGTGGAGCCGTCCCGGAGCGGGAACGGAGGGCTCGGACCACGGCCACGGCGATCAACACGACCGCGACCACGACGATGACTGCCACCACGGTCCCCACAGTCCGAACCCTACATTGTCCCCGATTCGGACCCCGCCTCCCACCTGCCCAGGACCGCTGGAGAGCCTGAAAATGATCACGTTCAGCACGAGATCTCGTGCTGAACGTGATCATTTCCCTCGCGGCGCTCAGCGACCGCGAGGGAAATGATCAGCGGGTGTGGCGTGGGACTACGGCGTCTCGTCGATGAACGTCACGTAGGGCGCCTCGCCTTCCCCGTCGATGCCAGAGTTCGGGCCGAGGGAGACCCGACCGGCTGGCAGCTGCTTCGTCCAGACCACGAGCGGCACGTTCTGCCGGTCGGCGGGGATGTTCCAGGCCGAGAGGTCACCGGAGAAGTCGTCGTCGAACAGGACGCTTCCGTCGGGCGCGCTGACGGTGAACTGGTCGAACTCACCGACCTCGCTGCCGGCTTGACGGATGCCGGCAGCGCCGGAGGCGAATGTGCTGTCGCGGCGATCGTCGACCAGCTCGCCGTTGATGAACGTGCGGATGCGATCCCCGGTCGCCTCGACCCGCAGGTCGTACTCGTTGCCGGCGCCCGGTTCGATCGGGTTCACCTGCCCGATGCGGGTGAGCCTGCCGTCGATCATCGTGTACATCTGCAGCTGTCCCAGGCCGCCGTCGCTGCCGAGGTCGCCGCCGATCTGCCAGACGTAGCCGTTGCGCGAGTCCGGTGCCCGGAACATGACGCCGGTGCCGACCTGCACCTGTTGCAGGGTCACCTCGAGGACCTGGTCGGACCAGTCGTTCTCGCCGTCGATCAAGGTCACCCCGGACCCGGACACGCGCATCCGGCCATCTGGTTCCAGCCCCACGCGCTGCAGGAAGTCGTGCGTGTCGATGGTCATGTCGGTTCGCGTGAACCCCTGCTCCTCCAGCCAGTCCGGCCACCAGGTCCCGTCGCCGCGCTGGTCGAGCGCGACGTACACGTCGGCCGGCTGGCTCAGGTCGAGGGTGAGGTAGTCGGCCGGTTCGGCGTTCTCGGCGTCGTCCGGAGCGCCGCGGACCATGGCCGTGCCCTCCAGGGCGTCCGGGAGGTCGGGCAGGGCGTTGCTGCTCTCCAGCAGGTGGTCGACGCCGTCCTCGGCGCGCACCAGCCGGTCGAGGTAGCTGGGCGCGACGACGTCGACGACGTCGCTGCGGATCTCCGGCGTGCTGGACTCCACACCCAGGGTCTGGCCGCCCAGGTGCCGCGCCTCGGCGGCCGGCTCGCCGCCGACCTCGTCGAACCGGAACGACCGCAGCGGGTCGCCGACCCGCTCGACCAGGTAGCTCGCACCGTCCTCGACGGCCAGCTCGATCTCGTCGGCGTTCGTCGGCCGGACGACCGAGTGGTCCGGGTCGGCACCGTCGACGACGCGGATGCGCTCGCCGGGCCACGGGTTGGCGATCCGCAGCGTCTCGTCGGAGCCGGCCTGGATGCCGACGTGGTTCGGCGCCCCGTCGCGGACCTGGGTGCTCACCACGTGCCCGCCGGGGATGACGACGGAGCCGTCGACGTCCCAGTCGTCCACCCACGACGGCGCGATGCGGACGACGCCCTCGTGCGCTTGCACCAGGGCCTCCTGGAGTGCTCCGGCGACGACCGCGCTCCACGAGCTGTAGTAGTTGTGAATCGAGGCGGGGTCGTCGTTCTTGCCGTGGCCGGTGAAACCGTTCGGGAACTTCTGCAGGTCGACCGTGCCCTCCACGAGCAGCCGTTCCATGTCGTCGGGCAGGCCGAGGCGGGCGGCCCAGCTCGGGCTCTCGTCCCACTCACGGGTCAGCGGGAACACCCGCTGCTCGAATGTGTCGCGCATCAGCTGCGAGTCGATGCCGAAGAGGTTCCACGGCATCAGCGGCTCGAGGTCGACGTTCTGCGTGTTCTTGGCCGGCTCGTCGGTGGCTGACCACGCCATCACCTCCACGCCGTTTCGCGTGGTGGTGGTGAACTCCGGCAGCTTCGGGATCGTCGCCAGCAGCTCGTCGGCCAGCTCGTCGTCGCCGCGGTCGGCGGCCAGTTCGGCCACGATCGGGAACAGCACCTTCATTGCCGCGACGTCCGGCGTCGGGTCGGTCGTGTCCCACTGGGTCTCCAGCGAGTTCACGTTGTGTAGGTGGACACGGCCGTCGTCGCCCTCTTCGAGCAGCGACAGGTAGAAGCGGACGACCTCGCGCATCAGCGGGTAGCCCTCGTCCAGCACGGCCTCGTCGCCGGTGTAGAGGTACTGCTTCCAGATGTTGTGCGCGACCTCGGGGCCGGTGGAGATGACCCGGTTGAGGAAGGCCGGCCCGACCTCGCCGTCGCACGCCCCGCCGGTGCCGTCGAAGCGCAACAGCTCCGGCACGCAGACGCCCTCGGTGTCCGGCCAGACCTGCCGGGTCCAGTCCAACATCTGCGGCAGCCGGTCGTTGTAGAGACTGAGGTAGGCGTCGTTGAACTCCGCGGTCCCGGCACCGAAGTTCGCGAACACCTGCTGGCGCAGGTTGAAGTGGAACCAGAAGGCCGGCGAGATCATCTGGTCCTCGAACGGGTACAGCATGTTCGCCGCGCCGGCCTGGCCCGTCGGCACGTCCGCGCGCTGTGTGGCGGCCGTGGTGTAGAGCTGCTGGACGCGCAGGTTCTCCATGTACTCCCCGACACCGTCATCGGAGCCGATCCGCATCGGCGCGGCGGTGGCCCAGAAGTCCGACCACCACGCCAAGTGGGTGGCCTCGACGTCGGCTTCCGCGCCGGCCAGCGCGTCGGCCGCCGCCGCGGCCACGTCGCCGCCGGTGTAGGCGGGAACGCCGGTCACCACTCGGAACGACCCGTCGGCCGCGGGCCGGAACGTCAGGCGTACCGTCTGCTCGTCGACGACCTCGGCGACCACGTCGCGCGCCACCGCGGTCACCGCGGCGACGGCACCGGTGGTGATGCCGGACTGCTCGTCGGTGAACGTCTCGGCCAGCGCGGCGACGCCGCCCTCGGCGTACGTCGCCGGGGCGCGGTCCTCCCACAGGCGAAGCTCGACGGTCTGGGGCTGGTCCGGGTCCGCGCCGGTCACCTCGACCACCAGCTGATCGGCTTCGGCACGGACGTAGCTGAGCGCGGTCAGGCCGGCGCCGGACTGCCGCAGCTGGGCGTCGTACATGTCCAGCCGGCCGGCGTAGTCATCGGCGGCGGAGAGGTCGAACAGACCCGGGATCACCAGCTGGCCGGCCGACTTCAGCTCCGGGAACGTGTCGTTCCGGTTGAGCTGGGCGGTGAAGCCGTGCTCTGCCCACACCGCCGCGCCGAGGTGGCCGTTGCCCAGCGGCATGCTCTCGTAGTCACGCCAGGGCGCCTGTTCGAGGATGAGGTCGGAGCGGGAGATCAGGCCCTCGGTGTCCACCTGCAGGGCGCCGTCGCGCCAGGCGGTGGAGTCGCCCTCCGATTTCTCCGCCGCGGCGCCCATCGAGCTCACCGGGACTGGCGCCACGAGCAACGACATCCCCGCGACCAGTGCCGCGGTGAGTGCCGTCCTGAGTAGACGTCTGTGCATCATCGCCTCCAGACAATCGATTGAGTAATGCGTCGTGCCGGTGCTGCTTTCGGCTGGTGCGAGTGGGACTACGGGTGGGACGGGTGGATGCCGGCGGTTCCGGGTTCGGTTTCGAGTGCCCGGGCCGCCGCGCGCAGGAGCGGGATCACCACCCCGCGCGGCAGCCGGCTGGGCTCGCTCGCCGCGGCCAGCTGGACGATCTGACGCGCTGCCAGCGCCAGGCCTCCGCCGGAGGTGTCCGGCACGACCTGGAGCCGCGGCGCGCCGACGCCGATCAGCAGTGCGGGCGCCGGCTCGACGACGGGGAGCTCGACCAGCAGCCTGTCCTCGGCGGCGTCGTGGACGGTCAGCCCCGCGCCGGTGCCGGGCACCGGGTCGGCCCGCGCCGCCGCCAGGGCCCGGGTCAGCCCTGCCACCGACAGCTCGGTGGCGCCCGGTACCGCGGCCGCGGTCAGCGCGCCGTCGGCGCCGGGAACCGTCACGCTCAGGTCGGTCACCGACGCATGAGCCTCGCTCGCCGCCAGCAGCACCGCGACGGCCACCCGGGCGAGCAGCTCGTCCGGGCCGGTGCCCCGCGCGAGCAGTCCGGTCACGTCGGCCTCGACGACGGCGAGCGAGCGCGCGGCCGCAGCCGGCGACACCGACGGCGCCACAGGGGACACGGACGGCCGTGAATCGGCGAGATCTCGCAACCGGATGCGCCCGCTCACGCCGGTGCCGCGCACGGCCCGCAGGTCGATGCCCAGCTCTCCGGCGCGGCGGAGCACCGCCGGGGTGGGCGGCACCGGGGCGACCGGGTCGAGGTCGGTGCGGTACAGCACCCCGGGCGGTCGTCGGCTCACGGTGTCTCCTGCCGGTGGGTGGGCCGGTGGGGCGGCACGCGGGTCATCGGGCCAGTGGTGGTGCGGTGGATTCCCGTGGCACCACCTCCATCGGGCCGGTGACGACCTCGCGGACGGTCTCGTCCGGCCCGACCTGGGCCAGCAGCTCGACTCCGCGCTGGCCGAGCTCGCGCAGCGGCATCCGCACCGTGGTGAGCGCCGGCCAGAGGTGCTCGGCCAGTGGGAGGTCGTGGACGGCGACCACCGACATCAGGTCCGGCGCCGCCACGCCGCGTGAGCGCAGCGCGTGCAGCGCGCCGATGGCCGAGGCGAGGTTGGCCACGAAGACCGCGGTCGGCCGTTCGCCGGCATCGAGGATCTGGATCATCGCGCGGTATCCGCCGTGGGCCGTGTAGTCGCTGCGGTTTGTCCAGCCCGGCCGGACCACCAGCCCGTGCGTTCGCATCGAGGCGCGGTAGCCGCGCTCGCGCCGCTGTGCGGTGTCGGCGCGGCTCGGTCCGGCCAGGTGCGCGATCTCGGTGTGGCCGAGGCTGACGAGATGCTCGACGGCGAGGGCGGCGGCCCGCTCGTCGTCGAGCACCACGTGCCGGGCCTCGCCGCGCATCGTGCGGTTGACCAGCAGCCAGGGAAGGCCGTCGGCGGTCAGCCCGTCGAGGGTGGCCTTCGACGTCAGCTCGCCGGCCAGCAGCAGGCCGTCAACGCGGCCCTGCCCGAGCAGGTCGAGGTAGGAGTCCAGCTCCGACGCAGCGCCGGCGCTGCCGGTGAGCAGGACGCAGTCGCGTTCGGCGGCGGCCGCCTCGGCGCCCTTGATGATCTCCGCGTACACCGGGTTGGCGTAGTCCGGGATCAGCAGGCCGATCGTGCCGGTGCGCTGGGTGCGCAGCGTGCGGGCGGCGACGTTGGGCCGGTAGCCGAGCTCGCGGACTGCGTCGAGGACGCGGCGGCGGGTCTCCTCCCTGATGAGCAGGCGGGGATCGCCGCTGAGCACGCGCGAGATGACCGAGCGGTCGACCCGGGCGCGGGCGGCGACGTCGGCCAGTGTGACGCGGCGTCCGCCGGTGCCGGTGCTCACGGTGCCTGCACCTGACCGGTGTCGGCGCTGCGGTACAGGGCGTGGATCAGCCGCAGCGTGCCGAGGTTGTCGCGGGCCGAGGTCGGCGCCTCCGCACCCGTGGCCACCTCCGCCAGCAGCGCGCGCATCGGCCCGGCCACGGCGTCGGGCAGCCAGCGGGACGTGACCGGATAGGTCAGCCAGCCGTCGGTGGGCAGCGTGCGGCTGCTGACCTCGACGGTGCCGGGGCGGCCGCGCGGGTAGTCGTACAGCAGCCCGATGGTGCCGCGGACGGCGCCCTCGGACCCGTCGATGCGGAACTGGGCCACGGCGTCGCCGGCGCGGTTCTCGTGGTTGACGAACACCATCGCGTGCGCGCCGGACGGGAACGTCAAGGTGCTGACGGTGCGCGTCTCGCCGGCCGGGCCCTGGCCGGGGGTGCCGCCGGTCGCCGCGTACACCGTCGCCGGGTCGCCGAGGACCGAGCGGACGGAGTCGAAATAGTGGATGGAGTGGTACCAGAAGTCCAGCCGCGGGCTGCGGTAGAGCCACGGCCAGCCGGAGAAGTCGGTGGCGATGTCGACGGTGATCGTCATGGAGGTTGGCTCGCCGATCCAGCCCTGCCGCACCATCTCCCGTGCCGCCGCGACGCCCTCCTCGTAGCGCATCTGCTGGTTGACGGTGACGGCCCGGCCGCGGTCGGCGGCGAGCGCGACCAGGTCCTCGGCCACGGACAGCTCCAGGGCGAACGGCTTCTGGCACAGCAGGTGCTTGCCGGCCTCCAACGCCCGCCGCGCGATGTCCGGCTGGGCGGCCGGCGCGACGGCGATGTCGACGACCGGCACGTCGTCGGCGAGCAACTCGTCCAGCGAACCGTAGAGCCGCTCGACGCCGTGCCGCTCGGCTACCGCCGCGGCCTTGGCGCCGTCGAGGTCGAAGATGCCCCGGACCTCGAGCCCGGCGGCGGCGTAGGCGGGCAGATGGGCGACGTCGACGATCGAGCCGGCGCCCACGACGGAGATCGGCAGGCGGTGGCCGGCAGGGACGGACAGGTCGCAGGCGGCCGCGATCGGACGCAGGACGTCGAGCATCACGCCACCTCCGGCAGCCGGTAGAAGTCTGCCGCCGTGCCGCCGAGCACCCGCCGCCGGTCGTCGTCGGACAGCGGCTCCAGCAGTTCCAGCGTCGCCCGCCACACCGGCTGGTAGCCGCCGGCCAGGACGCTGACCGGCCAGTCGCCGCCGTACATCAGGCGACCGGCGCCGAACACGTCGACGGCGTGCTCGACGTAGGGCGCGAGGTCGGCGGCGCTCCAGGTGGACCAGTCGGCGGCGGTGTTCAGGCCCGACACCTTGGCGTGGACGTTGGGGTGCTCTGCGGCGCGGCGCAGCAGCCTCGCCCACGGTTCCCACTCCCGCGTGCTGATCGGCGGCTTGGCCAGGTGGTCGATGACCAGCCGCAGCCCGGGATGGCGCGCGGCGAGCGTGGGGACGTGCTCGAGGTGCCGGGGGAGCACGGCCACCACGTCGAAGCTGAGGTCGTACTCGACCAGCAGCCCGAGGTTGTCCAGCACGGCGTCCTGCAGCAGCCAGTCCGGATCGGGCTCGTCGTGGATGAGGTGGCGGATGCCGACGAACCGCGGGTCGGGCGCGAACCGGTCCAGGACGGCCCGCGCGGCGCCGGCGTCGGTCAGGTCGGCCCAGCCGACGACGCCGGCCACCTCGGGGTGCCGGTCGGCCTGCGCGATCATCGCCTCGGTGTCCTCGACGGAGTTCGCGGCCTGTACCAGGACGGTGACGTCGACACCGGCGGCGGTCAGCTCGGGCTCGAGGTCCGCCCAGCCGAACGTGCGGTAGATCGGGCCCTGGTCGGGGGTGAGCCACGGGTAGGCGACCGCCTCGAGGTCCCAGAAGTGCTGATGTGCGTCGACGACTCGCATGGGCTGATCGACCTCCTGGCCAGAGTGTAGGGATGGCGGGGACACCGGGGCGTCACGGCGGCGGCTGGACCAGCTCCAGGGTGATGTCGTCGGGATCGAGGAAGTAGCAGGCCTTGCCGCCCCGGTTCACGCCCGCGGTGATGGCGTTCGGCGACGACAAGAAGCGCACCCCGGCTCCTGCCAGCCGGGTGTGCACGGCATCGGCGTCGGCGACGGCGAAGGCCAGGTGCGCCGCGCCGGCCCGTCCGCGCTCGGGGTCCAGCCGCGGCCGGGCCGGCTGGAGATACTGCACCAGCTCCAGGTCGTGTGACGACACGGTGCCCGCCGTGGGGCCGGCGCGCAGCTGCGCAACCCGCAGCCGGGCGTCCGGGTAGCCCACCAGCGAGCGTGTGTAGGGGTTGTCCTGGTCCTGGACGTGGACCAGGGTCATCCCGAGCAGGTCGCGGTAGAACGCCACGGAGGCGTCCACGTCGGTCACGGTGAAGCTGAAGTGCCAGATCCCGGTCACGGTGTCGGCGGGTCCGCTCATGGGGTGGCCTGCCGCCGGTCCGGCGCCGTAGGCGAGTCCGCCCCAGCTGGCCGGTCGGGTGCTGGGCCGCCGCCTCCGCCGTCGTCGTCGTCAGGTGCGGCGACCGCCGGCCGGCTGCGCTGTCCACGACGTTCGGCCAGCACGTAGATCGTGGCGGCGCCGATGATCACGACACCCTTGATGAGGTCCTGGTAGTTGGCGCCCAGGTTCAGCACGCCGAAGCCGTTGATCAGCGTGAACAGGATCAGCGCGCCGACGACGGACTTGAGCACGTTGCCCGCGCCGCCGAACAGCGACGTGCCGCCGAGGATGGCCGCGGCCAGCACCGTCAGCTCCAGGCCGGTCATCGCCTGCGGGTTGATGGCGGAGAACCGGGAGACGTAGAGGATGCCGACGAGCGCGGCGAACAGGCCGTTGAGCACGAACGGTGTGATCTTGTAGCGGGCCACGTCGATACCGGACAGCCGGGCGGCCTCGGTGTTGCCGCCGACGGCGTACAGGCGCCGGCCGACGGCGGTGAACCGCAGCACCAGCCACGCGACCACGGCGACCGCGACGAAGATGTAGACCTGCTTGGTGAGCTCCCACCGGGTCGGCAGGAACAGCAGGGCGACCGCCACGACCACGACGCCGGCGCCCACCATCCACGGACCGTAGCCGCTGGTCACCAACCCCTTGCGTTCGCGCATCAGCGAACGAACGCCCAGCGCCAGGAACACGGCGCCGGCGATGGCGATCCACACCTTGGCGTTGAGCGGCAGGACCCCCGTGAACGCGTCGCCGAGCCCGTCGTGGTCGGTCTGGATGCTCTGCCCGTCGGTGAGGATGAACAGCAGGCCGCGGACGCCGGTCATCGTCCCGAGCGTCACGATGAACGCGTTCACGCCCACCAGCTGCACCAGCACGCCGTTGAGCAGACCCATTGCGGCGCCGGTGCCCAGCCCCGCCAGCACCGCCACGGCCACCCCGCTGCCGGTGTTGAGCACGGTCAGCGTGACCCCGGCACCGAGCGCCGCGGTCGCTCCGACTGACAGGTCGAAGTTGCCGCTGATGAGGCAGATGGTCATGATGACCGCGAGGATGCCCACCTGGACCGTCTGGTCGAGGATGTTCGCGGTGTTCACCGGAGACAGGTAGAACGGCCGGCCGGTGAGCTCCGCCGCCATCGTGAACGTCATCAGGATCAGCGCGAACGCGTACACGACGCCGGCCCGGTGCAGCCGGAACGGTTCGGCCCGCTGACGCAGGGACGGCGCCGGCCGCGCGCGCACCGCGCCGGCCGGTCGTGGCATGGTGGTCGTCATCGTCGACTCGCTCCAGTCACGGTCGTCAGGCCGCTGGCCAGCGCCAGCAGCTCCGGTTCGTCGGTCTCTCCGGTCAGGCGCTCGGCGACGACCCGCCCCGCGCGCATGACCACGATCCGGTGGGCGACCGCCAGCAGCTCCTCGAAGCCCGAGGAGACGATCACCACCGCCTTGCCCGCCGCTGCGAAGCCGCGCACGAGCTGGAGGATGTCCGCTTTCGCGCCGACGTCCACGCCGACCGTCGGCTCGTCCAGCAGGAAGACGTCGCCGTCGCCGAACAGCCACTTGCCGAAGACGACCTTCTGCGCGTTCCCGCCGGACAGCGCGCCGACGGGGGTCTCGGCGGACGGGGTGCGGATGCCGAGGTCGGCGATGGCCCGCTCCGCGCGGTCCAGCTCGGCGGCGTGGTCCGGGACGCCGCGCCGCGACAGGGCGCCCAGCCCCGGCAGCGACACGTTGCGCCAGATCTCCCACGCCGGGACCAAACCCTGCCGGGCGCGGTCCTCCGGCACCAGGGCGATGCCCGCCCGGACCCGGGAACGCACCCGGTTGCGCACGGGCTCCCCGCGCACGGCCACCGTGCCCGAGCACCGCGGGTCGGCGCCGAACAGCGCCTCGAGCAGCTCCGAGCGGCCCGAGCCGAGCATCCCCGCTACGCCGACGATCTCGCCCGCCCGGACGGTGAGGTCGACGCCGGCCAGCCGGCCGGGGGACGCCAGGTCGCGCGCCTCCAGCAGCACCGGGGCACCTGACGGTAGCGGATCGGCGCGGTGCTCCTCGATCTCGTGCAGGCGCCGGCCGACCATGGCGTCCACCAGCGCCGCCTCGTCGAGGCTCGCGGTGGGCGCGGACGTCACGACCCGCCCGTCGCGCAGCACGGTGACCGCGTCGGTGAGCTCCAACACCTGGTCGAGGAAGTGCGAGCAGAACACGAACGAGACCCCGTCGGCACGCAGCCGGCGCACTGCGGCGAACAGCACGTCGACCTCGGCGTGCGCCATGGACGCCGTCGGCTCGTCCATGCACACCAGCGTCGCGCCGCCGGCCAGCGCCTGGGCGACGGCGACCATCTGCCGCTCGCCGAGTGGCAGCTCGCCGACGATGCGGTCCGGGTCGGCGCGGTAGCCCAGCCGCTCGCACAGCTCCTCGTAGCGCTGCAGCAGCGGCGCGGTGCGGAACACCCCGGACAGCTCACCGATGTAGACGTTCTCGAGCACCGTCAACGTCGGCACCAGCGGGATGTGCTGGTGGATCGTCGACACGCCGGCCGCGCGGGAGTCGCCCGGGGCGCTCCACGTGACGTCCGCCCCTCGCCAGCGGATCCGCCCGGCGGTCGGCGGGATCGCCCCGGCGATGATTTTGAACAGGGTGGACTTGCCGGCGCCGTTCGCCCCGACCAGGCCGTGGATCGAGCCCTCCTCGACGGCGAGGCTCACCTGCCGCAGCGCCTCGGTCCCGTTGGGGAACCGCTTCGAGACACCGCGGGCCTCGAGCAGCACCTCGCTCACCTCGTCACCGCGCGCCGCGCCCCGGTCACCACTGCGGCTCACAGTCGTCGACGTTCTCCGCGGTGATCACGGGCGTGTCGTAGAACACCAGCTCGCCGGTGCCGTAGGAGTCGTCGTCGATCGCCTTCTTGAGCTCCTCCATGGCTCGGGCGCCGCCGTCGTACGGCTTGTAGCAGACGGTGCCGTCCATGCCGCCGGCGGCAATCGAGTCGATGCCGAGCTGAGCGCCGCCGACCCCCCACACGATGGCGCTGGAGCCCACCGCGTCGACCGCTTCCTGGCAGCCGACCGCCATGTCGTCGGAGATGGCGTAGAACCCGACGATGCCGGGGTTGGCGTTGAGCATCGACGCGCACGCCGCCTGGCCCTGGTCGGCCACCCAGCCGCCGGGCTGCTCGGCGACGATCTCGAACGTGCCCTCGGTGACGGCGCGGAACTGCTCCACCCGCAGTGTGTTCTCGGCGTAGCCGGGGGCGCCCAGGACGAGGCCGATCGGGCCGCCGTCGGGGAGCTGCTCCATCATCGCCTGGCCGACCATCTCGCCGACGCCGGTCTCGTTCTCGATGACCAGCGCGCTCAGCGACGGGTAGACGTCGTCGATGGCGCGGTCGGCGCCGATGATGCTGTGGTAGCTCACGACCTTGATGCCCGCGTCGGTCATCTGGTCGACGAACTCGCCGGCCTCGGCGGCGTTTGCCGGGATGATGATCACGCCGTCGGGCTGCTGGGCGATGATGGTCTGGACGTTGGCGGCCTCGGTCTGCACCTCGCTCTTGCCGTCGAGGTTCGCGATCACCTCGCAGCCCAGCTCCTCGGCCTTGTCGACGATGCCGGCGGCGCCGGCGTTGGGGTACGGGAAGGCCGTGCCGGAGCCGTTGTCGATCGCGATCCGGCAGCTGCCGGAGTCCTCCGAGCCCTCGGCGCTCGTCTCGGTGCTGGTGTCCTCGGTCGCGCAGGCGGTCAGGGACACGGCCAGCGCGCCGATCAGGGCGGCGGCCCTCACTCCGTTGTGGTGCCTCATCACAGTCCTCTCAGTCGATCCGTGGGTGTCCGGCGCGCGTGCGTGGGACGGATTGATCAATCGTTTGAGGGCGGCGTTCAGCCGGCGGCGACGAGCTGCCGCACGGCGGCGGCGATCTGGTCGGCGCCAGGCACGACGGCGGCCGCGAGGCCGGGGGCGGCGGGCAGCCGCAGGTCCGGCACGGCGACCCGCCGCGGCGGTGCCGCGAGCGCGATGCCGGCCTCGGCCACCCGGGCAAGCACCTCTGCGCCGAACCCGCCGGTGCGGTTGGCCTCGTGCGCGACGACGAGCCGACCGGTCCGGGCGACCGACGCCAGCACCTCGTCCCACGGGAACGGGTCCAGCCACGGCGTCTCGAGCACCTCGACGTCGTGGCCCTCCTGGGCCAGTGTCTCCGCGGCGGCCACGGTCTGCAGCGACAGCGCGCCCCAGGTCACGACGGTCGCGGTGGTACCGGTACGGCGGGTGCGCAGGCCGCCGATCGGGGCGACCGGCCCGCCGAGGCTCACCTCCTGCTTGGCACCGTGGTAGAGCGTGCGGTTCTCGATCACGACGACGGGGTCGTCGCACCCGATGGCCGACAACAGCAGGTCGTACGCGTCCTGGGCGGTGACCGGCATGCACACCCTGATGCCGGGCGTGTGCAGGAAGAACGCCTCGAGGCTCTGCGAGTGCTGTGCGCACGAGCCCGGTGCGGTGCCCTGCTGGGTGCGGATGGTCAGCGGCGCGGTGAGCCGCCCCTCCGACACGTAGCGGACGTTCGCCGCCTGGTTGACGACCTGGTCCAGGGCGACCAGGAAGAAGTCGGTCCACATGATCTCGACCACCGGGCGCCGGCCGAACATGGCGGCACCGACGGCGGAGCCGAGGATGGCCGACTCGCTGATGGGGGTGTCGAACACCCGGTCGCCGAACTGCTTGCGCAGGCCCTTGCTGACCCCGAAGACCCCGCCGGGCACGCCGACGTCCTCGCCGTAGAGCAGGACCTCGGGCCGTTCCTCGAGGGCGCGGCGCAGCGCGGCGTTGGCCGCCTCGCCGTAGGACAGCTTGCGGGTCTCAGGCATGGACGTGCCTCCTGACGGCTTCGGCGTCGGCCAGCGGGGCGGCCGCGGCCTCCCGCGCCGCCGCCTCGATCTCATGAGCGGCGTCGTCGTGCGCCGCGGCGATGTCGGACTCGGGGACGGCCGCCGCGCGCAGTGCCGCCTGCAGCCTGGTGACCGGCTCGTTCTCGGCCAGCCGTTCCAGCTCGCCCGGCTGCCGGTACTGCTCGGCGTCGCCGATGTAGTGGCCGACCAGGCGGGCCGTCATGAGCTCGAGCAGGACCGGGCCGCCGCCCTCCCTGGCGCTCTGGACCGCGTCGCCGACGCGGTCGCGCACGACGGCCGGATCGTTGCCGTCGATGCGTTCGCCGAGCATGCCGTAGGCCCGGGCCCGGTCGGCGAGCACGTCGTTGCGCACCATGTCCCGGATCGGGGTCAGCTCGGAGTACTCGTTGTTCTCGCAGACGAACACCACCGGCAGGTCGAACGCGGCCGCGAAGTTCATCGACTCGTGGACCGCGCCCTGGTTCATCGCGCCGTCGCCGAAGACGCACAGCGCGACCCGCCCGGTACCGTCGAACCGCCCGGCCAGCGCCGCGCCGAGCGCCAGCGGCGCCCCGGCGCCGACGATCGAGTTCTCGCCGTGGAAGCCGTACTCGGGCGCGGTGAAGTGCGCCGATCCGCCGCGCCCGCCGTTGACGCCGGTGGCGCGGCCGAGCAGCTCCGCCAGAATCGCCGCGGCCGGCACGCCGCGGGCCAGCGCCCAGCCGTGCCCGCGGTACGTCGCGAACAGTGCGTCGGCCGGCTCCAGCACCGAGCAGGCGCCGACCGGGCCGGCCTCCTGCCCGATGCACAGGTGCACCGAGCCGACGATGTCGCCGCCCAGCCGGAGATCGCGGACCTTCTCCTCCAGCAGCCGGATGCGCCACACGTCGCGCAGGTCGCGCAGCATGGCTCCGGTGCCGGTCTCCGATTCCGTCATCGCTCCTTCACCTCTCGCTGGACGGACCATGCCTCCAGGGCGCGGTCGCAGCTGGTTTCCGCCTCGCCGACGTAGTCGCCGGGGGCGATCGGCTCGGGCAGCAGCGCGGCGACCTCGGCGGTCCGGACGGCCTCGTCGAGGGTCGTGCCCTCGGCGCGGGCCCGGGCGGCCGCCGCGTAGACGGTGTCGTGCGCGCGTTCCCGCCCCAGGTGCGGCGCCAGCCGCATCATGTACGCCTCGGACAGCACCGACCCTCCCTCGGCGCCCATGTTCGACGCCATGGCCGCGGCGTCGACCTGCAGGCCTCGTGCCGTGTCGGCGGCCAGCGCCAGCGCGGCGGCCGTGCTGCACGCCAGGTCCGGGACGATCATCCACTCGGCCTGCCACTCGCCGGTGGCCCGTTCGTGGCCCGCCTCCAGCGCCCGGTACAGCCCGGGCAGCAGGGTGGTCGCGTGCACGCTGAACCCGAGCATCGCCTCCGACGAGATCGGGTTGCGCTTCTGCGGCATCGTCGACGACGCTCCCCGGTGGTGGCCGTCGACCTCGCGCACCTCGGCGATCTCGGTGCGCGACAGGTCGACGATCTCGCGCCCGAACCGGCCGGCCGTCCCCGCCGCCGCCGCGCACGCCGCACCGAACTCGACCAGGCGGTCGCGCGCCACGTGCCACGGCACGTCGTCCGCGGCCAGCCCGAGCTCGGCCGCCATCGCCCGCCGGACGGCCGCCGCGGTCGACCCCAGCGCGGCAGACGTGCCGCCGGCACCGTACAGCGACACGACACCGACCGCTGCCGCCGCCGTCCGCAGACGGGCGAGGTCGCGGGACACCTGGCCGAGGTAGGTCGCGATCTTGGCGCCGAAGGTGGTCGGGACCGCCTGCTGTGCGTGCGTCCGGGCCGCCATCACGGTGCTGCGATGCCGGCCGGCCAAGGCGGCGAGGGCGTCACCGAACTCGCGGAGCAGCTCGTCGAGTCGCCGGCCCGCCGCGACCAGCTGCAGGACGAGGCCGGTGTCCATGATGTCCTGCGTGGTCGCTCCCCAGTGCACCCGCGGCGGCCTGGCGCCGTCGACCGGCTCGGCCAGCTGCCGCACCAGCGGCAGGACCGGATAGCCGACGTTGCGCGATTCCTCCCACAGGGTGGGCAGGTCGACGGGCTGCTCGGCGAGCCGGCTCTTCAGCGCCTGGACGTCATGGTCGTCGACGACGCCGACGCTCGCCTGCGCTTGGCACAAGGCCAGCTCGGCTCGCAGCCACCCGTCGACGGTGGCCTCCTCGCTGAACACGCGCGTCATCGGCTCGTCCGCGTACAAGGCGGTGAGCAGGCGGAACGGTCCCGGGATCGCACCGTTGGCCATCAGTGCATCTCCAATCCGCCGTCGACGTTGACCGCCTGGCCCGTCACGTAGGAGGCGAGGTCGCTGACCAGGAAGAGGACGACGGCGGCGAGCTCGTCGGGGCGACCCTCCCGGCGCAACGGCGCGGCGGCCGTCACCTCACGCAGGTAGGCCTCGCCGGCGCCGGGACCGAACGCCTTGCCGCGGTCGGCGATGATGCCGTCCCACATCGGCGTGTGGAAGACGCCGGGGCACACGGCGTTGACGCGGACCGCCGGCCCGTAGGCCAGGGCGGCGGACTTGGTCATGGACAGCAGGGCGGCCTTGCTGGCGGCGTAGTGGACCGCGTTCGGCCGGCCGGATCGGCCCGCGACCGAGGCAAGGGTGACGACGGCGCCGCCGTGCTCGGCCATCGCGTTCGCCGCGGCCTGGGTGACCAGGAACGTCGCCGTGAGGTTGACGTCCATGATGCGCCGCCACGACTCCTCGCTCACTTGGGCCATCGGTGTCGTCTCCATGATCCCGGCGCAGTTGACCAGGATGTCCAGGCCACCGAGGACGCCGGTCGCCTCGTGTACCGCCCGCGCCGGCTCGCCGGCACCGGTGAGGTCGGCCTCGATACCGACCGCGGCGTCGCCCAGTTCCTCGACCGCCGCCTTCACCGGCTCGCCCGGTAGGTCGCACACGGCGACGCGCGCACCGGCGGCGGCGAGCAACCGGGAGCAGGCCAGGCCGAGACCGCCGGCGCCTCCGGTGATCAGTGCCCGTCGCCCCCGGAGGTCGACAGCAACGCTCACGGGGCCTCCTAGTCAAACGATTGACTGACGGTACCAGGGGCCCTTTGGGCGGGCAAGGGGAAGATTTCGGACGGGTTCGGGCAAGATGTCCGCCCACTCCCGACGCGGCCGTACGGCTGGCCCGCGCCGGCACGGTCAGTCGCCGGGCAGCTGCCGGGTGTCGATGACCTGCTGCGCGACGTTGCGGAGCTTGACGTTCTTGTGCTGCGAGTAGCGCCGGAGGAGCGCGAACGCGCGATCCGCGTCGAGGTCGAAGCGCTCCATGAGCATGCCCTGTGCCTGCCCGATCAACTGCCGGGTGCCGATCGCCTGACGCAGCCCGTGTTGTTCGCGCGCGGCCGCCAGCGCCACGGACGCGTGCCGACCGAAGATGTCGGCGACCTCCAGGTCGTCCTCGTCGAAGAAGCCGGGCGTGGCGGAGTAGAGGTCCAGTGCGCCGTGGATGTCGCGCAAGGTCGAGAGCCGGACGCCGATGACGCTGCGCAGGCCGAGCTCGGTGACGCCGCGCGCCCAGGCCGGCCATCGTTTCTCCAGCGTGGTGTCGGTGACGACGAACGACTCGTTGTTCTGGAGGGCTTCGAGGCACGGCCCTTCGCGGAGCTCGGTCTGCAGACGGTCGGACGTGGCCACTTTCGGGCCGGTGATGGCGACGGTCTCGATCCGGCCGCCACCGTGCAGGAACAACACACCGGCCTCGTCGCAGCCGGTCGTGTCGCGGGCGTACTCGATCAGCCGGTCGAGGGTCTGCTCCACGTCGGGTTCGTCGTGCAGCTCCAGCGCCAACTGGGCGAGATCGCTTCGGTCCATGTGGTCCATGTGCCGCACCTCCAATGG
Organism: Jiangella asiatica; assembly: GCF_004349065.1. Lineage (GTDB taxonomy): Bacteria > Actinomycetota > Actinomycetes > Jiangellales > Jiangellaceae > Jiangella > Jiangella asiatica. Next base: position 400,208 of record NZ_SMKZ01000001.1, read on the forward strand.
CCGGCGACACGGGGAGTCGACGGTTCGAACACACCAGTATCGCCCGTGGACCGCGGGTGGCCGCCCGGCCCGACCCGACGATCGTGCGGCGGCACGCAATGAATCCGGCCGATTCCGCGCACGTGGACGGCGTTCACGACGAGCCCGACGCCGACCAGCTCGGCCGGCCCGGCGTCAGAACACCGGGTGAGCGGCGTTGTCGCTGACGGCGCGGACCCCCTCCTCCTGCGCGCAGTGTGCACAGCAGAAGACGCGGTCGCCGGCCTGGATCCCGTGGCCGATCACCTTGCAGCCACAGTGCGCGCACTCGGGCGCACAGCGGTGGACGGCGCACTCGAAGCTGTCGAACACGTACTCGTGACCGTCGGCGGTACGCAGCGTGAAAGTGCGCTCGTACTCGTTGCCGCAGACATCGCATCGGTTCATGTCGCTCTCCTCGATCTGGAGCTGTGTGGCCCGACAGTGAGGCCGTACCCGTGTCGGCGCGTGGTACCCACCAGGCGCTGGGCATGGGGACGTGCTCACCGTTTCGGCGCTGCCACACCGGGTAGTGCGTTGGCGACGAACGATCTCGAAGGAGGCCGGAATGCGGCATTTTCGCCGGTGGGGAGCCGTCTACATCTTGATCCTGCTGTTCCTCGGATCATGGATGGGGCACTTCTTCACGCAGCTGGCCGAGTTCCGGAGCGAGCAGCAGGACCACGATCAGCCATTCGTGTGGTCCGACTACCTGGCGTCGTTCTTCGCCTCGACGTTCGAGAACTGGCAGAGCGAGTGGCTGCAGCTGATCTTCCAGGCTGTGCTGCTGCTCGCGGCGAAGCACCTGCTGTTCCAGGCCGACGCCGAGGATCTCGAACGGATCGAGCGGAAGATCGACAACATCCACGAACGGGTGGGCGCCGGCGCGGTCGGGCCCGAGCAGGGCGATGAAGCCGCCATCGAACCCGAACCGAAGACGTGACGACGGTCGTCGACCGACTGCCTGCCTCAATGGCTGGCGACCGCCAGCCGGCCGGCGACGGTGAGCAGGAGCACGCCGGTGACCTGCTCGATCCGGGCCTTGACCGGCGGCCGGCGCAGCCACCTACCGAGGCGGTCGACGGCTGCGACGTACAGGCCGAACCAGGCCAGGTAGAGCAGCGCGAAGATCGCCGACAGCAGCAGGGCCTCGCCTCGCGGCGACCCGCCGCCGGCGGACAGGAACTGCGGCAGGAAGGTGACGAAGAACAGCGCCACCTTGGGGTTGAGCGCGTTCGACAGGAAGCCCTGCCGCAGGTAGGCCCACTGGCGCCGGGATATCACGACCGGCTCCCGTGCCTCCGGCTCGTGCCGGGACCGGGCCGCCGAGCGGAGCATCCGCACCGCGAGCCAGAGCAAGTACACCGCGCCGGCGATCCTGAGAACCAGGAACGCGGTGGACGAGGCGAGCAGCAGCGCCGACAGCCCGAGCGCCGCGGCACTCGCGTGCGCGGTGACTCCGAGCACTCCGCCGAGCATCGTCAGCAGCCCGCCGCGCCTCCCACCGACCAGGGCGTTCCGGGTGATCAGGGCCTGGTCGGGCCCGGGGATCATGATCAGCACCAGCGCTGCTATCGCGAATGTCGTCATGACACGAGCCTGCCGCCGAACGAGCAATAGGTCCAATGTCGATATTCGCGGTGACCCATGCATAAACTCTATGAATGGTGAGTCTCGTCCAGCTCCGGGTGCTCGACGCGGTGCGCCGGCACGGGTCCGTCACCGCGGCCGCCAGGGAGTTGCACTACACCCAGCCGTCCCTCAGCCACCACCTGGCCAGGCTCGAGGCGCAGACCGGTGCCCGGCTGCTCCAGCGGGTCGGGCGCGGTATCCGGCTGACCGAGGCCGGCCGCCTGTTGGCCGACCGCGCGGCGGAGATCATCGGCAGGGTCGACTCGGCGACGACGGAGCTGTCCGCGCTGGTGGGGCTGGAGTCGGGGCGGGTGCGGCTGGCCGCCTTCGGCTCCGTCATGAGCTCGCTGGTCCCACCGGCGGCCGCGCTGCTCTCCCGACGGCACCCCGGTCTCGACCTCGGCCTGACCGACACCCACCCCGAGGACGCGCTGCGCCTGCTGCGGGCCGGCCACATCGACGTCGCCGTGGTCTTCCGGTACGACGAGACGGCACCGGAGGAGGACGGCGTCCGCCTGACGCACCTGCTCGACGACCCGTTGTTCCTGCTCACGACCGATGGGGGCACCACAATGGCCGAGCACGCGGACTCTGCGTGGGTCGGCGGCTGCGAGCGGTGCCGCAGTCACCTCGTCGAGCAGTGCCAGCGGGCCGGCTTCACCCCGCGACTGGCCTACACCACCGACGACATGGTGGTCATGCAGAGCCTCGTCGCCGCCGGGATGGGCGTCACCACCATCCCGGGCCTGGCGCTGCGGGCCCACCGCCACTCGGGCGTCGTCGCGACGAAACTCCCGGGTCCGCCCCGCCGGATCTACGCGGCCACCTACGGCGACCCGCCCGACCCGCCGCCGACCGCGGCCCTGCTCGCCGCCCTTGCCCGAGCCGCCACTGCCCTCGACACCGACGAAGAGGGCAGCGGAGTCGCCAGACGTTCACCGCGGTCGGAACCGGGGCCCGGGTGAGGGGTCGTTCGTGACCAGTTCGGCGATTTTCGTCACCAGGGTCGTCGTCATGCGAACTCCCACAGCGGGTCGATGGCCTCGGCGAACAGGCCGGCGACATCGCCCCGTTCGTGTCGGCCGTCGCGGACGATGGTCCGCCCACCGGCGACGACGGTGTGGACGTCGGCCGCGCCGGCGGTGAGGGCGATCTGGGCCGGGTCGGTGCCGGCGGTACGGACGGTGTCGGTACGGACGGCGACGAGGTCGGCGGCGGCACCCACGGCGATGCGGCCGTTGCCGGGCCAGCCGAGGGCGGTGTGCCCGCGGTGGGTGAGCGCGGCGACGAGCTCGGCGGGCGTGAAGCTGCCGCGCCGGCCGGTGCCGAGCCGCTCGTGCATCTCCAGCAGCCGCGCCTCGGCGAGCAGGTCGACGACGGCGTGCTGGTCGCTGCCCAGGCACAGCGGCGACCCGGCGGAGGCGAGCGCGCGGGCCGGCGACAGTCCGTCGGCGAGGTCCTGCTCGGTGGTCGGGCAGGCGCAGACGGCGCTTCGGGCGGCGCCCAGCAGTGCGATGTCGCCGTCGTCGACGTGGTTGGCGTGCACCGCCGTGGTCCGGTCGGTGAGGGCGCCGTGGTCGGCTAGTAGCCGGGCGGGGGTGCGCCCGTAGGCGGCGAGGGTGGCCTCGTTCTCGGCGACCTGTTCGGAGAGGTGGACGTGCAACGGTGCACCGCGCCGTGCCGCCCATTCGGCGACGACGGCGACGGCGTCGGGTGGCACCGCGCGGACGGAGTGGATCGCGGCGCCGACCCTGGTCATGGGATCATCGCGCAGGTCGCTCGCCCGCTCGGCCCAGCGCACGGCGGTGCCGTCGCCGAACCGCAGCTGCGCCCCGCCCAGCGGCTGTCCGATCCCGCCGGTCAGGTAGCAGGTGTCCAGCAGGGTGAGCCGGACCCCGGCGTCCGCGGCGGCCTGCCGCAGCGCGGCGGCCATGGCGTTCGGGTCGGCGTACGGAGCGCCGCCGGGGCCGTGGTGCAGGTAGTGGAACTCGCCGACGACGGTGACGCCGGCCAGCGCCATCTCGGCGTAAACGGCCAGTGCCAGGCGGTGGTAGCTGTCCGGGGTGAGCCGTTCGGCCAGCGCGTACATGCTGGTGCGCCAGGTCCAGAACGAGCCGCGACCGGTGTGGGTGCGCCCGCGCAGCGCACGGTGGAAGGCGTGAGAGTGGGCGTTGGCGAAGCCGGGCAGCACGATGCCGGGGAGCCGCTCGTCGCCGGTGGCCGGGTCGGTGCCGGGCACCACCGCGACGATGACCCCGTCGTCGACCTCGATGCGCACCTGCGCCGCCGGGACGTCGCCGACCCAGGCCAGCTCGGCCCAGAACGTGTCGCTCACCGGGTGAGCTCGGTGAGTACGGCCGCCAGTGCGTCGACGCCGGCCAGGCAGTCGTCGCTGTCCGCGTGCTCGGCGGGGGAGTGGGAGACACCGGTGGGGTTGCGGACGAACAGCATCGTGGTCGGGATGCCCGCGGCGCTGAGGATGCCGGCGTCGTGGCCGGCGCCGGTGGCCAGCAGCGGTGCGTCCTCGAGCCGGGTGGACAGCCGGTGCGCGAGGCGCGGGTCGAACCGCGTCGCGGGCGTCCACGACTCGCTCTGCGGCCCGTAGGGTGCCAGGTCGGCGAGCACCGAGCGTACGGCGTCTTCGTCGGCGCCGCGGCAGTCCAGCCATGCGCGGACCTGCGACGCGATGGCGTTGACGCCGTTCGGGTCGACCTCGATCCTGCCGACGGTGGCCAGCACACCGTGCCGCTCGGCGGCCTCGCGCGCGCCGGTGATCAGGCCGGCCAGGTCCAGCATGGGGTCGACCCGGTCGGGCAGCGGTGTCGTGCCGGCGTGGTTGGCCTCGCCGGTGAGGGTGACCCGCCACCGGCCGTGCGGCCAGATGGAGGTGGCCACCCCGACCGGTCGGCCCAGGTCGACCAGGCCGCGGCCCTGCTCGACGTGCAGCTCCACGAACGTGCCCACGCGTCGCAGCGTGTCGCGGTCCGGGCCGAGGTCGCGCGGGTCGCGGCCATGCCGGCGCAGCGCCTCGGCGAGGCTGACCCCGTCGCGGTCGGTGAGCGCCAGGGCACGGTCGGCGTCCAGCGCCCCGGTGATGACCCGCGACCCGGCGCAGGCCACGCCGAACCGGGCGCCCTCCTCGTCGGCGAAGCAGGCCACCCCGATCGGCCGTGCCGGGGTGTGGTCCTGTCCGCGCAGGATGTCGAGTGCCGCGAACGCCGACACCACCCCGAGCGGCCCGTCGAACGCGCCGCCGCTCGGCACCGAGTCGAGGTGGCTGCCGGCCACCACCCCCGGGTCGCCGGCGGCCACAGCGGCGTCCGGGTCGCCCCACCACGCCCACAGGTTGCCCGCGCGGTCCAGCGTGGTGTCCAAGTCCCGGCGCCGCGCCTCGGCGACGAACCACTCCCGCAGCTGCGCGTCCGGCCCGGTCCAGGCGAACCGGCGGTACCCGCCACGCCGATCACGGCCGATCGGCTCCAGGTCGGCCCACATGGCCTCGAAACCGTGGTCCATCAGGCCTCGCCTTCGCGCATCGGGACGCGGACGCCGCGGCGCTCGGCCACGTCGGCGGCGTGGTCGTAGCCGGCGTCGACGTGGCGGATGACACCCATGCCGGGGTCGTTGGACAGCACCCGAGCGATCTTCTCGGCGGCCAGCGGTGTGCCGTCGGCGACGGTGACCTGGCCGGCGTGGATGGAGCGGCCCATGCCGACGCCGCCGCCGTGGTGGATGGACACCCAGGTCGCGCCGGATGCGGTGTTGACCAGCGCGTTCAGCAGCGGCCAGTCGGCGATGGCGTCCGAGCCGTCGGCCATGGCCTCGGTCTCGCGGTAGGGCGAGGCGACGGAGCCGGCGTCGAGGTGGTCCCGGCCGATGACGACCGGAGCGGACAGCTCGCCTGCGGCGACCAGTTCGTTGAACCGCAGGCCCGCCCGGTCGCGCTCGCCGTAGCCGAGCCAGCAGATGCGCGCCGGCAACCCTTGGAAGCGCACCTTCTCGCCGGCCATCCGGATCCAGCGGGCCAGCGGCTCGTTGTCGGGGAACAGCTCGAGGATGGCGCGGTCGGTGGCGGCGATGTCGGCGGGGTCGCCGGACAGTGCCGCCCACCGGAACGGCCCCTTGCCCTCGCAGAACAGGGGCCGGATGTAGGCGGGCACGAACCCAGGAAAGGCGAAGGCGCGATCGAACCCGGCCAGCTGCGCCTCACCCCGGATCGAGTTGCCGTAGTCGAACACCTCGGCGCCGGCGTCGAGGAAGCCGACCATCGCCTCGACGTGCGCGGCCATGGACTCGCGGGCGCGCTGGGTGAAGCCGGCCGGGTCCTTGGACCGCTCGGCGGCCCAGTCCTCGAACGCCACCCCGGCGGGAAGGTAGGCCAGGGGGTCGTGCGCGGAGGTCTGGTCGGTGACGACGTCGACGGCGGCGCCGCGACGCAGCAGGTCCGGTACGATCCGCGCGGCGTTGCCCAGGACACCGATGGACAGCGGGCGGCGGCTCGCGCGGGCGTCGTCGGCCAGCCGGAGCGCGTCGTCGACGGTCGCGGCCTGCACGTCGAGGTAGCCGTGTTCGATGCGACGGGTGATGCGCGACGGGTCGCACTCCACGACGATGGCGACGCCGCCGTTCATCGTGACCGCCAGCGGCTGCGCACCGCCCATGCCGCCCAGCCCCGCGGTCAGCGTGACCGTGCCGGCCAGGGAGCCGCCGAAGCGCTTGGCCGCCACCGCCGCGAACGTCTCGTACGTGCCCTGCAGGATGCCCTGGGTGCCGATGTAGATCCACGACCCCGCGGTCATCTGCCCGTACATCGTCAGCCCGAGCGCCTCGAGGCGGCGGAACTCCTCCCACGTGGCCCAGTCGCCGACCAGGTTGGAGTTGGCGATCAGCACCCGCGGCGCCCACTCGTGCGTCCGCATCACCCCGACCGGCCGGCCCGACTGCACCAGCATGGTCTCGTCGTCGGCCAGCGTGGTGAGCGTACGCACCAGAGCGTCGAAGGACGGCCAGTCGCGCGCGGCCCTACCGGTGCCGCCGTAGACCACGAGCTCGTCGGGGTGCTCGGCCACCTCGGGGTCGAGGTTGTTCTGCAGCATGCGCAGGGCGGCCTCCTGCGGCCAGGTCTTCGCGGTCAGCTGCGTACCGCGCGCGGCGCGGACAGGTCGGGCACCTTCCATGGTCTCCTCCTGAACGGTCAGTGCAGCGGCCCTGCCGCGGCGGCGATGGCGTCGTTGTGTATCAGTTCGAGGACGGTGTCGATCTCGGGTGTGAGGTGGCGGTCTGGTCCGGGGCCGGGTACGTGGGTTCGGATGAGGTCGCGGACGGCGCCGGTGCGGGGGGCGGGGGTCAGTGGTGCGCGTAGGTCCAGGGCTCGGGCGGCGGTGAGTAGTTCGATGGCCAGGACCCGCGTGAGCCCGTCGATGGCGCGGCGTAGCTTGCGCCCAGCCGCCCAGCCCATCGAGACGTGGTCTTCTTGCATGGCGCTGGAGGGGATGGAGTCCACCGAGGCCGGTACGGCCAGCCGCTTGAGCTCGGAGACGATGCCGGCTTGGGTGTATTGGGCGATCATGTGCCCGGAGTCCACGCCGGGGTCGTGGGCCAGGAACGGCGCCAACCCGGCGTTGCGTGCCACGTCGAGGAACCGGTCGGTGCGCCGTTCGCAGATCGAGGCCAGGTCGGCCACGGCGATGGCGAGGAAGTCCAGCACGTACCCCAGCGGCGCGCCGTGGAAGTTGCCGTTGGACTCGACCCGCCCGTCGGGCATCACGACGGGGTTGTCCACGGCCGCGGCCAGCTCCCGCTCGGCGACGGTGACGGCGTGGGTCAGCGTGTCGCGGACCGCGCCGTGCACCTGCGGGGAGCAGCGCAGCGAGTAGGCGTCCTGGACGCGGGTGCACTGCGGGCCGCGGTGGCTGGCCACGATGGCCGACCCGGCCAGCAGCTCGCGCAGGTTGGTCGCGGACTCGCGCTGCCCCGGGTGCGGGCGCAGCGCCTGCAGGTCCTGGGCGAACACCCGGTCCGTGCCCAGCAGCGCCTCCACGCTCATCGCCGCGGCCACGTCGGCCACCGCCAGCAACCGGGCCAGGTCATGGGCGGCCAGCACCAGCATCCCGAGCATGCCATCGGTGCCGTTGATCAGCGCCAGGCCCTCCTTCTCCGCCAGCTGCACCGGTTCGAGCCCGGCGCCGGCCAGCGCGTCGGCCGCGGCCACCAGCGCACCCGACGCCTCACGCACCACCCCCTCACCCATCAGGGCCAGCGCACAATGGGCCAGCGGCGCCAGATCACCAGAACAACCCAGGCTGCCGTACTCGTACACCACCGGGGTGATGCCGGCATCGAGCATCGCCGCGTACGCGGCCGCGGTCTGCCACCGCACCCCGGTGCGCCCAGTGGCCAGCGTCGACAACCGCAACAGCATCAACGCCCGCACCACCTCACGCTCCACCTCCGGGCCGGACCCGGCCGCGTGGCTGCGGATCAGGCTGCGCTGCAGCCCCGCCCGCCGATCGGCCGGGATGTGCCGGGTGGCCAACGCACCAAACCCCGTCGACACCCCGTAGTAGGGCACATCGGCCACGGCCAGCTGTTCGACCACCTCACGGCTGCGCTCGACGGCCCTGCGCGCATCCGCACCCAATCGCACACCAACACCCCGCCGGGCCACCGCCACCACATCATCCACACTGACCGGCCCGACCCCGACCTCGATCTGCCGGGCGGCCGACGATGCCTGAACCGTCATGATGTCCATCTCAGCCGCCAGACCGGCCGGCACCAACCATCTCCGACGGAATGGTGTCTCGGATCTGAGACAATGAGCCATGGCCAACGCGCCAGCTGCCGGCCACGCGCTGGCGATCCTCAGCTATCTGGCCCGGCACGCCGAACCGATGCCGGCCGCGGCCATCGCCCGCGACCTGCGGCTACCCCGCTCCAGCGTCTACCATCTGCTGGCGGTGCTGGTCTCCGAGGGGTTCGTCGCGCATCTAACCGACGAGCGCCGTTATGGGCTCGGCGTCGCGTCGTTCGAGCTCGGGTCGGCCTACAGCCGGCAGGCGCCACTGCGGCGCATCGCCCGGACGTTGCTCGCGCGGCTCGTCGACGAGACGACACACAATGCGCATCTGGCCGTCCTGCACGGCCGCGATGTCCTCTACATCATCGAGGACCGCGCGGCCGGCCGGCCGCCGCTCGTCACCGACGTGGGCGTCCGGCTGCCCGCGCAGCTCACCGCCAGCGGCCTGGCGATGCTCGCGGCACTGCCCCGGCAGCAGGTGCGGGCGCTGTTCCCGTCCGGTGAGGCGTTCGTGCGGCGCCACGCGACCGGGATCGTCTCGCCCGGGGAGTTGCGCGCCGCCCTGGTGGACGTGAGGCAGCGCGGGTACGCGATCGAGGAGGGGTCCGTGACGCCCGGGTTCGCCTCGGTCGCCGCCGCGGTTCGCGACCACAACGGGCATTCCGTCGCCGCGGTCGCGGTCACGTTCCCGGCCAGCACTGTCGACGGCGCGGAGCGGGCGAGGCTCGCCGCTGCCGCCGTGCACATCGCCGAGGAGCTGTCCCGCCGGCTCGGCTTCCGGCAGCCCTGACCGGATGACATCGTTGAGGGCCACACCGGCTGAAGGGGTGCTCCATGACGTTCGATGTGGTGCTGGAGGGTGGCCGCGTCCTCGATCCCGAGACGGGCTTGGACGCGGTCCGCGACGTCGGCATGAACGGCGGGACCGTGACGGCCGTCGCGGCCGGCCCGCTGCCGGGCGCCCGCCTCCGCCTCGACGTCAGCGGGCTCGTCGTCGCGCCCGGGTTCGTCGACCTGCACAGCCACTCGCCGGGCATCCCCGAGCTCAGGCTCCAGGTTCTCGACGGCGTGACGACGGCCCTGGACCTGGAGGCAGGCGTCGGTCCGGTCGGCCCTGCGTACGAGCGGGCCGCGGCCGAGGGTCGGCCGGTCAACTACGGCTTCTCCGCGTCCTGGGCGTCGGCGCGGATGGCCGTGCTCGCCGGCGTCGACACTGAAGGCAGGCAGCGCGCGATCCTGGAGAACCTGGGGCATCCGGGATGGCACCGCTCCGCCGAACAGCACGAGGTCGACCGGATCATCGCCGCCGTCAGCGCGGATCTGGCCGACGGCGCACTCGGCGTCGGCTTCCTGCTCGGCTATGCGCCGGGCACCGACCCCGAGGAGTACCTCGCGGTGGCCCGGCTCGCGGCGGAGGCCGGCTGCGTCACCTTCACCCACACCCGCGCCCTGGCCGAGGACCACGTCCCCTCGGCCAACGGCGCGTCCGCCCCCGTGATCGACGGGGCGGAGGAGATCGTCAGGGCCGCCGGCCAGACCGGCGCGACCATGCACATGTGCCACGTGAACAGCGTGGCCAGCCGCCATGTCGACCGTGTTCTCGCCCTCGTCGACCGGGCGCGCTCGGAGGGGTCGCGCGTCTCCGTCGAGGCCTACCCCTACGGCTTCGCGATGACCGCCATCGGTGCGGTGTTCTTCGACCCGGACGTCATGGCCGCGCGGGGCCGCACCCCCGACTCTCTCGTCTACCTGAAGACCCGCGAACGCGTGCGCGACGCTGATCACTTGCGGCGGCTGCGCGAGAGCGACCCCGGCGGCCTGGTCGTCTCCGAGTACCTGCGCGAGGACGACCCCCACGATCGCGGCTTCCTGCTCCGCGCTCTCAGCTTCCCCGACACGGTGATCGCCAGCGACGCCATGCCGATCGTCTGGACCACCCCGCCACCGGACCCGATGCAGTGGCCTCTCCCACCGGGCGGGCTCACCCATCCGCGCACGGCCGGCACGTTCGCCCGCAGCATCCGCATGCTCACCAGGGACGACGCCGACCTCGAGCTGCTCGAGGCGATCCGCAGGTGCAGCCTGCTCCCGGCCCGGCTGGTGGAGGACATGGCGCCGGCGATGCGGCGGAAGGGCCGGGTTCAGGTCGGCTGCGACGCCGATCTCGCGGTCTTCGACCCCGCCACGCTCACCGACCGCGCCACCTACGGCGACAGCCCGCTGCCGTCCGTCGGCATGCGCCACGTCGTGGTCGGCGGCACCTTCGTCGTCCGCGACGGCGACATCGTCCCGGACGCGCTGCCCGGCGCCCCAGTACGCTCCGAGCCCCGCTAGCTGTCCCCATGATCATCAACGATCGTGGGCGTTATAGCACGGGTAATCGTTGATGATCATGGGGAGCGAACTGTCCTGCGGGCAATCCATGTGTCCGGTCGTGTCGTATGTCACATACCGATGCACTGATGGCAACGACAGCTGTCGACCCGGAGCGCTCGCGTAGGGAGTGACGCATGTTCGTTCGGTTCGTGCCATTGATCACCGGGATCGTCGCTCTGGCGATCGTCGCGCTGGGGACGGCCGTGGTCTCCCGGATGGCGCCGGGAGAGTGCGGAATGCCAGCTCGCCCGGTGCGGCGGGGCGTTCGCCCAACGGCTGACGGGCGCACCATGGCAGGCGGCGCCGTGGTCGTGGCGTGCGGCCCTGCCGCGATGACCGGGATTCGGGATCCGGTGACTCGACGTCTTGACAGAGCGGAGTGATCGTCGCCACTCTGGTTGGGGTAAGCGCTTTCCACCCTTCCGACGCCCCCGTGGACGGAGTCACGAATGCGCCGATCCAGCCTGCTCGCCGCCCTGTCCGTCAGCGCCCTGGTGCTGTCGTTGTCCGCGATCCCGTCCGCCGGCGCCCAGGACTTCGATGTCCAAGCCACCGAGGACACGATCGGTGACGACACCACCACCGACGACACCACAGAGGCGGCCCAGTTCCGGGCCCTGGTCTTCTCGAAGGTGACCGGCGAGGCCCACGAGTCCATCCCGGCCGGCGAGGCCCTCATCGAACAGCTCGGCGCCGAACACGACTTCGAGGTCGTGGTCGACGACGGCACGTCGCTGTTCAACGACGCCGACCTGGCCACGTTCGACGTCGTCGTCTTCAACAACACGCACTCCACACCGGAGAGCGGCGACCTGTTGTCGGCGGCGGAACGCGAGGCGTTCACGCGGTACATCCAGAACGGCGGCGGGTACGTCGGGCTGCACTCGGCGGCGGACTCCGAGCGGAACTGGGAGTGGTACGGCGGACTGGTCGGCGCGTACTTCTCCGACCACCCGGACTTCAGCGCGACCGGCGGGACGTTCCCGGGCCGGATCACGGTGCTCGACCAGGTGCACCCGTCGACGCGGGAGCTGCCGCAGCTGTGGGAGCGCGCGGAAGAGTGGTACGACCTCGCCACCAACCCCACCGGCGACGTCCACGTCCTGGCCGAGGTCAAACAGCGCGACGGCATCCCCGATCTGGACACCGGCGTGCACCACCCGTTCTCCTGGTGTCAGGTCTACGACGGCGGCCGGTCGTGGTTCACCGCGGGTGGGCACGACGCCGCCGCCTTCGAGGAGCCCGCGTTCGTGGGCCACCTGCTCGGCGGCATCCAGTGGGCCGCCGGCGCGGTGCCCGGCGACTGCGGCGCCACCGACGAGGACAGCTTCGCGACCACGCAGCTCACCGACGACCTCGCCGACCCGTTCGAACTGGAGGTCACGCCGGATCGCCGGGTCATCTACATCCAGCGCACCGGGCAGATCAAGATGATCGACCAGGAGACGCTCGAGGTCTCGACCATCGGCGACCTCGAGCTGGGGCTCAGCACCGCCCGGCACTCCGACGGCCTGACCGGATTCGCCCTGGACCCGGAGTTCGCCGACAACGGCTGGCTGTACGTGATGTACTCCGACCCCGACGTCGCACAGATCAACATCTCCAGGTTGACCTTCGACTTCGAGACCGACCTGGTGGACATGGAGTCCGAGCGACGCCTGCTGTCGTTCCCGACCTGGCGTGACGTTGGCCTGGCCAACGTGCACATGGGCGGTGCGGTCGAGTTCGGCCCGGACGGCAGCCTTTACGCCTCGATGGGGGACAACACCGACTTCTCCCAGTCGGGCAACTTCGCGCCCATCGACGAGCGGCCAGACCGCGCGCCCTGGGACGCGCAGGCAACCTCCGCCAACACCAACGACCTGCGCGGCAAGGTGATCCGGATCATCCCGACGGACGACGGCGGCTACGAGATCCCCGAGGGCAACCTGTTCCCGCCCGAGACCTCGGACCCGGAGCTGACCCGGCCGGAGATCTTCGCGATGGGCTTTCGCAACCCGTTCCGGATGACCGTCGACCAGCAGACCGGCGAGGTGCTCGTGGCCGACTACGGCCCGGACGCCACCCAGCCCAACCCGGACCGCGGACCGGAGGGCATCGTGGAGTGGAACGTGATCAGCGAGGCCGGCAACTACGGCTGGCCGCACTGCGTCGGCAACAACATCCCGTACATCGACTACGACTTCGCCACCGGGGAGTCCGGCGAGCCGTTCGACTGCGCCGGCGGACCGGTCAACGACTCACCGCACAACACCGGACTGCAGCAGCTCCCGCCGGTCCAGGAGGCGTTCGTCTGGTACTCCTACCAGGAGTCGCCGGACTTCCCCGAGCTGGGCACGGGTGGTGCTGGCCCGATGAGCGGTCCGGTCTACCACTACGACCCGGACCTGGAGTCCGACACCAAGTTCCCCGAGTACTACGACGGAAAGTGGTTCGTGTTCGAGTACGCCCGGCACTTCTACAAGACCATCACCCGGGTGGAGGAGGACCTGGAGTTCGAGGACGATCGGTTCGACCCGGTGGCCGCGGGTGACCTGCTGGCGATCAACCCGTTCCTCGACTCGACCACGTTCCGCGGCCCGTTCGACGCGACGTTCGGCCCGGACGGCTCGCTCTACGTCATCGACTTCGGCTCCGGCAGCGGTGCCGGCCGCGGCGACGTGAACGAGGGCGCCGGGATCTACCGGATCGACTACGTCGGCGGCGACCGGCCACCTGTCGTCCAGGCGACCGGTACGCCGACCTCGGGGCAGCTCCCGCTCACCGTCGCGTTCGACAGCGAGGGCACCGTCCATCCGGCCGGGCTGCCCATGACGTACCACTGGTCGTTCGGCGACGGCGCCACCTCCGACGAGCCGAACCCGTCGCACACGTACACCGAGGCGGGCAACTACACGGCACTGCTGACGGTCACCGACAGCAGGGAGCGCAGTTCCGTCGCCGCGGTCCGGGTCTCGGCCGGGAACAGCGCTCCGGAGGTGAACTTCGCCTGGCCACCGCACGGCGGCTTCTACGACTGGGGCGACGACATCGCCTACGACGTGACGGTGGAGGACGCCGAGGACGGCAGCACCGCGGATGGCACGATCGCCTGCGACACCGTGGTGGCCGGTGCGCTGCTCGGCCACGACCAGCATCAGCATCCGCTGGACAACTATCCGAACTGCACCGGCCTCGTGCCCACCATCACCGACGGCGGGCACGGACTGGACACCAACCTGTACTACGTCCTCGAGGCGACGTTCACCGACGCGGGCGCTCCCGGCGTCCAGCCGCTCACCGGCGGCGACTCGGTGCGACTGAACCCGAAGCGCAGGGAGGCCGAGCACTTCGCCGCGTCCGAGGGCGTCACCGTCTACGAGCGTCCACAGGCCAGCGCCGGGGCGCGGCTCGGCGACATCACCGACGGCGACTGGATCATGTTCGAGCCGGTGAACCTGACCAACATCGACTCGCTCACCGTCGGTGCGTCCTCCGGTGGCCTCGGCGGCACCATCGAGGTACGCCGCGACAGTCCCGACGGCGAGCTGATCGGGTCGGTCGACGTGCCGGTCACCGGCAGCTACGACACCGTCGTCGAACAGACCGGCGAGCTCACCGATCCGGGCGACACCTTCGCCCTGTACCTGGTGTTCCGTCACGACGAGTGGGTCTCGGGAGGGCCTGACCTGCTGGCGCTGGACTGGCTGCGGTTCAACGGCGCCGGTGTCACCGACCAGAGCGGTCCGCAGGTGACGGTCGAGGCGACACCGGAGCAGGGCACGGCGCCACTGGAGGTCTCCTTCACCGGTTCGGCGACCAGCCCGGAGGGTGCGGAGATCACCGGGTACAACTGGGACTTCGGCGACGGAGCCACGTCGGGCGAGCCGAACGTGACGCACACCTACACCGAACCGGGCGAGTACCACGCCGTCCTGACCGCGACCGACGCCGAGGGCCGCATCGGCTCGGCCGACGTGCGCATCACGGTCATCGAGCCGCAGCCGGAGTGCCTCGACGGCGGCGTCGACGAGTTCGACGGCGACGCGCTGGACCTGGGCTGCTGGTCCTCGATCGTCCGGCACGACCCCGACGGCTACCAGATCGCCGACGGGCGGCTGGTGCTGCCGACCGCGCACGGCGAGCTCACCGCGGCCAGGTCCGACGCCGCCAACCTGATCATGCGGCCGGTCCCCGATGGCGGATGGGAGGCCACCACCCGCGTCAGCATCGAGACGACGACGGCGTTCCAGCAGGCCGGGCTCGTGCTCCACGCCGGCGACGACGACTTCGCCAAAGCCGTGGTGATGGCACGCCCGGACGGCACCCGCCGGATGTCGTTCTTCACCGTCGCCGGCGGGCAGGAACGCAACACCGTCGACGACTACGTGGCCCTGCCCGCGGACTTCCCGACGACCTTCGACCTGCGGTTGACCAGCGACGGCCTCGAGGTCACCGCTTCGTACTCGGTGGACGGGGAGGAGTGGACGCCGCTGGGCCGGCCGTACGGGCTCGGCGCCGCCGCGCCGTGGAGCGTCGGGGTGGCCGCACTCTCCGGCGGGGATGGCGACCCCAACATCCCGGTCGTCGACGCGTCGTTCGACTGGCTCCGGCTCACCGGGGACGAGCCCCAGGTGTGCCCGGAGCCGGAGCCGCCGGCGGGCTTCACCGCGCTCTGGGACGGGAAGACGCTCGACGGCTGGCAGATGGCGGGCAACGGGTCGTTCACCGTCACCTCTGACTGCACGCTCATGAGCCGGGGCTCCGGTGGGCTGCTGTGGTACACGCCGGAGTCGTTCGGCGACTTCCACCTTCGCTTCGAGTACCGGATGAACAACCCGACCGACAACTCCGGGGCGTTCATGCGTTTCCCGGCACCGTTGGACTGGGAAGGACCGTGGGCCAGGCAGCCCGATGACAGCGTGCGCGGCTACGAGGCGCAGATCGAGGACAACCCCGACGGCGGCGACCCGCAGAAGACCGGTTCGATCTACAACTTCGCGACCATCACCGACCTTCTCGCCAAACCGATCGGGGAGTGGAACACGTACGAGATCCGGGCGGTCGGCCAGAGGTACTCGGTCTACCTCAACGGTGAGCTCGTGAACACGTACACCGGCGACGGGAGCCGGGCGTTGGAGGGACACCTCGGCTTCCAGAACCACCACGACGGCTCGGACGTGGAGTTCCGCGACGTGTGGATCGCCGAGGTCGAGCCGTCGGCCTGCCCGCAGCCCGACCCGCAGGCGACGGTGGTCGTCGGCGACGTGGACAGCGGCGTGCCCAACCGTGCCGCCGCCGACGGCTGCACGGTCAACGACCTCATCGACGAGGAGCGCGGCTGGGAGACGCCCGGCGCGTTCCTGCGCCACGTCGCCGAAGTCCTGGGCGTGCTGGTCGCCGACGGCGTCATCGACGAGCGGGAGCGGAGCCGGGTCCAGCGGGCCGCGGCCGAGTCCGGCATCGGACGGCGATAGCCGTGATCACGGGGATGACACCGTGAAGCTCCACAGCGGTGACCGCGCGGCCCGGCCGGCGGCGTCGAGCGCCTCGGTGAACCACACGTACCGCTGACCGGCGGCGAGCCCGGGCCAGGTGAGCGCGGCCGGGGACCCGTCGGCGGCGGGTACCGCGCCCAACGGCTCGCCCAGCGAGGCCAGGGCGAACGCGGCGGTCTCGACCCGCTTGTCGTAGACGTCGCCGAGGCCGACGGGGACGACGAACTCGTCGGCCTCGGCGCCGTAGGCGCCGCCCACGTAGTACTCACCGGCGTTGTGCTCGTCGCGCGACGGCGAGTACGTGTTGACCGACATCGTCTTGCCGTCCAGGTCGAACTGCAGCAGCCGCAGGAACCCGGTGTCCCGGAGGCCGTCGGCTCGGTAGCCCTGGTAGTTCGCGAGCACCTCGGTCACCACGCGGCCCTCGACGCCGTCGACGTCGTGCTTGACGGCGTGGGCCACGCCGTTGACGTGGCCGCTGAGCACGAGGAAGACGTTGTCGTACGGGCGCACGACCTCCTGCCAGATGCGCTCGCCGAGCGACGTCCAGCGATCGGCGTCCGGCCGCGTCGGGACGGCGTCGCGGTTGAGGTACTCGTGGGTGGACACGATGACGTTGTGGTCGGGATGGTCGGCGACGACGGAGGCGGCCCAGCCCAGCGTCTCGTCGCGGTCCGGGTACGCGACGAAGCCGAGGTTCAGCACGAGGAACCGGGCTCCGTCGATCTCCAGGATGTCGTAGTGGCTGACGTTGTCGCCGGGCCGCCAGGAGTCGCCGTACCACGCGCTGTCCTCGAACCGCTCCGGCGGGAAGTACGCGTTGAACAGTCCGGAGTCGCGGCCCCACTTGTTGTCGTGGTTGCCCGGCAGGATGCCGTAGGGCATGCCGGCGTCCTCGAGCACGCCCATGGCGTCGGAGGCGAACTGCCACTCGTCGCGGGCGCGGCTCTCCAGGTGGGTGCCCCACATCCAGTTCTGCACGATGTCGCCGACGTGCGCGGTGTACTCGATCTTGCGGGCGGCGGCGTTGCGCACCAGCCAGGACACCTGGTCGGCGTGGACGTCGCGGAACTGCTCGGTGAGCTGCTGGGGGTCCGGGAGCATGCCGATCGCGAAGTCGTAGTCGCCCGGGTCCTCGAAGGAGCCGTCGGCGGCACCGGTGAACGTGGCCCGGGTCGCCGGGCCGTCCTGCACGAGGACGCTGACGCGCCGGCCGCGGACACCCGTGTCGGCGTCGACCGCACCGGTGAGGGTGAGCTCGCCGCCGTCGCGTCCGGCGTCCGCGTCGAGCAGGTCCCACGCCTGCGACCGGTGGTTCCAGACGTAGAGCTGCAGTTCGCTGGCGCCGGTGGAGCGGCCGCTCCAGACGACGTCGAAGCTGTCCGGCACGTCGCCGGTCACGGTCAGCTCGAAGCGCTGGTAGGGGAAGCCCTCGGTCGCCTCGGTGACCAGTGGCTCGCCGTCCTGGCCGCGCAGCAGGTCCGCGGCGCTGCGCCGGGACTCGCCCGGCAGCTCGCGCTCGGCCGGCGGGGCGGTCGGGCTGGTGCCGGTGTAGACGGCGGCGGCGTTCTCCAGGACCGGCAGCCGCGGCCCGCCGCGAAACGTCACGTCGGCGGGATCACCGGCGGTGTGCCCGGCCCGCACCGACAGCGACGCCTCCCTGCTCACGTCGTCGGCTCCGTCGGCGGGCGCGAGCAGCGCCGGCGGCTCCGGGCGCGGCGCCGCGGGCACGTCGACCGGCTCGAGCTCGTCCGCGGGGATGTCGGCCGGAGCGCGCAGGTCGCCGGGTATGGCGCCGGGTGAGGCCGGTGCCCGGACGAAGTCGCGGACGTTGTCGCCGGTGTCCTGGTGCCGCTGGTGGGTCTCGCCGGCCGCGGTGTCCAGGAACGGCACCAGGGACACGCCGTCGGTACAGGGGCTGTACAGCGCGAAGTAGGCGCCGACCCGATCGGCCGGCCGGCCGGCGGCGTCGCGCACGATGAACCCGTAGCCGGCCTCGTCCGGTGGCGTGCCGGCAAGCGGGACGACGTGCGCCGCGCCCGGCTCGAGCGCGACACCGTCGAGGACCGCCACGGGCTCGAGCGCCCGCCGACCGTTCGCCAAGCAACGGTCGACGGTCCAGCCGTCCAGGTCGACGGCGCTGTCGCCGTCGTTGACCAGCTCGACGAACGGTGCTGCCGGGTCGTGCGTGAACTCGCTGACGCGGATGCCGGAGCCGCGGTTCTCGGCCGGAGCGGGCACGGAGACGGTGAAGTCGGCGGCGTTGTCGCCGGTGTTCCCGGTGCGCCGGTAGGTCTGGCCCGACGGGTAGTCCAGCCGGTCCGGGAGGGCGGCCCCCTGGCTGCACGGGCTGTCGATGGCCGGCTCATGCACCGCGTCGGACTCGTAGACGCCGACGGCGTCGACCACGCCGCCGCGCGCGTCCTCCACGAGCACGCCGAAGCCGTCCTCGGCCAGGACCGGCTCCGCGTAGCGCACGACGACGCCGCCGCCCGGCACGCTCGCGGACTCGTGCGCCACCACCAGGCCCTCGCCCGGTGGCAGCGTCGTCCCGGCCGGGAGCTGCGTCAGCACCCCGGCGGTCTGGCGGGCCCCGAGCGTCGTGCACACCGAGAGCCGCCAGCCGCCGACGTCGACGGCGTCGGCCCCGGTGTTGGTGAGCGCCACGAACTCGTCCGCGTCACCGCCGGGACCACCGTTCGCCAGCTCACTGACCAGGACGTCCCCGGCTCGCACACCAGGGTCGGGCCGGTCGGCGTTGGCGGCCGCGGGTGTGCGGGTGGCTCGGATGAAGTCGACGCCGACGTCGCCGGTGGCGCCCACACGCTGGTAGGACTGTCCGCGGGCGAAGTCCAGGGTGCTCGGCACCGGCGGGCCGCAGATGCTGTCGCGCGACTCCGGGGAGACGGCGATCCGGTCGACCAGCTGGGCCTGTCCGTCCTCGAGCCACACCCCCATCGCGTCGTCGGCCAGCGACGTGCTGAACACGCCGTCCGCGGTGCCGGTGAGGCTGGAGGTGCGGTGCGCGATAACGAACGTCTCGCCGGGCTCCAGCGTGACCCCGGTCAGCGGCGGCACCAGCGGACTGCCGCCGCGGCTGCCGCTCGCGCCACAGTGGTAGATGCGCCAGGAGTCCAGGTCGGCCGGCGCGTCGCCGTAGTTGGTCAGCTCGATGAAGGCGTCGTCGGCACCGGCCGGGCCACCGGCGGCCACCTCGCTGATGAGGACGTCCGCGACGGCGTCGGCCGAGCTGGCCGCGGGTGCCGTCACGACGGCGCCCGCGGCCAGCACCGCCCCGGTGAGGAGGGCACCGGCGAGCGCCGTCGTCCTGCGCGCGGCGACGATCCGGTCTCGAGAACGCGACATTTCCCTCACCTCTCACGTGATCCGGCGACGGTCACCTTGCTGCTCGCGCGCTGCCGCGGGCAATGCGGTTTCCCACCGTGCAACGCGGCGGTGTTGCACAGGGCGGAACCGCGTTGCCCGGTCGCACCGGGTTGGCCGACTCTGAGCCGGTGAGCGCGAGATGGCTGGTGGACGAGCCAGCGGCGGCCGACGCCCGCAGGGTGCGCCTGGTGCTGGTCCGGCACGGCGAGTCGACGTGGAACGCGGAGGGCCGCATCCAGGGGCACCTCGGGTCGGGGCTGTCCGAGCGCGGCCGGGCTCAGGCCGCCGACGCGGCGAAGCGGCTGCATGCTCTTCACCCGCGGGTCGCCGTCGTGACCAGCAGCGACCTCCCGCGGGTCATCGAGACCGCCGCGGCGTACACCGCCGTCACCGCGGCGGTCGTCGACCACGACCGCCGGCTGCGCGAGATCGACAACGGCGCCTGGAGCGGTCGCACCACCGCCGAGGTCGCGACGGCGCACCCCGAGCAGATCGCCGCGATCCGCCGCGGCGAGGACATCCCGCGCGGCGGCGGCGAGACGTTCGCCCAGCTGCGCGCGCGGGTCGACGTCGCGCTGCGGGACCTGGCCCGGCGGGTCGCTGGGCGCGTCGCCCGCCGCGCTGCCGGCGTCGACGCGCCCACCGAGCCCACGGCACTGGTGTTCACCCACGGTGGCCCCATCCGGGTGGCCGTCGCCACGGCGCTGCGGTTGCCCGCCGGCGGCCACGCCCTGCTGGAACCGCCGGGCAACTGCTCGGTGACCGAACTGTCCGCGCTGGTCGGGACCGACGGCGAGACGCTGGCGACGACACTCGTCGGCTACAACCACGATCCGCTCGACCCGGCCGGGCCGAGGACCGCCGCCGACGACGTCGCAGCGGCGGGTGCGCCGGCAGGTGCCGCGGGGAGGCGCGCGTGACCACCTTCGTGTCGATGACCTACAACATCTGGGGCGGACACTGGCTGGCCGAGCGCACCCCGGCGCTCCGCTGGCTTTTCGAGGTCCGCGAGCCCGACCTGCTCGCCGTCCAGGAACTGACGCCGTCGTCGCGCGACATCATCGACGCCGCCCTGCCCGGCCACCGGCGGGTGGACGACCCGTTCCCCGGATGGGCGGTCCAGAGCAACCTCTGGTGGCGCGACGACCTGTTCGCGATGGAGGAGTACGGTGCCGAGGACGTGGGCATCCGCGCCGAGCACGCGCGGCTGTTCTGGGTCCGGCTGCGGCCCGCCGGTTCCTCGTCGTCGTTCGTGTACAGCACAGCGCACCTGACCTGGCCGGGTCACCCGCAGGAGCGCGCCGACGACCTGAACCCCCGGGTCGGCCAGGCCCGTCAGGTCGCGGCCGCCCTGGACCGGCTGGCCGGCGAGGGCCCGTGCGTCTTCACCGTCGACATCAACGACTACGCGCGGCCCCTGTGGGTCCTGCGTGCGGCCGGCTTCGCGGACTCGTTCGCGGCGCTGGGCCGCAGCTCGCCGATCACTCACCCCGTCGTGCCGCTGATCGGGCCCGGCCGCGGCTGGTCCGCTCCCGAGCCCGTGGCCAAGGCGATCGACTGGCAGTTTCATCGCGGCTCGCTGCGGCCGCGCTGCGCCGAGGTCGTCGAGTTCTTCCACGAGGGCGTGGCTCCCTCTGACCACAAGCCCGTGGTCGTCACCTACACGCTGCCTGACAAGGAGAAGCCATGATTCGCAGCCGGGCACACCGTCCGCTGGCACTGGGCGCCGCCGCCGTCCTGGCCCTGGGGCTCGCCGCATGCGGCGCCGACGAGGAGACCGGCTCCGACGGTGAGCAGGTCCTCCGCGTCGCGCCGAGCGTGGCTCCGGTCTCGCTCGACCCGCACGGCGAACAGTCCGCCGAGGAGGGCGTCCAGGAGATCGTCCAGCACCTGCTCGACCCCCTCGTGCGGCTGGAGGACGGCGAGTTCGTGCCGGTGCTGGCCGAGTCGTGGGAGAACCCCGACGACCTGACGTGGGTGTTCCACCTGCGCGACGACGTCACGTTCCACGACGGGACTCCGCTGACCGCGGCGGACGTCAAGGCCTCAGCGGAACGGCTGATCGAGCTGAACGGTCCGCTCGCGCCGCTGTGGTCGGCCGTGGCGGCCGTCGAGGCCACCGACGAGCACACCGTGACCATCCGGACCGCACAACCCCTCGGCACGGTGATCAGTACCGTCTCGTTGCTGTTCGTGGGGCCGGCCGACCGCATCGGCGAGGACGACTTCTGGCGCGAGCCGGTGGGCTCCGGGCCGTTCGTGTTCGAGGAGTTCCTGCCCGACGAGCGCGTCGTGATGACGGCCAACGAGGACTACTGGGACGGTGCGCCGGAACTGGACCGGCTGGAGTTCACCTACATTCCGGAGATCTCCGCACGCCTGACCGCGCTGGAGACCGGCGAGGTGGACCTGACCACCGGCGTGCCGCCGGACCAGGCCCCGTCGGTCCAGGACAACGACGACATCGTCTTCGAGACGGTGCCCAGCTACACGTACTACTTCACCTGGTTCAACTCAAGCCGCGAGCCGTTCACCGACCCCAGGGTGCGGCAGGCGATGTGGCACGCCGTGGACATCGAGAGCGCCGTCGCCGACCTGTTCGGCGACGCCGCGACGGTCGCGCGCGGCCCGATCCCGCAGGACGTCTTCGGAGCCAGCCAGCACGAGCCGTACGGCTACGACCCGGACCTGGCCCGCCAGCTGCTCGCCGAGGCCGGCTACCCCGACGGCTTCAGCACGACCCTGCAGTGGCCGCGCGAGTCCGGCGCCAACATCCGCGCGCTCGCGCAGACCTTCATGTCCGACTGGTCCGAGATCGGTGTCACCGTCGAACCGCTGGAGAAGGAGCGGGCGCAGTGGATCGAGGACCTCAACGCGCTGAACTGGGACATGAACCTGCAGACGAACAGCGTCGGGACCGGTGACGCCGACTACACGCTCGGGCGGCTGTACACCTGCGAGGCCAACCGCAACGGGTTCTGCAACGAGGAGCTCGACCAGCTCCTGCTCGGTGCGCGCTCGGCGCTGGACCCGGAGGAGCGCACCGCCCTGTACGAGCAGGCGGCCGCGCTGATCTGGGACCAGGCGGTCGGCATCTTCCCGATGGACCTGGCCAACAACGTGGCGTATCGCGACCGCGTGGAGGGCTTCGAGATGCCCGCGAACGGCCGGGCGCGCTTCCACGACGTGTCGGTCACCGGGGACGCCGGCGAGGTCTACTGAGCACCTCATCCTCGACCCACCCATGAGGTGGGTGACCGGGGGACGGGGTAGCGCGGCACGGGCCTCAAGCCGAGGCACGCACGACGAGCTCGGGCCTCAGCAGGCGCTTGCGCGGCTGCGCCTGCGCATCGGTCGTGGAGTCGCCGCGCAGCCGGCGCAGCAGGAGGTCGACCGCGGTCTCGCCGATGCGGCGGGCGGGCAGGTGCACGGTGGTCAGCGGCGGGTCGAGGTACGCGGCGTAGGGATGGTCGCCGTAGCCGACGATCGCGAGGTCCGTCGGTGCCCGCAGGCCCTGCTCGGCCAGCGCCCGGTAGAGCCCGAGGGCGAAGTAGTCGTTGCCGGCGACGACGGCGTCGGGCCGGTCGCCCCGGCTGACGAGCTCACGGGCCAGTTTGTAGGCCTCGGCCGGCTGCCACGGCAGGACCGCCGAGTCGTGCCGGCGGGTCGGGACGGAGATGATGTCGGCGTCGGAGCTGGGCAGCCCGGCGTCGGCCATGGCGCTGTGGAAGCCGGCGATGCGCCCGGCGATCGTGGTGATCGGCAGGTCCTCCTCGAGCACCTGGACGCGCCGGGCTCCGGCGGCGATGAGGTGGCGGGTCGACTCGTAGGCGCCGCGCTCGTTGTCGATGCCGACGAAGTCGCAGCCGAGCTCGGGAACGTCGCGGTTGGCGAACACGATGGGCACGCCGGCCGCTTGGACCCGCGTCCAGTGATCGGTCTCGCCCTGGACGGGCACGACGATGGCGCCGTCGACGGCCGAGTGCAGCAGCGACTCCACCGCCCGCCGCTCGTTCTCGACGCTCTCGTCGGTGACCAGGAGCAGCAGTGAGTAGCCGCGGCCACGCCCGCGCGGCTCGATGCCGCTGATCAGCTGAGCGTAGAACGGGTTCGACGGGTTGGTGATGACCAGCCCGATGGTCATGGCCGAACCGAGGACGAGCGAGCGCGCATGGGTGTTGGGCACGTAGCCGATGCGCTCGGCCTCGGCGCGGATGCGCGCACGTGTGTGCTCGCTGACGTTGTCCTTGCCGCCAAGCGCCCGGGAGACGGTGTTGACCGACACACCCAGCGAATTGGCGATGTCGCGTAGCCGGGCCCTGCGGGTGTCGGTCACCGTCGTCCTCGTTCTCGTGTCGTGCCGCCGGCTGGAGAGCGCCTCAGCTCTTGACCGCCAGGTAGACGCGCAGCTTGGCCTCGGCGTCGTCGCCGCGGACCCGCCCGCGCAGGCGCAGCCAGTGGCCGAACTCGCGTACCGCCCAGCTCGTCAGACCGAGCCCGGTCGCCAGGTGCGATGCTTCGTCGTGGTCGCACCACGTGATGCCGTCCGGGGAGAGCTGCGTGACCAGCTCGAGCTCGACCGGGTCGCCGGTGGCCGACAGGACCTGGACGAACCAGCGTGCTTCGGTGGCCCACGCGACCTCGTACGGCTCGGTCTCGAACTCGCCCCGTACCGTCGTGTTCCGCTCGAGTACAGCGGTCAGCGATTGACGCATCGTCGTTGCCTACCAATCAACCGAGATGAGGACGGAGTCCAGGTACAGGAAATTGCGCACGGACGAATGCGTGCGGACGCTGAAATAGAAGTTGAGCAGATTCTCCAGCGACTCGTACCGGTCCTCGTAGATCGGGACCGGGACATCGCTCATGTCCATGACGCGGTCATTGATCTGCAATTCCACGTTCTTGCGCGCGGCGGTGTCGACGACCCAGCGCAGATAATGCCAGTTGATCTTCGTCGGGACCTCGTTGTAGCAGAGCTCCTGTGGCTCACCGAAGGGGTGCCAGTCCTCCGGGTTCGGCGCGGTGAAGTCGGCGGCGTAGCCCAGCTTGATCTTGCCTTCGAGGTGTTCGCGCGGTGTCGGCTCCGGGACCACGGGGTACATCCACCGCCGGGTCAGCCGGTGGTCGAGATCGGTGTTCTGGTAGCGCGCGACCGTGTGGTAGCGGACACCGCCGTCGCCGCACAGGTCGGTGGCCACGGTCAGCGCGCCGAACTGGGCCTCGGACGGGTGCAGGTTGCCGTCCCAGACGACGTCGCCGAAGGAGTCGTTGGCCGGGTCCGCACCCAGGGTGGCCTCGGCTTTGAAGGCGAAGTACGTCTCCAGCTGCACCCGGCCGCGCCCGCTCATGGTGAGCCGCCTGATGGCGACCGCGGTGTGGCCCGGATACGGCCGGGTGGCCAGCTTCAGGGCATAGGTGCCGCCGAGCGTCCCATGGGTGCCGATGTCGAAGAAGTTGCAGGCGCTGAGCTGCGGCGGGCGGAAGTCGCGCATGTGGTCGTCGACGGTGTCGAGGTTGCCGTTGCCGTCGTAGTTGCCGAGCAGTTCGCACCAGCCGTGCGTGCCGGAGTCGAAATCGTCGTGCGCGAGGATGCGGCCCAGCGGATTGAATTTCGACAGGCGTGGATCGGCCGCTACGAGCGCCCTCCGGAGCTGGCCCGTCAGATCGCTCTCAGTATCCACAGACAAGGTCGCCTCCTCGCGAATTCGAGCCCGCTTCGAGGGTGATTTCCAGCGGCTCGCACCTGCTCGGACGTTAACGTTCACGGAACAGCGGTGTCAAGGTGGCGTTGCATCCCTCGCAACCACGCTGACCAGCGTATTCGCCAATTCGTCGGCGCCACCCTTGACAGCGTTCGCGCCATTACCCTAGCGTCGCACATGAACGCTACCGTTAACGTTAATGGAACGGGCCCGACCTCGTCCTGACATCGCGGCGGTCGCGTCGGCCGCGCCGGGTGAACCTGGGCGCGGCTCCACCCGCTGCCCGGCCCTCGCGAGCGCGTGCGCCGGACCGCCGACCAGAGCACAGGGGTGAGTGATCGATGAAGTCGCTGAGCCGCGCCCTCGAGGTGCTGACCGAGCTGAGCCGGCACGGCCATCCGCGCACGCTGACCGACATCACCAACGCCGTCGGCCTGCACAAGAGCACCGTCCACCGGATGCTGGCGACCTTCGTCGAGTTCGGCCTGGTCCGCCGCGACGAGGCCAACCGGTACGTCGTCGGCCTCGGGGCACTCGACCTGGCGCGAGCCGCCCGAGGCGAGGCCGGACCGGACTCCGTCGTGCACCCCGCCCTGGCTGAGCTGCACGAGCGCACCGGCGAGGCGGTGAGCTACGGGCAGCCACGCGGCGGCCAGCTGGTGCGGACTGCGACGGCCGGCCAGTCCGCGGCGGAGCCTGGGTCACCGCTGCCGATGCACGCGACCGCGCTGGGCAAGGCCTACCTCGCGCATCGTCCGCGGGTCGAGGTGGACCGGTTCGTGGTGCGCGCTCCGTTCCCGCGGCTCACCGCCCGCACGGTGACCGACGCCTACGGCCTGCTGCGCGCCCTGGCCAGGACGCGTACCTGCGGCTACGCCGTCGAGGACCGCGAGTACGCCGAGACCGGGCGGGCGGTGGCCGCTCCGGTGCTCGACCACGACGGGCTGGCCGTCGCCGCGGTGGCCGTACGGATCCCGTCGCGGGTGACGCATCCGGCCGAGCTGGGTGGGCTGGCCGCGGCGGTCACCGCGTGTGCGGACCGCATCGGCGCCGGCCTGCTGGACGAGGCTGCTCCAGTGGTCGTCCTGGCCCACGCCCAGGGGGCCTGATGCCGGCTTACCTCGCCCGCCGGCTGCTGTTCTCCGTCTTCGTGCTCTGGGGCGCCGTCTCGGTGATCTTCCTGGTGCTGCGGCTGGTGCCCGGCGACCCCGCCATGGTGCTGCTGGGCCCGGACGCGACGGCGAGCCAAGTCGACGAGCTGCGGGCGCGGATGGGCCTGGACGAACCGCTGATCGTCCAGTACGGCATCTACCTGCGCGACGTCGTGCGGCTGGACTTCGGCGAGTCGTTCCGGATGAGCGTCGACGCCATGGACCTGGTGCTGTCCCGGCTGCCGAACACCGCGCAGCTGGCGGTCGCCGCGCTCGGGCTGTCGATCCTCATCGGGTTCCCGCTCGGCGTGGTCGCGGCGCTGAAGGCCAACACGCTGACCGACCGGGTCATCTCGGTGCTGTCGCTGGTGGGGCAGTCGACTCCGGCGTTCTGGGTGGGCATCGTCTTCATCCTGGTGTTCGCCCGGACGCTGGACGTGCTGCCCAGCGGCGGCACCGGCGGCTGGCAGCACCTGGTGCTCCCGGCGGTGACGCTCGCCCTGCCGTTCCTCGCGATTCTGGTCCGGCTGACCCGCAGCGGGCTGCTGGAAGTGATCCACGAGGGCTACGTGCAGACCGCCCGCGCGAAGGGCCTGCGCGAACGCGTAGTGATCTTCCCGCACGCCGCCCGCAACGCGCTCATCCCGGTCGTGACGGTGGTCGGCCTACAGTTCGGCCAGCTGCTCGGCGGCACCGTCATCGTCGAGACGGTGTTCGCCTGGCCAGGCGTCGGCCGGCTGCTCGTGGACGCGATCTCGCATCGCGACTACGGCGTCGTCCAGGCCGCCGTGCTCTTCATCGCCGGCGTCTTCGTGCTGGTCAACCTCGTCGTCGACATCCTGTACGGCTACCTCGACCCCCGAGTGCGATTGGCCGGGTGAACCATGACCGACACTCTCACCGACCTCGGCAGCCCACCGGCCGCTCCCGTCCCGGAGCAGGTCGTCCGGGCCCGCCGCCGGGCCGGATCGGGGCGCATCCGCTTCGCGAGCGCCGTCATCGGCATCTACGTCCTCGCGGCCGTCTTCGGGCCGTGGCTCGTCGGGTACGACTCTGTCGCGACGAGTACGGGCGACCGGCTGCTGCCGCCCGGATCGCGCACCGAGGACGGGTCGCTGGCGATCTTCGGTACCGACCAGGTGGGCCAGGACCTGTTCGCCCAGGTGCTGCAGGGCGCGCGGATTTCCATCGCGGTCGGCGTCGCCACCCTGCTGCTGGCCGGGGTGATCGGTGTCGCCATCGGCGTCGTGGCCGGGTGGTACGGCCGGTGGCTGGACGGTGCGCTGATGCGCCTGGCCGACGTCCAGCTCACGTTCCCGTCGATCCTGCTGGCCATCTTCATCGCCGCGCTGCTCGGCCCGAGCGTGGTGAACGTCGTCATCGTGCTGGCCATCTCGAACTGGGTGACGTTCGCGAGGGTTGCCCGCAGCCAGGTCCTGGTGACGAAGAACCGAGACTTCGTCGACGCGACTCGGACTCTCGGCGCGAGGTCCTGGCACCTGGTGCGCCGCTGCGTCCTGCCGGCCTGCGCGGCACCGGTGCTGGTCGTCGCGACGGTCGAGATCGGCCACGTCATCCTGGCCGAGGCGTCGCTGAGCTTCCTCGGCCTCGGCACCCCGGCCAGCTCACCGAGCTGGGGCGTCACCATCGCGAACGGGCGGAACTACCTGGGCGACGCGTGGTGGATCTCGACCATCCCGGGCATCTGCCTGGCGCTGCTCGTCGTGTCGTTCGGACTCCTCGGTGACGCGCTGCGGGACCGGTTCGACCCGAAGCTGAAGAACCTGTGAGGCGGCCGTGACGGACACTCCACTGCTCAGCGTGCGTGACCTCGCGGTACGGTTCCGCACTGGCGCCGGCCAGGTCCGGGCTGTCGACGGCGTGTCGTTCGACGTGCGCAGGGGCGAGACCCTCGCCGTCCTCGGCGAGTCCGGCAGCGGGAAGAGCGTCACCGCCCAGGCCATCATGGGCATCCTGCCCAGACCGGCCGGTGAGGTCGTAGCCGGCAGCATCGTCTACGACGGTCGCGACCTGCTGGCCGAGGACCCGAACCGGGTCCGCAAGCTGCGCGGCGACGAGATCGCGATGGTCTTCCAGGACCCGCTGAGCTCACTCAACCCGGTTTTCCGGGTCGGCTGGCAGATCGGCGAGATGTTCCGCCGGCATCGAGGCGCGTCGCGCCGGGACGCTCGCGCCGCCGCCGTCGAGTTGATGGAGCGGGTCGGCATCCCGGCCGCCCGGCGACGGGTGGACGATTTCCCGCACCAGTTCTCCGGCGGCATGCGCCAGCGGATCATGATCGCCATGGCGCTCGCGCTGAAGCCGCGGCTGCTCATCGCCGACGAGCCCACGACGGCGCTCGACGTCACCGTCCAGGCGCAGATCATGCGGCTCCTGGCGGACCTGCGGCGCGAGGAGGGCATGGCGCTGGTGCTGATCACGCACGACCTCGGGGTGGTGGCCGACGTGGCCGACCGGGCGCTGCTCATGTACGCCGGGCGCGCGGTCGAGACCGGCGACATCCGTGAGGTCTACGACCATGCCGCCCACCCGTACACCCGGGGCCTCATGGCGTCGATCCCGGACCTCGACGCGCCGCGCGAACGGCTCACGCCGGTGCGCGGCGCGCCGCCGAACCTCCTGGACCTGCCGTCGGGGTGCTCGTTCCATCCGCGCTGCCCGCACGCCACCGACCGGTGCTCCGTCGACGATCCCGTGCTCCGGCCGATCGACGGGCGCCCCGAGGAGCACCGGTCCGCGTGCCACTACGCCGAGGAGGTGCTGGCCGGTGAGCGCGAGCCCGTCTGAGCCCCTGCTCTCGGTGCGTGAGCTGCACACGACCTTCCCGATCCGCTCGGCCCTGCTGCGCCGGGTCACCGGACACATCCAGGCGGTCGCCGGCGTGTCCTTCGACCTGCGCCCGGGCGAGACGCTCGGGCTGGTCGGCGAGTCCGGCTCGGGCAAGTCGACCCTGGCGCGGACGGTGATCGGGCTGGAGAAGGCCGCCTCGGGCACCGTCACCTTCGACGGCCGGGAGCTGACGTCGGCGTCGCCGGCAGAGCTGCGCGCGGCACGTCGCGACATCCAGATGATCTTCCAGGACCCCTACTCGTCGCTGAACCCGCGCCGGACCGCCGGCCAGATCGTGGCCGAGGCCTGGGAGATCCATCCCGACGTCGTGTCCCGCTCGCGGTGGCGGGACGAGGTGAGCGACCTTCTCGCCCGGGTGGGCCTGGACCCGAGCCACGCCGACCGCTACCCCCACCAGTTCTCCGGCGGACAGCGGCAACGCCTGGGCATCGCCCGCGCCCTCGCGCTCAAGCCCAAGATCGTCATCTGCGACGAGGCCGTGTCGGCGCTGGACGTGTCGATCCAGGCCCAGGTGCTCAACCTGCTCGCCGACCTGCAGGCCGACCTCGGCCTCACCTACCTGTTCATCGCGCACGACCTGTCGGTGGTCCGGCACGTCGCCGACCGGGTCGCCGTCATGTACCTGGGCCGGGTGGTCGAGGTGGCCGACCAGGAGGAGATCTTCCAGCGGCCCACCCACCCGTACACCCAGGCGCTACTGTCCGCCGTCCCTGTCCCGCGTCCGTGGGACCAGCCGCAGCGCGAGAGCATCATCATCGGCGGCGACGTCCCGTCGCCGGCTGACCCGCCGTCGGGGTGCCGGTTCCGCACCCGGTGCTGGAAGGCCCAGGACGTGTGCGCGCAGGTCGAGCCCGCCCTGGAGATCCGTCTGGGCCTGCACCCCAGCGCCTGCCACTTCGCCGAGCTCCTGTCGGCCGCGCCCGGGAACTCGCCCGAAGGGTCCCTCACCCCTGGTGGGTGAGGCCCGGCCTACGTCGCGGTGCCTACCTCGGGGCGGCGGGCCGGCATGGTGTCAAGATCTTGACGAACAGGGGCGATCTGCGCGAATCTGCTCGGGTCACCCGTCGTCCGATCAGGAGTAGGCACATGAGATTGGGTCTGCGCACCGTGATCGCCATCGCCACCATCGTCACCACTGTCGCCGCGCTGCCTCCTGGTGGTGGGTCGGCTCCCACGGCCGCGGCCGTGGGAGCCGACCCCGTCGTCTGGGTGCCGACGGGGTCGTTCGCCAGCTCGTCGTTCGTCCGGGTGGAGCAGGACGCCGGCCCCGGCGCGACGGTGCGTGAGGGCGAGGTCCTCCGGCTGGACGTGCCGGCCGGCGGTCGGAGTTCCGCACAGCTCGCGGTCCACGCGTCCGGCGGCCTGGACGAGCTCAACGTGTCGGTCGGGCGGCCGCGGTCGCGGCACGGCGGCGCGCTGCCGGCCGAGGCCGTCCAGGTGCGCTACCCGCGGTACATCCCGTTCGACTCCGGCGGTGTGGTGGCCGACCCGCTGCTCGACGTCGCCTCCGTCGACGTAGCCGAGAACGCCAACCAGCCGGTGTGGTTCACCGTCGACGTCCCCGCCGGCGCCGCGCCCGGCGTCTACTCGGCGACGGTGGACGTGACCGGCGGCGGTCGCAGCCTGGGCGGGTGGACGCTGCAGGTGGTCGTCGCCGACGTCGCTGTGGAGCCGATGGCGGACCGGCCGTTCACGCTGGACCTCTGGGCGCACCCGGACGCGGTCGCCGACCAGACCGGTACGCCGCTGTGGAGCGAGGAACACTGGGCGGCGATGCGCCCGTACCTGCGTGACCTCGCCGAGCACGGGCAGCGGGTGGTCAACGTCGCCGTCACCGAGGACCCGTGGATGGTCGACCACCAGGGCGAGTGGCGGCCGCAGACGTGGAGCCACTTCGCGTCCATGGTCGAGTGGAGCTGGGACGGCGAGCGGTTCGGCTTCGACTTCGGCGTCTTCGACCGCTATGTGGAGGAGTCCCGCGCGGCGGGCATCGGCGAGCGCATCCACGCCTTCGCGATGCTCCAGTTCGACCACCGGGAACGCTTCGTCTACACCGACACCAGCACCGGTGAGCGCGTGGTCGAGGAGGTCGATCTCGGCGACGCGCGCTACCGCGAGGGCTGGGGCCAGTTCCTGCGCGCGTTCACGGCGCACCTGACCGAGAAGGGCTGGTTCGACGACGCGTCGCTCGGCTTCGACGAGCGGCCGGCCGACGAGCTGGAGATCGTGTTCGACGTCCTCACCGGTGAGGCGCCGGAGTGGCTGGACAAGATCGCGGTCGCCGCGAACAGCCTGGACGTCCAGGACTTCGCCGACTACGTCAGCTACAACTACTCGTTTCTCGACAGCGTGCCGGACGAGGACATCGCCCAGCGCCGCGCCGAGGGCAAGCCGACGCTGTTCTACACGTACTTCAACCCGCTGCGGCCCAACACCGTGACGGCGTCACCGCCGATCTCCGCGCGCGTGCTGGGCTGGGTGGTCGCGCAGAAGAATCTCGACGGCTACCTGCGCTGGACCTACAACTCCTGGCCGGAGGACGTCTTCGCCGACCCGAGCTTCCGCTACGGCCAGGGCGACGAGTACATCGTGTACCCGGGCGAGGACGGGCCGGTCTCGTCGATCCGCTGGGAGACGTTCACCGACGGCCTGGACGACGCGGAGCTGCTGCGCAGGTACGCCGAGCGCTACGGCCGCGACGACCCCCTGTTCACGCAAGTCCTCGGCGCGGTCGACCCGAGGGCGCAGAGCAGCGCGCCGGCGTGGTCGGCGATGCTGCTGGGCCGGCACGCGGTGCTCCGAGGGCTGCGGGCGGACGGGGACCTGGACGTCACCGTCTCCCGGCCGGACGGCGAGGTGGCGGCCGGCGACGTCGTCGAGATGACGGTGACCGCCACCGCCACCGGCGAGCGCCCGGTGCCGGCGCCGCGGCTGGATCTGCCCGACCAGCCCGGCTGGTCCGCGCGGGTCGTGAGCGCGCCGCGGCCGGGTGCGCTGCTGCCCGGCGAGCAGGTCACGTGGACCGTGCGGGTCACCGTCGACGACGACGCCGGCGGCTACCTGTACCTCGGCGGCGCGGTGACCGATGCGGGCGGCCGCGACCGCGCCGACTTCGCGACCGACCTCACCGTCCGGCCCCCGGTCGAGACCACCGGCCCGCCGGTGGCAGCGCCGGCCAGCTCCCCGGACGCGACCAGCCCGGTGACGATCACGGTCCCGGTCACCAACGTCTCCGACCGCGAGCAGACGGTCGAGCTGGTCGTCGGCAACCTCGGCTTCTGGCAGCTCGACGTGCCGACGTCGCCGGTCGCAGTCCCGCCGGGCGCGACGGTGAACGCGTCGGTGCGGCTGCTCCCAGGCGGCCGGACCGGATGGAGCACCGTCGACGTCGAGGTCCGGCACGGCGGCGCCGCGGTCGGCTCCGGCCGGGTCGACATCGTCTCCGGCGGCCGGCACGTGTCGGAGTGGGAGTGGGCGTCGCAGACCAACGGCTGGGGCCCGGCCGAGCGCGACACCAGCAACGGCGAGGACCAGCCCGGCGACGGTGCCCGCATGTCGATCAACGGCCGGCAGTACGGCGTCGGCGTCGGCGTGCACGCGCCGTCGCGGATCACGCTCGACCTGGCCGGCCGGTGCAGCCGGTTCCAGACCGACATCGGGGTCGACGACGAGGTCGCCGGCGGCAGCGTTCGGTTCCACGTCGAAGCTGACGGCCAGGAGATCTTCGCGTCACCGGTGATGACCCAGACCTCCGCGGCCCGCTGGGTCGATCTCGACGTGACCGGCGTCCAGACGCTGGCCCTCGTGGTCGACGACGGTGGCAACGGCGTCGGCCAGGACCACGCCGACTGGGCCGGTGCGTGGCTGCGCTGCGAATCCGGCTGACGCGGCCAGCGTGATCAGGGTGAAGCGGTCGCCCGGCGCGCTCGGGCCTTCACTCGTCCGACGGGCGGGTCCCCTGGACGGTGCGGATCCGGCGCCGACCTCGCCGGGCTGGAGAGCGAACCACCCCCGTGATCAGGTGTGCGTGCGCATCAGGTCCGGCTTCTCGGGCGACAGTGGTTGACGCCGACCGCACGTCGGTGGGAATGAGCGCCTCGACGCCCGTGTTGATGAAATCAGTTCTCAACTACAGGAAGGTGGCCCGCCGATGAAGGTCCGCACCTCGTTGAGGTCGCTGAAGAACGCGCCCGGATCGCAGGTCGTGCGGCGGCGCGGCCGGGTCTTCGTCATCAACCCGGCGAACCCGCGCCGCAAGGCACGCCAGGGCTGAGGCACACCCGACGTCTGGAAGGAGAGGTCGATGGCTCGCACCGAGCTTCGCCCGGTGGTCAAGCTCCGCTCGACCGCCGGCACCGGCTACACCTACGTGACCCGCAAGAACCGGCGCAACGACCCGGATCGCCTGGTGTTGCGCAAGTACGACCCGTTGGCCCGCCGGCACGTGGGGTTCCGCGAGGAGCGCTGAGGCCCAGCGGCGGGGAGGCACGCCTCAGCGCCTGCGCCCGGGAGCCGGCCCCGGGCGCACCGACGACGTTCAGAGACCGGTCATCATGAGTCATGCCCGGCGTTAACCTTCCAAGCGGACCGTTGGTGCGCATGGAAGCTTCCCCCGAGCGTCCAACGGGCGCGTCCCTGTCTCGTCGTCTCTTCGTCGCCGGCCTCGGTGCCTCCGCCGCCGCGGTCTCGGTCCCGTCCCTGATCCGCGTCGACGGCGCGTACGCCGCGGCGCCCAGCACCGGCGGCTCGCTGCCCGACGGTGTCTTCTCCCTCGGTGTCGCGTCCGGTGATCCGCTGCCGGACGGCGTCGTGCTGTGGACCCGGCTCGCGCCGGACCCGCTGGCCGGCGGCGGGATGCCGAGCCGTCCGTATCCGGTGGAGTGGGAGGTGGCCGAGGACGACGCGTTCGCCCGCGTCGTGCGCCGAGGGCGCACCGTCGCCCTACCCCAGGAGGGCCACAGTGTCCACGTCGAGGTCGACGGCCTGGAGTCTGGCGCGGACTACGTCTACCGGTTCCGCGCCGGCGGCCGGATCTCCCCGGTCGGCCGCACCCGCACCGCGCCGGCCGGCGCCGTCTCGTCCGGGCTGCGCTTCGCGTTCGCGTCCTGCCAGAACTGGCAGGACGGCTACTACACCGCCTACGAGGCGCTGGCCGCGGAGGACCTCGACTTCGTCGCGTTCCTGGGCGACTACATCTACGAGTCGGTGCCCCGGACCACCACCGTCCGCACCCACGAGGGCACCGGTGAGCCCGTCACGCTCGCGGAGTACCGCAACCGGCACGCCCAGTACCGGTCCGATCCCAACCTGCAGGCCGCACACGCCGCGTTCCCGTGGATCGTCACCTGGGATGACCACGAGGTCGACAACAACTGGGCCGACGAGATCCCGCAGGACCCGGACCTTCAGACGCCCGAGGCGTTCCGGGCCCGGCGCGAGGCGGCGTTCCAGGCGTACTACGAGCACATGCCGCTGCGCCGTGGCGCCCGCCCGCGCGGCCTGGACCTGCAGCTCTACCGGCGGCTCCGGTTCGGCGACCTGGTCGACCTGCACGTCCTGGACACCCGGCAGTACCGGTCGGACCAGCCGGCGACGCTCGAGGCGGCCTCGACCGACCCGTCGCTGACCATGACCGGCGAGGACCAGGAGCGCTGGCTCGTCGACGGGCTCACCGACGGCGGGACCCGCTGGAACCTGCTGGCCAACCAGGTCATGTGGGCGCAGAACGACCGGACCGCCGGTCCCGAGGACACCTTCGACCTCGACAACTGGGACGGCTACCGCGTCCAGCGGCGCCGGCTGCTGGAGCTGTTCGGCAGCGGCCAGGTGGCCAACCCCGTCGTCCTCACCGGCGACCGCCACTGCACCTGGGTCTGCGACCTCGAGCCGGACTTCGACGACCCGTCCGCTCCGGTCGTGGGTGCCGAGATCACCGGAACCTCGATCTCGTCCGGCGGCGACTCCGACCCGGACGCGTTCCAGCAGACCTACCGGCCGATCGCGGCGGAGAGCCCGCACTGGAAGTTCTTCGACAACCAGCGTGGCTACGTCGTCTGCGATGTCGACGGCGAACGGATGCTGAGCTCGCTGCGGCTGGTCGACACCGTCTGGCAGCCGAGCGGGGCGACCGTGCGCACCGCCGCGGAGTTCGTCGTCGAGGCCGGGGCGCCCGGCGTCACCGTCGAGTTCCAGGAGCCGCCGGCCGTCACCCAGCGCGCCCAGGCCCGGCGCGAGGCCGGCCCCGTCTACGACGTCGACGACACCGAGGACCTGGCCGACGTGGGGCGCTGACCCGCATCCGACGTCGTGGCGCCGCCGGCCGCTCGCTACCACCGCGGGCCGCCGGCGGCGCTGTTCTTTCGGCCGGACATCTCGCCGTAACGCCTGGAAACCCGGACGTCACCTGCTGCGACATACGGTCGAGACGCCGGCCGCACGACGGCAGGTACCACGAAGACGGAGAACCATGAAGATCACGATCGACGACCTCTCGGGCCCGGAGATCGCCGGGTTCCTCGACGAGCACGTCCGGCAGATGCTCTCCATCACCCCGCCGGAGAGCAAGCACGCGCTCGATCTCGACGGCCTGCGCCGGCCCGAGGTCACGTTCTGGTCGGTCACCGACGGTGGCCGCATCGTCGGCTGCGGCGCCATCAAGCGCCTCGACGCCGGCCACGCCGAGCTGAAGTCGATGCGCACCGCGCCGGCCAGGCAGCGCGGCGGGATCGCGTCGTCGCTGCTGGAGCACATCATCGGCGAGGCCACCCGAATGGGGTTCACCCGGATGAGCCTCGAGACCGGGGCCGACGAGTTCTTCCTGCCGGCGCGGCGGCTCTACCGGAAGTTCGGGTTCGCCTACTGCGAGCCGTTCGCCGACTACCGCCCGGACCCGCTCAGCGTCTTCATGACCCGCACCCTCACTCACCGCGGCTAGGCCCGGCCCGCGCAGCGGAAATCCCGCGGCTCGCGACCGCGGGAAACTGGTCGTATCCCGGAACGGACCAACCGGTCCGGCCGGAACGTCGGGACCACCCGGCCGGGTCACCAAACGCGGCGTCGGTGGACCCGTGCGAACGTTTTCATACCATGCCATGCCGTTCACCTGCTTGAAAGGGTCGACAGGGCCAGCTTGCTAGAATCCTTTGCAAGTTGCCGTGAGGAGGCTGGGGTTGGTCACCGTCCATGACGTCGCGCGGGCCGCCGGGGTGTCCATCTCCACGGTCTCGCGTGCGCTGGCCATGCCCGAGCGGGTCGCCGAGAGCACCCGCACCCGCGTCGTCCTCGCCGCGCAAGAGCTGGGCTACCGGCCCAACTCCGCGGCCAGCCGGCTGCGTGCCGGCCGCACCGGCGCCGTCGGCTTCGTCGTGCCCGACCTGGAGAACCCCTACTTCGCCTCGCTCACCAAGGGCGCGCAGGCGCGGGCGCGCGCCTGCGGGTACGCCGTCCTGGTCGCCGACACCGGTGAGGACCCCGAGCTCGAGGTCGAGCTGGTCACCGGCATGGGTCCGCAGATCGACGGGCTCGTGCTGTGCTCGCCGCGGGCCGCGGAGCGCGACCTCGACGCCGTCGGCGCCGTGCCGCTCGTCCTGGTCAACCGCGAGCTCGGCGTGCGTCCGTCGGTCACCGCGAACGACGTGTCCGGCATGCGGCAGGCGGTCGAGCACCTGCGCGCTCTGGGCCACCGGTGCGTCGCCTACGTCGGCGGGCCGGCCCGGTCGTGGTCCGACGCGAGGCGACGCGCCGGCTTGGACCAGGCGGTGCGCGAGTTGCCGGACGTGCGCGCGGTTCAGCTCGGCGCGTTCCGCCCGCACGTTGCCGGCGGACACGCCGCCGCCGACCTCGTCGTCGCCTCCGGCGCCACCGCGGTGGTCGCGTACAACGACCTCGTCGCCATCGGGTTGATCGAGCGGCTCCGCGCCCGCGGTCTCGACGTGCCGCGCGACCTCAGCGTGGTCGGCTGGGACGACACGTTCGTCGCCACCCTCGCCTCCCCGGAGCTGACCAGCGTCGGTGCCGACCTGCCCGCGCTCGGCGCCGTGGCCACCGACGTCGTGCTCGAGAGCGTCCGGCGATCGCGACGGTCCGGTGCGGGCGCCGCCGATGCCGCGGGGGCCGACGGCGAGTCCGGCGGCCAGGTGCGGGTGCCGGTCGAGCTCGTCGTCCGTGCGTCCACCGGGATCGCGCCGTGACTGGCCGGCCGGGCGTCGACCGGCCGGTCACGGGCCGGCTGGGCGCCGGCTGGCTGGCGGCCGCCGCGGACGTCGCACCGGACGTCTGCGTGCCGGCGGCGCGGCCGGAGCGGGTGGGCATCGTGCACCTGGGCATCGGCGCGTTCCACCGCGCCCACCAGGCCGTCCTCACCGAGGACGCCGCCGCGGCCACCGGCGAGACCGGCTGGGGCATCCTCGGCGTCACCCAGCGCTCGGCCACGGTCCGCGACCAGTTGCGCTCGCAGGACGGCCTGTTCGGCGTGCTGACGCTCGGTGCGGACGAGTCCTCGCTGCGGGTCGTCGGGTCGGTCGTCGACGTCGCGCACCCGGCCGACGAAACCCCGCGGGTGCTGGCCGCCGTCGCCGCGCCCACCACGCAGGTCGTCACGCTCACCGTCACTGAGCAGGGCTACAGCCGCACCGCCGACGGCGCCCTGGACGTGGCGGTTGTCCGCACCGACCTCGACGCGCTGGCGGCGGAGGAGGCCGGCGGCGTCGCCGACCGCCCGGCCGGCAGCGCGGTCGGGCTGCTGGTGCGCGCGCTGGCGGCCCGCAGGCGAGCCGGCGGCGCCCCGATCACCGTGCTGTCGTGCGACAACCTCGCCGACAACGGTGCCCTGCTGGCCCGGCTGGTGCGCGCGGCGGTCGACGCGGCGCTGCCCGGCGACGCCGGTCGCGCGCTGCGGTCGTGGCTGGACGGCGCGGTGACGTTCCCTGCCAGCATGGTCGACCGGATGGTCCCGGCCACGACGGACGAGCAGCGCGCCGCCGTCGCCGCTCGGCTGGGTACGCTCGACGAGGGACTGGTCGTGGCCGAGCCGTTCCGGCAGTGGGTCGTCGAGGACCGCTTCGCCGGACCGCGGCCGGCCTGGGAACGCGCCGGCGTCGTGTTCACCGACGACGTGGGGCCCTGGGAGCGGGCGAAGCTGCGGCTGCTCAACGGCACCCACTCGCTGGTGGCGTACGGCGGCGCGCTGGCCGGGCACGCGACCATCGCCGCGGCCGTCGCCGATCCCGCCGTCGCCGCCAGCGCCCGCGCCTACCTGTTCGACGACGCCCTGCCGACCCTGACCGCGCCGCCGGGCCTCGACCTGGCCCACTACGGCGAGAGCATCCTGGAACGGTTCGCCAACCCGCACCTGCGGCACACGACCGAGAAGGTCGCCACCGACGGCACCCTGAAGATCCCGCAGCGCTGGGGTGGGGTCGTCGCCGATCGCCTCGCGGCCGGCGAGCTGCCCGCCGGCGCGGCGTACGGGCTGGCCGCCTGGGTCGCGTTCGTGCTGCGCCGGGTCCGCGACGACGCCCCGTTGCCCGACGCGCGGGCCGACGAGCTGCGCGCCGCGGCGGCGGGACCGGGCGACCCGGTACAGCGACTGCTGGGCCTGCCCGGCCTGCTGCCCGCCGAGGTGGTGCGGTCGGTGCCGTTCGTCGACGCCGTGGTCCATGATCATCAACGGTTGGCGACGCCGTGACGT
Source organism: Jiangella asiatica (assembly GCF_004349065.1). Lineage (GTDB taxonomy): Bacteria > Actinomycetota > Actinomycetes > Jiangellales > Jiangellaceae > Jiangella > Jiangella asiatica. The sequence goes on from NZ_SMKZ01000001.1 coordinate 439,312, forward strand.
CGCCAACCGTTGATGATCATGGAGCTCCCTCGACGAGCTGGCGGTTGCCCTCGCTCCAGGCGACCCGGGCGAGCAACTCGTCCAGGTGGCCCGCCGCCACCCAGTCCACTTGGGGCTGCTGGCCCGCGGCGGCGAGCCGGCGTACCCGCTCGATCATGTCGCGCTGGACCTCGATGACGGCGTCGACGAGCCCGTCGGTCGAGTCCAAGCCGTAGGCAGCGGCGAACACCTCGATCCGGTGCCGGCGATCCGGCGGCTCGGGGTAGCGCAGCCACCGCAGGCACTCGGCGTCGTCGCGGAACGGCGCGACGTACTCCAGGGCGTAGGCGACGTCGTAGCTCCGGGTGCCCCAGTGGGCGAAGTCCCAGTCGATGACGCCGACCGGGTCCGCGCCCTGCCAGACGACGTTCCACGGGCCGAAGTCGCCGTGGCAGACCACCTCGGCCCCGTCGATCCCGCTGGTGTCGGTATCGGTGGACCAGGCGACACTCGGCGGCAGCTCGAACCCCGTCACGGCGTCGTGGTACTCCCGCAGCAGCTCGGCGAACCGCGCCAGGCCACCGTCGTCGACCACTTTCGCCCAGCTCTGCGGCCCCGACTCGCCCTCGACGAAGGTGAGCATCTCGCGGCCGTGCTCGTCGATGCCGAGGAACCGCGGCGCGTACCCGAAGCCGACCTCCTCCAGGTGCAACAGCAGCGCGTGGATCGCCGGCGACCACGGCTGGACCGGCCGGCGGACGGTGTCGCCGACCCGCACCACGCGGCGGTGCGGATCGTCTTGAAGGACCTCCTCGACCATGCGCCGAACCTAGCCCGCACGGGCGCGTGGGTAGGAATGATTTTTCACCCGCCCTAGGTTGAAGGCGGTGTCGTCGACGACCGAAGGGACGAGCTCATGAGCCTGCTGCGGTACCCCGAACCCCGCTACCACGGTGACGGCGGGGAGGTCAGCGCCACGTACCGGCCCGCAGGACAGCGCCCGGACCTGACATACCCGTCCTCCGGCGTCACCATCGACTACCTCGCGACCGGCGCGTCCAGCGACGGCGACTTCGGCCTGTACCGCTGGACCGCCGGTCCGGAGGAGTCCGGCCCCGCGCCGCACTTCCACCGCACCATCTCCGAGTCGTTCTTCATCCTCTCCGGCACCATGCGCATCTACAACGGCAAGGAATGGCTCGAGACCAACGCCGGCGACTACGTCTACGTTCCGCCGGGCGGCCTGCACGGCTTCCGCAGCGTCACCGGCGTCCCGGCCTCGATGCTGCTGCTCTTCACGCCCGGCGCGCCGCGCGAGGGTTACTTCGAGGGCCTCATCGACGTCGCGGCCAGCCAGATGTCCGACGAGGAGAAGGCCGCCTTCTACGAACAGCACGACAACCACTGGGTCTGAGCCGGTCCCGCGTTCTGCCCCGACGGGGGATGGGCGGACGGCGCTCCGTAGAAGTTTCTGCTCAACTCTTGAGTAGAGCATCATTTATTTCTAAACTGTCACCGCGATGCGTGAGGAGAGGCGTGGTGACGGAGTGGACGACGGGCCCGGCCCATGGCCGCTGTGGCTGCACTCGATGGCTACGCCGGACACCGATGCCGCAGGGTGCCTGGCGGTCGCACACGAGCTGGGTCTCGACGGCATCGAGCTGATAGTCGCCGACGACTACCCGGCGGCGCTCCCGCAGGCCGCGAGCCCGGCAGAGGCGGCCGCCGTGTCCTCCGTCGCCGACGGGCTCGGCCTGCGGGTCGGCGCGCTGTGCTCGTACGCCCGCGACATCGACCACGAGGCCGCTACCGATCGCCAGAACACCGCCGACGCGCTGCGCCGGGCGGTGGACCTCGCCGCGGCGCTCGGTGCCGGGCACGTCCGGGTGCTGGCCGGGCACGATCGTCCGGCGGAAGAGCGACCCGACGCGGTCCGCCGCGCGGCCGAGACCCTGCGCGGTCTCGCGCCACACGCGCAGGCGGCCGGCGTCAGCCTGAACGTCGAGAACCACATGGACACGCTCGCGACCAGCGCGAAGGCCACCCGCGAACTGGTGGATGCCGCGACGGCGCCGGCGGTCGGGGTCCTGTACGACCAGGCGAACCTCGCCATCATGGCGGCCGAGCCGGCCACCGTCGCCGTCGACCTGCAGCGTGAGCTGATCCGGCACGTGCACGTCAAGAACTTCGTCCCCGCCGGCGACGGGCGGCGGCCGGTGGGTCTGGCCGAGGGGACGGTGGACTGGCCGGCGACGCTGCGCCTGCTCGACGGCTACACCGGCGCGTTGACCTTCGAGTACGAGCGGCGCTGGTACCCCGATCAGCTGCCGCCGGCACAGATCGGCCTACGCGCCGACCGCGACCTGCTGCGTTCCCTGACGACCGGCTGACCGAAAGACGAGGTACCGATGCATCTGCTGAGCTTCCGACGGCCCGGGGCGACGACCCCTTCCTGGGGCGCTGCCACGGTGCCACCGGCCGGCGTGTCCGCCGACGATCCCGGCGCGCTGGCCGCCGTCGCGGTGGTCGACGCGACGCGTGCCGGGCGGTCGTACCCGGCGGACGTCGCGACACTGCTCGAGCTCGCGGTCGCCGAACGTGACGAGGTGCTGGCCGATCTGGCCGCGCTGCAGGGCAAGGAGAGCGACCTCACCGTCGGCGACGTGGAGCTGCTGGCCCCGATCCCGCGACCGCGTCGCAACGTGTTCGCCGTCGGCGCCAACTACCGCGGCCACGTCGAGGAGTCCGAGCACTCGTCCGGGCCGCCGGCCAGCCCGATCTTCTTCACCAAGGCCACCACGACGGTGACCGGGCCGGGCGCCGTGGCCGTCGATCCCGCGCTCACGACCCGCGTCGACTGGGAGGTCGAACTAGCGGTCGTTCTGGGCGCCGGCGGACGGCATTTGTCACCCGAGCAGGCCGCTGACGCCGTGTTCGGCTACACCACCGCGAACGACCTGTCCGCCCGCGACCAGCAGCACGGCCGGCCCGAGGGCCAGTGGTTCCTCGGCAAGAGCCTGGACGGGTTCTGCCCGCTGGGGCCCTGGCTGGTCACCCGCGACGAGGTTCCCGACCCGCGGGACCTGCGCCTCACGCTCACCGTCAACGGCGCGGTGAAGCAGGACTCCACCACCGCGGACATGGTCTTCGACGTCCCGGCGCTGATCGCGGAGCTGTCCCGGTTCGTGACGCTGTGCCCCGGCGACGTGCTGCTGACCGGCACGCCGTCCGGTGTCGGCGACGCACGCACCCCGCCGGAGTATCTGGCGCCGGGCGACCAGGTGGTGGCGTACGTGGACCGCATCGGCCCGCTGCTGACGACGATCGTCGCCGCGAACGGACGGTAACCAAGGACTGACCGGCGCGGCGCCCGTCACGAGCGCCGCGCCGGCCACGGAGCCCGGCAAAGCTACAGGTCGTCGAGCGGCAGGTGCAGCCGGGCCGACCCGCTGGGCGCGGTGTTCAGGTTCATCAGCGTGCCGACCTGAGTGGCCGTCAGCGCTTGGTTCACCAGCCACACCTCGTCGACGGTGCCGCTGAGCGGGCTCTGCCCGTCCACGCGCTGACCGATGTGGATGCCGTAGGAGGCGCCCGCTGACAGCGACCCGCTGAGCGCCGCCGCGGTGTCGGCCAGCATCCCGTCGACGTAGAGCGACAACCCGCCGCTGCCGCGGACGAGCGCGACGTGATGCCATTCGCCGTCGTCGAACGTCCCGGGCGCCGCCAGCGTCGCTGTCGTCGTGCCGTTGTTGAGGTTGGCGCGAAGCCGGTTCAGCCCGGGCTCCAGCCGCACCCACCACTGCGGGTTGGCCGCCCCGACGTCGTGCGCCCAGAGGATCGCCTGGTCGGTGTCCTCGTCGGTGCGGAACCACGCCGCCGCGGTGAACGGCTGCGTGCCGACCTGGATGGTGGTGTCGTCGGCCACCTCGACGTGGTCGGCGTACGACAGCTCCGCGGCGTCGCCGAACTCACCGGTCACGGGTGCGGCGCAACCCACGACGGTGCCGGGGTTGCCCTGGCCGGAGGTGTCCGACGTCGTCTGCGTGCCGCTTGCGCACTCGACCTCGTCGAGCGGCAGGTGGATCGCGGTCGCCCCGGCGGGACCGGTGTTCGTCGACGCCAGCGTGCCGACCTCGGACGCGCTCAGCGCCCGGTCGAACAGCCACACCTCGTCGGCGGCGCCGCGCAGCGGGTTGTTGACGCCGTCGACGCGGGCGCCGACGCGGATGCCGGTGCGCGGGTCGCCGGAGACCGAGCCGGAGATCGCCGGCGCGGTGCCGGCCGCGACGCCGTCGACGTAGAGCGTGAGGCCGGTGCTGTCGCGGGCCAGCGCGACGTGATGCCAGTCGCCGTCGGCGAAGTTCCCGGTCGCGGTGACGGCCTGGGTGGTGCTGCTGTTGTCGAGCATCCCGCGGATGCGGTTCTGATCCGGTTCCAGCCGGATCCACCACTTGGGTTCGCCGTCGATGCGCGAGTACGCCCAGAACAGTGCCTGCTGGTAGGTGACGTCGGTGCTGCGGAACCACATCGCCGCGGTGAACTCACCACTGCCGAACTCCAGGTCGTTCGTGGCGGGTAGCTCGACGTAGTCGCCGGCCAGCTCCATACCGGTGCCGAACTCGGCGTCGACGAGCGTCGGATCCCCGCTGACCACGCTGTCGTGCCCGCTGGCCGAGACGTCCGGCGTCACCGGCTCCGGCGCCGTCGGACCGTCCAGGAGCGCGACCGGGACGCGGGCGAAGCTGATGAGGTGGCTGTAGAAGAGCTCGGTCTCGTCGTACAGGCGCTCGCCGTTCTCGAACAGCACCCCGATGGTGTCGCTGCCGAGATCCACCAGGTCGGAGTAGCCGGACGGCCCGTCGTAGACCTGGAGGCTTTCCTGCCAGGACGCGCCGTCGTCGAAGCTGGACCAGAGGGTGAGGTTCTCGCGCGCGGTGGGATGGCCGGGCGTGGACAGGACCAGCCGGCCGCCGCCGTCCGGGAGGTTGATCACCGACCCGCCGATCTCGGACGTCATGACGCCGGTGGCCGGCCCGAACGTCGCGTCGAACGTCTCGCCCGCGTCACTGCTGGTGGTGTCCACGCGCAGGCCAGGGCTGTCGCCGCGCTGGTCGCGCGAGTTCATGTAGATCGTGCCGTCGTCGAGCTCCGTCGCGGTGGACTCGTGCGGGTGGTAGCCGGTGGCTTGCGGCTGGTCGACGGCGCCGAGCTCCCACGTGACGCCGTCGTTGTCGCTGTAGAGGATGTGGGCGCCGAGCAGCCTCGGGTCGAGACAGTCGATGCCCGAGCCCGGTGGCGGGTCGATCGAGTGGTTGCCCGGGATGATCAGCCGGCCCGGGTGGTCGCCCTGGGTCATGGTGACGCCGTGACCGGGGCCGCCGACGAAGTGCCCCCAGTTGGACGGCCGGACGGCGGCCGTGATCTCGGTCAGACCGGTCCAGGTCGCGCCGTTGTTGCTGCTGTACAGCATGAACGAGCGCCGGGTCTCCTGCTCGGTGGCGGTGCCGCAGCGCACGTCCTCGCCGGTGACGTTGCCGCCGGTGCGGGTCATGTTCAGGACCAGGTCGCCATCGGCGGTGACCATCGGCACCGGATTACCCCACTTGTTGGCGTCGTCGGCGAGCACCTGGATCGATCCCCAGGTCAAGCCGCCGTCGAACGACCGCTTGAGGACCATGTCGATGTCGCCGTTGTCGGTGGCGTCGTTGACCCGGCCCTCTGCGAAGGCCAGCAGGACGCCGTCGACCTCGATGATCGCGGGGATGCGGAAGGAGTGGTAGCCGGACTCGCCGCGTTCGAACACGACGCCGGAGGTGACGCCGTCGGCGTACGAGGCCGCCGCGGCGATGGATGCGGTGGCCCCGGAGTGGGCCAGAGCCGCCGTGCAGAGAAGCGCGGCGGTGGCCGGGAGGACCGCCCGAGGGAGGCGGCGCCGGCTGGTGCGTTCGGACATGGGTCTCCTTTGACTCACGAGTGGATGCTTCACACGCTGGGAGATCACCAGAACGCGCCCGGGGCGCGTCCGTGCACATGGTCCAAACGTCTGGGCCCTCCGGTGGCGCCCTGGCTCGGCCGGCGAGGTGGGGCATGGGTCCTCCTTCGTGCCGCGGAGCGGCGACGGGTCGGGGGTAGGTCGCCGGACCGTGACGGCGCGGCGTTCAGAGGCCGCCGGGGGACAGCTCGGCCGACGTCTCGGCCGACAGGTAGATGTGGTCGATGAGCCGCATGGCCCGCCAGCAGTCCTCGATGGTGGCGATCGGCGGCCGGCCCGCGCTGAGCCGGTCGAGGGTGTCGACGACGAACCGCGCGTAGCGCTCGTCGATCGACAGGCCGCGGCGGATGCGCTCGCCGTCGGGCGTGGCGACCACGACGTCCGAGCGGCGCTCGACGATGTACGCGCCGGGTCCGGCGACGCGGAACTCCTGGTCGCTGGCGTCGATGTGGCCGTGGGTGTAGCCGGCCTCGAGTCCGAAGATGCCACCGTCGCGGCCGCTGACCAGGGCGGCGGCGTAGTCCTCGACCTCACCGCGGTACAGGCCGGACGTGGTGGCGGCGGCGAGCACGACGGGGTCGTCGCCGGCGAGCTGGCAGATGGCGTCGGCGCCGTGGCTGCCGAGGTTGCGCAGCGCGCCGCCGCCGGAGACGTCGGGCTCCAGCATCCAGGGCACGCCCTCCTGCACGTAGCGGACCGGGGTGCCGTTGATGACCCGGAAGTGCCCGTGTACGACGGTGGACAGGTGCCCGGCTTCGCGCAGGGCCTGCAGCTCTTCCCAGAACGGCCCGTACCGGTTGATGAACGCGACGGCGGCGAACGCGCCGGCCCGCTCGACCTGCGCCAGCAGCGGCTGGATCTGCGAGCTGTTCAGCCCGGACGGCTTCTCGATGGCGAAGGGCATCCCGGCCGCGATGAGCCGCTCGGCCAGCGCCGCCGCCTCGGCGTGCCGGGGCATCGCCCACACCACGTCGAAGCCGCCGGCGTCGAGCAGGTCCTCGACGGTGGGGTAGGCGGGGCAGCCGAACTCGCTGGCCCAGCGGTCAGCGGCGGCGGGGTCGTGCGGCTCGCACACGGCCGTCACGGTGGCCGACGCAGCCGCGAACCCGCGGACGTGCATGGGCGTGTGCCAGTGACCGGCGCCGGCGAGCGCCACTCGGAACCTCGTCATGTGTGTGACTCCATGGGCGGCACCCTAGCGACTGGTGGGAAATTTTTCTAGATATCAATTTATTCCATTGACAACCTCCGGGACCGCGAATACGGTGCTCGGAACGTGCAGGGCCAGGCAGAAGGGAAGGCGCGATGACGCGCGGACCGTGGTTGGGACCCAGATACACCAGGCGCCACGTGCTCCAGCTGGGGGGAGCCGCCGCCCTGCTCACCATGGCAGGTTCGGCCTGCTCCGGCGGCTCCGGGGACGACGACGCGCCCGCCGGCGGGGGCGCCGAGAAGGGCCCCGAGGCGCCGTCGCTGGCCGAACGGGTGGCCGCCGGTGAGCTGCCGCCGGTCGAGGAGCGGCTGCCGGCCAATCCGCTGGTGGTCGAGCCGGTCGACTCGATCGGCACCTACGGCGGGGACTGGAAGACCGCCCTGCTCGGGCCCGGCGACGTCGCCTGGCTCGCCCGCACCGGCGGCTACGAGCTGCTCATGCACTGGAGCATCGACTTCACCGAGCCGGTGCTCAACATCGCCGAGTCGGTCGAGCAGGAGGACGGCGGCCGGGCCTACACCATCGGCCTGCGCCAGGGCATGAAATGGTCCGACGGCACGCCGTTCACCGCCGACGACATCGTGTTCGCCTACACCGACGTGATCGCCAACGAGCAGCTCCTGGGTGTCCCGCGCTGGCTCACGACGGTCAGCGGGCAGCCGGCGACCATCGAGAAGGTCGACGAGGTGACGGTCCGGTTCACGTTCGCCGAGCCGCAGGGCCTGTTCATGCACAACCTCTGCATGCCCGACGAGGGTGGCCTGCTGACCAGCTACCCGCGCCACTACCTCGAGCAGTTCCACCAGACCTACAACCCCGACGTGGCCAGCCTCGTCGCTGCCGAGGGCAAGGCCGACTGGGTGGAGCTCTTCAGCTCCAAGGTCGGCTTCTCCATCCTGCTCGACGCCGGCTTCTGGCAGAACCCGGAGCTGCCGCGGCTGGGCGCCTGGACCGTCACGACGCCGCTGGGTACCGGCGAGCAGGTAGTGCTGGAGCGCAACCCGTACTACTTCAAGACCGACCCGGACGGCTCGCAGCTGCCCTACCTCGACCGGGTCGTCTACAACGTGGTCAGCGACGAGGAGCTGATGCTGCTCCAGGCCACCAACGGCGAGCTCGACATGCACATGCGCCACATCAACTCGCTGACCAACAAGCCGGTCCTGGCGAACAGCCGCGAGGACGGCGACTACGACTTCTTCGACATCGTCGACGGCAAGATGAACCAGGCCGTCATGGCGCTCAACCTCGTCCATCAGGACCCGGTGCTGCGCGAGGTCTTCCAGAACAAGGACTTCCGCATCGGCCTGTCGCACGCCATCGACCGCCAGGAGATGATCGACGCGGTCTTCCAGCAGCAGGGCGAGCCGTGGCAGGTGGCGCCGCGCGAGGAGTCGGACTTCTACGACGAGGAGTTCGCCAAGCAGTACACCGAGTACGACGTCGACCTCGCCAACGAGCACCTCGACCGCGCCGGCTACTCCCAGCGCGACGGCGACGGTTACCGGCTGCGCCCCGACGGCAACCGCATCTCCTTCGCCCTGGACGTGGCCACGCCGAGCCTGTTCCCGTTCCACCCCGACGCCACCGAGCTCGTGGTCGGGTACTGGCAGGAGGTCGGCATCGACGTGCGCATGAACCCGATGGACCGGTCGCTGTTCATCGAGCGCCGCGAGGCCAACATCCACGACGCGGCGGTCTGGGTGGGCGACGGCGGCCTGCTGGACGGGCTGCTCGACCCGCGGTACTACTTCCCCTCGCACACCGGCTCCAACTGGGGTGTCCCCTGGGCGAACTGGTACAACAACGCCGGCGACCCGCGGGAAGAGCCGCTGCCGCGGATCCAGGAGCAGATGGACCTCTTCGACCAGCTGCGAGCCACCGCGGACGACGACGCGCGGATCGAGATCTTCCGGCAGATCCTGGCGATCTCCAAGGAGGAGTTCTGGCTCATCGGCACGGTGCTCCCGATGGGCGGGTACGGCATCGTCAAGAACTCATTCCGCAACGTCTACGAGCCGATGCCGGTCTCGGCGGTGTACCCCGAGCCCGGCCCGAGCCGCCCCGAGCAGTACTTCCACGCGTCGTGAGGACGGCCATGACGGAGACGACGCGGTCGCGGCCCAACGTGCTGGTCGTGCTGACCGACCAGCAGTTCGGCGGGGCGATGAGCTGCGCGGGCAACACCGACCTGCGCACTCCGGCGATGGACGCCCTGGCCGCGCAGGGGGTGCGGTTCCCCAACGCGTACTGCGCCCAACCGCTGTGCAGCCCGTCCAGGGCCAGCATGATGACCGGTCTCATGCCGCACCAGACCGGCGTCACCGGCAACGCCGCGGCGATGGACGACGCGCTGCGCAAGCGGCAGCTCGGCTACCTGTTCGCCGACGCCGGCTACGACTGCGCGTACGGCGGGAAGTGGCACCTGCCGGAGTACGACATGACCGGCGACTACGGGTTCCACCAGGTCTTCGGCTTCGGCGACGACCACCTCGCCGACGACTGCGTCGGCTTCATCCGCGAGCGGCGTGACCGACCGTTCTTCCTCGTCGCGGCGTTCGACAACCCGCACAACATCTGCGAATGGGCCCGCAACGAGCCGCTGCCGTGGGGTGACGTGCCGGACGTCGACACCGACGAGTGCCCCAACCTGCCGGCCAACTTCCCCATCCCGCCGTACGAGCCGGAGCTTCTGCGGGTGGCCCAGGCCCAGTTCCCGCGGTGGTACCCGGTCGCCAACTGGACCGAGGACCGCTGGCGTCACTACCGGCACACCTACTACCGGCTGTGCGAGAAGGTCGACGCCGAGATCGGCCGGCTGCTCGACGCCGTCCGGGAGACCGGCGTCGAGGAGGAGACGCTGATCGTCTTCTCCAGCGACCACGGTGACGGCATGGGGGCGCACCGCTGGAACCAGAAGTGGACGCTGTACGAGGAGTCCGTCCGGGTGCCGTTCATCGTCTCGTGGAAGGGCGTCACCACGCCCGGGCGGGTGGCCGACGACCTCGTGTCCGCCGGCGCGGACGTGCTGCCCACGCTGTGCGACTTCGCCGGTATCGAGGCGCCGGACGGGGTGGCCGGCACCAGCCGGCGCGCCGTCTGCGAGGGACGGTCCGACGAGGCCAACCCGGCGGACCAGGTAGTGGTCGAGACCCGGTGGGACACGCCGGTGCTGCCGCACGCCTACGGCCGGATGCTGCGGACCCGGCGGTACAAGTACGCCGTCTACGCCTGGGGCCAGGATCGTGAGCAACTGTTCGACCTGGACGAGGACCCCGGCGAGATGGTGAACCTGGCCCGCGACGCCCGTCATCGGCCGGTCCTGGACGAGCACCGGGCACGGCTGGCCGAGTGGTGCGACCGTACCGGTGACGATTTCCTGCGTCTGCGTCTGCGCGGCTGATGCCGATGACGCCGCGCCGGAGCTACCGTGTGATCGGAATTGGAGCGTGACATGACCTCCGAGTCTTTGCCGGGGACACCCGAGGGTGCGGACGCGCCGTCCTGCCTGGAACGGCTGCGCCAGGCCCGACCGAACCTCAGCGGCGCGCGGGCCCGGGTCGCCGACACGATCCTGGCCGACCCGTGGAAGGTCCGCGGCGTCGCCATCCAGGTGCTGGCCCAGGCGGCCGGTGCCTCGGAGAACGCCGTCAGCCGGCTCACCCACGTGCTGGGCTACTCCGGCTACCGCGAGTTCGCGCAGGCGCTCTCCCTCGACCTGGGCAAGACCCTCGGCTTCTACCACTCGCACCCGGTCGACCTGGCACTGGAGACCAGGGCCGGCACCGGCGGGGTCAGCGACCTCATCCAGCGGGTCATGGCGCTGGAGGTCGAGTGCATGCAGGACACCCTGACCAACCTCTCCGAGCCGGCGCTGCGCCACGTCGTCAACCGGCTGGCGACGGCGCCGGCGGTGCTGCTCGTGGGCACGGGGACGGCGGCGCCGCTGTGCCAGATGCTGTCGTACCGCCTGGCGAGCATCGGGGTGGCCGTGGCCTGGACCTCCGACCCGATGATGATGCTGGCGCAGGTCTCGCGGCTGCAGCAAGGTGACCTCGTCCTGGGCATCTCGTACTCCGGCCGGTCCCGCGACACCGTCCAGGCGCTGCACTACGCGAAGAGCCACGGTGTCGAGACGGCGGCGCTGACGGCCAACCCGCAGTCACCTCTCGGCGACGTAGTCCAGACGTCGCTGACCATCTTCAGTTCAGCGGTGTCTCGCGGCTCGGCCCAGTTCAGCGCGCGCGTGGCCGGACTGGCCCTGCTCGAGGCGATCGCGACGGCGGTCGCGGAGGCCAAGGGCGGCACCTCGCTGGCGGCCCTGGAGGAGCTGGGGGCCAGCCAAGGGCGACTCAACGACCTGCCGCCGGACTGGCGCGGCGACTAGCCACGCCGGGGCGGTCACCGACCGCACTCGCACGCGACCGGCCATCGGGCCGTCGCCATCTCGTCTCCCGCCTTCGACGTGCCGTTCACCCGACCACATGGGGGGTGTCGTTTCTCCATGGCCGCATTCATCGCGCGCCGGTTCCTGTACATGGTCCCGACCGTGTTCCTGATCTCGCTGGTGGCGTTCGTCATCATCCAACTGCCGCCCGGTGACTACCTGACCACACTCATGGCGCAGTACGCGTCGCAGGGCGAGTCGCTGGACCAGGCCCAGCTGGACGCGATGAACGAGCGCTACGGGCTGGACCAGCCCTTCTTCGTGCAGTACTGGAAGTGGATCTCGGGCATCATGTTCCACCTGGACTTCGGACAGTCCTTCGAGTGGAGCCAGTCGGTGTCCGGCCTGCTCGCCGACCGGCTGCCGCTGACCATGGCGCTCGCCGGCCTGACCCTGCTGCTGACGTGGTTCGTCGCGGTGCCGCTCGGGGTCTTCTCCGCGGTGAAGCAGTACTCCATCGGCGACTACGTCGCCACGACCATCGGGTTCCTCGGACTGGCGACGCCGAACTTCCTGCTCGCGCTGGTCATGCTGTGGGTCGCGTTCAGCACGTTCGGGCTCTCCGTCGGTGAGGCGAACCCGGTGACCTTCGCCATCGCGATCCTCGTCCTGGGTACGGCGGGCACCGCCGGGCTGATCCGGATCCTGCGCGCGAACCTCCTCGACGAGCTGCGAAAACCGTACGTGGTGGCGGCTCGGGCCCAGGGGTTGCCGGAGGGGCGGCTGCTGGTGAAGTACCCCTTGCGGGTCGCGATGAACCCGTTCTTTTCGACCATCGGCTGGCTGCTGCCGAGTCTCGTCGGCGGTGAGGTGATCGTCGCGACGGTGATGAACCTCAACACCGTCGGGCCGCTGCTCCTGGGCGCGTTGCGCAGCCAGGACATGTACCTCGCCGGCTCGATCATCCTGATTCTCGGCGTCCTGACGGTGCTCGGGACGCTCATCTCCGACATCGCCCTGGCCTGGCTCGATCCTCGGGTCCGGCTCCGCTACCGGTAGGGAGAGCGACATGACGCAGCAGTTGCCGCCGGCCGGGCCAGCGGCCGAACCGGCGGTCCAGGACGTCGCGCCCGCGGCCGTGTCGGTGGCCTCGCAGTGGCGCCTCATGTGGTGGCGGTTCCGCAAGCACAAGCTGGCGCTGGCCGGCCTCGTCGTGACCGCGACGCTGTACCTCGTCGCCGTCTTCGCCGGCTTCCTGGCCCCGTACGACTCCAGCCACCTGGACCCCGAGTACACCTACGCGCCGCCGCAGCGGCTGCACGTCGTCGACACCAGCGACGGCTGGGACTGGGGGCTCTACGTCAACGGCTACACCGCCGAGCAGGACCCGGAGACGCTGGAGATCCGGTTCGAGGTCGACGAGGACACCAAGGTGCCGGTCGAGCTGTTCGCCCGTGGCCCGTCCTACACGCTGTTCGGCCTGATCGAGACGAACATCCACGTGATCGGGCCGGCCGACCCCGACGGTCCGCCGATGTACCTGCTCGGCGCGGACCGGCTCGGCCGCGACCAGCTCTCGCGCATCATCCACGGCACCCGGGTTTCGATGTCGGTCGGCCTGGTGGGTGTGGCGGTCGCGTTCGTGCTCGGCGTCACGCTGGGCGGGGTCTCCGGCTACCTGGGCGGCAAGGTCGACACCGTCATCCAGCGCATGGTCGAGTTCTTCATGTCGCTGCCGACGCTGCCGCTGTGGCTGGGCCTGGCGGCCGCGGTGCCTACCGACTGGGGACCGCTGGCGCGATACTTCATGATCACCGTCGTGCTGTCGTTCGTGGCGTGGACGAGCCTCGCCCGGGAAGTCCGCGGCAGGTTCCTGTCGCTGCGCGAGGAGGACTTCGTCATGGCGGCGAAGCTCGACGGGGTCGGCCGGCGGGCGATCATCTTCAGCCACATGCTGCCGTCGTTCACCTCGCACCTCATCGCAACCCTGACGCTGTCGATCCCGGCCATGATCCTGGCCGAGACGGCGCTGTCCTTCCTCGGCCTGGGCCTGCAGCCACCGGTGGTGTCGTGGGGCGTGCTGTTGCAGGAAGCGCAGCAGATCCGGGTGATCTCGACCGCACCCTGGCTGCTGTTGCCCGGACTGGCGGTCGTCGTCGCGGTCCTGTCGCTGAACTTCATGGGTGACGGACTGCGCGACGCCGCCGACCCGTATCGACGATGACCACACGAGGACGGGACTCCGTATGACTGCGCACAGAGACGACACCGGCCGCGGCGTCGGCGTGGTGGCCGGCCTGGACAGCCCGGCTCCGGCCGACCCCCGGCAGGTCGGGCGCGAGCTGGCCGCGTCGGGCACCATCCTGCGGATCGACGGGCTACGGACGTACTTCCACACCGACGAGAGCGTGGTGAAAGCCGTCGACGGCGTCAGCCTCGACGTGCCGCGCGGCCGCACCATCTGCGTCGTCGGCGAGTCCGGCTGCGGCAAATCCATCACCGCCCGCTCGGTGCTCGGGCTGGTCGACGCGCCAGGACGGATCGAGGCCGGCCACCTCTGGTGGCATCCGGACCCGGAGGCACCCGCGGTCGACCTGGCCGCGCTGGACCCGCACGGCGCCGAGATCCGCCAGGTCCGCGGCGGCCAGATCGGCATGGTGTTCCAGGAGCCGATGGCGTCGCTGTCGCCGATGTACTCGATCGGTGACCAGCTCGTCCAGGCGATCCGGCTGCACCGACCGGTGTCGGCGGCGGAGGCCAAGGAGCTCGCGATCGCGCAGCTGGCCCGGGTCGGGATACCGCAGCCGGAGCGGCGCTTCGACTCCTACTCGTTCCAGTTGTCCGGCGGCATGTGCCAGCGGGTGATGATCGCCATCGCGTTGTCCTGCGACCCGGCGCTGCTCATCGCCGACGAGCCGACGACCGCTCTCGACGTCACCACGCAGGCCCGCATCCTCGACCTGATCGCGCAGCTGCAGGACGAAACCGGGATGTCGGTCATGTTCATCACGCACGACCTCGGCGTGGTGGCCGAGATCGCCGACGACGTCACGGTGATGTACCTGGGCACCGTCGCCGAACAGGGCTCGGTGACCGACATCTTCGACCGCCCCGAGCATCCGTACACGCGGGCGCTGCTGGAGTCGGTGCCGACCCTGGGCCAGGCCCGCAGCGAGCGGCTGGCGGCCATCGCCGGCATGGTGCCGTCGCCGGACGACCGGCCCACCGGCTGCCCGTTCCACACCCGGTGCCCGTCGGTCATGCCCGGGCTGTGCGACGTCACGCCGCCGGCCGTGCGACAGGTCGGGGACCGGCACGAGGCCGCCTGCCACCTGCACGATCCCGACGTCGAACGGCCGCCGGTGCCGGCCGCGCCGGCACCGAACACCGCGACGCTCACCGGGGCCGAGGACCGGTCGCCGGCGGTGGCGCCGGACGAGGCGGAGCCGCTGCTGTCGGTGCGCGGGCTGCGGATGACGTTCCCGGTCAAGAAGGGGTTCTTCGGCCGCACGGTCGGTCACGTCCAGGCCGTCGACGACGTCGACCTCGACATCCGGCCGGGGGAGACGCTCGGTCTGGTCGGCGAGTCCGGCTGTGGCAAGACGACGCTGGGCCGGTGCATCGCCCGGGCCCTCGACCCGACCGCCGGCACCATCCGCTACCGGGACCCCCGCGGCGGTGCCGAGGTCGATCTGGCCCAGCTGGAGGCCAACCAGCTGCGGCCGTACCGCGAGCACATCCGGGTGATCTTCCAGGACCCGTTCGGCTCGCTGAACCCGCGCAAGACGCTGCTCCAGCTGATCGCCGAGCCGCTGCGGCACATCCGCTCCGAGCGGGTGGACAGCTCCATCGAGGACCGGGTGGCGGCCATGCTGCGCCGCGTCGGGCTGCGTCCGGAGTTCATGCGCCGCTACCCGCACGCGTTCTCCGGCGGGCAGCGCCAGCGCATCAACATCGCCCGCGCCCTCATCACCAACCCCCGGCTGGTCATCGCCGACGAGGCGGTCTCGGCGCTGGACGTGTCGATTCGCGCGCAGATCCTCAACCTCCTCAGCGACCTGCAGGACGAGTACCAGCTGACCTACCTGTTCATCTCCCACGACCTGTCGGTGGTCGAGCACATCTGCGACCGGGTCGCCGTCATGTACCTCGGCCGGATCGTCGAGCAGGCCGAGACCGAGGAGGTGTTCCAGCGGCCCGGGCACCCATACACCGAGGCGCTGCTGTCGGCGGTCCCGGTACCCGACCCGCACCTGCGCGGCGCGGGCCGGCGCATCCGGCTCGCCGACGACCTGCCCGACCCGGCGAACCCGCCGTCCGGGTGCCCGTTCCACACCCGGTGCCCGCACCGCCGGGCCGAGCGCTGCGCCGACGAGCGGCCGCTGCTCCAGCTGTCGCCGACGGGATCGAGCGAGCACCTGGCCGCCTGTCACTACGCCGACGAGCTGAGCCTCGCCGGTGTCGCCGACCCGCTGTCCTGATCACCCCGCTCGTTTTTCGATTGACGAGGCGACCGGCCTGACATAGTTTCGAACTGTCTGTTGCGAACAGCGAAACGTCGTCGGAGGTGAGCGTGCGCGACGGGCGACTGGCCGGACGGGCGGCGCTGGTGACCGGGGCTTCGCGCGGCATCGGCGCGGCCGTGGCCAGGGCGTTCGCCGCCGAGGGCGCCGCCGTAGCCATCGCACACGAGCCGCACCCCGAGATGGCCACCCTCGCCGAGAAGCTCGCCGCCGAGCTGCGCGGCACCGACGCCACCGCCGTCGCCCTCGGTGCCGACCTCGCCGACTCCGACGCGGTCGACGCTCTGGTGGCGGCCGCGCGGCAGGAGGTCGGCCGGCTCGACGTCGTCGTCGCCAACGCCGCCGCCACGAGCCGCACCCCGTGGCGCGAGATCGGTGTGGACGACTGGGGTCGGGTCATGGATGTCAACCTGCGCGCCACCTGGCTGCTGGCCCGCGCCGCGCACCCCGACCTCGCGGCTGGCGGGCACGGCTCGATCATCACCGTCACGAGCGTCATGGTGGCCACCGGTCAGGCTGGCTCGCTGCACTACACCTCGAGCAAGGCGGGCATCGTCGGGCTCACCCGGGCGCTGGCCCGCGAGGTGGGGCCCGACGGCGTCCGGGTCAACGCCGTCATGCCCGGCGCCATCCGGACCGAGCGCGAGGAGGAGCTGGTGCCCGACGCGGACGAGGCCTTCGCGGCCGTCACCGCCGTGCAGGCGCTGAAGCGGCGCGGCACCGCGGCCGACCTCGTCGGCACGTTCGTCTTCCTGGCCAGTGACGACAGCTCGTTCATCACCGGTCAGGTCATCAACGTCGACGGCGGCTGGGTGCACTGGTGAGCGCGGCCGTGCCGTAGCGTGGCCCGGTGTTCAATCCCACCGACCGTGATCAACTGCGCGCCCGGCTCGTCGAGACAGCCCGCGCCGACCCGCGCATCGCCAGCGCGGCCGCGACCGGGTCCGCGGCCGTCGGCGCGGAGGACCGGTGGTCCGACATCGACCTCGCGTTCGGGCTCGCGGCCGGCACCGACCAGGACGCCGTCATCGCCGACTGGACCGCCGCCATGTACTCCGAGCACGGCGCCGTCGACCATCTCGACGTGCCGTTCCGCCGCACCGTCTACCGAGTGTTCCTGCTGGCCAGCACGTTGCAGGTGGATCTCGCGTTCGCGCCGGACGGCGAGTTCGGCCCGACGGCGCCGACCTTCCGGCTGATCTTCGGCACGGCGGCCGAGCAGTCCCCGTCGTCGCCACCGGACCCGTCGACGCTGATCGGCATGGGCTGGCTGTACGCGCTGCATGCCAGGTCGAGCATCGAGCGTGGCCGGGCCTGGCAGGCTGAGTACATGATCAGCGGGACGCGCGACCACGTGCTCGCGCTGGCCTGCCTGCGCCACGGGCTGCCGGCCAGCCAGGGCCGCGGCATGGACCGGCTGCCGCCGGACGTGCTGGGCCTGGTGGCCGAGGCCCTGGTCCGCTCGCTCGACAGGGCCGAGCTGACGCGCGCGTTCCGGGCGGCCGTCGCGGTGTTGGTGGCCGAGGCCCGCAGCGCCGACGCCGACCGTGCCGACCGGCTCGCCGGCGTCCTCGCCGCACTGTCGGGCTAGCGAGTCAGTCGTCGCTGCTGGTACGGCCGGCCAGGAACGCCAGCAGCGCCGAGTCGGCCGACGTGACCCGGTCGACCTCCTCGCCCCCGTCGCACCGGCACAGCGCGACGGTGGTGCCGGCGGGAGTGCGAGCCACGACCCGCCACACGCCGCCGGCGTCCTGCCAGCGGGTCAGCGTGCCCACGACGTCCATGCCACCACTCTATGGTGGTGCGGTGCCCCGGCTGATCGTGCTCAACGGACCACCGGCCATCGGCAAGTCCACCCTCGCCCGCCGGTACGTCGACGACCACCCGCTCGCCCTGAACCTCGACGTCGACCGGGTTCGCGACCTGATCGGCGGCTGGCGCGACGATCCGCACGCCGCCGGCCTGCTGGCCCGCGCGATCGCCGTCGCCGCGGCCGCCGCCCACCTGCGCGCCGGCCACGACGTCGTCGTGCCGCAGTACCTCGGCCGGCCGCGGTTCCTGGAGGAGCTGGAGGCCACCGCCGAGGCCGTGGGCGCGCGCTTCCACGAGCTCGTGCTGTGGGACGAGAAGCACGGCGCGCTGCGGCGCTTCGCCGAGCGCACCCGGGCCGGCGCCGACCCCGCGCACCTGGACGCGGCCGCGCACCTGGACACGCAGGGTGGCCCGGCCGAGCTGTCCGCCATGCACGACCGCCTGGCGGCCCTGCTGCCCACCCGCCCTCGCGCCGTCGTCGTACCCACCCGCGACGGCGACCCCGACCAGGCCTACCGCGACCTCCTGGCCCACCTGGACTGACCTGCACGGCACCAGGCCGCGCCGGAACTCCGTCGGACCCGGCACTGTCCGCTGAACGGTGTGCGGGCCCGGCGGTTCAGTGAGTTGCGGGCTATCACCAGATGGGTGCGGCTCGTGTGTGCTGTCCCGTTGATCGTCAACGGTTGGCGACGTCATGGTGTCGCCACCGGTTGATGATCATGGAACGTTCCTCCACCGGGTCGGAACGGTGGCGGGTCGGGTG